>JBFWXW010000003.1:0-175529 GCA_050187075.1 Kofleriaceae bacterium | reverse complement strand
CTGAGCCATCACTGTGGCGCGATCGCCGACAGGTGCGGCACTCAGCAGCTCGGCCTGAACGCTGGAGAGGTCCGAGAGGTAGAGGATCGGAGAGTGCTCGTTCAGGAAGTCGAGGAACGATTCGGAATGGCGTTCGGCGGCATCGGTCAGCTCCGCGGACCTTGCGGCTGGGTTCCTCGCGGACAGCTTCTTCTGTCGACGCAGATCGAGCGTGTATTGCAGCCGAACCGCGTCGAAGGAGAGCTCAAAGTCGACGCTGTGGCTGGTCTGATTGCCCACGCTCGCGCTGAGGTCGAGCAGCAACACCGACTTGTTGCCCACTTGAACGTGAGCCGTTGGTCGCGAGTAGGCTTCGACCGGAATCTCGGCCGCGATCACTGGCTGAGGAAACGTGTCGACGCGATTCGCGACGCCGAGATTATCGAACATCGTCCTCGGTGCCGCCTTGTTCGTGTCCTGAAGCTTCTTGGAGACGGCGCGTGCCCAGCCGAGCAGTTCTGTGATCCGGCCGGACTGGCTGCTCCATACCTTCGACCCGGTGCTGAAGCCGATCACCGTCGACCTGCCAGCTTCGGTGCCGCGCACGAATGCATGTCCCTGATCGTAGAGCGTGGCGTCCTGTGCACGAAGGGCCTTGTCGGCCGATCGCCCAGCAAGGATTCGGTACGCCTCCGCGCCGGCGCCGCCAGTGCCCGCGCGATTGCGCATCCCGAGCCCGAAGAACTCCGCATTTTGAAGATCCTTGATCACGCGGTTGATCTCGCCCGGCGCGAGTCGCCGATGCGGCCGCTTGGCAACGGAGTCGATGAGGGCGTCGTAGACCGCGTTCTGCCGTCGCGTCGTGCAGACGAAGAGATGCCGACCTGCTGGGACATAGATGAGCACGAACAGGTCGAACGTTCGATCGCTCCAATTGCGATCCGTCGACCAACGCAGGCGCGTTCGCTGCTCGGTGACGCAGACGAGTAGGTTCTCCTTCAAGTTGCGGCGCGTGAAGAGCACATTCGATCCCCGTGGCAGCTCCAGGTCGGCCTCGAGATCGAGGGTCCCGAAGACCTCGTAAACCTTCGCGTGGAACAAGGGCCGCAGACTCCAGATGAACCCGTTGATACGCTCGTCGCTGAGAGGCGCGCCCGGCTGCTCATCGACCTCGAACCCTGCGATGACCTCACGTACCTCCTTCTCGTCGCTGATCCGCTGCTGACTCAGATCCTCGACGATCTCGTTCCACTCAGCACCGGGAACAAACAGCCGTTCAGCCTCGCCTTGAACCTCGTTGGCGACCGCGAAGAACGTCGCTTCGCCCAAGTTCTTGCCCGTCGTTCGCGCGAAGCGCCCGATGAACTGGAGCGTGATCGCGAGGGACTTGTGGGGCGTGTGTAGTGCGGCGATCTTCAGGTTCGGGAGGTCGAACCCTTCGCCGAGCATGTCCACGGCGATGACGCCGTCGATCGCCCCGGCCTTGAGATCGTCGATCGCCTTGCCGACGACCTTTGCGCTGAGCGCCGAGTGCACCCGCGGAAGGTTGAGCTTGGTGACACGCTTGTAGAGCTTGGCCAGGTCGTTCGCGCGATCCATGCCGGACGTGCGGACGACGAGTCGATGGGCGAGCCCAGCCTTCTTGTCCGCAGCGAGTTGCGCCGCTGCGGCGAGCGCGATCGCTTCGTCCGCCAACTGGCCCGGCTTCGGTTCGACGGGACTGAACCGGAGCTTGCCGAAGACGCCGTCCGCGCGAGCACGAGCGAGTTCGTAGGTGAACACCAAGTCGCCCGGCAGTGTTCTTTCATCGCCTCGGAACGGGGTCGCGGTGAACAGCACGTGGCGCGCGTTCGGAAACGCAGCGGCGAGCGCCGCATAGCTCGGGGCGGGGACGTGATGAGCTTCATCGAAGAAGATGGTGTCGAACAGATCGTCAGGAGGCGTCGCGACGCCGCTCAACTTCGGACTCATCGTCATCGGCGTCCCGATGACTACGTCCGCGGCACGCAGCGCGTTCCACGCGCTCTTGGTGGCTAGCTTGTGCTTGACCTCGACGACGCTCGGCACCGGCGACGCGGGATCGAGTGCACCGATGCGAGGGCGAAGAGGATCGAGGGCCGAGAACTTCTCGACGAGCTGCTCGCGAAGCAGTCTACTTGGCGCAACTACGAGCACGCGCTTCGCCCGCAGCGCGATCGCGGCTGCAAGCATGACGGCCGTCTTTCCCGAGCCGGTGGGCATGACGACGATGGCCGGCGTTCGCTGATCCCAGAAGTGGCCGACGATCGCGTGTACCGCTGCGACCTGTGCCTCGCGAAAACCGTCCGCTGCCCCACTCGCGAGAGGGAACCTCAGCTGCCCTCCAAGAAGATCGAAGACGCCCACCGTCTCCAAGCGTACTCCGCCCCTATGACATTCAGCGGATCGTCGCGGTCGTGGAACCGCTTGGAGATCTCAGCGACTCGTTTCTCCGTACGTCGCGCGGCAAGCGCCACAAGGTCGAGATAGGGTTGGGTGCGTGAGTGCGACCATCACGACGACGGCGTGGCAGCCGACGACAGTGCGGCGCATCATCCGCGTGCTCGCGACAAGCACACGCCCGATCGAGTGCGAGCTCGACGACGGCGAGCACGCCTTCGTCAAGGTGCTCGGGAACCCGGAAGGCCCGAGCGCTCTCGCGTGCGAGCTCATCGGGACCGAAGCGGCCCGGCTGCTCGGGCTCCCTGCGCTCGACGTCGCGATTCCCGAGTTCCCCTCGGAGCTGTGCACGCAGCTTGACCACGGTCTTCTCCCTCAGCGAGGCCCGTGCTTCGCGACGCGCGCGGTGCAGGGCATCTCGTGGGACGGCAAGGGCGAGTTACTCGACGCGCTAGAAAACCCCGAACACGTGGTTGGCCTCGTGGTCCTCGACACCTGGCTCCGAAACCCCGACCGTTACTTCGTGAGAGCCGGCGAGACCCGCAAGAACCTGCGCAACGTGTTCCTCCGCGAGGACGGAGTGCCTCGCGGCGCATTCAGGCTGATGGCGATCGACCATACCCACACGATTCGCCAGGATCGGGAGCTCACCTTGCTGAACCTGAACATCGATCGGGAACGCGAGGGCGTCCTCTACGGGTTGTTCCCCGAGTTCGGCAACCACATCGATCGAGAGGACCTCAAACCCTTCGTCGAGCGCCTTCGCCATCTCGCCAAGACCGCGGACCTCGACGAGGTTGTCCGCCGGACGCCAAAACAGTGGATTCCCGATGGGCAGGTACGTCAAGATCTCCCAGGCTTTCTGAAGCGACGTGCTACGCATGTCGCCGACCACATCGAGACCTGGCTAGCCGCCGACTGCAAGTGGGGCCAATCACCCGCGAGCGACCCATGAACAAACCCGGATTCTACAGCGTCGTGCAGTTCGTCCCCGACATCGAGCGCGGCGAGGCCGTGAATGTCGGCGTGATCGTCGGTGCGTCCGGGCTCGGCATGCGTGTCCGCATGGCGGAGCGCAACGAGTACGTCAAGCACCGGTTCGGAGCATATGCCTACGACGACACCCGCCTCGGATTCGCGAAGTCCGCGCTCGCCGAGCGGCTCAAGGACGTGGCGCCCGACGCGGAAGCGCTTGCGACTTTTCGCGCTCAGGAATCGGGGCAGCTTCAGCTGACCTCGCCGCGCCCAATGGTGGTCAGGAACTTGGATGACGATGTCATCGCGCTGTTTCTCCGCTTGGTCTCCGACCCCGAAGTTCAGCGACGCGAGCGACGCACGCCCAAGCCAGACCTCGTGCCACTCGTTCGCCAGCTCCAGCGCAAGAACGTTCCAATCCAGCGGCGGCCCGAGATCAGCGTGCCGATTCTCGACGAGCCGCTCAAAGCAGACTTCTCGTTCCAGAACGGCGCCCGCAATCTGGTGAAGGCCGTGGGGCTGTCGGGGCGCCAGGAGACCGCGCTGGAGGAAGCGAGCGACTACGGCTCGAAGGGCCTACTAATCGCCAAGCACCCGGATCCGTCGGCCGGCAAGAGCAAGCTGATCCTGGTCGCCGACATCGATGATGAACAGCTCCTGGAGCGCGTCGTGCGACTCCTCAACGACCATGACGTGCGCTTGGTCGAAGCTGATGAGCTACCGAGCTTCACGGCCGAGATCGAACGCGAGGCGCACTAGCATCGACGACACGCCTGGCGGATCACGGGCATCTGCACCGCCAGTTATTAGAAGTCTTCGAATAACTGCGGCCGATCGCCTCGACCGATACCAAGCGACCGGCAAAGGCGCTGCGACGAAGAGGACGAATATCGAGCCGTGAACCGCGCGGGGACACGTGGCAGCAAATTGGCAGCACGAGAAAAATCGCGGACGATTTCCGGCCCGGGAAATCGTCCCGTCCGGTTCGTGGCAGCAAACCTGCGACTCCCGGGTCCGGACGGGATGGTTCCCGCACGACAACCTGCTGCCTGGATGCTGCCAGACAGCGCGAAAAGTAGGGGGACGAAGCGAGACGAGACGAGAACCACCAGTTCGGCAACCCATCGGTGTCATTGCAGGTTCGCGATCTTGTTGGTTGATTTCGATCGCCAAACTAGGGTTCGAGTCCCGTCCGCTCCGCCAGCTTCCACCTTTCGTTTCGCTCGCTTGGGAGACGCAAGGAACGGTGTAACGAGATCCGAGATGCTAGGGCGATCGGACCTCCATACGCACGCACGGGGGTGCAGTTGCCAGCGTTCGAACCCGGCGTGCGCCGGTCGCAAGCTGGGGGCGTGCGCGTTCGTGTTGCGCCCTCGCCGGGCTCTTCTCCGGCGGCGCGATCTAGAACAGCACCGGAACATCGAGCGCGAGCGCTGTCGTCCGATTCGTCATCATCGCTCCAGCGGCGGGTGATCGTCGAGCTGATTGCTCGCCGGCCGAAACGCGACAACGCCGTCGCCGGTTGACAGCGACGGCCTCATCGCACGAGCGGCGGAGCTGATCACTCCACGATCTCGAAGTGACCCATCATGCCTGCCGCGTGATGCTCGAGGATGTGGCAGTGGTACATCCACTCGCCGGGCCGGTTGTCGGCACGGAACGCGATCGTGACGGTCTGCTTCGCGACGACGTTGACGGTGTCTTCCCACGAGATCGGCCGCATTCGTTCACCGTCGACGGCCACAACCTGGAAGAAGAAGCCGTGCAGGTGGAACGGATGATCCATGCCGGTCTCGTTGACGATGTCCCAGACCTGGAGCTCGCCCGCCTTCACCGGCTCCGACCGGTGATGCTGCTCGCCGTTGATGAGCCAATCGTGTCCGTGGAGCGTCATGCGGGCACCGAGTCGAACGGTCCGCGTCGGCTGAATCGGACCGTCGGGGACCAGTCGTTCGATCGTCGTCAGCTGTCCGACGCGCGTGGTTCGCGACGGCTTGAACGCGCCGACGTGCAGCGTCCCCCACTTCTGATAATGCGGGCGCTTCATCGAGGTGCGGCGATACGGCAGCGACTCGATCGCGATCTCCGCGCCTTCGTCCTCGAAGGGACCGACGGCGAGCTCGACGCGATCGCCGGGGGTGATGAGCGTCTCCGTGACCGTGACGGGCGACTCCAGCAAACCGCCATCGCTGCCGATGATCTTGAAAGGACGGCCGCCGAGCGACAGGCGAACGTAACGCGAGCTCGCGGCGTTGATGATGCGCCAGCGTTCGGTCTGCCCGGCCGCCATCTCGTAGTGCGGCTGCGTCTGACCATTGATCACGAGCACGTTGCCTTCGCGACCCGAGTGGCGATCGAACAGGGCGGGCTTCGCGATGCGACCACGTCGATCGATCTTCACGTCGTCGAGCACGAGCACGCGGTCGGCGTCGAACTGCGGCTCGTTCGCACCGAGGACGATCAGCGCACCATACAGCCCACGCTCGAGCTGAATCGTCTCGTTGTGGTGCGAGTGGTACCAGAACGTGCCCGCATCGGGCAGGAGGAAGCGGTACTCGAAGGTCTCGCCGGGCTCGACGAGGCGCTGCACCGATTCGGTACCGTCCATCGCCGACGGGAGGCGCAGACCGTGCCAGTGGATCGACGTCGGCTCGGGCAGGCGGTTGATCAACCGTACGACCAGTGTGTCGCCGACATTGCCGACCAGGATCGGACCGGGAACCATGCCGTTGTACCCCCACGCCGACACCGCCGTGTCCGAGCTCACCGCCCACGCGGTCTCGCGGGCTTCAAGTGTCATGCGAATCTCGCGCGGCTCGGCATCGAGGATGCGGTCCGGGACCGGACCACTGTTCGCGGCGTAGAGCGCGTCGAGATCGAATGCCGTGGAAGCTGCGAGGCGATGGTGGTGATGGACGTGCTGCGTGGTCATGTCCAGACGACGCAACACTCACATGGACATTACAGCCCCGAAACGCTGCAAGGCATCTGCATGGTTACAGGGGCGCCGGGTGCGACAAGGCCGCTTTTACCGACGCCCCAACCCCACGCGATCGTCTGCTAGCACCCAGGGCACGCGTTCTTCAGGTCGAGGATCAGATCCTTCATCTTGCGCCGGACTTCTTGCGCATCTGCATTCGAGAAGTTGCCGGCGCGCAAGTACGAGTCTCCGACGCTCCAGTTTGCCACGTACGGCATGCTGGCCATCAGCTGGTCGTATTCCGCTTGTGCGGCGTTGGCCGCGGTGATCGCCGCCGGTACACCTGAGTCCCTCGCGCGCTGCATCCAGCGCTTGAGCGTGTGCAGATACTTGTAGTCATCGATGCCTTCGCGAATGCCTTCGAATTGCAGCGTCGAGATGCTGGCTCGGCTCGTAGAGATCGCTCGTGCGGGGTACGTGATGCACGCGTCCTTGGGTTGGACGCCGGCCGTATCGAGATCATCGAACGGATCTCCCTCGTAATCCTGATACGTCCAGCTGACGTGGGCCGAGCCACCGGACTTGTAGAACATGAAACCGGCCTGGTAGCGGTTGGGCATGAGGCCGCCTTCCTGCGTGCTGTACGTGCCGGCCCCGAGGTACCAGAACCTGCCCCCGTGCGTCGCCATCAGGCTGCGGTACCGGTACGAGTCGCTCGGCGAGATGGCTGGAAACGCGTTCATATCGGCATCGAGATATGGGGCCAGCTCGGTGAGCTGCGTGTACGGGTACAGCGTCGTTGCGGTCTTGATGTCTTGGGGCACGTTTTGGCCCTCCCAGATCGCGAGGTCGAGCTTCTCGCGCTCGGAGGGCTCGTCGGTGAGGTAGTAGTACCAACTGGTCACGTCTTCGTCGCGGATGATGGTGTCCATGTCATGCATCAGCTGTGCGTACTTTGCCTTGAGCTGGGCACCCTCCAAGCGCGAGTCGTACGTCATCCACGCGAGATCGGGGATGCCGACTTGCTCGGCCGCCATGTGTTGCACGCCGCCGGAAACCACCAGCGGTCCGGGCATGCCGGCGAGCTTGAACACCCGGGCGATGTTGCCGGCGCGATCGAAGGTGAGCTGTCCGCCAACTCGGCTGTATGTGGAATCGACGATCCCCCGGATCCCGTACTCCTTCATCTCCGTGAGGTACCGCGTGAGCTCGGGCTCGGTGTACGCGCCTCCGGTGTGCTTCCCACGAACGTAGCGCTCCGACAGATCCGAATACATCAGCCAGTTGATGCCGGGCGGCTGCTCCAGCGTGAACGGCAACACCTCGATCTCGATATCGATGGTGCTGGTTGGCTTATTGGACGGGTTGAACGTGAGGTGACCGACGTACGTGCCGGGGGCCGTGCCGGTTGGGACCTTGACGTGAACCCAGAATCCCTGATTGGCTCCGGCGCCGATGTTGATCGGCGCGTCCAACGTCGAGAGCTCCTCGAGAAGCTCCGGGATCACGTAGTAGTTCGTGGTTGTCCACGTCGAGCGCTGTTGCCAGAACCGGACCATCTTGAGCGCGACGTTGGTTTGCGAAATCTTCGCGTTCGGGTTGGTGGTGTTGACGAGGTCGCCATTGAGCGAGAGCTGGACGTTGTTGACGGTGTTCAGGCCGTAGGTGGTGAACCACAGGCCGGCGTGTTGTCCGGGGGTAGCGAACGTCTCCAGCTTGTTCGTGACCTCGCTCGGCTGCGGGATGCTGTTGGGATAGGTGAACCGAGGATCGGTTCGCCGGTAATGGACATAGCCCCGGCTCCCATACTGATTCGCGATCGTCGACGACAGTGCGGCGTCGGCCAGATCCGTGCGCGGCGTGAACAGGAACCGCGTGTTGCCAACCAGCTGCGTCGTTCGCGTGCTGGCATCGATCCTGGTCAGCGTCGCGGCGTCGAACGAAACCGAACCGCTCCCGGTGTTGGTGAAGTAGACCCGAGCATGAGTCGTGCCCGCGGGCGTGATGAACGAGAACGTCTGCTGCTTCCCCGAATATGTGCCGTGTTCGAGGAAGAATTGCCGTAGCCCCAGGCTCGCGCCGTTCTCGTCGTAAAGACGAACATCGACCCGGCCATCGCTCGACGCCGTGGCGTTCACCGTCATCGACAAGTCGTAAATCGACCACTGCTGGATGGGCGTCAGCGGTGTGTACCAGGATGCGCGCCCGAGCTCGGCGGTGTTGGTGATCGACGCCGAGTTAGGGCCAAGGCGCACGCCCTGGTAGCCGACCGTGCCGGTGAACAGGCGGGGCTCCCACTCCATGTAGTTCCAGTCGCTGAGGACCACGGTGACCTCGGCGGTGACCTCGCCCAGGTCGTCAGCCGCGGTTTCATCGGCGTCGCTGGCGCACGCGCTGGCGAGCATGCTCGCGATCAAGAGCGCATGGCGCGAGACATGTTGCAGGTCGTGTAGCAGTCGCGTTTTCATCAATGATTCCCTTTGGTGGCACCCCGACGCGAGCAACTCGCGTGCCGACCGCTAACACCACTGGTTGCTGGGGGAGAACCGGTCTGTTGAGGCGAATGTGGGGTCGAGACCTCCCACCACAGCAGGGGTCATCCGGCACCGGCTTCGGGCGGCGCAACATCGGCGCGCCGGTGACGATTCACGGCACCGCCGACCCATCGCTTTAGCCCGATCGTGCGTTGCGAACCGCTACCGCGCGCCACGCCATCGCCCCGCCGGTCATGTCGAGGCCGAACGCACGCAGAACGGAGATGGCGCCCGCTTGGCGGCGCTCATCGCCTCGATCTCCTCGATCACGTCGGAAGGCACCGCGGCCCACAGCGGTGCGAGCACGAGACACAGTGCATTGCGCAGCCGCTCGATCTCGTCACGCTGGCGCTCGGGGACCTCGATCGCATTCAGTGCCGAGCGGAGCTCCGCCTCGACTCTCATCACCACCATCAGGTTCGCCGCGAGATAGAAATCGGAGTCGACGTCCGGCGGCTGTGCATCATGGAGCGCGTACACCTTCATGCCGAGGATCACGCTGCTCTCGATCGCGGTCCTTGCAGCGTCGCTGGCCATTGCCGCGCAGCCGTGATGGATCGCCTCGACAAGCTTCATCACGAGCTCGCGCCGCCGCATCGCGACCTCCGGTGGCGCCGGTGGTGGTTGCGCGAGCGCTTCCGCGGGATCGATGCCATCTTGTCTCGCCGCTTCGATCGCCAGCTCCAGACCGTGGTCGAGCTTGTCGATCATGTCCTCCTCGACCACGAAGGCTGCGTCGGGATCGATCCCAGCTGCGATGTGTCGCGCCCGCTGTTCGGTCTCGTCGATCGCGATGACACACTCGTCCGCGAGCGGACAGCGTGCACATCGCCGATCACACCAGTTGAACGGCTCGATGACGTCCGACGGCTCTTCGTCTTCGTATTCCATGGCGCGCCTATCGGCCAGCATACGCGGCGGTTGCCAAGCTTGCTGGCTCAACGTACCCGAACGAACCGCCGCTGGCAGGCGCTCACCGCACACCACCCTGGCCTTTCAGAACAATCGCTTGGTCGACGCATCGAGCGGCGAACCGTGCCCGGTACACGAGCTGCATCATCGGACCCCAATAACGATGATCCTGGTAATCGGCCTCTGCGCGGCTGCGCTCACTGTGACGAGCTTCATCGCCCAGGCGCACAAGATCTTGAGGACGCGCGACGCCTCGAGCCTGTCGACGCGGATGTGGGTGCTCAGCACGACGGCGTTCGCGATCTGGATCGTCTATGGCGTACTGCTCGGGGAGTGGCCGATCATCTTGCCCAACGTGGTGTGCTGCGTGCTGGCAGGCTTCATCCTGTCGCTCAAGGTGATGTCGCCGCGCAAGCGCGATGCGATCGCGGACAAGATGACATCGAAGGGTGAGGCGTCGGGCGCGCCTGCGAAACGCTTCCGTTGACGAGCTACGAGCCCGCGATGCGCACCTCACCGATCAGCCGCGCCAGCATCGACGCGTTGGCAGGTTTGGTGATGTGGTGATCGAACCCGGCGTGGCGCGCGCGTTCCTTGTCGGCGGGGTTGCCGTAGCCGCTGATCGCCACGAGCAGCGGTCGTTGCGGAGACGGCCGCGATCGGACCAGCCGCGCGAACGCGTAGCCATCGAGACCGGGTAGACCGAGATCGGAGAGGATCACGTGGGCCGTCCACTCGTCGAGAATCGCGAGCGCAGCATTCGCGGCGTGTGCGACGCGAACCTCATGGCCGAGCGTCTCCACCACCGCACCGAGCATCTCGGCGGCATCGGGATTGTCCTCGACGATGAGCACGCACTTCGGCTCACTGGGCGGTGGCGGCGAAGCGATGCTCGCGCCGGTCGCAGCGATCGGCATCGCGGGCAGCACGATCTGAAAGGTCGCGCCCTGTCCGCGCCCCTGGCTTGCCGCCGAGACCTGGCCGCCGTGAAGGCGCACGAGCCCATCCACGAGCGCGAGGCCAAGCCCGAGCCCGCCGCTGGTCCGCGCGAGTGACCGCTCGGCCTGCGAGAACGGCTCGAACAGATGCGGCAACAGGTCGGCCTCGATGCCTACCCCCTCATCACGTACCTGCAACACTGCATGGTCAGTCGCCGCGTTACGCTCGAGCGACACCCACACGGTCTTGCCCCGCGGCGTGAACTTGTGGGCGTTGTGGAGCAGGTTCGCCAGCGCCTGCGACAGCCGGGTCACGTCGGCGCGAACCCATACAGGCGCGTCGCCGAGCTGCACCGCGAGCTCGATCCCGGCCGTCACGAACGAGGGCGAATGGTCGGATGTCGTGGCGCGGACCAACGCCACGAGATCGACGATCTCGAGCTCGAGCGCGAGCCGATCGCGCGAGATCCGGGAGACGTCGAGCAGATCATCAACGATGCGCGTCATGTGATCCGCCTGACGAGCGAGCACCTGCCGCAGCCGCGCCAGCGGCGGATCCAGCTCCATCGTCGTCAGGATGTCGGCCGCGCTCCGGATCGGCGCGAGCGGATTGCGCAGCTCGTGCGCGAGCATCGCAAGGAACTCGTCCTTGCGTGCATTGGCCTCGCGGAGCTTGTCCTCCGATGCCTTGCGCTCCTGGATCTCGCGCTCCGCAAGCTCGTACAGCCGCGCCCGTTCGATCGCGAGCCCACACTGATCGGCCAGCGTGGTCAAGAACGCGAGGTCGTCGTTGTCGAGGTCGAGCGGACCTCCCCAGCAGAACGCGAGGACGCCGAGCAACCGATCATCGACGAACAGTGGAAACGCGGTGACCGGGCCACCGTGCTCGAGACCGTGCACCTGCGCGAGCACGGGATAGCGCGTGTTTCGCTCCTCGATCGTCCGCACGATGATCGGCTTGCCGTTGCGCGCGGCCTCGGCCACCGGCACCGGCGCCTCGACCGGATACGACTGCCACGCGTCCTCGGTCGCCGCGTCGACCCCCTTGAATCCAACGTTGCGCAGGGTCCGGCGGTCCTCCGACACCAGCGCGACCACACCAACCTCGGCCTTGAGCGCCGGCATCGCCTCATCGATGATCACCGAGGCGATCCCCTGGTAGGTACGGGCACGCGCCAATGCAGCCGTCAGCTGCTGCAGCACGAACAGCCGTCGCTGCGCGCGGCCGAGCCCATCATCCGTAGGCGCCTTTAGATCGAGCGGCATGGGCGCGCTCGGGAGTGTAACACCGACGGCGGGAGAAGCTTCCGGTCGTGACCCGAGGCCGCGATCATGCACGCAGAATTCGCACGCCTTTCGTCGAACGAGCTCACTCCGTCTGTTCCGTGAGCTCCGACTCGCGCAACAGCGCGTAGTCAATGCCGTCGGACAGCGCCTCGCCGCCGGCGAACACGATCTGGTTGTGAATTCGCACACGCGCGAATTGCTCGGAGAGCCGTCCAAGCTCGACCGCGTAGGGAGCATTGCGGACGCACTCCGAGAACGCGTCGCGATCGAGGCGAGGCCTGCTCGAGCTTGACGTCGCTGACGAGGCCTGCCGCGTTCGCCTCATCGGCGGCGACGATCGCACAACCTGCACCGAGGAGGAGGTTTCGATGGCGCACCGACGGCGCCCTACCACTCGCGCGGTGCGATCGCCTCCTCGATGTCCACGTCGTACCCGAAGTGCTTGAGGATGAAGTCAATATCCCCGGCGATCGCCTCACGAGCCGCGGTCTCGATCTCGCTGTCCGACTCGGCAAACTCCTCGGCGAGATCGTTGAACGCTTCGGTCGTCGCATGCGTGAGCTCGTAGACCGCCTTGCCTTCGGGGCGTTGCGCTGCAACCTGCGCGGCGAGCTCGGCCAGTAGCCCCTGGCCCTTGGCGACCAGGTGCTTCGGAAAGTAACTGTCTTCGACCATGTCAGCGAGCCACACGCGGTTGATCGGCGCGCCCGGTCCTTGCTCACTGGTTGGCATCGTTGGAGTCGACGGTGGCTTGGTTGGCATCTGCTGGCGTAACGACCACGGCTCGTTCATGTCGCGGCCAAACGACAGGATTCCACGCCCCTTGTAACGCCCACGCGGGTCCCTTACCGTTGAGCCTTGAATGGCCGCGGGCGTGGGCGACCTTGTGCATCTGTTCGAGGCGCTCGATCGGCTCGGCGACGGCGTCGTGGTCACACGCGCCGACGATCGCATCCACTACGTCAACCACGCGTTGACGCGCCTGCTGGGCTGGACGCGCGCCGAGCTGGTGGGCTCGCCGCTGACGATCCTGATGCCCGACCGCATGCGACCGAGCCATGACGCAGGGTTCAAGCGATTCATCCATACGCGAGAGTCGCGGATCATCGGCCGCCCGATTCGCGTCCCTGCGCTCCATCGCGATGGGGTCGAGGTCATGATCGACCTGACGCTTTCGGTGACTCCGCAGGTCGATGGCGAGCTCGCGATCATCGCGACGCTGCGCGACCTGCGAGCGCCGATGGATCTCGAGCCCGAAGGATCGAGCAGCGACGCGCGTCCGCCGGCATTGATCGTGAACACCGCCGGGCAGTGGTTTCACGTGGCCGCCAGCGCTCGCGTCGAGCTCTCGAAACGACAGCAGATCCTCCGCCGTATGCTGGTGAAGCTCGCAGAGGCTCGGCTTGCTAGCCCAGGTAGGCCGCTGTCGGTGACCGAGCTCGTCGTGACCGGATGGCCCGACGAACAGGTTCTTCCGGACGCCGCCGCGAATCGGGTCCGCGTCGCGATCGCCAAGTTGCGGCGACTCGGACTTCGACGGATGCTGCGTTCCAACCAGGACGGATATTTTCTCGATCCTGAATTTTCTGTCGTTGTCCGTGAGAGATAGCGCGACACGAACGCCCGAACTGTAATCGACGTTTAATCAACCGCGGGCTGGCCGCGTGGGACCTAGAACAGCGTGAGGGAACAGTCAGGCGTGTTCCATGTCACGAACGAACCAGGGAGGCGTTCATGTCGACGACGTTGATCGAACAGCTCAAGGCCGAACATCGGGTGATGGTCACCATGCTTCACCAGATGCTCGCGACGGCCGACCCGGAGACCGGGAAGGTTCCGCACGGCCAGCTGGTGTTCACTCTGAACGTCGTACGCGAGGCGCTGATCGCACACTTCGCCAAGCAACACGAGCTGCTGTATCCCGTGCTGCGCAGCACCGCTGCAAGCGATCGCGCGATCGCCAAGCTGCTGCGATCGTTCGATCAAGCCCGGGTATCAGGGCCGCTGAGCTGCTTCGAGCAACCGGACGCCGCGGCTCAATCCAATCCGGTGTTTCCGTCGGACCCGCGCGCGTTCTGCAAGGCACTCGAGGATCGATTCCTGGCCGAACAGACCGTGCTGTATCCCGCGTTCGAGCAGGTCACGGCACGACGCGCAGCTCCGACGGTTCAGCTGCCGGTTGTCAAGCCGAGGCGGAAGCTGCGCGAGCGGCCGGTTGCCCACTGGCTGTTGGCCAGCGGTGGCGTGACCCTGTTCATCGTGTGGCGGCTCGTGGTCTAGGGGGCTGTCCCTATTCGCATCGCCGGCTGCGACCGTCGCATTTCGGGCACCTCCGGCCGTACGTCCGTTGCTCGCTCGTAACGTGGGGCCACCACGCGCCTCGCTGCGCTACGGGCGTGCGACCGGATCTGCTCCGAACTGCTTGGTCTCGCTCGACGCTGCAAATAGGGACAGCCCCTAGCGCGTTCTCGATCATCGGCGCCCGTTGCGTGTTGTCAGTCGAGCAGCTCGCACGTGAGCTTCTCGTGATTGATCACGGTCGAGGCCACAGGCTGCGAGCTCGGGACGTAGCGCAGGAACGCGTCGACCAGCGCCGCGCTGCTGCCATCGGCGCGTCCGAAGCTCGAAACCAACGGGATCCGGTTGCCCCGGCCATCGAATGCGGCCTTGCCAGAGACCCGCTCCGCGGACAGTGACAGCGTGGTCACGCCGACGTCGGAGAGCGACCGAAGCTCGTCGGAGGTCCCGATACCGTCGCGGTTGGCATCGTTCCAGACCTGAAGCGAACCGTACGCTGGGTCGACGGCATCGATCCGTCCGTTGCGATCAGCGTCGAGCTCGGCGAGCGCCGCGAATCCGTCGGAGAACGAGCGCGCATCGGTAGCATTACCGAATAGCTCAGCTGCACCATCGATCGTCCCGCTGTTGTTGCGATCGAACGCGAGGAACGCATCGTCGCCCTGGATCCACGAACAGGCGACCGGTGCGCCGGTCCCGAGCAGATCGAAGCGAGTACCGCTCGCCAGCGAAGACAACGCGATTCCGTTGCCCGCGAGATCGAGCACGAGCGGCGAGTGGCCGCACAGACCCATCGAGCGGAGCTGATAATCAACCGCCGACGCCCAGTTGTGGAGTGCATCTTCGACGTCCTCGCATTCCGTGTCCTCGACGCCGTCTTCCACGTCGTCCTCGCATTCGTCGATGATGTCATTGCCACATGCGACCTCGCCTTCATAGTCGTCGTCGAACTCGGGGAATTCGACGTTCGAGTCCAGCGAGTTGCAGTCCACGGTGTATTCGATCCCGACGTCGTCGATCTGATCGTTCACCTTCTTGCAGAAGCACGCGCGAGCCCAATCCTCTACCGCGGCGCAGTCGGTTGGCGGAGGCGGACAGTCACCATCACCGCCGTCGTCACCACCGCCGTCTCCGTCGTCGCCACCGCCGTCTCCGCCGCCGTCACCATCGCCGTCTCCGCCATCGTCACCATCGCCGTCTCCATCTCCGCCGCCGTTCGGGCCGCACTCCTCCTCTACCCGCTTCTGCTCCAACGCGGCGGGACCGCACAATCCGTCGGAGGCGCTGCTACAGCTGTACGAGAGCACGAGCTCACCATGGAGATCCCAAGCCTCGACCACGCGTCCCTCAGCAGTGGTCCGCACCCGGGCGAAGAACGGTACGTCTCCGCAATGCCCGCTCACGCCTTGGCTGTCCCTGCACACCCCGACGACCTTGCCACGAGGACCGACGACCACTTCCATCATCACGATGCCCCGCGGATTGGGGTAGTCCGCGGCGTACCCGCTGTCGAGGGCGCTTCCTGACAGCTTCAACTTCCCAGCTTGGGTGCCGGTCAACTGCAGCCTGGCGTATGGGGCATCGGAGCTGGAATTGTCGCTATTCGCACAACTCACGAGTGCAAGGGTCGTGAGGGCTGCCAGGAGCTTCATGTGTTTCCTCGCGTCAAGGGGTGGTTGAAACGCTCCGAACACAAGCAACGACCATGCCGCTGGTGGTCAACGCGATATGGCCGTTGCGGCCGCATCCGATGGTGTCCGCACGCCCCAGACGAGGGGGGAAGTCTGCTCGCCACGAAGCGGATTGATCGGTGCCGTGCACGGCGAGACGAGATGCTGCGCGTGACGAAGGTCGCGTCCTGGGATCCGGGACGACAATTCACTTGATCCAGTCAGCTGATCTCTGGTCTCGTCAACCGCCAAGCGCATGCGGTGCCCGGGCGATCGGACGTTGGCGGACTTTGTGGTCGGAGACGACGTCGACGCAGCGGTTCGCTCGCAGATCCTGGACCACATGGCCACGTGCGGCGCGTGCCGGCAGTCCGTCGCAGCACTGACCCGCGAGCTCCCGCAGAAGCGCGCCGGAGCGCTCGCGCGGTACCACATCGATCGAGTCGTCGGCGAAGGGGCGTTCGGCGTCGTGCTCGCCGGACGCGACCTCGAGCTCGATCGGCCGGTTGCGATCAAGATCGCCAAGGCTCCGCGCCCGGTACATGCCGGGGATGATGAGGCGCGCGCTCGGTTCGTTCGAGAAGCGCGAGCACTTGCCCAGCTCGCCCATCCCAACGTTGTCACGATCTACGACGCAGGCATCGTGGACGCCGAGTCGCCATCCGCCGAGGACAACGAGCTGTTCATCGTCATGGAGTTGATCGAGGGCGGCACGTTGCGTGATTGGCTGGTGCAACAGCCCCGCACGTGGCGGCAGATCGTCGAGATGTTCGTGGCCGCCGGACGTGGGCTGGCGGCGGCTCATGACCTCGGACTCGTCCACCGTGACTTCAAGCCAGCGAACGTGCTGGTCGGAACCGATCAGCGACCGCGGGTCTCGGACTTCGGGCTCGTGCGGCTCGAGGGTCACGCGACGGAGTTGATCCCGACGATCATCGACACCACCGCGCTCGGCAGCCCGATCACCCGGACCGGCGGCGTCGTGGGCACGCCTCGCTACATGGCTCCCGAACAGCTGGAAGCGGGGCCGGTCGACGCACGCGCGGATCAATACGCGTTTGCGCGCAGCCTGCACGAAGCGCTGTTCGCACGGCCGGGTGCTCCCGTGAGGCGCGTCCCCGCACGGATCCGGCGAGCGCTGGAGCGCGCGCTGCAACACGAACCGGCCGCGCGATTTCCCACGATAGCCCAGCTGCTGGCAGCGCTGCAGCACGCGACCCGGCGATGGCCGCGCGCGCTGGCGGCGGTCGCGGTCCTCGGTGTCCTCACCGGTGGATTCGCTGGCGTGGTCGCGGCCGGCGAGCGCGAGCGTGTTGTCGACCCGTGCATGGTCGAGGCGAGCGAGCTGTGGTCGGCAGCTCAGCGCGACTCACTGGCCAACCACCTCGCGCGGTCAGGCGCTCCTCACATCACCGAGGCCATCGATCGGATCGACGGCGCACTCACCCGGTACGCCGCCGACTGGTCGCAGACCTATGGCTCGGCATGTCGCGCCGCTCGGGTCGCGCAGAAACCGTTTGCCGATCGCTCGGCACAACACGCGTGCCTCGGTGCCCGACGCGCTGACATCGCGGCGCTGTTGAACGCGGCTTCGGAGCTCCGCGACGAACGGATCGCTGCCTCGATCACGACGATCGCGAATGAGTTGCCGCCCGCGCACGACTGCCTCGCCGACACCTCGGCCGACGTGCCCCGCCCTGCGTCCGCAGCCGGGCTCGTGCTCGAGGGCGCGCTGCGCCAGCTGCTGTTCAGATCACGGTTGCTCGCCACCCTGACGCGGCAACCCGAGGCGCTGGCGCTGGCCGAGCAAGTGACCAACCTGGCTCAAGCGCCAGGGCTCGACACGATCCGGGCCGAGGCGTGGCGCGCGATGGGCATCACGGCCGCGGGTCGCAAGCGAGGGGACCGTGCCGAGGCAGCGCTGCTTCGATCGGCGGAGATCGCGACCGCGATCGATGACAAGCGGCTGGCGGCTCAAGCCTGGGTGGATCTGATGCACGTGCGCACCGAGCTACGTGCCGATCGGCCCGGCGCGCGCGCAGCCGCGAACACCGCCGATGCACTGCTCAAGACGAACCCCGTCGCAACCATCACCAGGGTGATCTATCACTACTACCTCGCGGACCTCGACGCGACCTCAGGGTCGCTCGCGAATGCCGAAGCGGGGTTGCGCGCGGCGATCGCGCTGCGAAGTGCGACGTTCCAGGGGCCCGATGCGCGAATGGGGCAGCTGCTCACGGTGCTCGCGAGCTATCAGATGCGTCAGGGCCGGCTCGCCGAATCAGAAACCACCAGCGAGGCCGCACTGGAGGCGCTGCGCTCGAGCCTGGGCAACTATCACCCGAGCGTTGCCAGCGCGCTCCGAGGCCTTGGCGCCACCGCCGCAGAGCGTGGCAACTTCGAGCAAGCCCACCGCTACTTGAAGGAGGCTCTCGCGATTCAAGACGCGTATCCCGACGACGCCAAGCTCGGTGCGGTGGTGTCTGCGATCTGCACCGCGTACATCAAACAGCTACGGTATGCCGAGGCCCAACCGGTTTGCGAGCGCGCGTATGCCGTGCAACGGCGCTGGCTGCCGCCGGGACACCGCAGCCTGTCGACCACGCTCAACAACCTTGCCGCGATCGCGCGAACCCAGAGCCGCCTCGCCGACGCCGAACGATATCTGCGGATGTCGGTCGACATCGAACGCAAGTCCGGCGGAGATCGGCATCCGCACGTCGGCATCGCGCTCTCGAACCTCAGCCTCGTCCTCGCGCTTCAGGGAGCGCACGACGAGGCGGCAGCGATGGTTCGAGATGCGGTTGCGATCAACGAAGCGGCGTACGGCACGAATCATCCGCTGGTCGCGGCGATGCTCGGACGCGCCGGCGACGTGGCGTTCGTCGGCCACCGCTACGCCGCCGCGGTGGAGCTCTACGCGCGCCAGCTGGCCGTGCTCGATCGCGTCGAGTCCGGCGCTTCGACGCGCGCGAACGCCAGGTTCTGGATGGGCAAGTCGATGTGGGAAGCTCACGATGATCGCCCACGTGCGATCGCACTCGTGCGCAAGGCGCGTGACGAGCTCGTCGCAAGCAAGGAGCAGGCAAACCTCGAAGAGCTCGACCAATGGCTTGCCGCTCACAAACGTTGAGCGCGCGCGTCAGTCGGAGTTGGGCATCGGTTCGGTGATCACGGCGGTAGCATTTCCATTCGGCGCGCTCAGCTCGAGCGTGTAGGTGATCGCGACACCATCGCAGTCCAGGTCGCCAACCGCTTTCGCGAGCGCTTGGTTCGGAGCGCGACTCTCGTAGCTGTACTGAAACAGACCCGGCTCGTCGATCTGGAAGTCGAGCTCCTTCCAGATCGGCGATTTCGACCACTCGGCCGTCACCGGGCACTTGCCCCGACCCGACTCACAGCACGGCTGCGCCGGGGTGAGCGGAGTGGCCCCCTGTGGATAGCCCGCGTTGACGTTGAAGTAGACCTTCGCATTCTTCGCGAGCTTGTTGAGCTGCAGCGAGGCTTCGGTCTTCTTCGACTTCTTCATGTAATCCATGAACGCCGGGATCGCGACCGCCGACAGCATGCCGATCCCTGCAACGGCGGTGGCGATGTTGCCGCCTGACATGTCGAGATCGAGCGACACCGAGAGCCGGTTGCCATCTCGCTTCGGCTTGAGCTTGGCGGCGTAGTCCTTGGCGTAGGCAGCCGCGATGATCGCCATCGCTCCCTCAGGTGGGCGAAGATCTCCGGTGAGCGCGGCCTGGTGCGCCTGCTCGATCTCGGCCAAGGCCTTGCTGGAGCCCTGCTCGTACATCGACTGGAATCGGTCAAGCGTCGCACCATCACCCTCGACCACCGCCCCAAAACCGCCAGCGCCCGCCTTCATGGCCACTCGCTCGATGCCCGCCAGCTCAGGAGGCAGCGGGAGCCCCTTGGGGATCACCCCTGCAAAGGCCAGCGCTGCACCCTCGGTCTCCTTGCGCAGCCACTCCACCAGTGGCTTGTTCTCGGTCACGATCGATTTCTGTTTCCCGGCGACCGTCGCGAGCACGTCGCGCACCGAGGCGTCCTTGCCGAACACGACGAGGTCGCCCTTGATCGCCAGGCTCAGCTGCTTGCGTGGGTCGACCATCCACAGCTTGCCGCCCTCATGATCGGTCGCGCCCGGAAGCTTGAGCTCGCCGCCGACGGCCTTGATCAGCACCGCGCCACCTGGGGGCAACACGGATCCGAATCCGACCGCGTACTGCACCTTCGACACATCGAGCCCGAGGTACTTGTCGACGTACTCGCGGAGCTCCTTGTCGAGCGTCTTGCGCGCCGGTTCGCTCAGCGGCATGAACGTGCCGTCGGTAAGCATCGTCCATGGCGCCTTGGGCGCGTCGGCAAACCCGACGCCCACGGCATTGATGGGTACGGCGCTCAACATCTCGATGATGGCGGCGCTGGTCACTCCAGGCTTCGCTGGCCCGCCACCGGCTTCGCCACCCGTGCGTTTGCAACTGGCGACGGTCACGATGAGCGCGACCACCAACCCTGCTGTTCTAGACATGCTGTTCATCCTTTTCGCTGAACGGGTGCCGGCACCGCGATGCCGTCCGCTCCCGTACCGGTATCACGATTTGCCGCTACGCTCGGAATCCTCGATGACTGACCAGCCGATCACCGCACCCGAAGACACCGCCGTCCGCGTGGCGTTGTGGTGTTCGAGGTGGATCAGCCCGGTCCTCAGGCATGGAGGCGTCAGCGCCTCGTCGAGCTCGGGTACGGCGTCCCGTCGTACTTGCGGCTGGTGCCGACCGACTTCGAAGCCGGCGACCCATGGGGGATCGAGTCGCGGCGTGCGGCTTCGATGCCAACCGCCCGGGGGTGGTGGCATCGACCGGCGACGCTCGCGATGACGTTCATGCTGCCGTTCGAGATGGCGGACCCGGAGATCCGTCCTGGTCTCGAGCGAGCCGCAGCCGGCGCGAAGGCCAACGGCACGCCGTTCTTCAGCCTGTTCACGCCGGCGGAGATGCTCGCGCTCGCCCGCGAAGCCGGGTTTCGCGAGGTCGAGCACGTCTCGGCGGAGGCCCTCGCCGAGCGCTACTTCGCAGGCAGAACAGACGGGCTCCGTCCGCCGCGGAATGCCGAGGAGCTGGCGATCGGCAGGACGTAGTTGGGCGGCGACTGACGCGCCGATAGCGGCGCAGTGGTCCCGCTCGCGTTGTCAGGCGCGTGGATTCGGTGCGTCGTCGTCGCCACCGGGCACCGGCTCACCCGTGCGCGGGTCACCAGGGTCGCAGACGTCCTCGGGCAACTCGTTGCACCAGTCCTCGCACCCTTGATCGCCGGCCATCTCGTTGTCGCAGCGCTCGAGGCACAGCCCGAGCACCTGATCGAACGTACATGGACTCGCTTGCTGCACCAATGCTTTGACCGTTGCTTCCGATTGCGTCGTGGGATCGGCGCCATCTCCCGACGCGCATGCAGCGAAACCGACGAGTGCGAGCGAGATGATCAGGAGCTTGTTCATACGTTCTCCGTTTGCTTCAGCAGCGCGACGTGCGCTGGTGTATGTCGCCAGGACCAACGACGGCGCTCGATCGGCTCAAGAAAAACCGCTGGCAGCTGATCCGCGACGGCGATCGCGGGGCATCGACCAGCGCGTCATCAACGGCACATTCGATCGCATGCGGACGGAGGGTGGGCAGCGGCCGGTACCCGGCCCGTGAGACATGTCTCGAGGCACCAGGCCCGGCGCGGTTGTGACTGAAATCGCGCGGCAAAACTACGGTGAGCCGTTTTTCGCGAGAACGGGTTCTAATCGCTCGGTGGCTACCGTTCGCGCTTCGATCGATGTGCTCGGCGTACCCGCGCGCGAAGTCACGATCGAAGGAGCGGCGAACATCGAGTCGATCACGGATAGCGACCTCGTGCACCGAGGGCGCGACGGCGACGAGCGCGCGCTCGAGACGATCTATCGCCGCTACGTGATGCTGGTGGCGGGGATCGCGCGCCGGATGCTGCGCGCTGCCTCGGACGTCGACGACGTCGTGCAAGACACGTTCATGGCGGCGTTTTCGAAGCTGCGTACCCTACACGAACCCGCAGCGTTGCGCGGCTGGCTCGCGCAGATCGCCGTCAGCAAGGTCCACCGGCGATTCCGTTGGCGCCGATTCACGAATCTGCTGTCGGGATCCGATCCACATGCTGTGCTCGAGCTGCAGGCGGATCGTGCGGTCAGCCCGGAACAGCTGGCCGAGCTCGCGCTGATCGATCGCGCGCTCGCCAAGCTACCGCTCAAGTTGCGGATGCCATGGACGCTGCGCCACGTGATGGGAATGGCGCTCGACGAGATCGCGATCGCGTGCCAATGCTCGCTCGCCACGACCAAACGAAGAATTGCGGAGGCCGACGACTTCGTGTCGCGATACCTCGGTGCGGGGGACGAACCATGACTGCGAGCCATCGCGATGCCAGCCGGAAGCTCGGCGAGCAGCTGGAGCCTGCGTTCGATCAGCACGACATCAACCGGGTCTGGGGTCGAATCGCCGCCCACCAGCATGCAGCTGGGCGCGCGCCGGTCGGTCGCATGGTCGCCATCGGAGCAGTCGCCATTTCGATCGCGTGCCTGGTCATCGTGATCGGATTGCGTCGCGATCTCCCTCCGAGCGTTCTGTCCAGTCGAGACCCAGCCATCGCGCTGACCGCCGGCTCGATGATCGCCACGGCTGAGACCACTCGAGTGATCGCGCTCGACGATGGATCCCAGGTCGATCTCGCAGGCGATACCCAGCTGACCGTCGTCGCCAACGAATCTAAGCGATTCGCTGCCAAGCTCATGCATGGGCGCGCTCGGTTCGCGGTCAATCCTGGCGGCCCGCGTGCGTGGTCGATCGAAACGACGCTCGGAACCATCGAGGTCGTTGGTACGGTATTCACGGTCGAGCACAGCGCGGCCAAGCTGGTCGTCAGCGTCGAACGCGGCATCGTGATGGTACGCGGCGAGCATGTCCCCGATCGCGTCGTGCGGCTCACCGCGGGTGCTCGACTCGAGGTACCGGCGAAAACGATCAGCACGAGCGAACCCACAGCTAGCGCGCCGAGCCCGACACCCCGCGCGCCCGTCGATGCTTCACCACCGCGCCTTACTTCCCCCGCGAGCTCGCCCGCACCCCAGCGGGATCCTGACGTCATCCCATCGACCGCCGCGCCCATGCCGGTTACGCCGCGTGGCGAACCGCTCAGCCAGGTGCTCGCCGAGGTCGACCAGCTGCGCGCGTCGGGGGACATTGCCAGCGCTGCCGATCGCCTCGAACGCGCAGTCGCGGCGCATCCGAGCGATCCGGCAGTCGGCATGGCGGCGTTCATGCTCGGGCGGATCGCGCTCGACAACCTCGCCCAACCCGAGCGAGCTGCCCGGGCGTTTGCGACGGTGATCGCGATCGGCTCGCCTCGAGAGCTGATCGAGGATGCGTATGCTCGACGGGCAGAGGCCTTGATCCGCGGGCGCACGTTTCCCGATGCAGCGATCGCAATCGAGACTTACGAGCGGTTGTACCCCGGCGGCCGACATCGCCGCGTCCTCCGCCAGCTGCTCGAATCGGGACGATGATCGAACGCCGGTTGTATCTCGTGGCAATCGCAATGTTGTCGAGCGCAGCCGCGCATGCCGATGGCGTCTCGGTGGATGTGACGCGCTGCCCGACCTGGGGCGAGGACATTCGCACCACGGTCTCCGCCGAGCTCGATCCGACGAGCGCGCCGCACCACCGCTCGATCATCATCGACTGCCCGGACCAGCTCACCGCGAAGATCGTGATCGAGCCCGCGCCCGTCGGTGGCCCGCTGACGCGCGAGCTGGCGCTCGGTGATATCCCGGCGGAACTGCGCGCGCGCCTCGTCTCACTGGCTGCGGTCGAGCTTGCCGCGGTCGCGGCTCGCATGCAGGTGTGGAGCGAGCAAACGGTTCAGGCGCCCGGCATGGTGGCACGCAACACCTCGCACGCCGAGCCACGCGCACCGGCGCTGATCAGCTCGCGGTCGCCGTCACCGGTCACGATCTCTCCGCGGTTCGGCATGCGCACCTATACCAGGGTTCGTCGCGCCCTCGCCGGTGCGGTGGTTGACGTCGGATTCGGTCCGTATCAGCTCGGTGGTTTCGTCGCGACCGCAACCGCCGGCGATCAACTCGGAGATCTCCGCGGTTGGGTTACCGGTGTGAGCGGTGGAGCAAACGTTGCCTGCACCGGTGAGCGCTTTGCGCTCTGTGTGGGCGCGCGGATCGAGGCGGGCGTGACGATCGCCTCAGGGACCAGCTCGGTCATGGGCGTGAGCGCCCAGTCGCCGCGGGCGCTTTACACGTCGGCAGGTGGCGAGCTGACCGCGTCGGTTCCGCTGGGCCGATGGTCGATCGTCTCGACCGTGAGCGCCGCCTGGGCGCGCGGTCTGGTGGCGCGCGCCGCCGACCGGGTCCCCTTTGCGACCGACGGTCTGATGATCGCCGGCACCCTGGGCATGAGGTTCCCATGACCCTGCCGAGATTCATCGCGGTGATGACCTTGTTCGCGGCGTGCACCACCGAGCGCGACGTGTTCACGGAAGGTCCGACCGCCCCGATCACCAGCTGTGACGCCGTGTGGTCGCGTGGCGTCGAAGGCGCAGCATGCGACCTCGCAGACGTCTGCCAGTTGAGCACCCGGGACGGATGCTGCACGGGCTTCGCATCATGCGTCCGCGGCCAATTGTTTGTCTCGAGAACCTGCCGAGGTGACTGTGTCCCCGGCAGCTGCAGCAGTGATACCGAGTGCACCTACGGCATCACGCTGTGCAGCGTCCAGTCGACATGCACGGTGTGCCCCGACGTCAACGCCTGCCCCGCGCCATGTGCCGAGGATGAGCAGCGAGCTGTTGCCAATGGCTGCCAGATCTGCATGTGCATTCCCAGGTAGCGGCTGCGACTCGCATTCGCCACGACTCGACGCCCGACGCCACTAGTGCTGCGACCGATGACACCGCCGCAGCGCCTCGCGGAGTAGCTGTTCGAGCGTGGGATCTGAGCTGGTTCGCTGGTTCCGCCCTGCGCGCGCGGAAGCCTCTGGCCTCCTGGATCGGTGCTGGTAAGCCAATGCGACCCCGGCGAGCATTGCCGTCACTGCACGTGGACCGTGACCTCGGCCGATAACCCGGCTTCGAGCGAGTCGCCGTCGCTCGGCAGCTCCCACGCGATCTTCACGGGCACGCGCTGCACGACCTTCACGAAGTTGCCGGTCGCGTTGTCGGGCGGCATCAGCGAGAACCGCGCACCCGTCCCGGCCGCCACGCTGACGACCTTGCCGGTGCGCGAACCCGGGCGCGCGTCGATCTCGATCTCCACCTCGTCGCCGGGGCGAATCCGTGCGATCTGGGTCTCCTTGAAGTTGGCAACCACGTAGGTCGTGCGCGGGACGACCATGCAGATCATGGTGCCGGGCTGAACCGATTGGCCCTCGTGAGCCGCGAGCCGCGACACATGCCCATCGGCGGGCGCGACGATCTTCGTGTTCGCGAGCGCGATGTTCGCGAGGTCGACCGCTGCTCGCGCGGCAGCGACGCGCGCATCGGCGAGCTTGGCGGCGGCGCTGGCCGCGGCGATCTGGCGATCGATCGGCGTGCTCTGTTCGACGCGACCCTGTGCCTCGGCGACTCGGCTGCGCGAAAGCGCCTGCTGATCGCGGGCGGCCGCGAGGTTCGCCTTGGCCTGGTCGAGCGCAGCTGTCGCGGTGTCGCGATCGAGCTGCGCGGCCTCGCGTTGCTGCCGGGTGATCGCGCCGGCCTCGGCGAGCTTCTTTGCGCGACCGAGATCCGTCTCGGCCTTCGCCAGCTCGCTCTGGGCGCGGGACACCGCCGCCGCCGCCGCCTGGACCTGAGACGCCGAGGCACGGACCGAGGCGCTGGTGCCCTCGAGCTGCGCGCGCGCGGACGACAGTCCACCCCTGGAGGTCGACTTGACGATCTCGACCTGAGCAGCCGCTGCTTCTGCCTGCGCAAGCGCGGCATCGAGCTCGGCCTGCGCGGAGGCCAGGCGTGCTCGGAGCTCCACGGGATCCAGCTCGGCGATGAGCTGGCCAGCCTTGACCGCCTGGTTGTCCTGCACGTGCATCTCGAGTACGACGCCGCCCACGCGCGCGGCCACCGGCACCACGTCGGCTTCGACCTGTGCGTCATCCGTCGACACCAGGTCTCGCGTTGCATAGCCGTGGATCAGATAGGTCCCGACGATCCCGGTCGTCAGCAGCCCGAGCACAGCATAAGCGCGCGTCGACTTCTTTCGTGCCGCCGCCTCGCGGGTCACCGGCTTGGTGGATGGTTCTGGGTTGGATGATGGTTCAGCCATGGGTTCACTCGGCGGAGAGCTCCACGTGCGCCGGCTCAGCCGTGCGGTCGACGCGGAGGAAGTAGAGGATCGGAATCACGATCAGGAACAACACACCCTGGAGCAAGAACACGCGATCGAACGACAGCACGGTCGCCTGCTGCATCATCGAGCCACCCACCGCGCGCATTCCCACCAGCTTCGCCGACGCAGGATCCATGCCGCCCGCAACGAGCGCGCCCTGGGTGGCGGCCAGCCGGTTCGCGACCTCGGGGCGCAGCATCGTGATGTGTGAGGCCACCGTCGATCGTGCTTCGATCGCGAAGCGTGTGAACATCGTGGCGAAGATCGTGAGGCCGATCGACCCACCGACCTGTCGCACGAACGAGTTGAGCCCCGCGGCGTCGGCCATCTGATGGCGCGGGATCCGGCTGAGCGCCGCGGTCGTCAGTGGCACGAACAGGCAGGCGAACGCCGCACCGGTGATCACCAGCGGCACGATCATGTCGGTCGACGAGGTATCGAGCGTGATCTGGCTGAGCTGGTACGAGCCCACCGCGAACAGCAGCACGCCGAACCCGACGACGTAGCGCGGCTGGATCACGTTGTAGAGCCGCCCAACGACGAACGACATCGCCATCATCGCGAGCGTGCGCGGCATCAGCACGATGCCGGACAGCGTCGCGGTGTAGTGCAGGCTCTCCTGCGCGAACACCGGTAGCAGGAACATGCTGCCCATCAGCATGCCGAACATCAGGAACGCGATCAGCGTCGCCGATGCGAACGTCGGATCGCGGAACAATCGTAGGTTGACGACCGGCGCGGTCGCGGTCAGCTCGCGGATCACGAACGCTACCAGCGCGACGAACGCGAGCAGCGCCGCGACCTGGATGTGCAGCGAATCGAACCAGTCGTCCTGCGGCCCCTCCTCGAACATGTATTGCAGGGCCGCAACGCCGATGACCATCAAGACGATCCCGGCGATGTCGAGGTTCCTGCGCGCGAACTCGGCTCGCGCACGATTCGCGATCCGGACGTCCTCGGGCTCGTGAACGTTCTGCAGCGTCATCATGATGCCGATCACCCCGACCGGCAGGTTGATGTAGAAGATCCACGGCCACGAGTAGTTGTCGGTGATCCAGCCGCCGAGCACGGGGCCGATCGCCGGGCCGACCATGACGACCATCGAGAACACGGCCATCGCCATGCCTTGCTCGCTGGGCGGAAACGTCTGGCGCAAGATCGCTTGCTGCGTCGGCTGCAGCGCGCCGCCCCCCAGGCCCTGAAGCACGCGGAACAAGATCAGCGCGGGTAGCGAACGCGCCGTCCCGCACAGCGCGCTTGCACCGACGAACGTGAACATCGAGATCAGATAGACGCGCTTCTGACCGAAGAACCCGCCGAGAAACCCGGTGAGCGGCATGACCAGCACCATCGCGATCATGTAGCCGGTGGAGATCCACGTGATCTCCTGGATGCTGGCGCCGAGCTCGCCGCGAATATCCGGCAGCGCGACGTTGACGATCGAGGCGTCGATCGTCGCCATCAGCGATCCGAACGCGATCGATGCGGTGACCAACCACTTGTTCACCGGCTGCGCGGGAACCGGGTAGGAGGCGATCGCCGTCACCTGGTCACTCCGTGGAGGAACGTATCGACGATGAGATCCGCGTCGGCCGCGATCGATCCACCCTCGGCGACCCGCATCAGCACCACCCCGCGGATCGCGCCATGCAACATGCGCACGTAGAGCGGAATGTTCGCGGTGGTGATCCGCTTGCGGGTGCCGCCCTCGCGCAAGATCTGCTCGAGATGCTTCTGTAGCAGGGTCATCAGCTGCTTGTCGCGCCCTCCGATTCGCACGCCTTGTTCATCGGCGAGCACGGCGAGTCGCAGGAACCGTTGCTTGTCCTCGAACACGCTCAGGATCTCGCGCACGTACGCACGCAAGCGATCCTCGAACGCCAGCTTCTGGGCCGCGTCCGCCGCGCGATCGATCGCTGGGATCAGCTCCGCGCGCCGCGTACGGAACAGCGATGCCAGGATGTCGTCGCGGTCCGAAAAATAGTTGTAGAGCGTCCCCACCGCAACGCCGGCGCGCGTGGCGATCGCCGCGGCGGTTGCGCCATCGAGCCCAGCCTGGAGGACGACGTGCTCGGCGGCGTCCAGGATCGCCTCACGCGCGGTCTCGCGGAGCCGCTCCCGCATCGACGTTCGTCCTGAGGAGACGCTCACCTGGGTGAATATATATTCATCATACTGAACAAACAATTCAACCGAAGGCGCCTCCCGGCGTCCCCATGGTCAGCGCCGGCCTACATGTCCGCGATCGACCGCGGTGTGGCGCTGCGCTGCTACTCGAACCGGTGGATGACGGTGAACGAATCGGTAAACATTGCGCCGGTTGCGTCGGTGCCGCGCACCTGGATCGTGCAGTCGAACGCGGGGAGCAACGTCGCGAAATGCGCCTGACACGCGATCAGCACCACGCCGGAGGATCGATCGATCGGCGCGTCATCGAATTCGATGATCGGCGCGCCATCGGCCGCCACGAGCCTGACCGCGAGCTTCTGGTAGCGAGCGAGCTCCGGCACGTGGAGACGATGCACGAGCAGGTCGGTGCCCTTGTGGAACCAGACCTCCTTGGCCTCGCCGACTGCGAAGTCGTTGGTTTCGACGCGAAGCCCGCGGGCACGCGCGAGCGCGACGTCGTGCGCATCCGGGATCGGGCAGATCCCGTGGCGAATGGCTTTGGCCAGCGCCGCGACCTGGCCCGCCGCTTCGAAACAACCGCGACACGAGAACAGGTGGTCGTCGATCTCGTCGACATCGTGCTCGGCAAGATCGTGCGCCCAGTACCGGACGAGCCGATCGTGTGGGATCGGACACGTGGTCATGAGGGGCCAACCTCCACACAGCGATGTAGCGCGACCATCGCGCGGTGGCGAATCACGCGGACGTTGCCCGCGCTCGTCGCGATCGCCTCCGCGATCTCGTCGGCGCTGCGATCCTCCTGGAACGTCAGCAGCACGACCTGCCGATCGCGGAGCGCGAGCTTGCCGAGGCAAAGCGCCAGCCGTGCCGCATCGAGCTCGGTGAATGCCGGCGGAAACACGTCTCGATCGGGCAGCGCGGCCGTTTCATATGTACGCGCCTGGCGCTCATCGCGCCGGATCCGTGCGACGAGATTTCGACAGGTCCCGAGCACGAACCGATCGACGCGGCCAGGATCTTCGATCCGGCCATCGCGCGCGCTGCGCAGAAAGATGATCAGCGCCTCTTGCACGACGTCCGCAGCGGCCGCTTCGTCGCGAAGGTGACGGAGCGCGTAGAGCCGGATTCTCGGGGCCAACCGCAGGCACAGCTCGCGCTCTGCGGCCAGGCGATCGGTCTCGGGTAGGTCGCGGTCGCCGATCCGGCTCACGAGCTCTGGCTGCTCGAACATCTCCCCCTGTGTATCACGAGGTCGGGAATTCGTTACGAGCTGCGATTTTTTCTGTAACGCCCGGCCGGCTGGCGGAACAAGGGGATGACGCGTCGCGATGGCGTCGCACCAACCCACCTAGCCAAGAAAGTGAGTCGTTCATGGTCAACGTCTACAAGGCCGCTCCAGATATCGATGTGTTGACGACCAGCATCCCGATCGCCCACCTCGGGTGCGTCCCGATCAACGCGTTCGTGTTGCACGGGCCCGAGCCGGTGCTCGTCGATACCGGTGTCGGCAGTCAGCGCGAGGCGTTCATGGCCGCGCTGCGCTCGGTGATCGATCCGGCGGCGCTGCGGTGGATCTGGCTCACTCATCCTGACCCCGACCACACCGGCAGCCTTGCTCAGTTGCTCGCCGACAACCCGCGGGTTCGCGTGGTCACCACGTTTCTGGGCGTGGGGATCATGGGGCTCACGACCAACCCGCTCCCGATGGACCGCGTCTACCTGGTCAACCCCGGCGAGCAGCTCGCGCTCCCTGACCGCCGGCTCACCGCGTTCAAGCCGCCGGTGTTCGACAACCCGTCGACGACCGGGTTGTTCGACGACAGATCGCGCGTGCTGTTCAGCTCGGATTGTTTCGGCGCGATCCTCCCCGCACCGCCACAGGATGCCGCCGAGCTGTCCGATCAGGAGCTGCGCGATGGCCAGGTGCTGTGGACGTCGATCGACGCACCATGGCTGCACAAGGTCGACACCGGCATGCTCGCGCGAGAGCTCGACGCCGTTCGCAGGCTAGAGCCGGCGATGATCCTCAGCAGCCACCTGCCCGTCGCGCCCGGGCGGATGACCAATCGCCTGCTGTCCGCAATCGGTGACGTGCCCGCTGCCCCGCCGTTCATCGGGCCCAATCAGGCCGCGCTCGAGCAGATGATGGCGAGCGCGTCGTGACTCGATCGATCACAGCCCTGTGCCGTCATCACGCCGCGGGTAAATGGCGAGGCTCCCAGGCCTGCACCTGGCGACGCTGCGATCTCTGTCGCCCAGGTGTCACGGTGACCGCTCGACCCGCCGGAGCCCGGCCCCCCGGTCAGCGTCGCGTGCGACGCCACGCCGGGCGATGCTGGCGGAGCATTCAGGACCGACGCGGGCGCCGGCGACCGATCATCAGCGCGGTGCCCAGCAGCAGCAACAGCGTACCCGCCGCGCTCTTGCCATCGGTACCCGTGGCACAGCCGCACCCGCCGCCATTGCCATCGGCCCCAGCGACGTCCTCGTCCTTGCAGAGGCCGTCGTCGCAGACCTCGCCATCGCCGCATTCGGAATCCGCGACGCAGGTCGTGGCCATCATGACGGTGATCGAATCGCTCGCGCTGTTGATCTGATCGAACGCAACCGCCTCGATGGTGTGGCTACCAGCCTCGAGCGTGCCCGGAATCGTGAACGTGTACGGTGCGCTGGTGTCGGTCCCGATGATCTCGCCATCGATCATCAGATCGACGCTGAGCACGCCCTTGTCATCGCTCGCGTCGACCTCCACGGCAAACCCCTCACCAACGAAGGTGCCATCGTCAGGCGACGTGATCTCGACCTGCGGAGGCGTCGAGTCGTCGATCACCGGCGCGGTACCGACGCCAACCGCGGCCCACGCAAGCGACACGGCGGTCTTGGCTTGACCGGGGTACAGCATGCTCGCCACTTCTTCCGTCGCGGCACGAGCCTGCGCGAAGTTGGTGTTCATCGTGAAGTAGCCCTGGGTCATCGCTTGCTGGAAGATCGCGCCGGCCTTCTGGATCCCGATGCCCGGCACCATCACCGAGGTCTTGTTGCGCGGGTGCGTGCCGCCAGACACCAGCAGCTGGAACGCGAGGTTCGGGATGCCCGAATTGAGGTGAACGCCGCCGTTGTCGTCCTGACCGTTGTAGCGCTCCGGGTAGAAGTCGCGCGAACCGCCGAGCTCGGGCGGATACATCGCCTCGTCGAGCGTCGGGTTGTTCATGTAGCGCAGGGCATCACCCGAGGTCGCCGGCGTGAAGATATCCTCGCCGACCTTCCAGGTGTCCGCCGAGACGCCTCCGTCGTGCCACGCCTCGCACACCGCGGCCATGATGTCGGCCATGCCTTCGTTGAGGGCACCAGACTCGCCCATGTACGCGAGCTCGGCGGTCTCCGACACCACGCCGTGGGTGAGCTCGTGCACCGTCACATCGAACCCGTGCGCGAGCGGCGTCATGAAGTCATTGTCGCCATCGCCATAGACCATCTTCGGTTCGAAGCCTTCGAACGGCAGGCTGATCCATGCCGCGTTGTTGCCGGTACTCCCACCGCCGGGAATGGGGAAGGTCGCGTGAACGATCGAGCGCAGCACCGCGCCTGCGTTGTCGTACGAATCGCGCCCGTAGAGCGTCTTGTAACAATCGTAGGTGAGGCCGGTGTTGTCGAACGCCGCGTTGACGATGTCGTCGCTGGTGGCCGGATCGGTCTCCGAGCGCATCTGCACGCCCTCGGACAGGATGCTGAACGGCTCGCCTCCGTTATCGAACACCAGCCGGTTGCGGGCGGTGAACACGCGCGGACGGCGATCGACGACCTTGCCGGTCAGCGCATCGACGTACACGAGATCGGCCACCAGCTCCTCGCGCCCGATCGCCAGGATCTCCCATGCCAGATGCATCGAGCCATCGCCGGTCGTGATCACGTAGGTGAGCTCGGAGCGATGAACGTCGGAGCGGCCGTTCGCCGTGGCCTGACGTGCGATCTCGGCCGCATCGTTCTCCGCGATCGACGCGGTAGATGGCAGCGTGATGCCATCTCGCGCCGTGCCGGTCACCGAGCGAACCGTGCCGTCGGTCAGCAGATGAACCACCAGGTCGCCGCCGACCACGCGCAGGCCATGCTTGTGCTGCGCGAACCGCACATGGGTCATGCCGAAGCGGTCGTGCTGGACGCGCGTCGCGATCAGATCATCCGGAGCGACCTGAAACTGGGCGGCGATCGCCGGCAGCACGCCGCTCAATGCCGCCCGCGCGCTGTCTGCGGAATCGATCGGAGCCGTGGCGCGTCCGAGATCTCCTGCGAGGAGGTACGGGAGGCCATCGCTCGCGGAGGAGAGCTGCGAGAGCTGCGAGGACTCCGATAGCTCGCCACCGGGTGCGGTACAGCTCGTGATCGTTGGGACCGCCAGGGCGACCACCAATGCAGACAGGTTTCGTGCGCGCATCTTGCTGCTCCTTGAGTGATCGGTTTCACCGATCGATGGCGACCAGCTCTCCCCATGGGCTCGCGTGGCGCGACCCGCGAGGATGCATCGCACAGGTACGGCGCAAACTCGAATGACGTTTGATCACCGGACATGCGGCGGCAACGCAGCGGCGCGCCGAGCGCGGGTCACGAGCGCGAATCAGGCCTGCCATTTGCGAAACGAGGCGCCAGCGCCAAGATTCACGGGCACTTAACTCGTTCGAGCTGCTGCGTACCGGTCGACACCAGCGGAATCGCTCCGACACGAGCGGAGGGTCACGATCAGGTCGTGTACTCCGCGTTGACCTGAACGTAGCGGTAGCCGAGATCCGAGGTCATCACGATCGCGCGTCCAGGGCCGTCCTCGAGCTGGAGCTCGAGCCGGACATCGTCCTGGTCCATGGCGCGGGAGACCGCGCCGCGATCGAACGAGGTCGGCTCGCCGGCGGCGAACACCTCGACGCCCTGCACCACGCAGCGCAACGCACGCGGCAAGCGAACCTCGGCGCAATTGCCGACCTGCGAGACGAACCGGCCCCAGTTGGGATCGTTGCCGAACAGCGCTGTTCGCACCAGCGCCGATGTGGCCACGTGATTCGCGATCGCCTTGGCGGCGGCGTCATCGCTAGCACCGCGCACCTCGATCGTCGTGACCTTGGTGGCACCTTCGCCGTCGCGCGCGATCAACCAGGCCAGGCGATGAGCAACTCGCTCGACCGCCTGATCCCAGCCCGGCACGCTCGCCGCCGCAGAGGTCGACAGCAGCAAGAACGTGTCGTTGGTGCTCGTGTGGGTGTCCACGTGAACCGCGTTGAAGCTGCGCGCGGCGATCCGCGGCAGGGCGGTCGAGAGCTCGGTGGCGGTGAGCGACAGATCGGTCGCGATGAACGCGAGCATCGTGGCCATGTTCGGGTGAATCATCCCTGCGCCCTTGCACACGCCCGCGATCTGGCCCTGGCCCGCGGCTTCCCCGGCTTCCTTGGGAAACGCGTCGGTGGTCTGGATCGCTTGCAAGAATCTCCGACCTGCATCGAGCTCGTTCGACAGCGCGCGGAACGCCGCGTCGATGCCATGGCGGACGTTGTCCATGGGTAGCGGTACACCGATCACGCCGGTCGAGCACACCAGCACCTGATCGACGGGACAGCCAACCAGTCGTGCCGTTTGCTCGCACATCTCGCGCGCATGCCGCTCGCCCGCTGCGCCGGTGCACGCGTTGGCGTTCCCGGAGTTGACCACGAGCGCTCGGACCCGGCCGGCGGTGCTCGCCAGGTGCTCGCGGCTCACGATCACCGGTGCGGCGGCGAAGTGGTTCTGCGTGAACAGGCCCGCACACGTCATGGGCTCGTCGGCGACGAGCAGCGCAACGTCGGGCAGCCCCGATGCCTTGATCCCGGCCGTCACACCGGCGGCGCGCAGGCCGCGCACCGAGGTCAGCGTGAGTGGACTGGGAGCAAACGACGGCACTGGCGGCACCGGGATCGACATGGCAGCTCAATACACCACGGTCTGCTCACTGCGGTGATCGTGTCGCAATGATCCGCGTGGCGATCGTGCGCGCTACAGGTTCAGCAGGTAGGACTGATTGAACAGCATCGCATCGCCGTCGTAGCCGAGCACCTCGGACACCGTGTCACACACCGTGGCACCGAGCAGGCCCGGCGGGATCAGCCGATGCGGGCACAGATTGGCGAGCGTATCGTCGAGCAACCAGCGCGCGCGGCTCAAGCAGACCGCGCCCTGCGTGTTCCAACCACCTTCGAACAACATGCCGAGCGGCGGCAGCAGGCCACGGCGCTGAACGGGTCCGGGCGATGGCAGCCGATCCCATACATTGATCCAGGTGCCGTCCTGGGTATGCGACGTGCCGTCCCCACAGTAATCGGCGCGGGCCAGGCGGGTGCACGTCCAGTGCATGTCGACCATGTTGGGAAGATTGGTGAGCCACGGGCGATAGCCCCAGCGATAGCACTTCGCGATCACCCCGGTCGTGCAGCCAAACGTGAACAACGTGGTGGACTCCACACGATTGCCGCGCGCATCGAACGTCGCGGCGATCGGAATCGCAACACGGCGGCCGTCCGCATCGGGACCACACGCGGGCACCCAGGTCCCGGTGTCGTAGCGGTATTGCTGGAGCGTGTAGAGATACGTCGAGCCGGTTCCGAGCGGATCGTACTTCGAAGCTTCGGGCACCACGTTGGTGACCCGATACTCGACATCGCCGACGATCGGAGGATCGTCGTTGGTTGCAACCTCCGCCATGAAGTGCGCACCGATGAGCGCCGTGCCGCGAAGCGTCTGACCGTTGCGCTCGGCGATCACCTCGCCCTTCACGATGCGGACGTTGGCGAGGTTCACGCCACCCATCGTGGCTCCCTGCATGTTCATGCCCTGCATGTTCATGCCCTGCATGTTCATGCCCTGCATGTTCATGCCCTGCATGTTCATGCCCTGCATGTTCATGCCCTGCATGTTCATGCCTGCCTGCTCGACGCTCGACATCTCGAGGTCGTCCACCTGACATGCCGCGAGCGCGACGCTGACCGAAACACAGATCGCGATGTGCCTCATCGGCGCATCATCGCCTCATCGGCGTGTCGTCGCACCGAATCACGGCGCGTTTTCGAGGGAGGGCGCGTCCGCACAGATCCGAAGGCCGATCCATACGTGGCGCTGCGTCGGCTCGCCGGGCTCGCGATTGACGCTGCGCGCGCTGAGCTCGGCGTTGTACCAGCCACCTCCGCGCGCGATCGGCTCACCGGGAGCGTCCACCGAGCTGGTCCACTCCCACACGTTGCCGGCCATGTCGTCGGCGCCGATCGGACTACGCGAGCCCGGATGCGAGCCGACCTCGTCGGGGCCGAACGCCAGCGGCTCGCGTCCGTAGGTGATATCGATGTTGGCATCATCCGGAGCTAGCCCGTTGCCGCTGGGAAACGTGCGCCCGTCGGCCCCTCGCGCGGCGCGCTCCCACTCGTGCTCGTTGCAGATCCGTGCGCGTGGGACACGCTCCGTGCGATCCAGCCACGCCGCGTAGGCTTGCGCGTCCTCGTACGAGATCGCGGCGACCGGGAGCTTGAGCCAGTCCTGTACGGCACGTCGTGCGCGCCGCTCGTAGCGGATCGATTCGCCCATGTCGGCGGTATAGGTACGGGTCGCGCGGGTGAAGCTGTACCGCCATCGCCGAGGGGCCAGCTCGACGAGGCTCAACGACGATTGCGGCGTCTGCGAGCTCGGCACTCTGCGCCGGCGTTCTGTCGGCGGAAGATCGTCGAGAAACTCGATCCAGTCACCGAACGTGACCTCGTGCCTCGCGATCAGATACCCATCCGTCGTCACCTCATGGATCGGCGGTGAGTTCAGGAAGCCTCGTCGAAGATCCGAGCTGTCCGCGCTGCCGAACAAAAATCGCCCAGGCGGTACATAGATCATCGACCGGGGCACCGCGCCGGACCTGGGGAGCACGATCGCCGCCCGGATCGTTTCGCCCGCTGCGGCCAGGATCGGCAATCGTACCGTCGCGTGACCGGCGGCCGACAGCTCGAGCACCAGCTCACCGGGCGGGATCGCCGGCGCCGATCGGTCGAACGGCGTGCGCACTCCGTTTCGCTCGCTCATCACGGTGACGCCCGGCGCGACCTCGAGCACCAGCTGGGCCTGGCGCGCCAGCGCGGCTCGGTGCCGACCATCGGCGTACGCCGCGAGCCGGCCCGCAAGCTCCTCGGCACGGTCGCTTGCGCGATCGCGCTGAGCTCGCACCAGTCGCTCGAACAGCAGATCCGCGAACTGCCTGCGCAGGCTCGCACGCGCGGGATCGAGCGCGAGCGCGCTCTCGAAGTGATTCGACGCCGAGCGATAGGTGGCCGCCTCGCGATCGGCCAATTGCTCGGCGGCGGTCCACACGTCCTCCGCTTCGGACCACTTGTGGTCATCGAACAAGCGGAACGCCCGCGCGCGCTGCGCATCACGCTGTCGCGCGAGGTCGCGCGCGGATTCGATCGCCTCGGTCGCCTCGCCGAGTTGTTGCGAGATCACGGCCTCCACCTGGCGGCGGGTGTGACTGCGCAACGCCATGCCGATCCCGACGGCGGCGATCACGATGGCGGTCGCCGCGGCCACGCCCACGACCCGCCTCCTCACCTGCCCGCGGCGAGCTGCGGCGAGGAACGCGGCCTCCCGTGGCGCGAGTGAATCGCCCGCGAGCATGCGCGTCTCCCTTAGCTTGCGCGAACCCCATAGCAGATCGCGCGGCCGTCCGGCACGATCCCACTCCAGTGCCGCATGCTCGATCCGGCGCCGGACCGCGTGATCAGCGGCGGTCTCGTCGAGCCACGTCTGCAGGGTTGGCCAGCTCGCCAGCAGCGCTTCATGCGCGATCTCGTAGCCGCCGTCCTCGGCATCATTGGCGACAATGATCCGACCGCGCACCAGCGATTCGAGCGCCGAGCGATCGCTGCTGGCGTGGAGCAACTCGGCCTCCCCTCGGCGCGCGCGCGTGCGATCGGCCGTGACCAGTCGCAGCAGGAGGTTACGCGCGGCGTCGCGGCCGGTTCGATCGAGCCCGGCGAGGATCCGGTCGGCGTGGCGGGTCAGCGCGCCTTCGACGCCACCGAGCGCAGCGAGCGACTCGGCACGGATCATCTTTCCGTCGACGTCATGCGCCTCCCACAGCTCGGCGAGGGTGAACTGGAGCAGCGGCAATCCACCGGGCGCGTGTTCGGTTTGCTCGACCAGCGCATCGATCAATGACTCGGACTCGAACCGTACGCCCTTGGCAGCGGCCGGACGAACGATCGCCTCGCGAATCCGATCGCCGGCAAGGGGACGCAAGAAATACAACCCGCGCCCGAGCTCTTCGCCCAGGCCGGGCAACGCGGCGAGGCGTGACAAGAAGTCGGATCGTGCGGTCGCCAGGACTCGCACCGATGACACGTGGAGCGCAAGGGCGGCGAGTGCCGCGGCGACCGCGCGGGCGTCCGTTGGATCGGCGAGCGTGAGCAGCTCTTCGAGCTGATCGACGAACACCAGCAGCCGGCGCTCCGGCGTGACTGCTCGCCGGATCGCGCGCGCCAGGCCGTCCGGAGCTTCGCGGATCGCGCGGTCGAGCTCTGCCTCGTCGAGCTGACTCCACGTGGCCAGCGCCGCCGCGAGCGCACGAACCGGCCGCCGCCCGGGCACCACATCGATCCACGACCAGTCATCTCGCTCGGCGAGCCACGGCAGGACGCCCGCGCGACACAGCGATGACTTCCCGGTGCCCGAATCGCCGCCGACCACCACTACCGATTCGATGCGAACGCGATCGACCAGCTCGCGGATCTCGGAACGTCGACCGAAGAACAACGCGCCATGGGCGGTGTCGAACACCGACAGGCCGCGATAGGGGTTGCCGTCGGGCATCGCGGCGACTGAGGGGGGAGCCGCACATTCCTCCAGTGCGGCGACGAGCGCATCGGCCGAGGCGAACCGCGCCCCCGGGTCACGCTCGACGAGCCGATCGATGATGGCCGCCAGCGCAGGCTCGAGGTCGGTGCACGTGTCGCCGAGTCGCGGAATGTCCCGCGTCATCACGATCGCGCCGAGGTCCGCCATCGCGATGCCGCGGTGAGGCGCGGTGCCCGATGCGAGCTCGTACAACAGGACACCCAGCGAATACAGATCCGAACGCCGCGTCGCCGACTCGCCGCGCCATAGCTCGGGCGCGGCATATAGCGGCGTTCCGGTGACACCCGCATGAGGATTGCTGTGCTCGACGCTCAGCGGCTGGATGGCGACGGCCGATGTGGTGGCGTCGATCGCGGCGAGGTGACGACTCGCGCGCATCGTGTCGCGCTCGCGTGGAGGTGCAAGCTCGGGCTCACCGATCGACGCGTCGAACCTGGTCGCCAGCCCGAAATCGAGCAGCTTGGCGCGACCATCATCGGTGATCATCGCGTTCGCCGGCTTGACATCGCGATGCAGCACCCCGCAGCGATGGGCAGCGGCCAACCCTCGTGCGAGATCGATCGCGATCGACAGCACTTGCTGCGACGCGACCGGTCGCGCCAGCCGATCGAGCGGCGTACCGGGAACATATTCCGAGACCAGGTACGGATGACCGTTGACCTCCGCAACGCGATAGATCGAGACGACGTTGGGATGATGCAGCCGTGCGATCGCGCGCGCCTCGTCGAAGAATCGCGCGCGTGCGACTGGATCTTCGGCGGCGCGGACGAACTTCACCGCGACAGCGCGATCGAGCAGCGAGTCGTGGGCGCGATACACGTGGCCCATCGCTCCCTGACCGAGTGGCTGTACGAGCTGATACTCCTCGAACGTGTCGGGAGGCGTCCAATCTGGTTCCGACATCCCGCGGCGATGATACTCACGGACCTCGCGCAAGCGACGATCGCAGCCCACGAAATGGCCCGGCCGAGCACGCGCGCAACATGTTCCACTCCGCGAGGCTCTCCCGCTCGCTGACCATCGTGTGCATCGCCACGCACCCGAGGGGGCTGTCCCCTAGAACAGCGGGATCGGCGCGTCGCTTCCACTGCCGCAGCCGCCACAGTCACCGCCACCATCACCATCACCATCACCATCACCATCACCTGGATCTTCGGGCTCGGGCTCGGGCTCGCTGGCGCACGCTCCGACCGGATCGCCGTGATGGGACGTGTGCGCGTCGACCGCGTTCGGCGAGATGCAGATCGAATGCGCGTTGTCGGGGTTGCCAGGCGGGATATGGCAGATCAACACCTTGCCTGGATTGCAGTAGGGCTGCCCATTCACGGTTTTCAGCGCCTGTTCCTCGGTGCCGGTCATGTTCAGCGTCGGATCTTCGACGTCAGCCGCACCTACGCAGGCAGCGAACACGCCGCCGATCAAGCCAGCGCCGAGCAGTTTCGCGAGTAGGGACACGCTACGCATCTGTCGCATTGGGGCCTCCATGTATGACTAGTGCGTCGGTGCCCCCGAAACGTCGCAGCAAAGATCGTCGGTCGTGATCTCGCGAGGTTCGCGCTCAGCCGACGTGCGATTGGTTACGTTTGCCGTCGACGTCCGACCCTGGCGTACATGGGTTCGACAGCCATTGTCCGTGGAAGTAGAACGGGACGATCTGCGGCAGGTCGGCGAGCGCGATCAGCTCGAGCGTCCGCCCGTCCAGGACGACCAGCCTGCCGCGCTGCGTGCCCGCATCGAACACCGTCGACAACACGACGCCCTCATCCTCGGCGAGCCCACCGGGCGCCGGGATCGGCAATGGTTCGCCGAAGTACCAGCCGTCGCGTCCGAACGCTCGCATGGTGCGCGCGTCGAGATCGATCTTCATGATCCGATCGAAGTAGCCACCTGCCTCGACGCTGCTGACCGCGTAGAGGTAGCGATACGGCCGGCGCTCGCAGCGCGGATGGATCCTCGGTAGCTCGATCCGCTCGGGTACCAGCTCATCACCGGAGATCCGCTGATCGAGCGAATCACTGCGCATCGTGAAGCGGAGGAGCTGCCCCGTCGTATTCGCCGGGCCATGACGGAGCGTGTCGAGCGTCAGCCTGCGCACGATCGAAGGATCGGGGTATGCGATCACATCGAGCTCGATCGAGCGGCCGCGTTCGGCGGCGTTGACGTGGTGAAACACGAACTGGGGCGGCGCGGTGGCGGAGGCGCGAATCTGACCATCGTCCTTGCGCACCGCGAGCACGCGCATTCCCAGCTCCGGTCGCCAGTCGTACCGATCGATGTACGGCCGCGTGCTGAACCGAAGCTTCAGCGGGTTCACGACCAGCGGGTTCTCGGTCAGCACGATGAAGTGCTCGGTCATCGCGAACGAGTGGAAGTACGACGGATGCGAGGTCTCGACCGAAGCGATCAGCCGGCGGCGCACGGTACCGAGCTGCTGCGCGTAGACCTGCACCGCCGAGGTTCGACCGAACCGGATCAGCAAGTTGAACAGCTCACCGGTGTCGAGGTCGACGTGCGGGTGCGCCGTCGACAGCTGGCCCTCGAGATCATCGTCGTAGTCGACCTCACCGCGGGTCTCGAGCGTCACCGGATCGAACTCGATGTGTCTCGCCGATTCGGTCATCGCGATCGTTCGCCCGCCGAGGTCGACGATGTTTACGTTCGCGTTGTCGGTTGGATGCGGCGGCAAGAAGTGCGCGAGCAGCTCGTCGAATCGTCCGCGCGGTGGTTTGGTTCCGAATTCCCCGAGCACCGGACGCCCCGCTTCGCGCGCCCGTAGGTACGCTTCCGAGCCGAGGAATCGGCTGCAGTACATCGCTCTACCGTTGGCGATCTCGATCGAGCACAGCAGCGCGAGCCCGTCGAACCAGTGCGAGTACCCGCCGCGGGGCAGATCGTAGAGCGCCGGCCCAGTGTGGACCATGCGCCCGGACAGCCAGGACGGTAACGCGCCCACGACGGTGAGCTCGGTCGGAACCGGGACCTCCGTGGCCGAATGAAACCCCGAGGCCGAGGCGTTCTCTGCGGCAGCGTGGTGCATGTCGTGGAAGCCGTGCACATCCAGGGCCGACGACACATCGCGGCCGCGCGCGCGACAACCGGATCTGATGTCCCCGCAGATGCTGCATCCCGCGCGCGCGATGTCGCGTCCGCGATATCCTGCGCGCATGGCCGTGCGCGAGATCGTTCAGGTTGGAGATCCGGTGCTGCGCCGGCGCGCCGACGAGGTGACGGCGAAACAGCTCACCAGCGGGGAGCTCGCCGAGCTGATCGCGGATATGCGCGACACGATGCGCGCCGCACCTGGTGTCGGGCTCGCCGCTCCCCAGATCGGCGTATCGTTACAGCTCGCGGTGATCGAGGACACCGCGGACGGCCTCTCCCCCGAGCAGCGCGCTGCGCGCGAGCGTGATCCGATCGGGTTTCACGTGCTGGTCAACCCCGTGCTGACCATCGTCGACGCGGAGCGGGTGGCGCATTTCGAGGGATGCCTGAGCTTTGCGCCGTTTCAGATGGTGGTGCAGCGCGCCCGCAAGGTGCGGGTCGACGCGCTCGACGACCAGGGCAAGCCATTCACGCGCGAAGCATCGGGATGGTATGCGCGGATCCTCCAGCACGAGATCGATCACCTGCGCGGTGTCGTGTGCTGCGACCGCATGGACTCGCGCACCCTCACGACCACCGCCAACTTCACGAAGTTCTATGCCGGGAGATCGCTGGCCGACGTGAAGTCGGTGATCGGCAAACCGCCTCGCGAGTAGTTTCACGGGCCTGCCGGCTCGCGGCAATCGTAGCGTCGCTCACGGCAGGCGGCTCGATGTCGGGGTAATTCCTGCACCGCGCTTTGGCGGCGGCCGAGCGGTGATTGCACACATGGTCTCTCGTTGGAGACCGCCAACCAACCGCGTTACAATGGACAATCGATGCGCTGGGTAGTTCGTTGGATCGTGGCGAGCAGCCTCACGGTGGGCTGCTATCAGCCGCCGCACTATGACGAGACCAGCTTTCGGTGCGACGACGGCCATACGTGTCCCGGCGGCCAGACGTGCGTCAATCAGCAGTGCGTGGTGCCCGGCGGCGGCAAGATGGATGGTGGGATGGAAGATGCGCCGATGATCGACGCGCCGAAGCCGGATGGGCCGGTGATCGTACCGCCGAAGGCCTGCACGACCAACGGAGCGTACGCGTCGATCGGGGGGGCTCAAGGACATAGCTATCGATTCGTGGCGACCCAGGTAACCTGGCAAGCCGCTGTCAACCAGTGCGCCGCCGACGAGGCGTATCTCGCGATCATCGAGGACTCGGCCGAGGCGGCGTTGCTGCCGGAGACGGACGTGTGGGTCGGGCTCAACGATCGCGTGATGGAAACACTCTGGGTCACGGTGCGCGGTGATCCGGAACCGGTCAACACACCATGGAAGTCTGACGAGCCGGACGGCGCCAAGGAAGGGATGGAGCCCCAGGAGGATTGCGCACGGCTCGATGCCTCGGCGGACGAGCTGACCGACGTCGACTGCGACAACACGATGGCGTTCGTCTGCGAATGCGACTGATCGCGGCGACACGTTGAACCGCGCGCTGCACTGTCAGCCCGGTGGTGCAAGCTGCCACCACGATGCCGATCGATCCACCGGGGCTGTCAGCGGAGCTCGAGGCCGCGCTGTTGCGTGAGCTCCGCCGCTGCTATCACTGGCAGAACCACGTGCGGTTCGCGGGTAAGCTGGTACCCGCCGTGCTCGCGCTGTCCGACACCGCGCGGCGGCTCGGCCAGTGGTCACCACACGAACGAACGATCGAGCTGTCGCGCCGCCTGGTGATCGAGCAACCGTGGACCGAGGTGATGGCCGTGCTCGAGCACGAGATGGCGCATCAATTCGTCGATGAAGTGCTCGAGGTGCGCGATGAGTCGGCGCACGGCGAAACGTTTCGGCGGGTATGCGAGGATCGCGGCATCGACGGTCGTGCGGCTGGTTCCCCGCAACCCTCGAGGGCGGAACCGGGCGAGATCGCTCGCGTGCTCGATAAGATTCGCAAGCTACTCGCGCTCGCGGGTAGTCCCAATCAGCACGAGGCGGAGGCCGCGATGCGTCGCGCACACGAGCTGATGCTCCGGCACAACATCGAGCAAGCAGACACCCGGCGAGAGTTCGAGGTGCGGTGCCTCGGCACGCCGCGCCAGCGGACCCATGGCGTCGAAGCAGCCATCGTCGGGCTGATCAGCGAGTTCTTCTTCGTCAAGGCGATCCGGATCCGGACCTACATGCCGCGCGAAGCGGCTCACGCGTTCATGTACGAGATCACCGGCACGCGCGCGAACGTCGAGATGGCCGAGCACGTGTTCGAGTTCTTGCTCGCGACGGCCGAGCGACTGTGGCGAGACAATCGCGGCGATGCTCGTGTACGGGATGGTCGCGACCGTTTGTCGTACCAGGCAGGTGTGGTCGGCGGGTTCCGCGAGAAGCTATTGCTCGAACGGTCGAGCCTGAGCGGCACCGGGCTCGTCTGGGTGGGGGACCCCACGCTCGACGAGCATTACCGCCGGCGCTACCCCCGCATCGTCACGACGCGGCGCACCTCCCGGTTGAACCGAGCCCACCTCGCGGGGCGAGAGGCTGGTCGCACCGTGGTGCTGCACAAGCCGATCACCAATGCGTCCGGCGGCGGCGACCGCAAGCTCCTACGAGGATAGGTTCCGACCATGAAGTCGTTTGCGCTTGTCATGATCCTGATCTCGGGCCTGATCTCGGGCGTGGTCTCGGGCTGCGCCTCCCGTGCGCCCTGCCCCAGCGCACCGACCACGGCCGCTGCACCAACCAGCGCGGCGCCAGCGTCAGCGGGCACGCTCGAGATGAAGCAATACTTCTTGGTGTTGTTGCGGCGAGGGCCTGCGTGGTCTCCCGAGAAGACGCCCGAGACCAAGAAGATCTTCGAGGGCCACATGGCCAACATCGAAGCCATGGCGCGAACCGGAAAGCTGCTGATTGCAGGTCCCACGGATCAGCCAGAGACCGAGCGCACCGCGGTCGCAGGGATCTTTCTGTTCGAAGGTGTGGAGCGCGCCGAGATCGAGGCAATGATGAAGCAAGATCCGGCGATCGCGATCGGTCGGCTCGTTCCCGAGGTGCTCGTGTGGTACGGCCCCGCAAACATCACGTACCCGGGCAAGCTCATCGCGCCGGCGGCTGGCGAGCCCGCATCCCCCGTTGACCACTGACGCAGGCACTGCGAGAGTGCGCCCGTGATCAAGCTCGGGATCGTCCATGTGGTCGCCTGCGCCTTCGTGATCAGCTGCGGCTCGTCGACGGAATCGGCGTGCAAGCCCGGCGCGCCATGCGCCGGATCCGAGCCGAAGCAGTGGGTACTCGAGGGAGCGGAATCCAACCTGTTCATTCGATCGGTGGGTGGCGGGCCCGGTGCCGAGGTGCTGGTCATGTTGCACGGCGGTCCCGGCGTCTCGTCGGATTATCTCGGTGCGCTCGATTCGCTGGCCGGCCCGACCCTGCAGCTGGTCACGTACGACCAGCGCGGTGCGGGCCGATCGACCGTGCAACCATCCGAGACCTACTCGGAAGCCAGCTACGTCGGCGATCTCGAGCGGGTCCGGATCGCGATCGGTGCCGACCGCATCCACGTGCTCGGCCATTCGTGGGGCGGCCTGCTCGCCCTGATGTATGCGGCGCAACACGCCGATCGAATGCTGAGCTTGACGCTGATCGATTCGGCGCCCCCTTGGAAGCAGGCCACCGAGGCCGGGAACGAGAGGTTCGGCGCGCGGCTGGCGGCCCTGATCGAGCAAGGCATCGTGCCCAAGGAGGTGCCGCCGGATCAGGGCGACGACTGCAGGCCCGGGCTGGCTGCGATCATGCCGGTCTACTTCTCCAATCCGCGGCACCCAGCCGCGAAGCTCGAAGGTCCAACCTGCCACAACGGCCCGCAGAAGACCTGGGACACCCTGGGCGAGTTCGACTTTCGCCCATCGCTCAGGCGGGTGCAGATTCGCACGCTCGTGATCCACGGCGCGGATGATCCGTTTGGCAGGTCATGGGCCGACGAGGTCGCCGGATCGCTTCCCGCCGCGAACCCCGAGCTGCTGGTGATCCCGCACTGTGGCCACATGCCGTGGCTGGAGTGCCCGACGCCGTTCTACGACAAGTTGCGCGCGTTCCTCGGTGCGGGCGGCGGTTCGCCGAAAACTTGATTTTTCGGCTGTTCGGGCAGCGCCCGGCGATTTGCCGCCAGGACGCGTGTTACGTTCGAAGGGCTCTGGATCATGGGGGGCTCCGGAACGCCGAACCTGGGTGACTTCACCCTGCTCGTCGTCGATGACGTCGACGACAATCGCGATCTGCTGTCGCGCCGGCTGCGGCGCGTGGGGTTCAACGTGGTCGTCGCGGCCAACGGGCCGGACGCGCTCGCGATGCTCGGGGCAAACCGCATCGACCTGGTGATCCTCGACGTGATGATGCCCGGGATGTCGGGCATCGACGTCCTGAAGGCGGTGCGAGCCAATCCTGCGCTTGCCGGTGTCGCGGTGATCATGGTGACCGCACGGGCCGAGAGCGAGCAAGTGGTCGAGGCACTCGATGCTGGAGCCAACGATTACGTCACCAAGCCGATCGACTTTCCGGTGTTGCAGGCGCGCGTCCAGGTCGCGCTACGCAGCCGGATCCAGACCGCGGGCAAGTCCGAGCGCCGGATCGGCGAGGGTGCGATGATCGCCAGCCGGTACCTGCTCGACACCAAGATCGGCGAAGGCGGGTTCGGTGCGGTCTATCGCGCGATGCACACCGAGCTGCAGCGGACCGTGGCGGTCAAGGTGCTGCACCCGTCGCACACCAGCGGAAATCTACTCGGACGATTCCGGCTCGAGGGCGTGCACGCGTGTCGGGTGCAACACCCCAACGCGCTCAACGTGCTCGATTCGGGAGTCACCGACGATGGCATCGCGTTCCTCGCGATGGAGCTGCTCGATGGCCACTCGCTCGAGCACGAGATGGCGCGCGGCCCGACGCCGTTCGTGCGCTGCGCGGAGATCCTCGCGCCGGTATGTGACGCGCTCGCGACGGCCCACGCCGCCGGGATCGTGCATCGCGACATCAAGCCGGCGAACATCTTCTTGCATCGCGGCATGACCGGCGAGGTGCCCAAGGTGCTCGACTTCGGGATCGCAAAGTTCATCGGCGAGTCGGCCACGGATCAGCAGATGACGCTCGACGGCTCGCTGGTCGGGACGCCGGCGTACATGGCGCCCGAGCGGTTCACCAACCAGCCGTACGACGGCAAATCGGATGTCTACGCGGTCGGGGTGCTGCTCAATCAGATGATCTGCGGCGCGCTGCCGTTCCCGCAACCCACGACGGCGCGCACGTCGATCGAGCCGATGGCGCTGATGATGATGCACACCGTCGAGGCACCGGTGCCGCTGCGCCAGCGTGATCCGAGCGTGCCGCCGGCGCTCGAGGCGCTGGTACTGCGCACCCTGGCCAAAGATCCGAACGAGCGACCGACGGCCTCCGAGCTCGCGGTGCTGTTGGGCGAAGCCGTCGCCGGTGTGCCGCCTGATGCCGTTGCGAAGTTCGCGACCCCGTTGCTCGGGATCGGGTCGTCGAAGCCAGGCGAGGCGGTGAAGCTCGCCACCGAGCCCACCCGCCCGCTCCGCGGATCGCAGCCACCGCCGAGCGATCACGGAACAGAATGAAGTCGGTAGAGATCGCGCTCACGTTTTCCGACGACGCCTTGCCACGCGTGCTCGGCGGTGGTTATCGCCTCGTCGAGTGGGACATCACGTCGCCGGCACCGAACACGTCCCACGTGGTGGTGGTCGATGGCCTCGCGGCGGTGCGACTCGCGGTAGCCGCGCCACAACACGTGATCGCGTTGATCGAGCCGGCCGACATCTCGTCACTGCCTGCGTTACCGCGCACGATCGCCGACTTCGTCGTCAAACCCGCGACCACCGACGAGATCGCGATGCGCATCCGGCGAGTCGCAGCGCTTCCGCCACGCCAGCTCCAGCAGCTCCACGAGATCATGGTGCATGCGGTCGCCAAGACCAGCGACGTCGTGGAGATCTCGGATCCGTCGGCGGTCTTGCAATACGTGAACCCCGCCTACGGCACGGTGCTGGGATTTGCACCGAGTGAAGCGATCGGCAAGACGCCGGCGCAGCTGGTCCGCAGCGATGCGCACTCCCCGGAGTTCTTCCGCGAGCTCGACCGTACGTTGCAAGCAGGACGCACCTGGTCGGGCACGCTGATCTCCAAGGCCCGCGATGGTCGGCTCGTTCACTTCGACACCACGATCACCCCGATCGTCAACGCCAAGGGCGAGACCACCCATCACATGGGCGTCAAGCGTGACATCACCGAGCAGATCGAGCGCCAGCAGGTGTTGCTCGAGGCACACCGAGCGCTCCAGCAAGCACGTGATACGGCGGTCGCGGCGAGCCGCGCCAAGAGCGACTTCCTCGCGAACATGAGCCACGAGCTGCGCACACCGCTCAACGCGATCATCGGCTACAGCGAGATGCTGATCGAAGACGCCAGCGGTGACGAGCAGACGCTCAAGGACCTCAACCGGATTCGCTCCGCGGGCACGCATCTGCTGGCGCTGATCAACGACATCCTCGACATCTCGAAGATCGAGGCCAACAAGGTCCAGCTGACGCCCGAGACGTTCTCGCTCGCCGACCTGATCGAATCGGTGGCCGCCACGATCGAGCCACTCGCGAACAAGAACCACAACAAGTTCGTGGTGCGGTGCGAGCGTGGCGTCGGGATGATGTTCGCCGACCGAACACGGCTGCGCCAGATCCTGTTCAACCTGCTCTCCAACGCGTGCAAGTTCACCAAGCAGGGCGAGATCGAGCTGTCGGTGACGCCACTCGCAGGATCGCGGGTCGAGCTGAAGATCCGCGATTCGGGCATCGGCATCTCGCCCGAACAGCAGGCCAAGCTGTTCCAGCCGTTCGTCCAGGCTGACTCGTCGACGACGCGCGAATACGGTGGCACCGGGCTCGGGCTGGTGATCTGCCGCCGGCTGGTCGAGCTGATGGGTGGGACGATCGCGCTAACCAGCGCGGTTGGATCGGGCACGATGTTCACGGTCGAGCTACCCACCGAGGTGGTGGGGTCGAGCGCCGAGATCCGGCTGCCCGTACGTGATGGCCGAGCGACACCTCTCGTGCTGATGATCGACGATGACCCGGATGTTCGGGACCTGTTCAAGCGCACGATGAGCCGGCGCGGTTTCGATGTGGAGGTGGCGGGTACCGGGACGCAGGGCGTGGAGCTCGCGGCGCGGCTGCGGCCCGACGTGATCGTGCTCGACGTCAAGATGCCGGGGATGAGTGGATGGGACGTGCTTTCCGCGCTCAAGCTCGCAGACCGCACCGCGCACATCCCGGTGATCATGCTGACGGTGATGCAAGAGCAGGCGGTGGGGCAGGCGCTGGGTGCCGTCGACTACCTGATCAAGCCGCTGGACCCGGATCGGTTGACCGCGACGGTCCGACGACACCTCCGCGTTGCGACGCCTGCGCGCGTGCTGGTCGTGGAGGACGACGAGCCGACGCGTGCGCTGATCGCTCGGACCCTCGCCGCCGCAGGCCACCGTGTGACCACCGCGGAGAACGGCCGGATCGGCCTCGACCGCGTTGACGAGGCCACACCGGATATCGTGATCCTCGACCTGATGATGCCGGTGATGGACGGCTTCACGTTCCTCCACCATCTTCGCAGGCAGCCCGAACACTCCAAGTTGCCGGTGATCGTCGCGACAGCGCGCGAACTTTCGGTGATCGAGCGGCAGGCGCTCGAGGCCACCGCGCAGCGCGTGATCACGAAGCAGTCCCACACGCGCGAGCAACTACTGTCGTTGATCAGCGAACAGATCGCGACGCTGGTCGAGGATCGAGCCAGCGAATGACGGGTCGACGGTTGCTCCTGGTCGAGGATAACGAGATGAACCGAGACATGCTCGCTCGCCGGTTGCGCCGGCTCGAGTTCGTCGTCGATGTTGCGGTCGACGGCGAGCAGGGCGTCGCCAAGGCGATCGAGAACCCACCCGACCTGGTGCTGATGGATCTCAGCTTGCCCAAGCTCGACGGTTGCACCGCGGCGCGCCGGCTACGCGAGCTGCCCGCCACGGCGAACATTCCGATCATCGCGCTCACGGCGCATGCGATGGAGACCGACCGTCAACGCGCGCTCGATGCCGGCTGCAACGACTTCGACACCAAGCCCGTCGAGATCCATCGACTGATGGACAAGATCCGCGCGCTGCTGGACGACTGAGGAGATCTGCGAATGCGACCGCCGCGGATCCCGTTGTACGCGCAGGTGATCATCGGCGTCGTGCTGGGCGCGATCGTCGGGCTCGCGATGGGCGAGACGACCAGTGTGTTGCGCATCACTACGGGTGCGCTGGGTGAGCTCGGCATGCTGGTGATCCGGGCGCTCAAGATGCTCGCGGTTCCGCTGGTGCTGTTCGCGATCATGGATTCGATCGTGCGTAGCGACGAGATCACCGGCCGGAACGGCCTGCGGTTGATCGTGATCTGCCTGGTCAACGTTTCGGTCGCGTTCGCGATCGGTCTGACGCTGATGAACGTGTTCGAGCCAGGCGTCGCGTTCTACGGCCATCTCGACGAGCTGGCGACCGGGCTGCCGGCGGGTCGCGAGGCACCTGCCGGCACGACGCTGTCGGTGCTTGCGAACCTCAGCAACTGGATCCCGAGGTCGATCGCCGAGCCGTTCACCGAGAACAACGTGATCGCGGTCGTGCTGGTCGCGATCTTCGCCGGTGCTGCGATCCGCGTCATCCGGCGTGATCCCGAGGCCGGCCCGGCGATGGCGAACGTGGTGTCACTGATCGAAGGCGGCTACCGGATCGTCATGCGAATGCTGACGTGGGTGATCCGGATCGTGCCATTCGCCGTGTTCTGTGTCGTTGCACAGGTCGTCGGCAAGGCGGGACTGGGCGTGTTTCACGCGATGTGGGGATTTCTCGCGATCATCCTGGCCGGGTTCGCAATTCACGCGCTGGTCTATTACCCATCGATCGCGTGGCTCGTCGGCGGCAAATCGCCCCGGGTCTATCTGGGCCGCGGAGCTGATGCGGTGCTGACCGGGCTGTCGACCAACTCCAGCCTTGCCACGGTGCCGGTCACGCTGCGTTGCCTCGAGCGAATGGGCGTGTCGCACGGCTCGGCGCGGCTGGCCGCGTGCGTCGGGACCAATCTCAACAACGACGGCATCACGCTCTACGAGGCAATGGCGGCGCTGTTTCTGGCGCAAGCCCTCGGCTACGACCTCTCGATCGGGACACAGATCACGATCGTTCTGGCATCCTTGATGGCCGGGATGGGGGTCGCCGGAGTGCCCGAGGCGGGGTACGTCGTGCTCCCGCTGGTCCTCGCTGCGGCCGGGATGCCCGAGCCGGTGGTCGCCGCCGTGTTGCCGCTGATCTTCGCGGTCGACTGGATCCTGGCGCGCTGCCGCAGCGGCGTGAACGTGCTGTCGGACATGGTCGTCGCCGTGCTCCTGGACGGCAGACGCACGGACCGATCGCCGCCCTCCGCGCCGAGCTAGGACGGATCCTCCGAGTTAGCGGCTACCTGGGAACGCGCGCCATCGCTCGTGCATACGCGGGGCGGGTGAGCAGCCGATCGAAGTACGCCATCAGCGACGGAAACTTGGCAACCGCGGGGATTCGCGCGCGGCCTTCGGTGGGCGCAAAGACGGACCAGACGATGTCCACGATCGTGAACTGCTTGCCCATGAACCAGTCGTGGTGCTGCTCGAGCTGTGCGTCGGCGAAGCCCAGCAGCCGGTGGACGCTCTCGGAATCCTTCGCGTCGATCGCACGGGACAGCCGCTTGCTGTGAAAGTCGATCCACCGATCGGCGTCGGCCTGGAGCGCGAGCGTCGTGGGCCACAGCTGGCCGTGCTTGCGGCGAACCAAGTGCCGCAGGATCGCGCCGAGCTCGACCGTAACCACGTCCCCATCGTGCAGCGAAGGCCCGGGGCTCCCCCACGTCTTCGTCAAGGTGCCATCGGGAACAACCTCGTTGTTGTACGACAGCCTCAGTTCCTCTAGTGCAAACAGCACGCGCGGCGTGTTCGGGCAGTTCCGAGTACTGCGGACGACGATCACAAAACAATGGTAACGCGACGCGCTACCGGCGTGGTGGGCGCCAGCTCACGTTTCGGCGCGGCCCGCATCCACCTGACTCGTAGTTGTCACGTGTACCGGAGACGGGCGTGAGCTGGCGGGTACCCGAAGTATCCGATTCGCCGCGTGGGGCAGTGACGTGGTATCAGCTTTCGCGATGTTCGACGGCTCGTTGCGCTGGACAATGCTGACCGCTGTGCTGATGGCGGCGTTGTCATCGGGCTGCGACTTCCCGCGACCCGAACAACTCGACACCGCGGATGCAGCGCCGGCCGCGATGTGCGATCCACTCGCACCGTTTGCGCGCGTGGTTCCGGTCATGGGACTGGAGGGGGCCGGTCCGCAGGGCACGTGCAGGCTGTCTCCCGACGAGCGGACGCTGTACTTCTCTGCCGACGACATCTACGTCGCCACTCGCGCGACGCGCGACGATCCATTCAGCGCACCGGTCCTGCTCGCGATCAACTCCAGCGCGGTGGACTACGACCCCTACGTCACGCCGGATGCGACGACGCTACTGTTTGGCTCGGCGCGCGAAACCAGCGGGCAGCGAATCTGGCAAGCGCAAGCATCGGAGGCGAGCGCGGATGGATTCGCGCCGCCGACCATGATCTCTCCGCTGCTGGCGGGGCTCGCCGATGGCGACGACGAGAAGCAACCGCTGTTGTCGTGGGATGCCGCGGAGCTGTGGTTCGTGTCCGATCTGGTGACCGCCGATACCAAGGGCGAAGCCGAGATCTGGTGGGTGCCTCGTACCGCCGTGGGATTTGGAACGCCTGTGCTTGCAACGCAGCTCAACTCGAACCGGCGCGATTGGCTGCCGATGCTCAGCGCAGATCGGCTCACGATCTACCTGGCGTCGGATCGTCCGATCGCGAGCGATCCCGACGGCACGCTGCTCCACATCTGGCGCTCGCACCGCGACAGCCTCGCAGAGGACTTTCCGACACCGACGCCGGTGGACGAGCTCAATAGCGCCGGCCACAACACGGTGCCGGGCTGGCTGAGCGAGGATAACTGTCGGCTGTATTTTCCCAAGGCGACGGCCGGCTATTCGGAGTCGGTGCTGCACGCCGCGGTCCGTGATCCATGACCGGGCGCTGGCACGCGATCCAGCACGAGCTTGAAGCCGAGCTCGGCGAGCCGATCACCATCGATGCGCTCACGGGCGGATGGCAGATCGCCCAGCGCGCCGCCGGCCATCGCCATTCGGCGGACGACGTGCTGACCGCGTATTGCGCGCTGGCGCATGCGAGTGCACCAGGGTGTGTGCTCGACCTGGGAACAGGGATCGGGGGCGTGGGACTGCTGATGTTGTGGGGGTTGCCGGCGGCGCGGCTGGTCTGCATCGAGGCGCAGGACATCAGCTTTCGGCTGCTGCGAGCCAACATCGCGGGCAACGAGCTCGGCGATCGCGTGGAGGCGCATCACGGCGACCTGCGATCGTTCGAGAGTGCACAGAGGTTTCCGCTGATCACGGGGAGCCCGCCGTACTTCCCGGTCGGGACGGGGATCGTTCCGGCAGACTCGCAGAAGGCCCACGCGCGATTCGAGCTACGCGGAGACGTGACCGATTACGCGCGAGCTGCCGCGCGGCTGCTGGCCGACGACGGCGTGTTCGTGTTCTGCTTTCCGACGGCGCAGCGCCAACGCGCGCTCGTCGCGGCGACCGATGCAGGGCTGGCGGTCACGGCGTACCGCGACGTGATTCCACGCGCGGGGCTTCGTTCGTTGTTCACGTTGTTCGCAGCGCGGCGGCGCAGACCGTCAGTGACGGAACCAAGCGTGAAGGCGCCATTCACCGTGCGCGACAACGATGGATCATTATCGGCGGAGATGCGGGCGGTGCGACGGGGGTTTGGGTTCGCGGAGTGATCACGGTTTGACGGCGTAGCTCACACGCGCGCTGACGCAGACCGTCGCATCCATGGTCCAAGCAGTCGTCGGCAGGTCGCCTTCGAGCGCGAGATCGAGGACGAGCGAGCCGGTGGCGAGGTATTCGAGCGCGTTGCGTTCAGTGATGACCGGGGCGTTCAGCTCGCCGTCGCTCGACACGCAGTCACGATCGCAGGCGTAGGCGTCGATCGACGGCAGCGTCGAGCTCGGATCGCCGCTTGCGATCGAGACGGTGGCGGAATGGATGAAGCCGAAGTCGGCGATGCCCGAGGTCGGCGTGAGCGTCGCGCGCACGAACGACACTTCACCGTCGAGGTCCGCGAGAGCGTCGAGGCCCTGGAGGTCGTCGATCTCGAAGGTCTGCGAGAACGACGTCGTCCCTGGCGCAGCCGCGTCGATCTCGATGCCATGAATGGTCACGCAGCTCTCCGGGACGGTCGCTTCGACCTCGAGGAGTGGGCAACCGGTCGGCAACAGCAGGAGCGCGGCGAGTGTCGCAAGCTTGGCGAACATGGTCGTGGTCCTCATTTGAAGTAGACGATCCAGCCGAGCCGCGCCGAGATCGTGGTGATCTCGAGCCGCGGGTCCTTGGGGAACGAGATCGTGGTCTGCGCATCTGCGTGATCCGCCGCCGCGGCGTCGAGCTCGTGCACATCGGCCATCACGCGACTCATGCCCGCGTGGATGTAGAACGTCATCCAGGTCCGGCCGAGCTCGATGCCGACATGGGCGTTGGCGTAGTCATAACCAACCCGCTCGAGCAGCGGGGAGGCGAAGCTGTCATCCCCGCTGACCATGCGAGCGATCGGATTGGCGTCACCTTCGGTGTAGTGGCCGTAATCGACCGACAGCGACGGCGTGAACCAGGTCGAAAACGGCACCACGGTCGCCCCCGCCCGGACACCCGGGCTGATTCCGTTATGCGACACCCCCAGATGTAGGCGCAGTGGGCGGAGTGGACGAGCAACCACCGATACCGTCGCGCCATCCGGAACTCCCACATCCGCCATCACGCCAAACCGTTTCGTCGTCTCGGCTTCGACCGGCGCCGCGACGAGCGCCAGCGCGACCACGGCTAAAATCCCTGCTAAAACCCAACCCCGTATCATTTGAAACCAGCATCGACCGGCGCCCCCACCACACAAAGGTACGTTACCCGTAGCGCATCCCAGTTTCCTCGCGCCATGTGCGCGCTGTGGGATGGCTGACCGCGCTGACCGCGACGGGGTTGCGGTTCGCAGGACCCACGCCGAAGGGGGCGCTCGAGCCGTACAGGATGCGTTCGCCGGCGATGGCCGGCGATTAACGCGGAGGCGACATGCGGTGCGTCCGGAATGCAGCTGCTGCGCACGAGGTCGCGGATGTGGCGACCTCGAGCGCTATCAGGTGATGGGCGCGAACGAACCGGAGTGCCGCGGAGCTAGATGCCCATCAATGGTGGCGGCGGAATGGGGGCGACGGTGATGGGCGCGATCCGGCGCAAGCGGTAGGTGCCGGCGGGGAAGACGACCGCCAGGCCGGCGAGCCATGCGCGTCGCGCGGCGCGGTATTCGGCGAGGAAGACCTTGTAGGCGAGCAGTGCCGGGATGCGAGCCTTCGGACCGCCGGCAAATCGCGGCCGCAAATCCGATCGCGGCAGCGCGCTGGTGGGGGATGAGAATGGCGACTGTTCCTTTGCCTGCCTCACCCCCAGAACGCGAGCGCCTTTGCGCTCCGCCTTCGTCGTGAGCTCGAGCGCGGTCACGCCATCGCGGATCTCGGTGATGATCTCCTCGCGCGTCCCAAGGCACTCGGGGAATTCGAACGTCAGCGTGAGCTCCTCGGGCATGTCGCCGTCCGGGCTGAAGAAGTAATGCGGGCGTCGTGCGTGTAGCGTTCCGTCACGGAGCAGCGCGAGGTAGCCGTTGACGCCGGGCCACTGGACCGCGCGCTCGACCAGCAGGTCCTTCACCGGATTTCCCGCGGTATAGATGAGCTTCGCAATCACGGCGGCGCGATCGAGCAGCCGGGTCAGACACGGCTCGACGCTCGACCAGAGATGTTCGCGTCGACCCCATCGCCGATTCAGGCAGAGCGCGGTCATCTTATGAAGGTGCTCCATGAATTCCGACGCGCGACCATGCGGATCGTAGAACACCGTATGGTGATGGTTGCCCTCCGTCACGGTCAGCAACACCACGATGCCGAAGCGCTTGGCGGCATCGGCGAGGCAATAGGTGAAGATGTTGTTGGTGACCGCATCAGGACGCAGCAAGAACTGCCCCCCCGTGCAGCGGCGCGTGAGCAGATAGAACTGACCGGGGAAGATCTGCCGTGGGTTGGGCATGACCCGGCGCACAGCAAGCCGTGCGCCTAGGTCAAACGACGTGAAATCCCATGGGCGCCTGCGCGATCCGTCCGACACTCGGACATCTGAGGACGATTGTCATGGGTCAACCGATGACACCACCGCCCGCAACCGCAACCCCGTCGCGGTTCGCGCGCATGATCCGTCCGGCCTTCGGACAGCTGAGGTCGATTGTCACGGGCCATCCGCCCACAACCGCAACCCCGTCGCGGTTCACGCGGGGTCGGTTGGCCTCGGCTGTCCGCTCGCCGGCCGCATGCCCGACGACAAGAGTGAGGTCACGCGCAGTTGTGTGCTGGCGCATGAGGTGCACCGCGAGCGCGTATGGCGTCAGCGCTCTCCATTGCATTCGAGCAACTCAAGCAAGCGATCGACGAGGTGGACCGGCAATGGATCCGCAGGTTCCCTCGCGGGCGCGTCGCGTACGCGATGCGCGACCTCTCGCATCTGCTCGGCGCGGTGATGCCGACGCTGGATGAGCTGGTCGCGGTCAATGACGACCTGCTCGATGAACATCGCGCGTTCGAGCAGGCGAGCAAGGCGACTCGGCTGACAACGCACGATGCATACAGGCGCGCGATCGATCTCGCCGAAGCGCTCGACGACGCCCTGGTCGATGGATTCTGTGACCGCCACCCACTCGAGAACGCGGCGATGGCGGTGCGCACGCTGCTCGATCGCATGACCCCGTTTGTCAGCCGCGCCGACGATGGCCTGCGCATGGTCGCCCTCGAAGGCCATTCGCTCGAACGTGTGGTGGAGCTGATCCGCACCACGGTGGCGCCGCTCACCAAGCGGAACACCCGCTAGCCTGGACGATCACAACAACACCGCGCTCGTGGCCTCCGACCGGCTGGCCGAATGATCATTGTCGCCGCGTCGAGAACGTCGCGGTGACCCCCGCATATACGGAGCCGGTGTGAGTGGTGCCCAGCTCTGATCCCAGAAACACCATCTTCGCACCGAGCTCGAACCCGATCGCGAACGAAGGCTGAACGAAGTACTTGCCGCCTGCCCCCACCGCCGCACCACCACCCTTGGTGGTGGTGCCACCCGTCGAGCTCGGTTGCTGCACGACGGAGAACATCGGCCCGATCAGCCCGTAGATCTGCGTTCGGTTATCCGCGCTCCACCAGAGCGTCGGTTCGACATCGACCCCGAGCGCGAACACGGCGGTGCCAAGTGATTCGCCTTCGAACGCGAAGGTGGTCGACGTGTACGAGAAATCTAGTAACACCGCCACGGCGCTGGTCTCACCGCCGACCCGAATTGCGGGGAACAACCCGGATGCGACCGTCGCGGCTACCGGCGTTCCATCCGGCGCATCGGCGATGGCTCCGGGCGAGCTGATCGACGTCGACGTTCCCACCATGGGCTGAATCGCAAACGCGATGTTCTCAGCACGAGCGTTCGCCGTGACTGCGAGCACAACGACAACGACAACGACAACGACGGAAAAAACGGCACGAAAGCTTGACGTCATGCCTACGAGACGACTGAATGCTCCCCAGGTCGCAGCGAGACCGATTCACTGTGACTCGCTGCCCGGGTCGGCTGGTTCGCCCGGCGCCACGCACGCCGCGACCACCAGATCACCCGCGACGTTCACCGTGGTCCGGCACATGTCGAGGAATCGATCGACCCCGATGATGAGCGCGAGACCCTCGACTGGAATCTTGTACTTCACCAGCATCATCGCGATCACCGGAATCGACGCCCCTGGAATGCCGGCCGTGCCGATACCACCCAGGATGCAGATCAGCATGACGCCGGCCGACTGCGCGAGCGATAGCTCCACCCCGAAGACCTGGGCCAGAAACAGCACCGTGACGCCCTCGAACAGCGCCGTCCCGTTCTGATTCATCGACGCACCGGCCGTCAGCACGAACCGGCTCACATGGCGCGGCAGCCGCAGGTCCTCCTCGGCCACGCGCAACGTCGTGGGCAGCGTCGCGCTCGACGACGAGGTCGCGAACGCGGTCGCCATCGCCATCTTGATGTCGCGGAAGAACCGAAGTGGATTCCGGCGCGCGAACGTCCACAGGCACAACGTGTAGGTGCCGAACGTGTGAAGCGCCAACGCGAGCACCACGACGCCGACGTAGCCACCGATCTTGCCGAGCAGATCGAAGCCCAGCTTCGAGAAGCTGTCGAACAGCAGCCCCGCGACACCGAGCGGCGCCAGCTTCATCACGCCCGCGATCAGCCGCATCGTGACTTCGTTGAGGCCCGAGATCGTCTCCCGCAGTCGCGCCGTGTTGTCGGTGCGGACGATCGCCATTCCGATCCCGAGCACGAGCGAGAACACGATCAGCCCGAGCATGTCGTCCGATGCGATCGACGCGACCACGTTGCTCGGGATCATCGAGACGAGGCCCGCCGCATCCACTTCCTTGGCCACCACGATCGGCGGCCGGTTCTTCGCCTCCTCCGCCGCGTAGCTGATCAGCTGCTGATTGTCGCCGTCGCCGGGTCCGAGCAGGCTCACGAGCGCGAGACCGATCACGACCGAAACGGTCGAGACCAGGACCGTATAGATCAGGGTCTTGACGCCGAGCCTGCCCAGCGCACGCGGGTCGAGCTCGGCAATCCCGGTGACCAGCGCCGAGAAGATCAACGGCACGGCGAGCATCAACAGCAACCGCAGCCAGATCCGGCCGATCGGATAGGCGACGTTGTCACTCACCGTGGCGAGCGTGCCTTTGTCCAGATACCCGGCGCTCACCAGCTCACTGGCGATCAGCCCGAGTGCCGCCCCCGCGACGATCCCGATCATCATCAAGCGGTGACCGGCGTCGACTCGGCCCGGCGGTGACGCGGGCTGGATGGGCTCTGCAGCAGACAAGCGCGCGCGACACTACCTCGCGGTTCGCACGTTTGCAGCACCCGCGCGGCGCCGTGTGCGCCCGCGCCACGCGCCGCCCTGGGCACGTGCCGTGCACCAACGACTCCCGCCATGCAGATTCAGGTCGAGAACACCACACGCGATGAGGTGATGTGCGGACCACAGGACGGCGAAGATCCGAAGAAGCGCGTCGATCGGGAGCTTCGCGAGCTGCTCGAAGAGATCCGGGTCGCGCTTCCTGGCGTGGAGCTGTTGTTTGGATTCCTGCTGATCCTGCCGTTCTCGGATCGGTTCGGCGAGCTCGCCGACATCCAGCGCGGGATCTATCTCGCCGGATTGGTCGCCACCGCCGCCGCGAGCGCACTGTTCATCGCGCCCACTGCGCAACATCGCCTCGGGTTCCGCACGGTCAACAAGGAGCGCCTGTTAATCCGAACCAACCGCCTCGTGATCGGCGGGCTGGTGCTGGTCTCGTTCGCGATCGCGCTGTCGGTCTACCTCGTCGTGTGGGTCGTGCTCGACCCGACATGGGCGTGGCTGATCGCCGCGCCGATCACCGCGTGGTTCATCGGATGGTGGTTCCTGATGCCACGAGCGCTCTTGCGGCGCCGCCGCAGCGAGATCACCTTCGAATCGCGCGCGTGACGATGTACTGGCGCGGCTGATCGAACCCGAGCGGGGCCCTGAACGTCTCGTGCCACGCGATCATGTCGCGCTTGAGCTCGGCGCGCTGCGCGTCGTCGAGGTTGGCCGCGAGCATCTTGGACGGACCATAGTGGTTCGACCAGAGCTGCCACGCCTGCGCCCCCGATCCGTAGCGGTAGTGGTTCGTACCCTCCTCGAACGCGAGCTCGAAATCGTTCGCGAGCAGCTCGCGCAGCCGGTCGTACTTGCCCCACTCGAAGGGCGATGGCGGTGCCGGTTGCGGCGGTGGTGGCATGAACTTCTTCATCACGCCGAACATGTTGAACACGTTGCTGTCGTGCGTCCACGTCGCGAGCACAACGCGACCGCCCTTCTTGACCACGCGACCGAGCTCGGCCGCCGCTGCCTCGGGCTTGCCGACGAACATCACGCCGAACGTCGAGACCACACCGTCGAACGAGCCATCCGCGAACGGCAGCTTCTCGGCGTCTGCGTGCGTGTACTCGATGCTCAGCTTCTGCGCGGCCGCCGTGCTGCGAGCATACTCGAGCATCTGGTCGGCGATATCGGCACCGACGATGTTCACGCCGGAGAACCGCTGCGCGATCACGCGGGATCCCCAACCGGTCCCCGTCGCGAGATCGAGGATGCGCTCGCCGGACGCCGGCTGCAGCCGCTCGACGGCGTGCTCGATCGCATCGGCGATGCTGCGGCTGATGTCATCGTAGCGCCCCGCCGGCGAGTTCCAGACGGATTGCGACTTGAGATTGTGAGCCTGAACCACCTGGGTCATCGCGTTCCTCCGGCGAAACAGATAGCCGAGATCCTGCGTGAGCGCACGCGATCTGCGGTCCGTTGATCGCTGCAAGCTCCGGACCGTGGTGATCTGCCGATCGCGACGCGAGATGCCAGCGAGCCATGATCGTGACGGCCGTCCGTGGCCGTACCGGGCTAGCCCCGATGTGGGTGTCGCTCAGCATCGATGAAGCCGGCAATTCGCAGACTTCTCGAACGACTCTCACCGTGCACTCACGACCCTGCGCGTGGCAGCGTCGCGAACAGCGCGATACTGGTCGGATGAGGGCACTTTGGCTAGTCCTGCTCGTCGCGTGCGGCTCGCACCCGCCGGACGCAGGGGACGACGACACCGACCCGGATGCCAGACTCCCAACCGACGACGGCGCGGTCGACGGAGGCATCGAGGCCTGCGTGCCCCGGACCTGCGCATCCTTCGTCGCGAGCTGCGGAGAGATCGCCGACGACGGTTGCGGGCAGCCGCTCGACTGCGGCGGCTGCAGCGCACCGGCGACCTGCGGCGGCCAGGGGATGGAGCGCGTATGCGCGGTTCCGTCGGCCGAACGCACGTGTCGCGATGGCTGGTGCTGGGAGGCGCCGGCGCCGATGCCCTATGCACCGAACGCCGTGTTCGCGCGTACCGAGGAGGACGTGTGGGCCGTGGGCAGCCGCGGTGTCGTGTTGCACTTCGACGGAACCGGCTGGACGCAGATCGCGGCGAGCACCTCGGCCGACCTCCACGGGATCTGGATGGCGAGTGCGACCGATGGCTGGCTCGTCGGCGCCGGCGGTGTCGTGCGTCGATGGAACGGCACCACGTGGGCAACGGTGGCGAGCGGCACCACGAAGGATCTGCGCGGAGTCCATGGCCTATCCGCATCTAGCGTCTGGTTCGTCGGTGACGGCGTGAGCCGACACTGGAACGGCTCCTCGCTGATCTCCGCAGCGCTTTCGACGCCCTCGCTCGATCGTGTGTTTGCGGCATCTGCGAGTGCGGTGTTCGGGATCGGCGAGGGTCGGGTGTGGAAGCTCGCCACCGCGACATGGTCTGCGCAGACCGACTCGGCTCCGATCCTGTCCGCCTACGACCTGTTCGGGATCGCGGGGACCGCGACGTCGGTGTACGCCGCCGGCCGATCGCACAGCATCGGATCGAGCGCCGATCTGGTCTACCACTGGGACGGCGACAGCTGGACACGCCTGCCGGCAAGCGGCAACTCGTGGATCCTGGATGTGTATCGCGATGGCACCGCCATCTATGCGATGAGCCCCACGAGAATCGTCGAGCTGGGCGGCACCACAAAGCTCACCGCGCCACCCGGCGCAGACTTTCGACACGCCGCGGGCGCCGGCGGCAAGGTGTTCGCAGCGGGATCGGCCGGCGAGCCATGGCGCCACGACGGGACGACGTGGCAGCTCGATACGTTCGGATCGTATCAGCCGCTGCATGCGATCGCAGAGGTCGGCGGTGCGCTGTGGTTTGGAGGGCTCGGCCGCGTGGTCGAGTGGCGCAACGGTTTGGTCGAGCACAGCTTTCCAGCACCGGCGGTCGTCGCGATCGCAGGGACCTCGCGCGATGACCTGTGGGCCGCCGACTTCGATGATCCGTTCTGGGCCGACAACATCTATCACTTCGACGGAACCGCCTGGCAGCGCGTGGCACCACCGGGGCTGACCGAGGTCCACGCGATCAGCGTGGCGACCGGACATCCCCTGCTGATCGGCGACGGCGTGTTTCGCCGTGACGGCAACACGTGGAGCGAAGAGTCGGCGTCGCCTGCACCCGTGATGTGGCGAGCTGCCGACGAGCTCGACAGCGCACTCTACATCGTCGGGAGCGAGCGCACCGAGGACAACACGTCGGTCGCGCACATCGCACGCAAGATCGGTGACGTGTGGAGCGAGCTCGCTGCACCCACCACCGAAGTGTTATGCGGCATCACCGTGGTCGCGCCAGACGATATCTGGGTCAGCGGCTACGATGGCGCGATCTATCCATCGACTCCGCAGGGCACCGTCTCACATTGGAATGGCACGAGCTGGACAACGACGTCGCTCGCAGCGGCCGGTGAGCTGTGCACCATCGCGGTCCACCAGGGCGAGGTCTGGACGAGCGGCTCCGGAACGTCGCTGTACAGACGTTCGTCCAGCGGGGTATGGACGGATGAACCGCCGCTCGCCGTCGGATCGATTCGAGCGCTCCACGCGTCGAGCGGCGGCGAGCTCTGGGCGGTCGGGGATGGTGGCGCGATCCTCCATCGCTAGCAGGCTGTCCCTGGTTGCAGCGTCGAGCGAGACCGAGCAGTTCGGAGCAGATCGGGCGCACGCCCGTAGCGCACCCACGTTACGAGCGAGCAACGGACGTACGGCCGGAGGTGCCCGAAATGCGAGCTCCCGCCGCGAAGCTTGGCACCCCGCGCGCACACCACCTACACCGCCGTTCGTCGCGGTTCGAGCCACAACTGCGAGCGGTCACGACGCTGTGCGAGCGTGCCCCGGCAACGTGAGAACAACGTGAGCGGCACGCTTTCCGTCGAGGAACAGCCGATCCTGGGGCTGGGGGACCGACGTATGGACTCACGCTCCACGCTTCGTTACGCGATCGATCTCGAGGGCATGATCGCGATCGGCAACGTCCAGCTCGCATGCCGCGTCCGCAACCTGTCGCTCGGGGGCGCGTTCATCAAGGGACCGTGCCTGACGATCGGAACACGCGTCGTGCTTCGGTTCGGCGGCCACCAGCTCACCGAGGTCGAGGCACCTTGCACCGTGCGGTGGCACTCGCTCGATGGCAGCGGACTCGCCTTCGATGGGCTGCGCGCGGTCGATACCTACTCGCTCGCGAAGTTCATCCGCTCGGCGGCACGAGCGACCGGCAAGATTCCCACCGACGCGATCTTCGTGCGCCCATAACCCGCAGACTACGGCATCACGGCGCGCTGCCTCACGGCACGGTCACGTCGAACGTGACCTGTGCATCGGTGCTGCCCCCGAGCGCGTCGATCCCGCTGGTCTTCACGGTGTCCAGCGTCGTCGCCGATTTCACCGGTGGCGCCTCCGGCGGCATATGGCGGAGCGTGACGATCAGCTGGCCGGTGCCGGTCGCTGTCGTGATCGTGTTGGTAAGCCCGATCGGCAGGCCGTTGACGTCGACGTCGCCGTAGCTCTGGGTCAGCGCACCAGAGGCGTTGGTCGTTGCCGGGCCAACCACGGCGCTGCCGGTGAACAGCAGCAGGTGGTGCTGGCCCTCCTGCGCGATCTCGTCGGTGATCTCCTCGGGCGGATCCTCGAGCCGATTCTGAAACCTGACGGTGAGTGCGTAGGTCGTTGTCGCCGCGAGGTTCACGGGATCGATCGTCGGTGGCGCACCGCCGTCGCCATCGGGGTCATCGATCTCCGCGGTGATCGGGTCGCCGGTCGAGGGGGCAAAGCTCAGCATCACCGTCGTGATGACCTCGCTCTCGTCGAGTCTGCCGCCCTCGTCGCTACAGGCAGCCGCGGTCAACAGGCCGGCGATCGCAGTGCACATCGAGATGGTCCGCATGATCAGGATCCCTTGTTCTTGGAGTCGAAAAACACGCTGACGCGAACCCATGCCTGCCAGCCGGGCTCGTCGGCGAAATAGCGGTTGAGGCTGGTGTAGTCGCGATAGCGTGCGTTGGTGAGGTTTGCGCCTTGCAGCGCGATCCGGGTCTTGTTGCCAGCGAGGCAGGTCTCGGTACCCAGCTCGGCGCCGAGCAGAACGTACGCGGGCGGCGGCGCGACCAGATCCGCCACGATGTCGTAGCGGCGCTGGCGTGCGACGTATTCGCCTGACACCGTCGCGAACGTATCTTGAAACCGCCCGGTGTCGGGGAGGTGAACCGTGATCGAGGCGCGATAGCGATCAGCGGGAACGAACACCAGATACGAGTCGTCGTCGGCGTCCTTGGCGCGGACCAGCGATGCCTGGGCGCCGAGCTCGAGCGCAGGGATCGGCGATGCCGCGATCCCGCCGTCGGCGCCCCAGAACAGCGCGTCCACGGTCTGGGTCGTGAACCGCGGGAATGTCCCGCGGATCAACACGTCGAAGATCGGCATCCCGTCCGGCCCGATCGCCGGTGCGAAGTAGATGTAGTCGTCGATCAGGTTCGCGAACACCGAGGCCTCCGCTTTGATCGCGGTGGTGTCATAGGCCAGGGTCAGCGACGTCGAGTACGTGGTCTCCGGCTTGACGTCTGGTTTGCCAAGACCCAGCACCGGGAATGTCGGTGAGGTCCCATTGAGGTACTGCTCGTCGGTGTTTGGCGCTCGTGACGCGGTCGATAGCTCGCCCTTGAGCGACCACGCGTTGCCGAGCCTGCGGAGTGCGCCGAGCGACGCCGTGAACGTATGAAACCGCGACCGGCACCTCACCGGGTCCGGATCGCCGGCGCCGCACGCGTCCATCTCGATCTGTCCGCTGCGCACCAGCCGCAAGAAATCGAGCCGCTCGAGCGACGCGGTGCGCGCCAGCAGATCGTAACGCGCGCCGAGCTCGACGTCGGTTTCGTGTCCTACCAGGCGCTCCGACGCGTACACGCCGGCACCCAGGGAGGTGTAGTCGGGAACCAGGTGCAGGCCGCTGTAGTGGTGGATCTGCGCCATCCCGGTGATGCCGGCGACTCCGCGCAGGTGCCAGTGCTCCGACAGATGCAGCGGGTTGTGCTCGAACACCGCCTCGAGCTCGTGCGTCATCAACCGGAAGTTGAACTGCGCCGTATTGCCGGCGGCTTGCCGGACGACGTCGTATTCGCGCCGCAGATCGTGCTGAAACGAGTATGTCGCGGTGATCGTGCCCAGCTGGTCGCGCTCCCATTCTGCGCGGGCGAGCGCGAGGTCGTGAGCTACCGCTTGATATGGGCGACCGATCGTGGCGTCCGCGTCGAGCTCGTCGGCACCGATCGGACGGCCGGCCGCCGCCTGCGCGAGGAAGTCGTCGATGCTGTGGATTCGCAGACACGCGCACACCCCGAGCTTCGCCTGATAGTGCCGATACGACAGCTTGTACTCGGACGGCCCGCGCCGATAGCCGAGGGTGGCGCCGCCGGTCCACTCGAATGCAGCCGCGTTGCCGAGCGCATAGTCCGGCGTGCGGGGCGCAGCGAGCCGCTTCACGCTGCCTTCGAGCTGCGTGCTGAACCCCGGCAGGGCCGCCAGCGCCGATCGCAGCCGGCCCGCCAACGTTCCACCACGTCCGTTCGACGAGCCGATCAGGTGGAGCTCGCCGGCGTACCCCGGCTCGCGCAACAGCGCGGGCGGATCGACGAGCACCGCACCGCCGATCGCGTCCGAGCCGTAGCGCACGCCGCCCGCACCTCGCACCACGCGGATCGCATCGGCAATGAACGGATCGATCTCGGGAGCATGATCGAGCCCCCACTCCTGCGCGCGGTGCCGGACTCCGTCGACGAGGATCACGAGGCGACGGCCGAACTGACCGCGAATGATCGGCTTGGCCACCCCGGTGGCGGAGCGCAGCTCGGCGACTCCCGGCACCTTGGCGATCGCGTCGGTGAACGCGCGTCCGCGCGACTTCTCGAGCTGCGCACCCGAGATCGTCGCGGCCGATCGCATCTCCGGCGGTGGCGGCGCCTTCTCGTGCACCTCGATCAGCTCACCGGCGAGCGTCATCTCGAGCTCGAGCGACGCATGGCCGCCGACCGTCAGCGTCCGCGCTGCCGGGCTATAGTCATCGCGCTCGACGATGATGGTGAGCTCGCCCGGACACAGTCCGGTCAGCGTGAACCGCCCTGCGCCGTCGGTGATGGTGAGCAGCTGGTCGCCGATCCGGACCGTGGCGGCGACCACGGGCTCGTGACTGGACGTATCGACGGCGTGCCCGTCGAGCGTGCCGTGACAACCGGGACCGGGCGGAGCCTGGCCGGCATCACCGGGCGGAGCACCACGTACTTGCGCAGACGCCACCAACATGGCGACCGTGATCACAACGGAACATCGAAACATGCCAACGACCTCGGGACGAAGACGAGCCGACTACATCGCCACGCCGCGCGACCGCGCCGTGACCGTGCAGAACCATCTGTCCGGTCAGGCAGGTGGCGAGGTCTTGGGAGCGATCAGGTAGAGCTCGCGTGCGCGCTCGACGGCATCGGGTGGCCGAGCAGCGAGCTCGGTGGTCTGCGCGATCGCCTCGAGGGTGACCAGCGCAGCTTGAGCGGTGGTGGACTGCTCGAGTAGACGCGCGATCGTGCAATCGGCGTGGTGGCCGCCCTGGCCTTCGACGGCTACCCACTGCGCGTGATCGGATGGTATGCGGTGCTCGCCGACGTCCGCGGCATCGAGCAGCTCACCATGCTCCCGGCACACCGCGTGTCGGACCGCAGCCTCGTGAGCAAGGGCGACCAGCTGACCCGCGATGAGCAACACCACCGCGAGCGCGGCAGGCATGGCTGATCGCCGGAGCATGGCGGCTCGATGCCACAGCCGCGTCGGCGTTGCAGTAAGGATGACGCGTTGTCATCGCAGTAAGGATGACGCGTTGTCATCGCAGTTAGGATGACGCGTTGTCATCGCCGCCAGGAGCTGCCCCGGTGTCATCGCAGTAAGGATGACGCGGTGTCATCGCCGCCAGGAGCTGCCCCGGTGTCATCGCAGTAAGGATGACGCGGTGTCATCGCCGCCAGGAGCTGCCCCGGTGTCATCGCCGCCAGGAGCTGCCCCGGTGTCATCGCCGTCAGGAGCTGCCCCGGCACGCGCCTGTGTAGCTATCACGCGCGGTGCGATGCATTCACGTGATGGTGAACGCGAACCATCCGAACCCGGCGAGACGACGAATCCAGGACTTCGATCGTGGTGCCGTCGGGAGCCTTCAGCCGAGTGCCCGGCTCGGGAACCGACAACGCGAGCACCATGCAGAGCCCCGCGACCGTCGTGCTGTGGCTGGCGATCGGCAGCGCGGTGCCGAGCGCGCGGTTGACCTTCCGGATCGGCACCCAGCCTGCGACCAGCGACGTCGTATCGGATTCGCGGCGCACGAGCTCGTCGGGCACCTCATCCTCGGCGTGAATGTCACCCACCAGCTCCTCGACGAGATCCTCGATCGTCACGATCCCCGACGTTCCGCCGAGCTCGTCGACGACGACCGCGATCTTGGTACGCCGCGCCTGCATCTCGCGCAGCACGGTGTTGATCCGCGCCGTCATCGGCACCGCCAGCAACGGTCGGATGATGTCGTTCAGCACGACCAGGCCGCGCTCCCAGACCACCGCGAGCACGTCGAGGGCGACCACGTAGCCGATCATCCGGTCGGCATTCTCGTCGTACACCGGCATCCGGCTGTGTCCCTCCTCGAGAATGATCCGCTGGACCTCCTCGGCAGATGCGTCCTTGCTGATCGCGACGATGTGATCGCGTCGCACCATCACCTCGGACACCATGACGTCGCCGTATTCGAGCGCGCGCGTGGCGAGCTCGCTGGACCGGGGATCGATCGATCCCGATCGCCCCGCTTCGGCCACCATCTCCTGGAGCTCGTCGCGAGAGGTCCGCGCCTCGGTGAAGCTGGTGCGATCGCCGAACAGCCGCAGCACGAGATTCGAGCACCCGCTGAGCAGCTGCACCAAGGGACGCGCGAGCCGGGCGAGACCTAGCAACGGCCGGCTGACGAACAGCGCGAAGCCGCTCGAATAGCGCAGCGCGAGCGACTTCGGCACCAGCTCACCTAGCACGATCGATAGAAACGAGATCGCGACCACGACGATCGCGAGCGCCACGTCATGTGCATGCGAGCCGAGACCCGTCGCCTCGAGCATCGGCACCAATCGGCCGGAGATCTTGGAGCCGCCGAACGCCGCCGCGGTCGCGCTGATGATGGTGATCCCGATCTGCACCGTCGCGAGGAACCGCTCCGGCTGATTGCGCAGTGACTGGACGGCGAGGGCCTTGCGATCACCGCGATTCGCGCGCTCGAGCACCCGCTCCTTGCGTACGCTGAGCACCGCAATCTCCGCGCCGGCGAACAGACCATTCGCGATCACCAGCGCCAGCACGACGAGCAACTCGGTGCCCATTGCACACTCACCTTCACCTTGCCGCGACCGAGACCTACCGCAAGCGCTCGTTGTCCACCTGTAGGCGACCTCCTCCGATGTGGCGCACAGGGCCCGCACGATTTGCACCACCGGCAACACGCCGTTGACACGGCGGTACATTGGCCGGAACGTGGATGATCGCGAGCGGCAACGCGTTGCTGCTCGTCCTCGAGGAGGAGCTCATGAGCGCAAACGGCATGCTGATCCTTGGCTGCTGCGGCACGGTGGCGTGCGCGATCGATCCATCCGGCCACGATCGGTGCGTGACCTCCGAGTGTGAGGAGTCCGTAGCATCCACCGCGTCGAACCTCGTCGGCGCGCCGTTCGCCGCCGGTTCGCTGATCATTCCGATGGACCTGTCGTATCAGGGCACGGGGATGTTCCAGGCCTATGGACTGGTGTTCCAGCTGTTGCGCCAGGACGTCGATGTTTACTGGGTCATCGATCCCGCAAAGACCTGGCACGCAGCGGCGTGTGACACGGCGAGCGATCTGTGCGCATGGGATTGCGGTGTCGAGGGTTCCGGTCAGAAGTGCCCCTATCCAACGGCCAGCCCCGACTTCTACGCCACCACCAACGTGATCTGGGATGACACCGGTGCGATGGGCCGCGGTGCCTCGCTCGGCAATCACGGCTATCGCGGTGGCCCGTTCGTCATCGACGCACCCGATCGCGACAAGGCGCTCGCGATCATCGACGTGTGGAACGATCAAGCGACCTGGCCGGCGAATCCGTGGGCGGAGCGCACCGTCTTTCACGTCGTCTCCGTGCACGAAGCCACGGCGTCGTTCAGCGGCACGGTTGCGAAGACGATGATCGCCGCGCCGACGATCGCCGTGTTCGCGGATGGCAACGAACCAATCGCCACCCGCTACCTGCGCGCCGCCGGAATCCCGCAATCCAACGGGCGCGAGTTCCCCGACCGAAAATGCAATGACGACGATTGCGGTCCGGGCACGGACAATCCCGACATGCTGCTCGAACAGCAGATCATGGGCGATCTCGGGTCCTGCGCTGCGCCCAACCTCGATCACCGCAACGGTGCGCTGTTCGATGCCGCTGGCAATCCTCGGTTCTGCCAGATCATGTCGATGCACTGGGATGTCAAGGACCGCGAGCGCGTCGAATGCGATGGGGGACCATGCCCGGATACCCAGGAGGAGTGCACCGGCGCCATCACGTACAACGGCCATGAAGTCGTGGCCGAGGTGCGCGAGTTCCTGAACCACTCCACGCACTTCTTCGCCGAGTGCCAGGCGGTGAATGCCTACGAGAACACCGTTCCCAACCCGGCCTGGCCCTATCTCGACGACGCCGGGCGCGACGGTCACTTCTTGACGACGACCGGCACCCCACCGTCGTGCCCGGGTGGCACCTGCAGCGACGCGAACTACGAGTGCGTACCGAACGCGTGCGCGGGACAGGCGTGCTGCTTACCCAAGCCGGGGACCTGGCAGAACCTTCCCGGCTACGAAGTCGCGAGTCAACCGGCGAGCGAGGACATCCAGGTCCTGCGTCCCGAGGTGCCTTACAACCAGTTCGATGGTGCGTTCGCGACCACCATGGGCAGCGAGCCCGCGTACAACCTCAGCACCTACCTGGGGACTACGTACAAGAACAATCGCCAGGTGACGCTGCTCACCGGCGCCGATGGCCCCGGCGATCAAGATGTCTGGATGAGCGGCTACCTGGACGGCTGCAACGACATCATCTATCTCGCGCCTGGCCAGCGAACCTCGAATTGCGGCGGCAAGATCAGCTATCTCGGTGGCCACCAGTACAAGACCGATGTCCCGGTGACGTCGGGATCGCAGAGCCAGGGTGCGCGGTTGTTTCTGAACGCATTGTTCGAAGCGGATTGCGTCACCGGTGGAGATAGCAGCGGGGGCGGCGGATTTGGCGATAGCGATGGTGATGGGGTCCCCGACGGGGCCGATGCCGATCCAAACGATCCGGCGGTGTGCGGCGACTCCGATGGAGACGGTTGCGAAGACTGCGCTGGCGGTCACCTCGATCCGATCAACGATTGTGCGAACGGTGGCGGATCGGCAGCACCGGGTAGTGACAGCGGCTGCTGCGATTCGGGCTCGCACGGGCCAGCAAGCTCCGCAGTCCTGAGCGGCTTCATCGCGATGTTGTTGTGGCGGGGCCGCCGGCGCACCCCGGTGCGAGCGCGTATGCGGAACGATACGGGGGGCCCCAGGTCCTGACACGGACCTCGCGCCGGAGCTCATGAAACCCTTCGGGTTCTGCGTGATGCCGGGCCGATATCGGCAATCTGGTCCCCGAGGTTCATCGTGGAACCATGGCAGTCCTTCTCCGGTACAAACCTCGTCGCGGGTGCATGGTGCAGATGTGTCGGGGCTGCGTAGCCTCGGTCCTGGCGGCGCTGTACGCGGCGTCATTGCCACAAGAGGTCGCGAACGCGGAGCAACGGCCGCCAAACCCGCCGATGCGCAACGCCGGGCCATGCATCTGCGCGGCGTTGACGCGCGACGGCGAGATCCCCGCCTGCGGCGTGCGATGATCGATTAGCGAGCTTGATCCGAGCTCTGGAACCGGGTGAGCTCTGCCGCGGTTGCGATCACCATCAGGCGATCACCGGGCGCCAGGGCGCTCGTGTGATCGGGATCGAGCCAGCGCGGCGGCGCATTGCCACCCGGATCTCGGCGGATCGCGACGATGATCACGCCGATGTCCTTGCGCAGCGCTCCGACGTCGAGCGGACCGCCGACCAGCGACGGAGGCACCGGCACCAACGCCACGCGATGACCGTCCGGGAGCTCGAGGTAGCCGACGTGCGGGTTGCCGTCGTCCTGCAGCGATGCCACACGCGTGACCAGCACGTCGCGCTGGAGCAGCTCGCGGTCGAACGCCCCGAGCAAGCCGCGGCGCGTGACCGTTCCGAGCGGCCGCGTCGGGTGCGCGGGATCGACCACCGGGAGCTCACCCCAATCGACCGCCCACAACTTCTCGCCGATCTCGAGCAGCGTATCGTCGGGCCGCACGGTCGCGATCGGCGTCGCCAGCTCTCCCGCGGTGATGCCAGGTACCGGCTCGCCTCGCATGGCGGCGGCCCAGTGCTGCTTCGCGGTGGTCAGCGAGATCGCGCGAACCGGTCCGTCGTCGACGACATACAACAGGCGCCCGCGGCTGTCGGCCATCCGCATCAGCGAGGCCGCGAGCGGTTCGGTGGCCGGGACGCTTGGCGGATCGAGCTCCATCAGATCTCGCGCCCGCGCGGCGCGTGCGAGTCGCTCGGCGAGCGTACCCTCCCAGGGGATGCCGCGCCGGCGGAGCTCCGCCGTGTAGATCGAATCGCGCTGCAGCTGCCGCGACAGCAGCGTCGCGATGCCGGTCGCCATCAGCAGCGGCAACACGATCTCGTAATCACCGGACAGCTCGAACGCGAGCGCCGTGGCCATCAGCGGCGCGTGTGTCGTCGCGGCAACGGCCGCGGCCATCCCGACCAGTGCATAGCCACCGGGGAGCACGCCCGCCTTGGGCGCGAGCAACTCGACCACCTGACCGCACGCGCCCCCGATCGTCGCGCCGATCAGCATGTTCGGCGTGAACACACCGCCGGGGCTCCCCGAGGCCACGGACGCCGTGCTCGCAACCGCCTTGGCTACGCCCAGGATGAGCAGCGCATGAATCGCGAAGTGACCATCGAGGATCGCGCGCAATGGCTCGTAGCCGTTGCCCGCGACCTCGGGTAGCTGCCAGATGATCAGGCCAACGGTCAAGCCGCCGAGCCCTGCGGTCGCCACGCGCGGCAACTGCATCCGGTGAACCAGCCGCTCGCCCGCACCGAGCAGCTTCATGAATAGCACCCCGCCGACCGCGCACAGCACGCCGATCACGCCGAACGCGACGAACTCGGCCGACGAGATCAGATGGAATGCGCGCGCACCATAGATCGGTCCACCGCCGATCACCGCGCGCGTCACCGCGGTACCGACGGCAGTCGCGACGAGCACCGGGATCAGCACGTCGAGCGTGAACATGCCGACCAGCACCTCGAGCACGAACAGCACCGCTGCGATCGGCGTGTTGTACGCGGCGGCGAATCCGGCGGCGGTTCCCGCGGCGACCAGCGCACGTCGCGATCGCCCGGACTCGGTGGCGCGCATCGCGATCTCCTGCCCGACACCTGCGCCGAGCTGGATCAGCGGACCCTCGCGACCGATCGATCCGCCGCCGAGCGATGCGGCGATCGAGGCCGCGGCCTGGACAGCGGCGCGCCCGAGTCGCGGTTTGCCGCGACCGAGCGCCACCGCTTCCATGACGTCAGCGACGGCGGGCGAGCCCCGCCGCAGCAGCGCCATCGTCAACGCACCGGCGATCAGGCCGCCGAGCGCCGGCGCGAGGATGCGCATCCAGGCCGGAATCGACGCCACACCGGCGACCACGTCGGGCGCGTCGTAGAGCAGCGCGAGCCCGTGCGTGAGCGCGCCGCGGACCGCGATCGCCGTTCCCGCACCCAACACACCGACGACGATCGCGAGCAAGATCATCCGCCCGAGCGATGTGCCGGTCTTCAACACGTGCCGGCGACCTCCAGCGTGCGACCCGCGGTGGTCGCCAGGTCCGCGAGCCAGCCAGCCGATCGCCGTGCGCGCTGACGCCACCACGCCGCGATCGGCAGCGCCGAGGTCATCGCGGCCGCCTGTCGCCCGGCTTCCGCGGCCAGCCAGCCGAGCACCCCCACGGCGTCTTGTCCGATCAGGGCTCGCATCGCAAAGCGCCGCTCGCCGGCGCGAAGCCCCAGCCCGAGCTCGTCCGCACAGCGCGCCAGATCGTCGCGAACGATCGTGAACCCGACGCGCACCGGAGCGAGCAGCTGGGCGAGCAGATCGTCGAGGCTCGCCGGGCTGACATCAGGGACCGGTGCATCGCGCAGGTGCGACGGCAACTGCTGCTCCGGCTCGACTGCGCTTCCGATCTCGATCAACAGCTGTTCGAGCGCGGTCGCCCAGGCCACGTAAAACGGCGCGCCGATCCGCTGCACCGCGGCCAAGAACGGTGGCATCCAGCTGACGATGTGCTCGGCATGCAGCGCGCAGCGCATCCGGTGAAGCTTGGCGCGACCGATCTCGTGCGGTTCGCGGGCTTCCGCGTCCAACAGCTCGGCGAGCGCACCGAGCAAGATCGAAACATGATCGGGGTCGCTCGGGGGCGAGACGCCGATCGCGCGCCAGAACCCGGCGATCCGATCGCGCGCATCACCGCCGAGCATTCCACCTGCGCCGAGATAGACCGATGCGTATGGATAGCTCTGAAACACGAGCACGTCGGTATGCTCGCCAGCAGCCGGCGCATCCGGCAGTCCGAGCGCGCGCGCGATCGCCGCATGCTCGGGGCAAGGTGGCTCCGCCAGCACGGCGAGCGCGCGCAGCGCCTCGGCGAGCGGATGGCCTGCGAGCGACGGTTCACTCACGTCGGCTCCCGGCGCGGCAGCGCATAGACCTCGCGCGCCGGCTTGAGCGGCCTGAGCAACCAGTACGGACGGCGCGAGCCATCCGGTGAATGCGTGGTGGCCGAGCGCGTGCGCTCCATCCATGCGCGATAAGCCGCGCGGCTCTTGTCGGTGTCGACGAAGATATCGGCGTGGCGATCGCCCGGATCGGCGCGCCGCACGCGGACCGCTTGATGCCAGCAATGCATGCCCGAGATCGGATCGGGGTGCACGGCGAACGTCAGGTTCTGGTGCACCCCCGAATCCGACCACCAGATCCGCTTGGTATCGGCATCGTTCGACGCGTACGGCGTGACGCCCTGCTTGCGCCGCATCGACCATCTCGGGCCCTGCTGATCGATCGAGACGGTGGCCATGATCTGGCGCTGGCCCGACGAGCCGTCGAGCTTCCAGCGACCCATATGATGGCTGCACGCCACGCACCCCGGCTTGATGCCTTCGGTGACCCACACCTTCAGGACGAAGTAGCCGAGCTCGGTCTCGACGCGCACGAGGTCACCGGTGGTCACGCCGATCCGCGCTGCGTCGCGCGGGTGCATCCACAGCGGATTGGTGTGCGCGATCTCATCGAGCCACTTGCTGTTGCCGCTGCGCGTATGGACCTGGATCGGCAGCCGGAACGTCGGGATCAACACCAGCTGATCACCGGCGAGCTGGTTGGGATGGACGTGGCTCTCGATATACGCCGGCAGCGCGACGTCCGACCAGCCCCACTCGGCCAGGGTCCGCGACCAGAACTCGAGCCGGCCGCTGGGCGTCGGAAACCCGCGCATGATGTTGCCGTCGATCTCGACGCCGACCAGCCGGCGACCTTCGGGATCTGGATCGAGCGTGGGTGTCGGCACCAGGTTCTGCGGCGCCGGCTTGGGCGCTCGCGTGTAGACCCGGCCGATCGGATCGATCTTGACGTCATCGAGCTCGTCCGGCGGGACCAGCTGCTCGTGAAGCGGGCCAACGCCGCGGTTGACCTCGAACGCACCGTAGCGCCGCATGAACGCCAGCGGCGTCAATTGCTCGGCCGCGGCGCGCTCGGGCAAGCCGGGCACCGAGCGCTCGAAGATGTAGCCGTAGTACTCGTCGACGCCGAGCTTGTCGCCGGGGCGCTGCTTCGACTCGAAGTACTTGCGCACCCCGAGCGAGCCATCGCGATCGATTCGCCACGACAGCTCGATCCAGAACTCGTTCTCCTCCCAGACCTCTCCGGGATTGCTCGCGCGCGTGTCGCCGGACGGCGTGCCGAGTCGCTCGCGCGCCGCGCGCATCACCGGCTGGCGAAACCCGAGCCATTGCGCGTCGTGGGTCTCGTACGAATGCAGATCGTGGCGCTCGCTACCCACGCCCATCGGCAACACGTAATCGGCATAGAGCGCGGTCTCGCTCCACGTCGGGGTGAGCGCGACATGAAGCCGGACCTTGTCGGGATCGGTCAGCATCTCGATCCACGAGAACCCATCGGGGTTGGTCCACACCGGGTTGTAGACGCGCGTGAAATAGACATCGATCGCGCCGCGCCCGTCTCCGACCAGATGCGGCAGCAAGAACGACAGCTCGTTCATCGCCAGCGGAAACTCGACCGGCCAGGTCAGCTCGTTCCACGTGTGAGGATGCGGCGGCGTGTAGATCGGCCGCGGCACGAACTTGTTCCACCCGTTGGGATAGGTCCCGCCTTCGCACCCGACCGCCCCGAGCAACGCGTTGAGCAGGAACATCGTGCGCGACACCTGCCAGCCTCCGAGGTTGCCCGCAGCCGCGCTGCGCCAGTTGTGCGACGACAGCCGGGTTCCCGCCGACGCGATCACGTCGGCGATCGTGCGGAGCTGCGCGGCATCGATCCCCGATTCCCTCGACGCATGTTCGAACGTGAACGTCGACCACAGCGTGGCGAGCTCGGCCTCGAACTGCTCGAAGCTCGCGCCGGGGCGCTTGCGCTCGACGGCCATGTACTCCTGCCAGTTCCACCACCGCCGCACGAACTCGCGGTTGTAGCGGCGCGTCGCGATCACGTGATGTGCCACCGCGAGAAAGATCGCGGCCTCGCTGCCGGGCTGCGGTGCTAGCCAGTGATCCGCGTGCGTCGCCGTGTTGGACATCCTCACGTCGAGCACGATCAGCTTCGCGCCGCGCTGCTTGGCCTCCATGATCCGCTGCGCGTGCGGGTTGAAGTAGTGACCCGATTCGAGGTGAGCGCTCACCAGCAGGATCACGTCGGCGTTGGCATAGTCGGGACTCGGCCGATCGAACCCCATCCAGAACTGGTAGCCCGCGCGCCCGCCCGACGAGCAGATGTTGGTGTGCGAGTTATGGCCGTCGACGCCCCACGCCGCGAGCACGCGCTCGGTGAACCCGTCCTCGCCCGGGCGACCCACGTGATACATGACCTCGTTGTGGCGTTGCTCGACGAGCGCCTTGCGGATCCGCCCCGCGATGTCGTCGAGCGCTTGGTCCCACGACACCTGAACCCAGCGGCCCTCGCCGCGCTCACCGGCGCGCTTGAGCGGAACCAGGATGCGATCGGGATCGGTGACCTGGTTGAGCGTCGCTGGCCCCTTGGCGCAGTTGCGGCCGCGCGATCCAGGGTGTTCGGGATTTCCCTCGAGCTTGCGAACCTCGAGCGTATCGCGATCGATGTACGCCAGCAGGCCGCACGCGCTCTCGCAGTTGAAGCACGTGGTCGGCACCAGCATGTAGCGGCGCTCGCGCTTGTCCGCGCTGCGCGCGTCGACCTCGACCCAGTTGTCCCAGCGCTCGCGCGGCGGGAACGCGGCGAGGTGGATCCGGCTCGCGCCGGGATAGAACGTCTCGCCCCGCGCCTCGACGTCCTTGCGCGCCGCCGAGACCCGGGCCGCGAGATCCTTGGGATCACGCAAGCGGCACCACCTGTCCCGCCTGCACGTGGGCGTGCTCGTACGCGAGCAGCCCGACGAGCGCCGCGATCGGCGGTGCGATCGGTACCCACGGCGCCGCGACCGCGACCAGCACGCCGGCCGCGCCCAGCCAGAACGGCGCGCGGTACGAACCGCGGACCATCTCGTGGGTCGCCAGCCGCGCGTGCGCGGTGCTGTGGGTCAGCGTCACCTCGCCGAGCACGATCAGCAGGTGACTCGCGGCCGCGATCGCGAGGATCCACGACAGCGCCGCGTGCGGAACGGCGACCACCGGCTCGACCACCAGCAGCGCGGCGGCACCGGCGAGCACGGACTGCACCAGCAGGTGCGGCGGCAACAGCGGGCTCTGCCACAGATCGCGCGCCTTGGCCTGCGCGAACAGAAATGCCGTGTAGATCGCGGTCATCGCCGCGAGCGGTCCGCCGGCGATCGCGAGCCACGCCGCCAGCCGCCGATCGCCGCCGAACCCGAGCGCGAAGTGCAGTGCCAGCACGCCGCTGAACCCGGCGATGATGAACGCTCCACGCACCAGCCAGCTCCGGCTCTGGTGTCGCGTGAAGATCAGATAGAACCGCTCGGGATGCGCGAGGTCGGCGATCAGCACCAACCCGGTCAACGCCACGAACGCACCGCCGATCACGGGCACGGCCCACTGCCACGCCGTGCTCGCCGGATCGAGCGCGCCGAGCGCGAGCAGCAGCAGCCCGACGAGGTAGACGCCCGCGCCAAGGCCCTTGGTCCAGGTATACAGGCTCACGCGCCAGTCCCACGGTGCGGTGTGCGCGACGTCGTACGCCAGCAAGGCTGCCGCCGAGCTGTTCGCGCGGCCGGGATGGCCCGCCGCCACCCCGTGCGGAACGCGTGGCTGCTCGCTCCACATGTACAGGCCACCGGTGGGCCGACGGGCCGCAAGCGGATCGAGCGTGGCCTGATGCGCGCCCTTGTAGAACACCTTGGGCTGGGTGTCCTTCTCCGGGCGCCGCACCGCGACCGCCTCGCGCTGGATCAGCCGCGCCACCAGCGATCCCGGATCGTCGAGATCACCGACCAGGATCGCGCTGGTCGGGCAGACCGTCACGCACGCGGGCTCCAGACCAGCATCGATCCGGTGCGAGCAGAAGTTGCACTTCTCCGCCGAGTTGTCGTCGGGGTTGATGAAGATCGCATCGTACGGGCACGCGGCGATGCACGCCTTGCACCCGATGCAGATCTGCTTGTCGAAGTCGACGATGCCATCGCGCCGGCGAAACATCGCGCGGGTCGGACACGCGACGGTGCACGGAGCGTCATCGCACTGGTTACATCGGGTGACCTGAAACGACCGCCGGCTCAGCGGGAACGTGCCGACCTCGACGGCCTTCACGTAGGTCCGGTTCACGCCCACCGGAACACCGTTCTCCGATTTGCATGCGGTGCTGCAGGCGTGGCAGCCAATGCACCGGGTCTGATCGAGCACCTTTGCCCAACGCGGTACGACAACGACTTCACGGGCGGGCTGGGCAGACATGACGACGAGCGATGCTTATCGCAATGACGCCAGCAAATCACTGCAACGACACGAGTTCTGGCCGACCGCCGGGCACGAAAAAAATCCGCGCCCCGGCGGAAATTCGCGCGCGCTCTCCGCGGTATTGGAGGGCGCCATGAAAGCGATCGAGATCGGTGGCTTATCAAAGAGTTACGGAGACATCCAGGCGCTGAACAAGGTCGGCTTCACGGTCGCTCCCGGCGAGCTGATCGGCCTGCTGGGTCCCAACGGCGCGGGCAAGACCACGCTGATGAAGATCCTGACCGGCTATCTGGAGCCGGACGCCGGCACCGTGAAGATGCACGGCATCGACGTGCTCGCAGATCCGCTCGCGGCGCAGCGCCGGATCGGCTACCTGCCAGAGAGCGCGCCGCAATACGGCGAGATGCTCGTGCAGGAGTACCTCGAGATGATGGCGGCGATGCGTGGCGTGCCGGCGGACAAGCGGCGCGCGCGGATGATCGAGGTCATCCGGGCGACCGGCCTGGTCGATCGCGTCGTGCAGCCGATCGCCACGCTGTCGAAGGGCTATCGCCAGCGCGTAGGGATCGCGCAGGCGATCATTCATCAGCCCGACGTGCTGATCCTCGACGAGCCCACCAACGGGCTCGATCCGGCGCAGATCATCGAGATTCGCAACCTCATCAAGGGACTCGCGCCCCGGACCACGGTGCTGCTGTCGACCCACATCCTGTCGGAGGTCGAGGCGACGTGCGAACGGGTGGTGTTCATCATGCGAGGTCAGCTCCGCGCGGATCAGGCGCTCGCGGATCTGCGGGTCTCGAACGCCGCGGTGATCGCGATCGATGCGAAGGTGGAAGATCCTGCGAAGCTGCTGCGCGGCGTGGCCGGTGTGACCGCGGTGAAGCCGGTTGACGACGACGACGACGGCGAGCTCAAGCGCTGGCGGGTCACCGGGACCAACGCATCCGAGCTGTGCATCGCGCTGCATGCGGCGACCCGCGCGACGAACTGGCGGATCGGCGAGCTTCGGCCCGATATGCAAACGCTCGAACAGGTCTACCGAGAGCTGGTGAGCGGAGCGTCCGAGCCAGCGAGCTCGACCGTCAAGACCGGCGAACCCGCTGCGGAGGTGCAGCCATGATCTGGACCGTCGCGAAGAAGGAGCTGCGCGGCTACTTCAACTCCGCAGTCGCGGTGCTGTTTCTGACCGCGTTTCTGATCGTCACGTTCTACACGTTCTACTGGCGCGAGAAGTTCTTCGCCCGCGGTCTCGCGGATCTCCGCCCGCTGTTCGAATGGATGCCGGGTCTGTTGATCATCCTCGCGTCGGCGCTGTCGATGCGGCTCTGGGCCGACGAGCGCCGCGCGGGAACGCTCGAGGTCTTGCTCACGCTGCCGGTGCCGCGCTGGAAGCTGGTGCTCGGCAAGTTCGTCGCGGGCTTGCTGCTGATCGCGCTCGCGCTCGGTCTCACGCTCGGCCTGCCGATCGCCGTATCGCAACTCGGCAACCTCGACGGCGGGCCGGTGTTTGCCGGCTATCTCGCGTCGCTGCTACTCGCCGCCGCGTACCTGTCGATCGGGATGTGCGTGTCGGCGGCGACCGACAATCAGATCGTCGCGTTCGTCGGCACCGCGCTGATCTGCGCGGCCGCCTGGGCGATCGGCGATGATCAGGGAGCGCTCGGCCGCTTCCTCGGCACCGGCGTGCGGTTCGAGAGCGTCGCGCGCGGCGTGCTCGATCTACGCGACCTCGCCTATTACGGCGCGATCGTCGTGATCGGCGTCGCGATCAACGTGCTGCTGCTGCACAAGCTGTCGTGGGGACGCGGGGCTAAGACCCGGCGCCGGCGCACCGGTGTGGTCGTTGCGGTCGCGCTGATCGTGGCCAACGCGATCGCGTTCTGTCTATGGCTCGCCCCGATCGGCCGCGCGCGCCTCGATCTGACCGAGGGCGGCAGCTTCAGCCTGTCGCCGGTGACCGAGCGTCTGCTGGCCGGGCTCGACGAGAAGCTGACGATCCGTGGCTACTTCTCGGAGCGCACGCATCCCAAGCTCGCGCCGCTGATCCCGCAGATCCGCGACCTGCTCGAGGAGTACCGCGTGGCGGGAGGATCCAAGATCCGCGTCGAGATGATCGATCCGACCGACTCGGAGGAGGCCAAGCGGGACGCAAAGGAGCGGTTCGCGCTCGAATCGACGCCGCTCCCGTTCGCGACCGCCGACGAGCAATCGGTGGTCAACGCATATTTCGCGATCGGGATCGAATACGGCGATCAGCACGAGGTGATCGGGCGAAATCCGATGGAGCTGCTGGAGGTCCGCCCCAACGGCGCCGGCAACGACATCGACGTCACGCTGCGCAATCTCGAGTATCAGCTGACCAGGGCGATCAAGAAGGCGGCATCCGAGTTCTCGAGCGTCGACGCGCTGTTCGCCTCGACTCCCGGCAAGCTCGCGCTGACCGCCTACATCACGCCCAAATCATTGCCTGAAAACTGGAAGGACGGCCCGACCAAGCTCACCAAGGTCGTCGAGGAGATGACCAAACAGTCCGGCGGCAAGCTCACGTTCACCACCGTCGAGCCGACCAGTGACGCACAGATCCGCGAGCTGTTCGGTACGTACGGTCTTCGGCCCTATCTCGATCCGATCGCGAACCAGGTCTACTACTTTCATCTCATTCTCCAGGTGGGCGAGCGGATCGTCCGGATCGTGCCACCGCAGAACCTGGGTGAAGCCGATCTCAAGAACGCGATCACCGAGGGGCTCAAGCGAGCGTCACCGGGATTCACGCGTGTGGTTGGACTGTGGACCCCGCCCGCTGGGGCTCCCATGCAGCTCATGGAAACCATGCCACCTCAGCAGATGCCACCGCCACAGGCATTCGAGGCGCTGCGACAGGAGCTCGCTCGGACGTACGAGGTTCGTCCGGTCGACCTCAACACGCCGGTCGCCGATGACGTCGACACGCTGATCCTCGCCGGTCCTGCCAACCTGGATCCCAGCGCCGCCGAGCGCGTCGATCAATTCGTGATGCGCGGCGGTTCGTTGATCGTGCTCGCGGGACGTTACCGCTTGATGCCCGGCCCGCAGGCACTCGCGGTGGAGAAGGTGACCACCGGCCTCGAGTCGATGCTCCAGAAGTGGGGCGTCACCCTGGGCGACGAGCTGGTGATGGATCCGAACAGCGAGCGGCTTCCGGTGCCGCAACCGGGCAACGGCGTCCGATTTGCTGCGTATCTGCCGTTCGTGAAGATGACAGGGGATCAACTCACGGGTGGCTTGATCACCAGCGGCCTCCCCGGCTCGGTGCTGCACTGGGCCGCGACGGTCAACGCCGACGAAAAGGCTGGGGACGATGTGCACCGTGTCGAGCCATTGCTACGCTCATCGGGAGATTCGTGGCTCACGTCGTCGACGACCGTCGAGCCAGACTTTCAGCGCTATGGCGAGCTCGGGTTTCCGGGCCCAGCGGCCGATCTGCCCGCGGACAAGCGCGGCAAGCAGGTGCTGGCGGCGGCGATCACCGGCGGGTTCACAAGTGCGTTCGCGAAGCCGAAATCCGACGCACCCAAGGATCCTGGTTCGCAAGCGTCACCGAACCCACTGATCGAGCACTCGCCTCCGGACACCCGCGTCGTCGTGTTCGGCAGCTCGGCCTTCGCATCCGATGACATCATCGGGCTCGGACAGCAGCTGCGCTCCGATCTGACGAAGGCGAACCTCCAGCTGATCCAGAACGCGGTCGATTGGTCGCTCGCCGACACCGACCTCCTCGAGATCCGGGGACGCACCGCCGGTGCTCACGCGATCACGCTACCGCCCGAGGCGCGGGGGCCGTGGCGCACGGTGAGCATCGTGCTCGCATTCCTGGGCTTGATCGCCGTGGTCGGTATCAGCGTCTACCGCCGGCGCGCGGTGGCGCCGATCGTCGAAGGAAAGCAGGCCTGACATGATGACCCGACTACACAAGATCCTGATCGGCCTGCTGGTCGCGCAGATCGCACTCGTGGTGGTCACCGCCACGCAGTGCGGCGAGCCTCCGGCGCTGAAGGAGCAGCCATTGCTCGCCAAGTTCGATGCGGCCACGGTGACGCGGCTGCAGGTGTTCCCGAGCAGTGGGCCAGCGATCGACATCGTCAAGCGTGGTGACAGCTGGGTGCTCGCGTCGAGCTTCGACTATCCGGCCGAGGCGACGAAGGTCACCGACGTGCTGACCCAGATCGCCAAGATGGCCGCCGGCGAACCGATCGCGACGCAGCCCGCGCGGCATGCGCAACTTCGCGTCGCCGATGCGGCCTTCGAGCGCAAGCTGGTGATCACCGCAGGCGGCAAAGACACCACCGTGTTCCTCGGCACGCCCGCAGGCTCGCGGCGCAATGCGGTTCGGCTGGGCGGCAGCGACCACGTCTATGCCGTTGCCGGCGTGTCTGCGCCCGCGATCGGCGGCGAGCCGAGTGCCTGGGTCAACACGCGGTACATCGACGTTCCGCGCGACGAGGTCACGAAGGTCACCATCGATCGCAATGGCTCGGCGATCGAGCTCACCAAGGTTACTCCGCCGCCGTCCGCCGACGGAAGCGGCGCGGTGCCACCACCGGCGCCGGATCAGTGGAACGTCACCATGGGGGGTGCGCCGCTCAAGCTGGCCCCTGGCGAGTCGCTGGACACCTCGGCGATCGGCCAGATCGTCAGTAGCGCGACCGCGATCCAGATGGCGACGCCCGGCAACCCGCAGCACAAGGCAGTAGCCGCCGCAGCGACGATCACGATCGAGCGCAAGCCGACGGGCGCCACCACGGCGACTCCACAGATCCTCGATGTCGTCGCGATCGACGACGGCAACTACTGGGTCCACGAGCGCGGTCGCAACCAAGCCGTGCTCGTTCCCAAACCGCGGCTCGACAACGTCGTGACCGTCGAGCGCGACAAGCTCGTCAGCAAGCCAGCACCACCGGCGACGACCAACTCGCAGGGCCAGGGCTCTGGGTCGACACCTGGTTGATCACCTCGACGTGCGGTGGTGCCACATCCTGAGGCGCCACCGCACGACCGGCTCGCGAGCTATCCATCAACCTGTCGCTGTTGTGCGACCGCTGCAAAAAAACGCGGGCGCGGTGAACAAGATCCGTTGGCTCCCGTCTTCGTGAGCTACGGGGATCAGCTCGGCGCAGCGACGTCAAATGAGAAGGAGTGGTTCGATGGAAGTCAACATGACGGAAGCCACCGCGTGCCTACGCGCCCTGGTGGCAGTGGCGAAAGCGGATGGCAAGATCACGGCCGAGGAGCGCGCGGCTCTCGAATCGACGTTCGAAATGTTGCCGGGCTCCGCGAGTCCGCAATCGTTTCTGAACGAGCAAATCGACTTCGACCAGACTCTCTCGCAGGTGACATCTGCGCAGGCGCGCGAGCAGCTGTGGCAAGCAGCTTGCAGCATCATCTATGCCGACGGCACCGCCAGCGCGGAGGAGCAAAAGCTGCTCGACAAGATGAGGAACAGCTTCCACATCGACGAGGGCAAGGCCTCATCGACGAGGCGCATCTTCGAGGAGGCCAAGGACACGCTGCTGCCGAGCAACATCGTCGCGGTCAGCGATCCGGCGCAGCGCCAGAAGGAGATCGATCAGGACACGATCAAGTACTCGATCCTGAGCGCGCTGCTCGGCGCGTTCCCGGTGCCGGGCATCGCGATCGCGACGGACCTCGCGATCGTCGCGCTGCAGATCAAGCTGATCCGCGACGTCGGTCAGTACTGGGGACACAGGGTCGACAAGGAGACAGCCAAGACGTTACTTGCGGGCCTCGGGCTGGGAACCGGAGCGCGGATCGCCGTCTCGAATCTCGCGAAGCTCGTACCAGTCTGGGGCAGCGCATTCGGAGCTACGACCGCGTTCGCCACGACGTGGGCGCTCGGCAAGATCGCGAACCGGTACTTCGAGGGCGGACAGAAATCCGAGCCCGGGGCGCTGCGAAGCGAAATGAAGGCCATGGAGAGCGAAGGCAAGAAGGCGTTCGCGCAGTACAAGGAACAGATCGAGACCAAGAAGAAGAGCGCCAGCGCAAGGCTGAGTGCGCTCAATGAGCAGCGCAAGATCGGAGCGATCAGCCAGGCCGAGTACGAAAAACAGATCTCGGCGCTGGCGGATTGATCACTGTCGCGATGCGATCATTCGCCACGCGCGCGCTCGATCCGACGCGCGTGGTGAGCCGGCGCTACGCCTGTGCGTGGCGGCAGGTGGCAACCATGGCGCTCACCACGCACGGGCGCGCGCCTGGATGAACGCGTAGAAGAACACGCTGTTCGGATCCCGCGCGACGACCTCGAGCTCGCGCGTCATCCCATCGACCACCTCTTGCGAGACCTTGTCTGCTGCAAGCAGCGCCGGCGCGCCCGAGAGCAGTAGCTCGCTCCAGTACGCGAGGAATTCGGCGCGCTCTCCCGGAGCTCGGTTGTCGAGGTGAAACGACCGCACCTCGGTGGTGATGTCTCGAAACCCTACCGACTGGAGCAGATTGCCGAGCTTGGCGCCGACGAACGGATCGCCGCCCAGTGTCAGCTGCTGGTCGTTGAACGCCATCCAGTAGCGCAGGGTGTCGGGGCTGTACGGATCGATGAAGAACGTCGCGTTCAGCACCTCCGTGCAGACGATCGGAGAGCCGGGAACCAGGACCCGCCGGACCTCGGACAGCACGCGCGCCGGCGTGCTGATGTGCTCGAGAATCCAGCACAAGAACGCACCATCGAAGCTGTCCACACCGAACTCGAGCTTGGTCGCATCGGCCTTGGTGATGGTGTATCGGCCGTTGGCCCAGGGCACGGTTGCCAGGAATCGCTTCGCCTCGGCGATCTGATCGTCGTTGATCTCGACGCTGGTGACGTGAACGTCCGGGAAATGACGCAACAGGATCTCCGTCTGTGCGCCAACGCCCGATCCGACCTCGAGGACCCGCCGCCGCCGCTGGAACGGCAGGCGGTCATGCACCATCGGCTCGAGAAACCGCGCCTGACGGCGGAGCCGCTCCCGCTCCTTGTCGCTGTAGCCGTGGAGGTACCCGCTTGCCATTGCTACGAGTTTACGCCGCCGAGCCACGCGTCATGGACAAGGATGCAGGGATCGCGAGCCAACTGACCGGATCGCGCGCCGCGAAGCATGGAGCGGCCGTCGCGCCCTCGATCGAACACCGTTCGGTGTGATCCGGGCAGGAAAACAAACTTGCGCGCGGCTCGGATCTGGTGGATTTCATCATCATGACCGAACGCAGGTGGTCACAGCGACATGAGATCCAGGTGCCCGTCAACGTGTCGACCAGCGTGCGCCGGGATCGCGTCGGTGTGATCCGTGATGTCAGCTCCACCGGAATGCTGTTTCACAGCCTGAGCAAGTTCGCGGTTGGCGAACAGCTCACCCTCAACTTTCACGTGGGTCAGGGCGCAGCCACCGCGACGGTCGTGCGTGCAGCGTGTGATGCAAACCCCGAAAACATGTTTCGGTTCCTGACCGCCGTGCGGTTCGACAAGCCCGTCGAGCTCGGCATCGGTCAGGGCGCTAGCGCCGCACAGTCACGATAAAACACGCGGGCGCTGCGACGCCGTTGCGGCGATAAGGCGCGTACTTCCAGCCGAGCAGCGTGCCCCTGACCTCCGAGGCGATCAGCGGCTCCACATTCGGCGTACGGAGGGTGGCCGACGTGACGACGCCCGCCGTGTCGGTGCACAGCAGCACCGCGATCGCGGCCGGCGCGCGGGCCTTTCGCGGAAGCACAGGATCCCGGCCGCTCAGCTTCTTCATCGCCTTGGCCGAGACGTTGGGGACCGCGTCGACCGCGCCCGCAGTCCGCTGCGGATCGTGGCTCGCGCGCGCGGCCGGGGGTGGATCGTCGTGCATCGTCGGTGCGTCGGCCGGACCGACGCGCGGTGTCGGTTGAGCTGCGAGCTGGACTCGATCGCGCGTCTTGGCCGCACTGACCACCGGATTGAACTCGTAGACCGCGCTCGACTCGGCCGATAGCTCGTAGCTCCAGACCTCCGCGCCATCCTGCTCCAGGCGAACCGCGTGAAACCCAACGGTGAGCGGAAGGTCGATCGGCGTCTGTAAACCCAGCGGTTTGTCATCGAGAATGACGTCGAGCCCTGGCGGCGTCGACTTGATGACCAAGGTTGCGCCTGCGGCCGCTGCGACCGTGGTCAGCGGCGCGAGCACGACATGAATCCGCTGAGTCTCGTTGGCCGACAGCTCGAGCGCGGTGAGCCACGTCCGATGCCCGGGGTGCTTGATCTGCACCTCGTGGACGCCCGCGGCGAGCTCGGTCGTCCATGGCGCGCCGCGGTGCACCGGTTGTCCCTCGACGAGGATCTCCGCATCCACAGGCTCGACGACGAACTTGACGGTCGCGCGCGGGTCCACTGGCACCGCCGGCGATTTCACGGCCGCCGGCGGAGACGGTGCATGATGCTTGGTCAATGACAGCGTCACCACGGTGGCGACGGCCGCGACGCCGACGGCTCCGACCACCGCGGCCCCGATCCACACGGCCGGCCGCCTTGCGGCCTGCGCCGGAACGGGTGCGGTGACCGCCGCCGGTTCCGCGACAGCTGGTTCTTCGATCAGCGGAGTGTCCGCGATGGTTGGATCCTCGGCGACGAACACCGCCTGGTTCGGGATCGCGGAGGATCCTCGGATGGCCGACCGCCACATCCCGGCGATCTCGGTCAGCTGATCGCTCGGTGGCGGTTCGGTCGGACGCGCCGGTGTGGGCCGCAACGCGGACTTCCACACCTGGGCGAGCTGGGCGATCGGATCGTCGGAGCCGATCGCGAACTCGGGAGAGCTATCGCGAACCGAAAACTCGCTGGCGCGTGGCGTGACCCGCGGCGGCTCGTGAGTCGCGCGTGCGGTTGGCAGCGGCGCGAGCCCGCTCGGCCGTGGCGTGGGGGTGTTCTCCCACGTGGTCGCGGCGATCGCCATCTGCTCGTATGGCTGCGCTCGATCGGCTGTATCCATCGTCGTCGCCGCGACCCGGGCGAGGTCGGCGAGCTCCGCGCCTACGTGCTCCGGGGGCAGCAGCGGTGGCGAGGACGGCTTGCGGATCGGACCGCTGAACTCGCTGGGGCGCGCGGCGAGCCCCGCGGCGGCGTCGACCGAAAATGCGGCCTCGATCCATTCGCGAATCGTTCGATGATCGGTCGCGAGGTTGTAGCGATCGCGCAGCCGGGTCAGCGCGTCGCGCAACGCGGCCGCGCTGGCGAACCGGTCCGCAGGATCGCGCGCGAGTGCCGTGAGCACGATGTCGTCGAGCTCGTGCGGACATGCCGGGTTGAACGCCGACGGCGGCTTGATCTCACCGCGCTCGACGTTTTGCATGGTCTGGTACTCGTTCTTGGTCGCAAACAGCGGCCGAGCGGTGATCAGCTCGTGCGCGACCACGCCGGTCGAGAACACGTCGCTGCGCGCGTCGAGCACGAGGCCCGAGATCGCCTCGGGTGACATATACGCGAGCTTGCCCTTGATCCGTCCGGTCTCCGACTGGAGATGCCGCGGGTGCGCCTTCGCGATCCCGAAATCGATGACCTTCAGGTAGCCCGGTGGGGTGACGATCAGGTTTGACGGCGAGACGTCACGATGAACGATGCCGAGTGGACGACCTTTGTCGTCGGTCTTGGTGTGTGCGTAGTCGAGCGCGTCACAAAGCTGCAGCACCAATCCGACGATGACCTGGATCGGCGGCGGTCCGGTGACCTTGTTCGCCTGGCGAAGGATCCGCCGTACGTCCCGACCCTCGACGTACTCCATCGAGATGAAGTATTCGTTGCCAACACGGCCCAGCTCGTAGATCTGGACGATGTTGACGTGGTTCAGCAGCGACGCGAGCTTCGCCTCGCGAACGAATGATTTGACGAAGCTGTCATCCTCGGCGAGGTGAGCGAGCAGACGCTTGAGCGCGACGACTCGCTCGAAGCCCTCGATGCCACGTTCGAGGGCGCGATGAACCATCGCCATTCCTCCCACGCCGAGGCGCTGGTAGACGATGTACGGACCGAACACTTCAGTTACGGCGGTGGTCATCCGTCGGGCGGCCCTCACCTTTCACGTTATTCCAAAATGGCCCCTGTTCGCGTGATTGGCGCCCCGGTTCTGCGAGTCCTTGGCGGGTTGCTGTAACTTTTCAACCGTGGCGGTGGCAGCGGATGACCTGCACGTGCTCAACTGCCCCGCCTCCCCGGGTGCCGTGCACCACATGTGCCAAGCGACAAGCCGGGGCGTTAATGAACTGCAGTTGCACGTGCAAGCGAGCTCATACGTGAGTCGATGCCCGTGCGGAGCTACTGTGGCGCACGCAGCGTGTGATCGTTGCCGATGCCGTCGTGCCGCAGCTGTGCGATCTGCGCCGGCGTCCGGCCCAGGAAGATCACCCAATCGGCCGCGGTGTCCCAGATCCACACCCGGCGCGGGCTCCGCCAGTCCGACAGCTCGCGATTGATCGCTGCAGCCGCGGCTTCGAGCTGGCCGATCGGATCGTGCTCGAACCTGTGGTCGAGCTCGTAGGCCAGCGGCGGCACGGGCGGCAAGCCACCGATCGCAGAGAGATCAGCGATCGGGTCGAGCGTGTCGTTGCGCCAGCGCCAGCCGTAGTACACGAGCCCGCGGTTGATCGCCTCGCGCGGCATCCACCGGGTGCGGAGCGCGGTCTGCGGATCCGACCAACCGGTTCGATCGAGGCGGCCGGCGGTGTCGAGCAGACCATGGCGAACGAGCACGGTCACCCACCGCGGAACGACGACCGGCTTGGCGACGGGTGCAGGCGGCGGATCGCCGAGCTTGATCCGGCGCAAGATCTCGCCGTCGGTGACATCGATGAAACACACGCGCAGTCCACTGCGTGCGTGATCCGATAGCCGCGGATCGGGATATCCCTCGACGACGATCGAGTCACCGATCGAGACGTTTGGATCTCGCCAACGAACCGTGGTGGCGGCCCATTGATCGATCTCGAGGCTCACCATTCCACGCATCACGCGCTTGATTCGGGCCGGCGCACGAACGAGCTCGCTCATGGGACGCGCGTTTCGTAGCACGCACGCCCCCGCGTGTGCCCGGATTTTTTCGACGAGGAATTGCGCTCACGGTGCCTTGCAGTCACGCGGCGCGCGGAACCGTTGCCCCGGACAGCTGCCCGATGCGCGGAACGTTATTCCGTCACAACCGCAGTACTCGCGGAGGTCCTTGGTGCACGCGCGATCGCGCGGCATGCACCTGCCAAGTCGACGCTCGTCACAGCCTTCGCCTTCGCACACGCCAGAAGCACATTCGGCACTGCCGGCGCACGAAGCACCGTCGGCCTTCTTCGCGGCACCCGATCCACTCCGTGCCTCGGGTCCGATCGGCGTCGGTGGCATGGCCGAGCGATCTTCGGTCGCGCCCGGATCCTTGGTCGTCGGGGGTGTGTCGTTCGGATCCGGCACCGGCGCATTGGCCGCGGATCCGGAACAAGCGACCAGCAACGTGAGGACGACGATGCGCAGGCTCATGGTGCATATGGTGGCGCGCGCAACAGTCTCGGTCACGGGCCCGTGGCGACTTCTTTGGCTGCCTGCGGCTACAACGCATTCAACGTCCAGCTCTACGGGGTGATCGCGCCGGCGCGCGGCGCGCTCGAACCAGCTGCACAGCATGGGTTGGCCGACGTGCACGCGTACATCCTGTTCGCACAGCGTCACCAACGCCAACGCCAACGCCCCGCACCTGGCTCCATGGGCCCGACGCCCATCAGGCCAGGCTGCGCGGCTATCCGGAGCACCGGGCTCGTGCGACACAAGCTTGTCTCCGATACGACTGCCGAGGGCTCGAGCGGCGGCGGCTGTTGTCCCGCGGGCTGCGACGCTGCCGCGAGCGTTGGACGCGGATGTGCGACTTCGCCCGACTCTGCGTGTGCGATCGGGATCGCGCTGTTAGCCGCGCTCGGCGTGGAGCGGCGTCGCAAACCTCGCGCGCGTCGCACCGCTGCGAGTGTGCTGCGCTGATCTGTCGTCGATCTGACCCGGCAGCGAGCACCGTGCGCAACGCGCGGGTGTAGGATGGGTCTCGTCGGAGCACTCATGCCGTTGGATCCTTACGGGCTGGTACTTGGCCGCGTTCTCTACCCCACCTGGGAGCGTCTTCGCGGACGCCCGACGTTCGAGCTGTTGTCGAGGCTGCAGCGCACCGAGCGCGCGAGCGTCGATGAGGTCACCGCCATGCGCACCGGGTTCTTGCGCCGGCTGACCCGTCACGCCTATCACCACACCGCCTACTATCGAAAGGCGTTCGAACAGGCCGGCGTCCACCCCGACGACATCAAGACGCTCGACGATGTCCGCAGGCTGCCGCTGCTCCGCCGCGCGACCGCACAGACCACCGTGAACGAGCGCACCGCGTCGTGGCCCGAGGTCGCGGTGTCCAAGACGACGAGTGGATCGACCGGGCAGCCGCTCGAGGTCCGGTTCTGCACCGAGTCGCGTCACTGGCGCGACGCGACGCGCTGGCGGGGTTATGGCTGGGGCGGCTACGCGATGGGCATGAAGGCGATGCATCTTTGGGGGGTGCCTGCGATCCAGCCGACGCGCTACCAGCGCGCGAAGATCGCAGTCGATCGCAAGCTACGGCGTGACGTCTACGTCAGCTGCATGGTCCGTTCGAAGGACGTGCTGCGTGACATGGTGCGCACGGTGGAACGCGAGCGACCGCAAGCGATCCTCGGCTACGCCCAGGCGATCGCCGACCTCGCCCGGTTCGTGAATGCCGAAAATCTTCGCAGCTGGGGTGATATTGCCGTGGTCTACGGCGCCGAGCGCCTGTGGCCGCACGATCGAGACGACATCGCGCGCGCGTTTGGTCCCGGCGTATTCGAGACGTATGGCTGCCGCGAGTTCATGCTGATGGCGAGCGAATGCGAGGCCCACGACGGCCTCCACGAGTCGGTCGAGAACCTGATCGTCGAGATCCTGGTCGAGCAGGCCGATGGCACGATGCGCCCGGCGGCACCCGGTGAACGCGGTGAGGTGGCGGTCACAGATCTGCACAACCTCGCCTGCCCGATGATCCGCTACACGACCGGCGACCTCGCGATCGCACGGGCTCCCTCGCCGTGCTCGTGCGGCCGGACGATGCCCAAGCTCGGCCCGGTGGACGGGCGTGTGACGGACACGATGCGCGATGCGGAAGGCAACCCGGTCGAAGGCATCCTGTTCAACATCCTGTTCCTCAACATGGCCAAGCACACGCGGCAGTTCCAGGTCGTCCAGCGAGCGGATCGCCGGCTCACCCTGAAGGTCGTCCCGATTGGACCGAGCCTTGCCCGTGAGGCCGAGCTACTGATCCGTGAGTTCGTGGGAACCCATCTCCGTGGCATCCCGCTCGAGATCGAGGTCGTTCCCGACATCCCGCTCACCGGGGCGGGGAAGCTGAAGCGCGTTGTCGTCGAGCGTGCCTGAGTGCGCCTCGCGCTTGCGTCGTCGCCTTGCGTCGTCGCCGTGATGTCGCCGTGAGTGTCCCGTTGAGTGTCGCCGTGCGCCTGCGCCCGCTGGGGCGGATGTGAATCCGCTTGCTCGGACTGGATTGACCTAATTCGCTGTTTCGCGTACCGGCACTCCGATTGCTTGAGGAGACGTCGTGCAGTTCGATCCTTATGGGTACGTGCTCGAGCACGTGCTGTATCCCGCCTGGGAAAAGTTTCGTGGCCGCCCAACGCTGCCATTGCTCGAGCAACTGCAGCGCAACGAGCGAGCGAGCCTCGATGAATTCGAGGCGATTCGCACCGGATTCCTGCGGCGACTCGTGAGGCACGCCTACGACAACACCGCCTACTACAGGCGCGTGCTCGACGAGCGTGGCATCCACCCGTCCGAGATCACCAGCGTGGAGGATCTCGCAAAGCTGCCGATCCTCAGTCGCGACGTCGCGCGCGAGTCGCTCGAGCACCGCACGGCGAGCTGGCCCGCTGTGGTCGTTGCCAAGAACACCAGCGGCTCCACCGGTCACCCGCTCGAGGTGCGATTCGGACAGGAGTCGCGGATCTGGCGCGACGCGACCCGGCTGCGCGGCTTTGGCTGGTGCGGCTACACGCTCGGTGGCAAGAAGCTGCACTTCTGGGGCGAGCCGTCGTTCGCGCCGCCGCTCTCCGAGCGCGCCAAGATCGCGGTCGATCGCAGGCTACGCCGCGACATCTACAGTAGCTGCATGGTCCGCTCGCCCGAGCACATGCGCGACCTGGTCGCGACGATCGATCGCGAGCGTCCAAACGTCGTGCTGGCGTATGCCCAGGCGGCGGCTGACCTCGCGCGGTTCGTCAACACCCAGGGACTTCGGACGTGGGACGACATCCCGGTGATCTGCGGCGCAGAGCGGCTGTGGCCGCACGACCGTGCGGACCTCACGCGCGCGTTTGGCCCCGGCGTGTTCGAGACCTACGGGTGCCGCGAGTTCATGCTGATCGGCTCGGAATGCGAAGCCCACGATGGACTCCACGAGTCGGTCGAGAACCTGATCGTCGAGATCCTCATCGAGGAGCGCGATGGGACGATGCGACCCGCGCGCCCGGGCGAACAAGGTCAGGTCGCGATCACCGATCTGCACAACCTCGCCTGCCCGATGATCCGATACCTGATGGGAGACATCGCGACCGCACGATCACGCGGGCCGTGCGCTTGTGGGCGCACCCTGCCGCGGATCGGGCCGATCCAGGGCCGCGTCACCGACACCATGCGCGACGCCAACGGCAACCCGGTGGAAGGTGTGTTGTTCAACATCCTGTTCCACAACATGACCAAGTTCGCGCGCACGTTTCAGGTCGTCCAGCACCCCGATCGAACGATCACGTTGCTCGTCGTCCCGCTCGGTCCCGAGCTGCCGCGAAAGGCCGAGAAGTTGCTGCGAACGTGCATCGAGCGCTACATGCCGGGGGTTCCGCTCGAGATCGAGACCGTGGGTGACATCCCGCTCACCGCCGCGGGCAAGCATCGCCGCGTGATCGTCGAAGCTAGCAACTGAGCGTGCGAGGACCTCCGAACTGCAGTAGGTTCGGCGCATGAAGCGCTTGTTCCTGCTTGGTTCGTTGCTGTGTGCTCACGTTGGTTGTGGCGGCGACGAGGGGGCCGAAGCGTTCCCGACCTATCAGGCGTGTTTCGACGCCCACACCGACGACGAAAACCTCCCCGTTCTCGAAGCGATCGTCGTGTGCTGTCTCGAGCATCCGATCGCTGGCATGACCGAGGCGTGTGGCGCCGACAAGCCGACGTGCATCAACTACCTCACGGCGAACCTCAAGCAGACCGACGCGAGCGTCACCGAAGTGATGATGGCGTGCGACGACTACGAGAACCAGCTCAGCATGTAGCCGGCTAACTCGCGGCGCCGAAGCCGTCGGGAGTGATCGGCCGATCGACCTCGATCGTCGCGGTGGTCGCCGCCGACAACCGTTCGGCCAGCGAGCTCGCCGTGGGCAGCTCGAGGGATGGCACGTCCCAAACCCGCAACGTCCCATCGCGCGCCCCCGACACGAGATGCTGCGAATCGCGCCAGCGCACCGTCTCCACCGGCCCGGAGTGGCCGCGAAGCACGCGATGGCGAGCCGAGCCGAGATCCCAGATCCGGATGGTCTTGTCGTAGCTCGCGGACGCGAGCGAACGCCCATCGAACGAGAACGCGACATCGAGCACCAGGTCGGTGTGGCCGCGCAGGATCGACAGCTGCTTGCCCGTGGTGCCGTCCCAGATCCGGACGGTGCGGTCACCCGCCGCACCCGCGATCTTGGTTCCGTCGGGCGACACCGCGACGCGCGTCACCATCCAGCCGCCCGCCAGCTCGATCACCTGGCCGGCGATGACCATCGCAAGCGAGCGATCGCAGCGATGGATCATCATCCGGTCGCGCACCTCGTCGAACTCGGCCGCCACGACGCACCACGTGCCCCCCCTGCCGAGCACCGAGCGCGCGCCATCCGCACCGATCATCCAGGTCTCGTCGCCCACCATCGCGACGATCCGGCCGTCCGCCGCCATCGCGAACCCGCGAACCGGCGTGGTGCCGTCGATCAGATGGACGCTATCGCCGGTCGTGGTGTCCCACCGGCGCAGCGTTCCATCGAACGACGACGAGAACACCGCGCCGCCGTCGCGGCTGAACTCGACATGACTGATCAGGCCGCGGTGACCGATCAGCGCCGTCGAATCACCCGTGCGGTGCCGGACCTCCATCGACCAATCGGCGCCGAACACCAGCAGCTGTTCGCCGTCGCGCGACGGGATTCCCATGCCGAGGCTCGCCTGATCCTGGGCCCACGAGAACAGCGGCTCGCGCTCCGCGGTGGTCAGGTTCCATCGCGCCACCGATCCGCCGGTCTTGATCAAGGCGCGATCGCCATCGAGCGTGACGCGTTCGATCGCGCTGCCCTCCACCAGCGTCCGGGCGCGGGATGAATCGACCGGCCACACTCGCACGCTGCCGTCGAGGCTGGCGGTCGCGATCCAGCGCTCATCGGTAGACAGCCGGGCGCGGTACACGTCGTCATCGTGGCCGCGCATCACCGTCGACGTGCCATCGCTGATCGTCCAGAGCCGTGCCGTACCGTCGTCGCTCGCGGACAGCAACTGGCGGCCATCGCTGGTCCACTGGACGGAGTACAGCGCGTCGGTGTGGCCGCGTAGCTCGCGGACCTCGCCGGTGGTCAGGCTGACCAGCACGATGTCCGACCGGCTGCCACACACCGCGATCATCTCGCCATCCGGAGCCCAGCGCACGGCGACGACCTTGCCGTCGAACTCGGTGATCCGCCGAAGCGGCCCACCATCGAACGGAACCATCCACACCGTCGCGCCATCGTGGAGCACGACCTGATCGCCGGTCGGCGAGATCGCGAGCGCGGTGATCGCCTTGGCGATGCTCGCGAGCGGACGGTGCCCGTTACGCACGACCGCCGCGATCGCGTTGGGCGCGGTCAGCACGACCTGTTTGGTCCAGTCGAGGTCGGCGACCTTGGTACGCAACGCGGTCTTGTCCCCGATCAGCTCGCGATGCTTGCCATCGACCGAGACGATCTCGAGCATGCTCGAGTCACCGCCGGCCAGCACGCGCTCGCCATCCGCCGAGAACCGGATCGATCCGACCATCCGGCTGCCGCCTTCGATCAGCGTGCGCGCTGGCGATCCGTCGAGCGGCCACGCGATGACCTCGCCGAGTGTGCCACCGGTGATCGCGAGCCGGCCGTCGGGCGACAGCTCGACAACCTCCGGCGGAGATGGCGCGCGACCGAGCTGCTTCACGCGCCCGGTCTGCAGATCGTACGATCGCACGACACTATCGCGCGCGACCGCGACCAGCGACTTGCCGTCCGGCGTGAACGCCGCATCGAACACCCAGTCGTTGGGCCGAAACACGTGGCGGGCGACGCCCAGCGCGAGCGCCTCGTCGACGACATCGACCACGTGGCTGCGATCTGCGTCGGCGATGTCGTAGGTCTTCAGCCACGCGACCGTGGCGGTCGGATCCTTGCGCAGCGACGTCACCGCTTGCAGCAGCACGAGCTCACGCTTTCGTTTCTCGGCTTGCGACAGCGCATCCTCGCTTCGCCGGCGCTCGCTACGCGCGATGTTACGTTCGGCCACCACACGGCGGAACGATTCGACGCCCACCGCACCGAGCGCGAGCGCACTCGCGACCGCGACCGCGACCACGCCGCGATGATGCGACAGCTTCTTGCGGAGCAGCGACCACGCCGTATACGAGTGCGCGCTGACGAGCTTGCCCGCCTGGTAAAGCCGGAGATCCTCGGCGAGCGCGGTGGCGTTGGGATAGCGATCCTTGGGGTCCCGCGCCATCGCCTTGGCGACGATGGTCCCGAGCTCACCCGGTACCGAGGGCACCACGGCTGCCAGCGGTGCCGGCGGACCGGCGAGCACGCGCTCGAGCGTCGCTTGCGGCGTGTCGGCCGAGTGCGCGGGCGTGCCGGCGAGCAGCTCGTAGAGCACGGCGCCGATCGCATAGACGTCGACACGCTCGTCGACCGGCTCGCCGCGTGCCTGCTCGGGCGACATGTACGCTGGCGTTCCCACCACCTTGCCCGAGACCGTCGAAACATTGCCCGGACTGGAATCGAGCGTCAGATCGCCGGTCTCGATGGTCTGAAAGCTGTCGCGCTTGCGATCGCGCGCGAGCCCCCAATCGACCACGATCGTCTCGCCGAACGCCCCCACGATCACGTTCGATGGCTTGAGATCGCGATGGATCACACCTTCGCTGTGCGCGTAGCCGACGGCATCCGCGACGGCGATCACGTGCGGCAACAGCGCCGAGCGCTCGCGCAGCGACGTCCGCTCTGCAATGAGCTCCTTGAGCGTGCGGCCCTCGACGAGCTTCATCACGTAGTACGGATCGCCGTTGGGCCAGCGCCCCGCTTCGTGTACCGGAACGATGCCGGGATGCTCGAGCCGTGCGGTGATCAGCGCCTCGCGCATGAACCGGGTCTCGGTCGAGTCGGTCCGCCGCAGCAGCTCCTTCACCGCGACGGTGCGGCCGAGCCGCCGATCGACCGCACGAACCACACGGCCCAGGCCGCCGCGTGCGTGCTCGGCGACTTGCTCGTAGCGCTCGGGATCGTCGGCTTGGTAAGCGGGCTCGAGGTCGTCACCCTGCTCCACCACGACGGGAGGCACGGCCGAGCTGGACGCCCTGGGAGCCAGTGTCTCGGTGCGGTCGGGAACTGGCGGGGGTGGCGGGGGCGGCGGCATGGAGGAGCTGCGTGGCCTGAACCCGCCACACGGCAAACAGATTCCCACGTTCGCATGCCGGTTGACGCTGTGGGGCGGATTTTCGGGAGTTTCTGTGACGGTTGCTCTGCTAGGCTCGGCCGGTGCGTACGTCCGCAGTTTTCGCCTTCGCGCTCGCCGTTGTCGCTGCGTGTCAATCGAAGCCCAGTCAAGGGTCCGCCGGGTCGGGGAGCACTGGCAGCGCCGCCGCGGAAGCTGGGTCGCAAACCCCTGAAGGTCCTGAGGGCAACAAGCTCGTGCTCCCCAAGGGCGATGGGACGCCCCCGAAGAAGACCACCGCCAAGCTGTCCCAGGCCACGATCGACAAGCTCTCGGCGCTCGAATACGAGGGATTCAAGAAGACGATCCGCACCTCGACCGACCACTCGGTCGACCTCCGGTATCACACCAAGGAGCGCCCCCGACTATCGGTGGACGTGACCGTGGCCGCGTGTTTCGACTGCCTTGCGATGGACCTGCCGCAGTGGCAGGCCAAAGACCGCGCACTCAAGGTCGGACTTGCCTCCGATGATCTGTTCAAGCGCAGTGATACCGTGTTCGAGCTCGGCCAGACCGACCTCCACGGCGCGCCGGTGATCTTCGCGTACCTGCTCGGTCACGCGTTCCAGAATGACGAGACCGGCCAACCCAGCGGCGACTATGCGCACGCGTACACGTTGTACTTCAACGACGGGATCAATCAGATCCGGGTCGCTGCCAAGTACAGCGATGATCCGCTGACCCGCGAGAAGATGGTGGAGATGGCGCCACGCGCGGATCTGGAGAAGATCGCGAAGGCCTACCTCGACGCGTTTACGCACGCGTGGTGAGGCTGCGCTCGCCCGCCGCGCCCTGGCGCGCCTCGACGCCCTCGCTATCATCTCCTCTAGGTCGAGGTACTAACGCTTCAACGCGATCTTGCGCGGCTTGGCCTCGGCGCGCTTGCCGATGGTGAGGGTCAGCACGCCGTTGTCGAGCTTGGCCTCGATCCGTTCACCGTCGGCGACGTCGGGGAGCGTGAAGCTTCGCGAGAACGAGCCGAACTGGCGCTCGTAGAGCGCATAGCCTTCGTCTTCCTTGCGCTCCTCGGCCTGACGGCTGCCGCTGATCGTCAGAACGTTGTTGTGGATCGCGATGTCGAGGTCCGACTCGGCGACGCCGGGCAGGTCCGCCTTGACCACGAAGGCCTCGGTGGTCTCCTTCACCTCGAATGCCGGCGAGAACGCGCTGCTCGGGCGGGTGCTGGAGCTGAACGGATCCCACGCGAGGAGCTCGCGGGCCATCTGAAACGGGTCGCTGTAACGGGCAGGGGTGGAGTTACGCAGTACGAGAGCCATTGGAAATCCTCCTGTGTAGGGAAGAACGAACTGTTCTTGGGCCTCGCTGTAACCACCGTTGTCGCGCACGCAACCAGTTGACGCGCGCCGCGTCGATGATTAGCCGGCGACCGACCTGCCCTATTTTCCGGGCCGTGTCGCTTCGCAGCTAAGGGCAGCATCGAACGGACCGAGCAGCTCGGAGCAGGTCCGGTCGCACGCCGCGGCGCAGCGAGGCGCGTGGCGACGCGATGACGACACGCTCGTCGGGTCGCGACCGAGGACCCTCAGGGGCCGAGCAGGACGCGGATGTACGACCGCGGCTTGCCGTCATCACCGGCGATGAACCCGGCGGCGCCGAGCTGGTCTTGAAGCTCGAACATCCGGACGTGCGCTCGCGCTCGCTCACCGACGAAGCTCGGCTTGCGGTACGTGATCTCGACCGCCTTGGTCCTGATCTTGAGCGGGTGGTTGGCGGCCGCCAATCGGCGCTGGACCGCATCGCCGAACATCCGGACGTAGACCAGCGAGTTCACGTGCTGGTTCGAGTCCGTTTGATCCAGCGTGAACCACATGTCCACCGGATCCGCGGCGACCTCGTCGAGCCAGCGCGCACCCTCGGGAAGCTCCTGCGGGCTCGTCGTCGAAGGGGCGGTGTAGTGCGTCTCCGGGACCTCGGGAAAGCCCTCGAACCCGAGCTTGGTGACGCGGCGCTGATCGGGCGGCGCGAACAGCTTGGTGAACGTGTGCTCGGCGAACATCATCCCCGCCGGGACCAGGTCCCGATCGGTCTGCCGCGGCCCGATTCTCCCGGCGGTACCGCGGACCTCACACCAAACGTTGAGGAACAACCGCGAGACCTCGCCGTTGTCGCGATCGTGCGACAGCTGGAAACCCGAGACCGACTCGAGCGGGCGATCGATCCGGATCGGCTGATCGAAGGAGTGCAGCGTCATCCGCGTGAGCACCGGGACGATGCCGGCGGCGACCGCGGCGCGTTGCCCCGGGTGACGGACCAGCACGGCGGTCCAAAGCTCGGGGAGCGAGGCCTGCAGGCTCGCTGGCACGATCCGTCCGTCCTGGGTCAGATCCTCGTAGCGAAGATTGCGCGTGGTCGTGGCGGCTTGCCCCTCGGGAAACGTCGGCATCGGTGGCGCGGGAAACGACATCCCGCGGAGCATACCCCCAGAGCTCACCCGTCTTGACGCGCGTTTGCTGTGCGTCTCGCGCGATCTCTTCACTGCCGCTCGACGCGCGATCGCCCATCGGCTCCGTCGCGATCGGGATCGATCCGAGCGAGCGCTGGGGTTCACACGGTGTAGGGTGCGCGCAGTGCCCGTCGCGCTGCCGATCGATCAGGTCCTGCCCGAGCTCGTGGCGTCGGTGCGCGACCGTCGAACGGCGGTGCTGGTCGCGCCGCCCGGGGCGGGCAAGACGACGCGGGTGCCCGGCACCCTCCTCGACGCCGGCGTCGTCGACGGCGAGATCGTCGTGCTGCAGCCCCGGCGGATCGCGGCCCGGCTCGCGGCGGCGAGGGTGGCAAGCGAGCGCGGCGGCCCGATCGGCCAGGAGGTCGGCTACGAGATCCGGTTCGACCGCAAGACCAGTGCGTCGACCCGGATCCGGTTCGTCACCGAAGGTGTGTTGACCCGCCGGTTGCTCGGCGATCCGGCGCTGCGCGGCGTCGGCGCCGTGGTGATCGACGAGTTTCACGAGCGCCATCTCGACGGCGATCTCGCGCTCGCGCTGGTGGCACGACTGCGCGCGACCCGCCCCGAGCTCGTCCTGCTGGTGATGTCGGCGACACTCGATGCCGAGCCCGTCGCCGCCTATCTCGACCGCGCACCGATCGTTCGCTCGGAAGGACGCACGTTCCCGCTCACGATCGATCATCTCGACCAGCCCGACGATCGGCCGCTCGGCAAGCAGGTGGCCAGCGCGGTGCGCCGCCTCGCGCAGGAGGGGCTCGACGGCGACGTCCTGGTGTTCTTGCCGGGTGCAGGTGAGATCCGGCGGTGCGCCGAGGATCTCGCAGATGCCGCGGGCGTGTTCGATCTCGAGGTCGTGCCGCTGCACGGCGATCTGAGCTCCGACGAGCAGGATCGCGCGGTGCGCCCGGCCCAGCGCCGCAAGGTGATCCTCGCGACCAACGTGGCGGAAACGTCGGTGACGATCGACGGCGTGGTCGCGGTGATCGACAGCGGGCTCGCGCGGATCGCCCGGCACTCGCCCTGGTCGGGGTTGCCGTCGCTGCACATCGAGCCCGTCAGCCGAGCCAGCTGTGCGCAACGCGCCGGTCGCGCGGGGCGAACGCGCCCGGGACGGGTGCTGCGGCTGTACACCCGACACGACCATGATCACCGTCGAGCGTTCGAGCTTCCCGAGGTCTCGCGAACCGATCTCGCCGGGGCGGCGCTCGAGCTCCACGGCGCCGGCATCGGCGGCCTCGATGCGTTGCGCTGGTACGAGCCACCACCCGACGCTGCGCGCACCGCGGCCGACGAGCTGCTCGCGCGCCTGGGGGCGGTCGCAGCAGGTGCGATCACATCGTTGGGACAACGCATGTTGAGGTTCCCGGTCCATCCGCGACTCGGCCGGCTGCTGTGCGAGGCCGAACGGCGCGGCGCCGGCGCGGAGGCGTGCGTGATCGCAGCGCTCGCGGGAGCGCGCGAGCTGAGGCTCGAACGGCGCGGTCCCGGCTCGGGAGCGCGGATCGCGGCGGCGTCGGATCTGATCGAGGATCTCGACGCGCTGCTCGATGCGCGCCGGCATGGCCTGCGACCGGATCGGCTTCGCCGCGATGGCCTCGACGTCGCGACCGCACATGCGGTGGATCGCTCGGCGAAGCAGCTCGAGAGGATCATCGAGCGCGCCGCCGCTCATGGCGACGACGAACAGGTCGATCGGGAGCTCCAGATCTCGATCCTGGCGGCATTTCCAGATCGCGTCGGCAAGCGGCGCGCGCCGCGCAGCGCCGATTTCGTGTTCGCGGGCGGAGGCGGCGGCACGCTCGCGTCGAGCTCGGTGGTGATCGATGCGGACTTGATCGTCGCGATCGACGTCGCCGAGACCGGCGCGCGTGGCCAGGCCAGCAAGGTGCAGATCCGTCGTGCGAGCGCGATCGATGCATCGTGGCTGCTCGATCTGTTCATCGATCGGATCACCGAGCGCGACGAGCTGGTGTGGAACGCGAGCAAGGAGCGCGTCGAGCGGATCACTCAGATCGCCTACGACGGGCTCGCGATCGACGAGCAGCGCGACGTCGATGGTGCGCGGCGCGCGGGCAGCGCCGCCGCCGAGCTGTTGGCGCGCCAGGCGATCGCCGCCGGCATCGAGCGGTTCGTCGACAAGGACGCGCTCGCTCAATGGCGCGCCCGCGTCGCGCTGGTGGCCAAGCTCGTACCATCGTCGGGAATCGTCGCGCCAACCGACGAAGGGTTGGCGATCGTGATCGCACAGGCGTGCGACGGGCTGATCTCGTTCGACGAGCTCCGCAAGACCAGCCTGCTCGACCTGCTCGACGCACAGCTCGGAGAGCACCGCGCGCTGGTCGACCGGCTCGCGCCGACGCACTTGAAGCTCCCGCGCCGCGGCCGCGCGCCAATTCACTATCAGCTCGATCAACCGCCGTGGCTCGCGTCGCGAATGCAGGATTTCTTCGGGCTCGCGCGTGCCCCGGCGGTCGGCGACGGCAAGGTGCCGCTCGTGCTTCACCTGCTCGCGCCCAATCAGCGCCCCGTGCAAGTGACCAGCGATCTGCCCGGGTTCTGGGTCAAGCACTACCCCGCGCTGCGCAAGCAGCTGATGCGGCGCTATCCGCGCCACCCGTGGCCCGAGGACCCGACGCAGTTAATCAACGAGGAGTGACCCCGGGTTGGGATCGGCGTGGCTGGTTGCCACAGGAACTAAGTTGCTGATATCGCATCGCTCCTGGTTTCGCGGTGTCTTGTCGCATCGGTGCGGAGCTCGCGGCGTTTCGGAACCAATTGTGGTACCCAGCGAGCGTCGCCTTCATGCTCGAGCACCGTCTGTCCAAGCTTGCGGCAGCCGCCACGTTCATCCTCCTGGTGATCGGCGGAACGGTGAACCCGACGGGCTCGAGCCTCGCGTGCCCCGAGCCGACGCTGGTCTGTCACGGCCAGCTGTTCCCACCGATGGTCGGCGGCGTCCTGTACGAGCACGGTCACCGACTCGCGGCGATGACCGTGGGCATGCTCCAGATCGCGCTCACGATCGTGCTGTTGATGCGGCGCAGCGATCTCAAGCGGCTTGCCTGGATCTTGCTCGGCATGGTCGTCCTTCAGGGCGTGCTCGGCGCCGTGACCGTCAAGTTCAAGTTGCCGTGGTACGTCTCGACCAGCCATCTGCTGCTCGGCATGAGCTACTTCGCGACCCTGATCTACACGGCGTTCAGGACCCAGCCAGCCCCGATGGTCGTCGAGCTTCGCGAGCACGGCAACCGACGCGACCAACTCGGAACAGCTCGTCGCTGGATTGGCATCGCGTGCGGGGCGGTGTTCGTGCAATTGCTGATCGGCGCGCTGGTTCGCCACCTCGGCGCAGCCATGGTTTGCCTCGGCATCCCCACGTGCACCATCGGCGGTGATTGGTGGCCTGAGGCGCCCGTCCAGCATCTCCACATGATTCACCGTGGCTTTGGCGTGGTCGTCGGAATCATCACGACGATCGCCGCGGTCCAGGTGTTTCGTCGCGCGCGGTCATGGCCAGCGCTGCGCGCGCTCGCAGTGGCCGCGCCGATCCTCGTGGTTGTACAGATCGGACTCGGCGTCGCCACGATCATGACGATGCGATCGGTACCGCTGGCGGTCGGTCACTTCGCCGGCGCCGCGTCGCTGTGGGCGGTGTGGATGTCGATGTGGCTGATGAGCGGTCGCCGGACGGCCGCGCGCGCATCGAGCGTCGACGACGTGGCAACGATTCCTGGCGCGGTGGTGATGCGATGAGCGCCGCGATCGCCAGGCCGCGCGTGCTCGATCTGATCGCGCTGGTCAAGCCACGCATCATGGTGATGGCGCTGCTCACCGCCGCCGGCGGATTGAGCCTTGCCCCGGGCTATCCGGCCGCCGATGTCGCCATGTGGCTGCTCCTTGGGACGGCGCTGATCGTCGGCTCGGCGAACACGCTCAACATGTGGCTCGAGCGCGACAGTGATTGCTTGATGGCGCGAACGCGCAATCGCCCGCTGCCGGGCGGCCGGCTCGAAGCCCGCACCGCGCTGGTGTTTGGTGCGGTGCAAGGCGCAGCGGCCCTGCCTGCACTGGCGATGGTCAATCTGATCACCGCTGCGCTCGGACTGCTCGCGTTGCTCCTCTACGTCGGCGTCTACACGCCGATGAAGCAGCGGTCGTACTGGGCGGTATGGGTGGGCGCGGTTCCGGGCGCGATGCCCGCGCTGATGGGCTGGACCGCTGCAACGGGCCGGATCGAGCTCGCGGGGCTCGCGGTGTTCTCGGTGCTGTTCTTCTGGCAGATCCCGCACTTTCACGCGATCGCGCTGTGTTGCCAGGCGGATTACGATGCCGCCGGGCTCAAGACGCTGCCGAGCACGCGGGGCATCGAGGCTGCGCGTCGCGAGATCTCGGTCTACCTGATCATTCAGGTCGCGATCAGCATGGTGCTGGTGCCGCTCGGCGTCACCGGTGTGCTCTACCTGGTCACCGCATCGGTGCTCGGCGTGGGAGTGTTGTTCCGTGGGCTCGCAGGGCTCGCACCCGCGAAGGAGGGTGCACCTGTCACCCGGTGGGCGCGCGGCGTATTTCTTACCTCGATCGTCTATCTGCCGGTGCTGTTTGCGGTGATGGTGTTCGACGGGCGTGGATAGCCCCGCCGATGAGCTGGAGCCAGCTACACCCTGCGATCAACGCCGCACTGAACCTCACGTGTTTCGTGCTGCTCGTGCTCGGCCGGATGGCGATCGCGCGCGGTGACCAGCAGCTTCACCGCAAGCGGATGCTGGGCGCATTCACCGTCGCGACGGTGTTTCTGATCTCGTATGGGATCCGATTCATGACCACCGGCGCGCACAAGTACCCCGGCGCCGACTGGGACCGATCGGTCTACCTCGTCACGTTGTTCACGCACATGGTGCTCGCCGTCGTGCTCGTACCGCTCGTGGTCGTCGCGCTGCGGCGTGCGCTGCGCGGTCAGTTCGCCAAGCATCGCCAGATCGTCGCGTTCACCTGGCCGATCTGGGTCTATGTGTCGGTCACGGGCGTCGTGGTCTACCTGATGCTGTATCACCTCGCGCCCGTGTTGCATCCGGCGACCTGACCCAGGGGAGCTCGGACAGCGTCGACCTCGCCTCGACGGCGTCGACCTGAATCCCGGCGAGCCCACGCTCGAGCTCCCATCGATGAACGTCGTCGATCACTTCATCGTGATCTTGCTCGCGCCGGTCGCGGACTTTGTCACGCTCGCCGGCTTCCCGTAGACGGCGAGCTTCGACGCTCCGGTGACGCTGGCGGTGAGCGCATCGCGGGCGGCCACCGTCGCATGGCTCGCGCCCGAGACCGCGACCGATGCCTCCGTCGCGCTGAGCCGCTGCGCGTCGAGCGAGCTCGCGCCGCTCACTTCGACCGCGAGTGTTTTCGTCGACCCGATGATCTTCACGGACGACGCGCCCGACAGTGTGAGGTCCAGCCTCGAATTCGACACCCCGCTCGCGTTCAACCGCGAGGCGCCGGTGATGTCGATCCGCGATCGACGACCGTCTTCACCTTGGCGACGATGTCTGCATCCGCGATCACCTTGACGCTCGCCGTCTTGCCGATCGTGAAGTCGACGTCGAGCGCAGTGCTGATGTCGATGGCGCTGAAGCTCGACACGTTTCGCCGCTCGGTCTTCGGTGGACCGGCCTCAGCGGCGGCGCAACCAACCAAGAACGAGACCGCGACGACGAGCGAGAGTTGCTTCATGCCCGACTAGACACCTCGACCTAGCCGCCGGTGGACACGCGTTCGTACGCGACGCCCCAACGAATTCCGCGATCGCACGTGATGAACGCCGGCGCACCGATCCGATGAACGAGCCTCGAGTAGATCGCGACTCCGGCGGCGATCACGTCCGCGCGCTGCGGCACGACGCCTGCGATCGTGCGGCGCTCCGCGACGGTCGCCGCGAGCAAGCGAGCCAGCATCGCGTTCACCGTATTCGGCGCGAGGTGAAGCCCGGTGACCGCTGCGGGATCGTAGGTCGTGAGCTCGAGCTTGATCGCGGCCATCGTCGTGGCGGTTCCGGCCGTTCCGACGATCACGACGTTTTGCGGAAGCTCGAGAGGTTCGAGCTGGCGATCGATATCAGCCGTGAGCTCGCGGACTTCGTCGGGCGTCGGAGGGTCGTGAGCGAGGTGGCGCTCGGTCAGCCGCACCGCGCCGATCGGCACGCTGACGGCGGACACCACGCGCGAGCCATCCGTCGTGATGATCTCGGTCGAGCCGCCACCGACGTCGACCACGACATACGGCGTGCCTGCGAGATCCGGAAACGTCCGCGCCACCGACGTGAACGCCAGCTCGGCTTCGCGCGCGCCCGCGATGATCTCGATCGGCGCGCCGAGGATCGCCTGCGCGGGTTCGACGAACTGCTGGCTGTTGTTGGCCTCGCGCAGCGCCTGGGTCCCGATCACCGCCGGCTTGGTGACGTGATGTTCGTCCATCACCCGGCGGTACTCGCGGCAGATCTCGAGGCTGTTCGCGATCGCATCGGCGGCGAGCTCACCGCTGCGATCGAGACCCTTGCCGAGCCGGCCGAACCGGCAGAGATCGACGATCGGACGCATCTGGGGATCCACCACGAGCAGGAGCAGCGTGTTGGTTCCGATGTCGATGACCGCTGTATTCACTCGCGCGATGGTAGCCCGGAGCTGGTCACGTCGCGACGACGTGGGCACCATTACCACCGCGCTGCCCCACGCTCCCCGCGGCAACGCGAGCGTCGCAGCACGGTGACGGCGCCCGAGCGCCGGACCCCAGCGCTGAACCCCAGTGGTCACCTGTTGACCCGGCTCGCTGTGCCTCTCGCGCGATCGCTTCGTGCCCCTGCTCGCGCGACCGTGTAGGTTCGCGAGATCCGGGCCGCTGGCTGAGTCCATTCACGGATTCAAAGCCCGAGCTGCTTGGCGACGATCACCTTCATGATCTCGTTCGTGCCGGCGTAGATCCGCTGGACGCGTGCGTCCATGAATGCGCGAGTCACCGGGTACTCCAGCATGTAGCCGTAGCCTCCGAAGAACTGCAGGCAGGTATCGATGACCTCCTGCGCCATGTCGGTGGTCCAGAACTTGGCAAGCGAGCACTCGGTGACCAGGTGCTTGCCTGCCACGTGCTCGGCGATCACCTTGTCGACGTACGCGCGCCCGACCTCGACCTTCGCGAGGCACTCGACGAGCTTGAACTGGGTGTTCTGAAACTTGCTGATCGGCTTGCCGAACGCCTTGCGCTCCTTGGTGTACGCGATCGCGTCTGCGAGCACCTGCTCCGCTCCCGCCACCGCGCCGATCGCGACGCACAGCCGCTCCTGCTGGAGCTTCTGCATCATCATCATGAAACCCGCGCCCTCGGCGCCGAGTCGATTCGCGGCCGGCACCCGACAGTTCTCGAAGTACATCTCCGACGTGTCCTGCGACGCCATCCCCATCTTGTGGAGCCGCTTGCCGCGCGCAAAGCCCGGACGGCTCGCCTCGATGATGAACAGCGAGATGCCCTTGTGGGCGTTCGCGGGGTCCGGATCGGTCTTGGCGGCGAGCACGACCATGTCGCACAGCTGGCCGTTCGAGATGAACGTCTTGGCGCCGTTGATCACGTAGTCGTCGCCCGACTTCACCGCCGTCGTCGTGATCGCCGCGAGGTCCGACCCGGTGCCGGGCTCGGTCATCCCGAGCGCGGTCACGCACTCACCCGATGCGCAGGCGGGCAGCCAGGTCTGCTTCTGCTCCTCGGAGCCGAACGAATAGATGTACGGCACGATGATGTCGGAGTGCAACGCCGCCGAGAACCCGCTCTCGTAGGCTCGGGCCAGCTCCTCCAAGACGATCACCGAGCACAGAAAGTCCGCCCCTGGTCCGCCATACCGTTCGTCGAGCCACGGGCACAGAAAGCCCTGCGCGCCCGCCTTGCGCCACAGCTCGCGATCCACCTGGCCCTGGTCGCGCCAACGCGCCTGGTGCGGGCTGATCTCGCGCTCGACGAACTGGCGAAACGCCTTGCGAAACGCGTCGTGCTCCTCGGTGAACAGGGTGCGATCCATGGGTGTGTCTTTACCATGCTGCGACCCGGCGCATCGCGCGTAGATCCGGCCGCACCCGACGACGCGGATCTTCATTCGCTAGACAAGCGGTGGCGGTTCCTCCGATCCGCTCCCCGCGCTAGTGTCCGGCCGTGGCTTGGATCGTCGAGGTCCCTGGAATCACGCTCGCCGGGTTCGTCAAGGCGAGCGCCGAGGTGCCGTGGTCGGTCGCCAAGCGATACGTATCGACCGGCAAGGTGTTCGTGGACGGTACGTCGATCACCACGATCGACCATCGGCTCACGCCAGGCCAGCAGGTCGAGCTCCGGATCAACGCGCCACGCCCCCGCGACCCCACACGCGAGGGCGTGCTCGTGTTCGATGACCCGCACATCGTGGTGATCGACAAGCCATCGGGCGTCAACAGCGTGCCGTACGAGCGCGAGACCGACACCGCCATGGATCTGATCCGCGGTGCCTGGCGGCGCATGGGCAAGCCGGCAACCAGTGTCGCGCTGCACGTCGTGCACCGGATCGACCGCGCAACGTCGGGCCTGTTGATGTTCGCAAAATCCAAGCGCGCCGAGATCGGCCTCGCCGCGCAGCTACGCGCCCATACGATGGACCGGATGTACCAATGCGTGGCGCATGGCGCGATCGCATCGCGCCGGATCGAATCGCAGCTGGTGGTCGATCGTGGGGATGGACTGCGCGGATCGACGACGCACTCCGGTCAAGGCAAGCGTGCGATCACTCACGTGACCGCCATGCGTGCGCTGCGTGACGCGACGCTGTGTGAGGTTCGACTCGAGACCGGCAAGACCCACCAGATCCGCATTCATCTCGCAGAAGCGGGTCACCCGCTCGTCGGTGAGACCGTGTACATCCGAGACTTCGAAGCAGCCGGCCACAAGCCGCTGCGCTCGCCGAGGCTGCTTCTGCATGCCGCGACGCTCGGGTTCGTTCATCCGATCACGAACGAGCCCGTCGCGCTCTCGTCGGCGTTGCCTGGCGACTTTTGCGCGGTCCTCGACGAGTTGACGTGACGAGCTCGATCGTCGACGCCCACGAAGGAGCGAGTCGAGTAGTCACGGCCGCGGACCCGCGATACACATCGCGAGATGAGCTTCCCGCCGACCCTGACGATCCGGTTCGCGACGCCCGCGGATTGCGGGACGATCCTGTCGTTCATCCAGCAGCTCGCGGCATACGAGAAGCTCGCGCACGAGGTCGTTGCGACCGAAGCGAGCCTGCGCGCGACGCTGTTCGGCGTGCGTCGCTCGGCCGAGGTGCTGATCGCGACGCTCGACCAACCCGTCGGGTTCGCGCTGTTCTTCGAGAGTTATTCGACGTTCCTCGCAAAGCCGGGGATGTACCTCGAGGACCTCTACGTGCGTGAGGACGCGCGCCATCAGGGTATCGGCAGCGCGCTGCTCGGCGCACTGGCGCGGATCGCGGTGCAGCGCCACTACGGCAGGTTCGAGTGGTCGGTGCTGGACTGGAACGAGCCCGCGCTCCGGCTGTACCGCGCGGTCGGAGCGACGGCGATGTCTGAGTGGACGGTCCAGCGGCTCACCGGCGATGCGCTCGCGCGGCTGGCGGAGCGCTGGCCCGAACCCGTCGGTAACGTGGGCAATGTGGGGCGAGTGAAGTGACGACGCCGATCAGCTCTTCGGGCTACCGCCGAGCGAGCGGATCTGATCGCGCAGCTTCTCGATCTTCTCTTCGCGGTCGACCAGCAAGTTCACCGTGCGGTCGAGCTCGAGCTCGCGCAGCTTCATCTCGGTGATGTCGGTGATCGACTCGATGATGTCTTGCTTGCCGTCCGGGCGCTTCACCGGCGCAAACTGCACGAGCAACCACTTGCCGTCGGGCAGATTGACCTCGGAAGACTGGAGCTCTCCGGTCTCCATGGCCTGGGGCATCTTGCAGAACGGACACGCGGTGCCGAGCTTTGGGATGTTTTCGTAGCAGGTCTTGCCACGAATCACGCCGAGCATCTTCTTGCCCGTGCCGTTCTGATACTTGACCGTGTAGGTCCTGGGGTCGATCGCCGATACGATCACGGGCTGCGAATCGAGCAGCGTCGTCATGTCGTAACCGGAGATTCCGTGCTTCTCCTCTTCGGTGCTCATGGCTTGTTCTCCTCGCCCTCCGTTGCGGTGGTAGGTCCGGTGGAAACAACGGCGACTTCCACTCGGTTGCGCCCCTGCTGCTTTGCGCGATACAGCGCCGCATCCGCGGCGTGGATCATTTCTTCGAGCGGGCCATCGGCCGCATCACTGTCGTGTGCGCCCGGCGGCTTGCTGCCGCGACGCAGCCGCTGCACGTCCTGCTCCCGGCTTTGATCGATCGCGACGCCGATGCTGACGGTGATCTTGACCAGACCTACCTTGGGCAGATCGATCTCGCGCTCGTCGATGGCGGCGCGGATTCGCTCGGCGACCACCTGCGCGCCCTCCAGCTGGGTGTTGGCGAGTAGCACGCAAAACTCCTCGCCGCCAACGCGCCCGAACACGTCGGTATCGCGGACCGCAGCAGCGATCATCGAGGCGATCGTCTTGAGCGCGGCGTCGCCGGCCTGGTGCCCGTACGTATCGTTGATCCGCTTGAAGTGATCGACGTCGAGCATCAGCAGGGCCATCTGGGTCTCGAATCGCCGCGCACGCCGCGCATCGCGCCGTGCAGCGCCAAAGAACCCTCGGCGATTGAGCACGCCGGTCAGCTCATCGGTGACCGAGAGCTCCTCGATCCGTTTCCGCGCCTCATCGATCTCGCTATTGCGCTGCTGGAGCTCGCTCGACAGGTTGACGAAGGTCCGTTTCATCCGCGTCAGCTCGGCCACCTTCTCCTCGAGGTAGACCGACTTCGCCTGGAGGTCGCGATTCTTCTGGATCGCAGATTCCTGCATCGCGCGGAGCTCGCGGCGCAGCCGTTGGATCTCATCGCGCGACCCGGCGACCGAGCGCCGGCCCGGATCCGAGCGGAACACCTTGTCGAGCGCCACGCCGAGTGGATCCTCAGGGCCGTTGATATCGATCCAGTTGGTGACCCCACCTTCGTTGATGAGCCCCTGAATCAACTCGGCGGGGAGCGGCTGGCGTTGATCGGATACGTAGACGCGGATCGCATCGGGCTGTTCGCCGCGCACTCGCTTGAACAGCTCGATCGCGGCGCCGTTTCCAACCGTGCCGGCCACCACGACCGCATCGATCGCGAAATCCGAGATCGATGACAGCGCATCCTCGACGGTCTGTGCGGTCCACGTTTCGTAGAGTGCGATCCGATCAGGCTCGAGCTGATCGACGAGCGTCTCGATCTCCCCGACCACGAGCACCTTGCGCCGCACGCGCCAGCCGCAATCCTGCTCGAACGACACCGCATCGGCGAACACCTCGAACACCGAGGCCGGGGTCTTGCCCGACAAGAACCGGGCGATCTCTTCGCCCATCTCGCCCGCGGTCGCGAACCGCCGGCGCGTATCGCGACTCATCGCCTTGAGGATGATCGCCTCCACCTCACGCGGGATCTCCGGGTTGATCTTCGACGGACGCGGAAAATCCGCGGTGAGCGTCAATGCCAGCGATTGCGCCGCCGACGGAGCCTCGAACGCGGCCTGCCCCGTCAGCAGAAAGTACAAGGTGGCGCCCAGCGAGAAGATGTCCGCGGCGCCATTGACCGGCGCGCCTTGTGCCTGCTCGGGAGAGAGAAACCCGGGCGTGCCCAGCATGTACCGCGACATGGTGTCGGGTTGCGGCAACAGGGTCTCGCGAGCGAGCCCGAAGTCGACGATCTGCGGGCCGCGCTCCGGATCGAGCAGGATGTTTGCCGGCTTGAGATCGAGGTGGATGACGCCCTGTCGGTGTGCGTAGTCGATCGCCGAGCAGATCGACTGGAACATCTCGAGCGCGGGCGTGACCGCCATCGGCGCCACCGACGCGAGCGTCTTGCCCGGCACGTACGACATCGCGAGGTAGTAGAGGCCGTCGACCTGCTCGAACTCGAACACCTCGACGATGTTGCGGTGCTGTAGCTTGCGGACCGCCGATGCCTCTTCGCGAAAGCGCTCCAGATCCTGCGGCGCAGTCCGCCGAAGAATCTTGAGCGCGACCTCCTTGCCCGAGCGCGGATCATTGGCTCGATACACATCGCCCGCCGATCCGTTCCCCAACAGATCAAGAACGGTGTACGGACCAATATTCGACGGAGTCGCTGGCTCCACGAGCACGTCGAATACCAGCTTGCTTTAAATTTTCTGCGCCGGCTAGAGCGAGTTCGAACGAACTGAGCCGCGATGTATGACACGCTACTACCCACCGTCGTCGTCGGGGCCAGCGACTCACCGGCGCGCTTCGGGTAGCGAACCGGTAACGGTTACGATCGAACCGCGTACGTCACGGTGGCGCGTGCGACCAGGTCGGTTGCGGCCCGCAGATCGACCGTGGTCACCACCAGTCGACTTCCAAGCCGCAACAGACTGGCCGTTGCCGTCACGTCCACCGGCTGAGGCCGGGTGAGGAAGTGAATGTCGAGGCTCGAGGTCGCCGCATCCACCGGACCCACGTGCGCGAGCACGAGGAAGTATGCGGCGGTATCGGCAAGCGCCATCATGCCCGGCCCGGACACCGTGCCCCCCGCGCGAAGGAGCTCCTGGCGGAACACCATCCGGACGGTGATGTCGTTTTCCCCGAGCTCCTTGATCTCCCAGTACGACCGCCAGTCGGCATGGTGGTGGTCGATCAGCGCCTCGATCTGGGGAATCGTCATTCGCGGCATCGCGCCGATCGTACGTCACTACGTCTATGCCACCACCACTTCGCTGCGCCCCGCGCCGCGCTGGACGACGTGAACGTGAGCTCCGACACGTTCCACGAGCTGAGGCACGTGCGAGATCACGCCGACCTGGCGACCACCGGCTTTCAACGCATCGAGCACCGCGAGCGCGGTCTCGAGCGCTTGCGGGTCGAGCGTGCCGAATCCCTCGTCGATCAGCAGCGTCCGCACGCGAACATCATGCGCCGACATCGACGACAACCCGAGCGCGAGCGCGAGCGACACCAGAAAGCTCTCGCCTCCCGACAGGCTCTGCACCGACCGAACATCGCTGCCCAGATCGCGATCGATGACCTGCAGCTCGAGGTCGTGACGCGGAACACGCTCGAGCTGATAGCGCGGCGCGAGCTCCTCGAGGTGCGCGTTGGCCACCGCGAGCAGACCGTCGAGCGTGAGGCTCTGGGCGAAGCTACGAAACAGCTTGCCATCGTGCGAGCCGATGACCCCGCCGAGCACGCGATCGATGTGCGCTGCGTGCTCGGAGCTCGCCACCAGCTCGAGCGCGCTGGCCCGGCGCTGGCGAGCATCGGCGTCTGCCGCCAGGGCCGCCGACAGCCGAGCCACATGGTGCTCTGCCTCCGCGGCGATCGCCGCGGCCGTGTTCACGTGATCGGCAAGCGCGGCTGCCTCGGCACCTTCGATCAGCGTCGCCGGCCGACTCACCGCATGTTCGTCACATCGTCGCTTGCGCTCGCTGACCACCGTCAACACACGCTCGACCGTGCGATCGATCTCCGCGAGCGTATCGGTCAACATGTCGATCCGTCCGCCATCGCTGGCGAATAGCCGGTCGAGGTCTGCACGCTCGAGCCCGATCGCCCTGCCCGCACGCTCGAGGGCTTCTGCCTGGCTCACGCGACTTGCTTCGAGATCGGTCACGCGACGGCGATGATCCTCGGCTCTCACGCGATGCTCGGCCAAGCTGCGCTCCGCGTCGCGTGCCTGCTTGTCGATCGATGCGAGCAGCGCGACCAGCTTGCCATCCGCGATCGCGACCTGCGCGGCACGGCTGCGCCACTGGCTGGCCAGCTCTCCCATCCACGACCGATGGCGCTCGAATGACGCCTCCTCGGCCACTCGCGTCCGTGCACGCTCGGGCACAGCGTCGATCCATCGCTTCGCCGCAGCCTCGAGATCCTGGTCGAGCTCGCGCTGGCGATCGCTGCGACCTGCGCGCTCGCCACGCAGCCGTCCGAGCGAGGCGTCGTGCTCACCGAGCTGGCGCTCGAGCTCACGCACGCGCGTCTCCAGCTGTTCGGCATCGGCCCGACACAGCTGGATCTGGGCCTGCGCCTCCGCGGCGGCCCGCGTGGCGGACTCTGCCTGGCTGCGCGCCGCGCGCGCCGCTTCGAGGCGCGCGAGCGCAGTCGAGCGCAGCTCGTTCGCAAGCGCTTCCGCGTCTGGCTCCCCAGGATCGCGAACGAGTGAGAGCTCGCCAAGCACCGAGAGCCGCTCGGTCCACGTCGTGATCGCGGAGCGCCGGAGCTCGTCGGCGGCCGCGCGCGTCGCAAGCAGCATCCGCTCGGTCGCCGCCCCCTGGTCGCGCGACGCGGCGAGGACCGCGAGCGAGGTGGTGACGTCGTCGAGCTCCGCCTCGGTGGTGCGCAGCGCCGTGGTTTGCTCGCGGATCACATCACTGAACGCACCCCGATCTTTCCACGGATGGTCCGGCGCGCCACACAGCGGGCATGGCTCGCCATCGATGAGCTCGGCGCGCGCGTGCTCGTAACCTGCCGCTCGCCGAAGCTGGTCGACAACGCGTGCTCGCTCCTCGCGCAGCGCGACGGCGGCGAGGCGACGCTGTTCTAGGGCCGCGCTCTGCTCGTGGTCCGCTTCGCGGTTCCGCGCAAGCTCCGCCAGCTGGCGATCGACGTCGGCACACTGCGCACGCGCGCCGCGGGCCCGTGCCACCAGTGCGACCAGCTCGTCGATCTCGGCGAGTCGCGTACGAGCCGCATCCTCCTGGCGGCTCGCGACATCGAGCGTGATCCCGCGCCGATGATGAAAGCTCTCGGCCTTGCGCTGGGCCTCTGCATACCGCCCTGCGAGCTGTTGGCGCTCGAGGATCGCCTGGTCGCGAGCCTTGACCAGGTTGGACCTGGCGCTGGTCACGATCGCCAGCTCGCGGTCGATCCCATGCACGGCTGCCGCCTGTTCGATGCGGCGGGCAAACTTTGCATCGAGCTCCGGCCAGCCCGCGACCTCGCTGGCGAGGCGATGATGGTCGTGAAGCCAGACCGCATCCTGGTGAGCCGCGACCCCGATCGCCTCGGCGCCCTCTTCGCAACCCGCTTGCTCGATGATGCTCGCGGCAACGCGCGCCTCGCGGATCGGCGCCAGGAGCTGCTCGAGCTGGACCCGCCGCCGGGTGATCGAGTGCTCGCGTTCGACTGCGTTCGCGACCGCGTGCTGGATCGAAACCGCATCGGCGCGCGCGACCTCGAGCTGACGATCGATCCGGATCAGCTCGTCCCACGTCGCGCGCAACGGCTCAGCTCGGCGTCGCGACGCGAGCTCGACGCGCAGTGGCTCGGCGTCGACAACTGCGCCCTGCGCGATCGCGAGCTCGTGCTGGGCGGCCGCAAGCTCCGCAGCACGCTTGTCTGCCTCGCTGACCCAGCGATGTGCGGCCTGGGCGATCGCCAGCTGCGCGTGCGCATGGAGTTTCGCTGCTTCGGCCACGCCGAGCTGCTCGGTCGCCTGGGCACGCGCTTCGTCCGAGAGAACCGGGATGGCCTCGGCTGCAGCCCTGCGCTCGCGCAGCCGCTGTTCGGCAAGCGCGGCTCTGAGGTGCGCCTGGATCGACAACCGCGAGTAGATCTCGGTCCCGGTCATCCGCTCGAGCAGCTCGCTGCGATCTTTGCCGTCCGCGCGCAAGAACGCCGCGAATTCGCCCTGGGCGAGCAGCGCCGAGCGCCGGAACTGGTCGAACGAGAGCCCCAGACGGGCATGGATCGCCTCGAGCGTCTCGGTCTTGGTGCCTCCGAGCCGCTGGCCGCCGTCGATCGCGGTCAGTGAAAGCTGCTGTGATTGGATCGTTCCATCGGTGTTGCCGCGCGCCCGCCGCACCGACCACCGCGCCCGGAACCGCTGCGCGTCGCGACTCTCGAAGTCGACCTCCGCCCAGCCCTGTGCGGCGCCACGCCGCAGCAAGGTGCGGACATCTTGTGAACCGAGTGAGCTCGGATCGCTGTCACCGCGCCCGACCACGACGCGGCTGTGATTGGTCAAGCGCGGCGTACGATCGAACAGCGCCACGCACAACGCATCGAGCAACGTGCTCTTGCCTGCGCCGGTGTTACCGACGATCGCAAATACGCCCGCGTCGCCAAGCGGCCCGTGCGCGAGGTCGATCTCGAACTCCCCGGCGAGGCTCGCCAGGTTGCAGCCGCGAATCGCGAGGATCCTCATGACAGCTCCGGATCGAGCGCATCGCCTTGGACCTCTGCGAGCAGGCGTTCGAACCCCGCGAGCACGTCTGGATCGGGAGCCTCGGCGTGATCGCGCAGCCACAATCGCGCGAACACCTCGCGCGGATCGAGCTCGGCGAGCCGCTGGACACTGACGCGCTCGGCAAGCGCCGCGCGGTCGCCGGTCCCCGCGACCTCGAGCTTGATCAGCCGAGGTCGCTTGTCGTCCAGGACGGCCTCGATCAGCGAACGCAGCTTCGGTTCGGGGCGTTCGAGCGCGACCACCACCTTGAGATACGGCCGCGCCGGATCGTCACCCTCCTGGCGAGACGGCAGTTGCTCGAGTGCTTCGAGGACCTCGGCCAGCACCGCGGCGCCACGGCTCGGCACTCGTATGATCTCGATCACCTGCGGGATCTCCAGCGACCGGATCTCCGCGACCCGCCCTGCCTCGAAGTCGATCGATACGACCTGATGGCGATAGCTCGCTTCGTCGAGCGAAAGCGTGATCGGCGCGCCGGCGTACCGGATGGTGTCGCGACCGACGCGTTGCGGCCGGTGGATGTGGCCGAGCGCGACGTAATCGATGCCCCTGGGAAACAGCCGCAGCGGCGCCGACTCGACGCCGCCGATCGACACCCGTCGCTCGCTCAAGAACGCCGCGTCGGCGCCCGCCACATAGAGGTGACCGAGCACGATCAGCGCCTGGTCCGATCTGCGCCGGGCCAGTGCCGCGGTGATCACGTCCTCGTAGATCGCAGCCAATGGATCCTCGACGTCGATGGGCGTGTCGACCGGTCGCAGAAACGGCACGGCCGCCACCATCCCGCGCCCTCCCGCGATCGGGATCAGGATTCGATCGAGATCGAGCGAGCCATCGGCGCGCCGCGGCAGGTTTCCGATGACATGCACGCCGAGCTCGCGCAGCACCGATGATGCAGCGCCAATCCGCGCCGGCGAATCGTGATTGCCCGCGATCGCCACGACATCCATCGCTGGCATCGCGCCGCGAAGGCCGGCGAGAAACTCGAACCACATCTTTTCGGCGCTGGCCGGCGGCGTCGAGCTGTCGAACACGTCGCCGGTGACTACCAGCGCGTCCGCCGCCTCCTTCACGCACGTCTCGTGCAGCCAGGCGAGGAACGCGTGGTGCTCGTATTCGCGAGTGACCTCACCCTTGAGCGTGTGCCCAAGATGCCAGTCAGAGGTGTGGATGACCCGCATGCTGGCGACTATGCCAGGGGGGTCTGACCGTCCGTTCAGTCGTCGGGTCGCGGATCGGACTTCTTCGTCGAGCCAATGCCGCGGCGATACGGGTGGCCGGCGTCGGTGAGCACCGCCAGATAGTTCGCGACATCGCGCGCCAAGCGCGGAGCTCGTGGTTCTGCGCGACCCGATCGAGTGCGCCGATCAGGGCCGTCGCAGAAGGCAGACGTTGGTCACGAGGTGACAGCGCCTCTAGGATGATTCGTTCGAGCTCGCTGGAAGGTCGCGGCGCAGCTGCGATGGTGGTCGAACCTGCTGCGTCACGAACCGCATCACGCGGATGGCTCGGTCTTGCCCTGCACTTCGCGCAAGAATTCTTCTTCATTCGCGCTGAGCGGCCGGCCCTTCAGCCGCTCGAGCTCGTCGCGCGACAGGCCGCCGACGCGCTGGCGGTGGCGAGCCATCGCGACGTGGGCACGCGCGGTCGACGCGAGGACGTCGGCGAGTGACTCGAAATTGACCGGCGCTCGCTCGGGGTGGCTGCGAACGTAGTCGGTGATCCGCGCCTCGTGGCGGGCGACCAGCTCGCCGATCGGCGTCGAGATGTGCACGCGCTCGACCCGCGCCTCCGGCGGAGGCTCGAGCCGGTCGATGCCCTGCGTGTTGCTGGTCACCAGAAACCTGCCCTGGACCTCGCTGACCAGCTCGACGACGCGCAGGTGCCGTGGGAACAGCTGGACCAGCTGGAGCAACGAGATCACGACGCCGCGCGGATGCATGTGATACGCGCTCGCACGGATCATTCCTCCGGCGTCGACGAGCAACCGCAGGAACGTGCGGTTCTCGGGATAGATCCGCGACAGCGTCAGATCCTCGACATCCGCCAGGAACCGATACCCGCGATGCTCGAGCTCGCGCTTCGCGCGATCGTAGAACTCGAGGTCTGCCTCGGGAAACGCGTCCGGGGAGACTTGCACGAGCTCGTGGGGCTCGCCGTAGACCGCGTCGAGTCGTGCGCGCAGGGCCATCCCACCGAGTCCGCGCGGCCGGCGCATGCCGAACGCCACGGCCACGAGCAGCCACAGCCCCATCATCAACACGAACACTTCCACGTGGCCATTGTGCCACGCACCACCACCAGCGGAAGGGGCCTATTCGACGACTACGACCTCACTCGTCGACCGACCGAACGTCTCGGGGCTGTACATCTCCTCCGCCTTCGCCGGCGCTGCCATGAACGTACCGGGCGTTATCGCGCGCGCGGTATACGAGAAGCGATGTGCGCCCTCGCGCAGCAGCATCGAAAACGCCTCACTTCGGTTGGCCCGCAGGTTCGTGTGGTCCCACCGATGATCGCCAGCGTGACCGACGGTGCGCACCGGGTCGCGAGGCTGGCATCGACGGATGCCAGCCCCGCCGACATTGGGGCATTCGATCGACGAGCGCAACGCCATACCGCGCGGTCGTGATGGTCGCCTCGATTCAAAGAGCAGCGTGCGCCGAGCTTGATGTGCCACCGGCCATCGGCGCCGCGCGTGACGATGCGGAGCTCACGATCCTGCGAGCCTGGTGACATGGCGGAAGGACACCGCGCACGGCGGTTGGTTCGGGGGATGGTGCTACCCTCACGCCGTGACCTGGCCGATCACCTGGGACGACGTGGTGGCTGCGAGGCGGCGAATCGCCCCGTACATCCCGACCACGGCGCTGCGGCACTATCCGGAGCTGGATGCATGTGTGGGTGCGCGGGTGCTGGTCAAGCACGATAACCACCTGCCGACCAACGCGTTCAAGGCGCGCAACGCGATGTCGTTCATGACTGCGCTCGCGCCGGAGCACCGCACCCACGGAGTGGTGGCGGCGAGCCGGGGCAACCACGGGCTGGGGCTGGCATGGGCGGGAGCGCAGCTCGGGATCCCCGTCGTGATCTGCGTCCCCCACGGGAACAACCCCGAAAAGAACGCGGCCATCCAGGGCCATGGCGCCGAGCTCGTGGAAGCCGGGCGCGACTACGACGAGGCGGTCGAGGTCGCGAAGCGGTTGGTCATCGACCGCAAGCTGGTGATGGCGCACTCGACCAACGATGCCAACGTGATCGCAGGTGCCGCCACGCTCTCGGCCGAGCTGTGCGAGCAGGCCGACGCGCTCGACGCGCTGGTGATGGCGGTAGGCGGCGGCTCGCAGGCGGTCGGCGCGATCATCGCGACCCGGGCGCTTCGTCCAGGTGTGGCCGTCTACGGCGTCCAGGCTGCGGCCGCCTCCGCGATCCACGACTCGTGGCACAAGCACGAACGGCTGACCACCGAGCGCGCCGACACGTTCGCGGATGGCCTCGCGACGCGCGCGACCTACGATTTGACCTGGGATGCGCTCCACGAGGGGCTCGCCGGGTTCGTCGCGGTGTCCGAGGCCGAGCTCGCCGCCGCGGTCCGGATGCTGATCCAGACCACGCACAACCTCGCCGAGGGGGCCGGGGCCGCGGGGTTGGCCGGGCTGCTGGCGCTGCGTCCGGTGCTGGCCGGCAAGACGGTGGGGATCGTCCTGTCGGGGTCGAACATCGACGCGGCGACGCTGCGCCGGATCGTCACGCACGAGCTGTAGTCGGTTTCATGTCGGGAATGACGCGCTCTGGCAGCGCGTTTGGTCGCAAGCGTCAACGCGAGGGGAACAAACATGATCGGTCGTTCGTTGGGTAGCTACGCGCTCGCGGTCTTGCTGCTCGTGCATGCCGCGTGCGGCAGCAAGAAGTCCGAGCCGGACAACAAGCCCGAGGCTGCCGGATCGGCTGTCGCCGAGGAGCCCAAGGATCCCGACGGTCCGCCCGAGCAAGTCGCGGTGACGCCGCAGAAGCTCGCGCCGATCATCCGAGAGCTCGCGCCCGACAACGTCGTCGCCGAGGCGATCGTGATCGAGCTGGCGATGCCGGCGATCGATCGCGATGGTGTCGGCCGCGTGAGCTCGAAGTCCGAGCTCAAGATCACGCCCGAGGTGCCGGGCACCCTGCGCTACACGGGCGTCTCCGAGCTGACGTTCACACCGTCGCGTCCGCTCGAGCTCGACACCAAGTACACCATCGAGCTCACCAGGCTGGAGACCCGCGACGGACCGATCACGCCGCCCGCGGGCACGACCTGGTCGCACTCGTTCACCACCCCGCCGTTCAAGCTGTTGAGCTGGGCGCCCACCGCGATCGACATCGCGAAGCGCACGGTCACGATGGAGCTGACGTTCTCCGGACCGGTGCTGATCCAGGGCAAGTCCAGGAGCATGACGTTCTCGGTCAATGGCGCGCCCACCAATGCGGTCACGCTGAGCCGGCGGCGCGCGCCGAACGTGCTGGTCGCGACGTTCAATGGGATCACCGGACCGAGCAAGCTGTCGGTCGCGATCCCCAAGGACTTTGCCTCGATGACCGGCGCCAGAGCAGCTGCGGCATCCGCGGACTACGCGGTCGGCAGCGACAAGCTGGTCGCGGTCAAAGCCGCCAAGTTGATCGAGGGATCGAACGGATTTTACGTCGAGGTCGTGTGCGACGACGCGGCGGCGCCCGCGGGGCGTCGCTCGTATTACGAAGGCGAAGGCTATTACGGCTTGTCGGAGCGGTGCGTGCTCACCGACGCCGCGGTTCAGCGCGTGAAGTTCACGCCCGCGGTCGCGAACACCTACGTGGTGTCGGGCCGCGCCGGATTTCGCATCTTCGGCGACTTCAAGCGCGGCGCCTACACGATGCGGATCGAGGCCGGCGCGGCGTCCGTCGACGGAGGTGTCGTGGCGGCGCCGTTCTCGCGCGCGTTCGCCGTGCCGGCGCGCAAGCCGAGCTTGTCGTTCGGCGCGAGCGGTCGTTACCTGCCGCGCTCCGCGTGGAGCAGCCTGGCGGTCAAGCACCTCAACGTCGAAGCGGTCAACCTCGTCGTTCGCCAGGTCCCGCCCGAGAACCTCGTGTTCTGGCTGAGCAACGACCAGACCGATATTCCCGACGAGCGCACCAGCAACGTCGTGCTGCGCAAGACCATCCCGCTGCGCGGCGAGAGCGATGCGCAGACCACGAGCTGGCTCGACGTCGGCTCGATGCTGCCGACGACCTCCAAGGGCGTGCTCGAGCTGCGCGTGGTCGGGATCGGCGCCAAGGCGACGTCGCGGCTGATGCTGACCAACATGTCGCTGGTCGCCAAGAAATCCGCCGTCCACGACAAGCCATGGCTCCAGACGGTGCAGGCATGGGCGCTCGACATGCAGACCACCAAGGCGCTCGAAGACGTCGAGGTCAGCCTCGTGCGCAAGAGCGGCAAGGTGGTCGCGCGCTGCACCACCGACGGCGCCAACGGCTGCACGTTGACCGTCAAGCCCGACGCCGATCCGGATCACGCCGAGCCGTTCGCGTTGATCGCGCGCAAAGCCGATGATCTGACCTATATCCGGTATCAGGATCTGCGAGCGGAGGTTGCCGAGTCGAGCACGTCGGGCGCGCCCTACGTCGCGAGCTCGCCGTATCGCGCGGCGGTCTATGCCGATCGCGGCGTGTACCGCCCCGGCGACACCACCCACGTGTCGGCGGTGATCCGCGATTCGAAGGATCGCGCGCCGGCGCAGCCGCTGCCGATCGAGATCAAGGTGATCGATCCGCGCGCCAAGCTGGTGAAGAAGCTGTCGCTCAAGACCAACAGCGCCGGCATGGTGACGTTCGATCACGTGCTCCCGGCGTTCGCCGATACCGGCCACTGGCGCGTCACGTTCGCGGTCGCCGACAAGCAGCTCGCGTCCCACGATCTCCACGTCGAGGAGATCGTCCCGGAGCGGATGAAGGTCACCGCCACGGCGAAGCGCGCGGACCTGCTGGTCGGCGAGCAGGCCGCGATCGACGTCACCGCGAAGTACCTGTTCGGCGGAAATGCGCTCGATAGCGGCGTCGAGCTCACGTGCAGCGTCGAGCCGTCGCGGTTCGAGCCCGAGACCAACAGCGACTTCACGTACGGGGTGACGCCCAAGGGCAAGGCCGTGACACTCGGGACCGCGCGCGGCCAGCTCGATCCGCGCGGCGCGGTGACGGTGGCGTGCCCGGCGCCACAGACCAACACGACGTTCACCCAGACCGGCGAGCTCACCGCGGTCACGGCCGTGCTCGAGGCGGGAAGCGGCCGATCGACGGTCCGCACCGCGACCGCGACGGTGCATCCCGAGAAGTTCTACCTCGGGCTCAAGACCAAGGCCGTGCGCGCGAGCAGCGGCGAGGAGTTCACCGTTGAAGGCTTGATCGTCGATTGGGCCGGCAAGCCGGTGAGCAATGCAGCCACCGACATCCGGATCGAGCTCGCGCATCTCGAGGCCGACTACAGCTACGGCTACGACGAAGACACCGGCGAGTCACGCTACGATCGCTGGCTGCGCGCGGTGCCCGAGGGCAAGCAGCAGGCCAAGGCGACCGGCGGCAAGTTCCAGTTCACGGTGAAGCCGGGCGACGCATCGGCCGGCTACGTCGTGCGCGTGCTCGCCGGCAAGGCCAAGACCGAGCTGGTGCTCGATGGTGATTCGCCGTGGGAGTACTACGGCTATGGCGACGACGAGCACGCCGATTCGACGCCCCGCCCTGCCAAGCCGACCCAGCTCAAGCTCGAAGCACCGAAGCAGATCAAGGTCGGTGCGGCCACGACCGTGTCGGCGCGGATTCCGTACAAGGGCAAGGTGCTGTGGACGGTCGAGACCGATCGCGTGATCAGCTCCGAGTGGAAGGACGTCACCGGGGCCGAGGCGACCTGGAGCTTCACGCTGAAGGCGTTCGCACCCAACGTCTACGTCAGCGCGTTCGTCGTCAAGGATCCGCACCTCGAGTCCAAGGACGCGTTCTTGCCGGACCGTGCGTTCGGGATCTCGTCGATCCGGGTCGAGCCGGTCGAATTCGCGCAGCCCGTGAAGCTCGACGCACCCAAGCAGATCCGATCGAGCAGTCCGCTGTCGATCACGCTCGACGTCGGGCCGACCACCGAGCCGACGTTTGCGACGGTCGCGGTGGTCGACGAGGGCATCCTGTCGCTCACGAGCTTTCGGAGCCCCGATCCGCTGGCGCAGCTGTTCGCCAAGCGGGCGCTCGCGGTCGAGACCTACGAGACCGTCGGCTGGACGATGCTGCACCAGCCGGCGGGTGCGTCATCGCGCACCGGTGGCGGTGACGAGGGCGAGGAAGAATCCGACGGTGGAGGCGGCGCGCTCGACAAGGGCCGCGTGCAACCGGTGAAACCGGTCGCGTTGTTCTCCGGCCTCGTGCCGGTCGGCGCCGACGGCAAGGTGACGATTCCGTTCCAGGTGCCGAGCTATCGCGGTCAGCTCCGCGTGATGGCGGTGACCGCGAGCGCGAGCCGGGTTGGCCACGCCGAGGCACAGGTGACGGTGCGTGACCCGGTGGTCGTTCAGGTCACGTTCCCGCGGTTCGTGACTCACAAGGACGAGCTGCAGATTCCGGTGTTCTTGACCAACATGTCCGGTGGTCCGCTCGACATCGCGGTCGCGATCGATAGCGAGCAGCTGGCAATCGCCGGCATCGCACGGCCAAAGATCACCGCCCCACCGCTTGAATTCGGTGCCAAGCCGACGGAATCGGTCAAGCTCGACGATGGTCGCGCCGAGACCGTGGTGTTCAGCGCGAAGGCCACGATGCCGATCGGCGGCGCCAAGCTGCGCGTCGTGGCGAAGGCCCGCGGCCGCGCCGGGAGTTTCGAGGTCAAGGACGAGGTCGAAGTCCCATTCTTGCCCGCTGGCCCAAAGCAACGCGCCGTGCAGGTCATCAAGGTCGAGCCCGGAACGCTCGATCTCGCCGCGCGAGCGTCGACGCTCAAAGGCTGGATCCCGACCAGCGAGACGACCACGTTCTGGCTCACCACCAATCGATTCGCGCAGTCGTTCGATCACTTGAAGTACCTGATCCATTATCCGTACGGCTGCATCGAGCAGACCACCTCGACCACGCGGCCGCTGCTGTACCTCGCGAACGTCGTCGAGCAGATCGATCCGGAGCTCGCACAGCTGAAGATCGAGGACATGGTGCTCGCGGGCATCCATCGCGTGCTGTCGATGGAGACCCCATCGGGCGGGTTCGGCTACTGGCCGGGAGCCACCGAGCCGGTGGACTGGGGCACCGCGTATGCGACCCACATGTTGCTCGACGCCAAGAAGGCCGGTTACCCGGTCCCCGACGATCGCCTGGCCGACGTGATCGAGTGGATCGAACATCGGGTCGCGAGCTTCGAGCAGGTGTTCGATCCGTCGGGCAAGCGGCGGTTCAGCCTGTATCACGACCAGGGCGAGGCGTACCTCCACTACGTGCTCGCGCTCGCCGGCAAGCCGAAGAAGGCGCGCATCCTCAAGCTGATCTCGCAGATCCCCGCAACCGCGAAGGCCGAGCAGCTCGAGGATCTCTACATGCTCAAGGCGGCGCTGTATCTGGCCGGTGATCGCCGCTATGCCGCCGACCTCAAGACGGTCGACGCGTCGCCGATCGCTCCCCAGCGGATCAACAGCTGGAGCTTCTACTCCGACCAGCGCCGGCGCGGCTTCATGCTCAGCACGTTCCACGATCTGTTCGGCAACGACGCTGCGGGCGAGCCGCTAGCCGAACGGGTCGCCCAGGCGCTGACCACCCAGCCGTCGTCCTACTACAACACGCAGGAGCTGGTCTGGGGCCTGACCGGGCTCGGCAAGTGGGTGGCCGGCAGCGCCGCGAAGGGCACCGCCGCCGGCAAGCTCGTCGCCGACGGAGCGACCATCGAGCCGCGCGCGACCAAGCGCAAGACCAACGACAAGACCTGGACGCTCGTTCGTGCCAGCGAGTACGAAAGGCTCACGCTCGACCTCCCCGCCCAGGCGGCGGGGCTGTGGCTGGTGATCACCAGCGAGGGCGTGCGCGAAGGCAACGACTACAAGGTCGGCGGCAACGGCCTCGATGTCAGCCACCGCTATCGCGCGCTCGATGGCGACCCGGTCAACGTAGCCGACGGCTCGCTCCAGCTCGGCGACCTCGTGTTCGTCGAGGTCACGATCAAGAACACGACCGGCACGGCGATCCAGAACATCGCGCTGGTCGATCGGCTGCCCGCCGGCTTCGAGATCGAGAACCCGCGGCTGGGCCGCTCGGTTCAGCCCGACTGGATCGACGAGAATCAGCAATGGTCGCTCGAGTTCATGAACGCGCGCGACGATCGGATCGAAGCGTTCGGCCGGCTCGAAGCCAACACCACGCGCAGGCTCGTGTACACCGTCCGCGCCGTCACCTCTGGCACGTTCACGATCCCGCCCGTGGAGGCCGAGGCGATGTACGACCCCACGCTGTGGGCGCGTGAACGAGCAGGAACGGCCGTGGTCGGCGGGCCATGGACCGCCAAGACGCTGTGAGCTGACGGTGTCAGTTCCGTCAACTCACGCGGTGACTCGTGCGAGCCAGGTGGCCATCCAGCGCATGTGGCGCACGCGAGCGGTTCGCGGAGCGCTGTGGCTGCTCGCCATCATCAACAGCGCGACGCTCGTGGTGTTCATCCTGGCGTACGCGATCGCGTTGCCGGTTGACCACGCGAGCGCCTCGACGGTCGTCGAGTATCGCGATGGCCGGCCGGCGCATGTGTTCCTGTCGTCCGACGACAAATGGCGACTGCCCGTCGCGCTCGACACCATCGATCCCAAGTTCATCGATTCGCTGACCGCGCTCGAGGACCAGCGGTTCTGGGATCACGCCGGCGTCGATCCGATCGCGATCGGCCGCGCGGTGATCACGGACGTCTGGCACTGGCGTCGCGTCTCGGGCGGGTCGACGATCTCGATGCAGCTCGCGCGGCTGCTCGAGCCTCGCGCTCGCACGATCCCGAACAAGCTGATCGACATGTTCCGCGCGGTTCAGCTCGATCTGCGGTTGTCCAAGCGCGAGATCCTCGAGCGCTATCTGTCGAGGACACCCTATGGCGGTAACGTCGAGGGCATCGAGTCGGCGGCGTGGACATACTTCGGCCACGCCGCGCGCCACCTGACGCCGCTCGAGTGCGCCACGCTGCTCGCGGTGCCGCAGGGGCCGGCGCGGTTCGCCCCGAGCCAGGCCAACGAAGCTCGGCTGCGAGCGCGGCGCGATGCGATCCTCGCCAAGCTCGTCGCGGCCGGCGTGTTCACCCGCACCGACGCCGCCCAGGCGCTTGCCGACGCCGCGGTCACGCCACCGCCCGGTCGATTGCAACCGATGCCGCGCGCGATCCCGCACGCTGCGATCGCGCTGCGCAAGCGGTCTCCCGATCGCACACAGATCCGGTCGACGATCGACGCAGGCGTTCAAGCGATCGTGGAGCGGCAGGTCGCGCTGCGCGTGCCCGAGCTCCACGCCAAGGCGATCTACGGCGGCGCGGTCGTGGTGGTCGATCACCACACTCGCGAGCTCGTCGCGCTGGTCGGCAACCTCCAGTTCGGCGACGCCGCCCATGGCGGCCAGATCGCGATGTTCGATCGCTCGCGGTCCCCGGGATCGACGCTCAAGCCCCTGCTCTACGCGCTCGGGATCGACCGCGGCCTCGCCTTGCCCGAGTTCCTGGTTGCGGACGTCCCCAGCCAGTACGGCACCTATCGCCCGCAGAACTTCGACCACGACTGGGCCGGGCTGGTCCGGCTCGAGGATGCGCTGTCGCGCTCGCTCAACCTTCCGTTCGTCGACCTGCTCGACCGTCTCGGGGTCGATACGTTCATCACCGAGCTGCAGCGGATGGGGACGCGCCTGCCGCGCGCACAACCCGGGTTCTACGGACTTTCGCTGATCGCCGGCAGCATCGAGGTCACGCCGGTCGAGCTCGCCGCCATGTACGCCACGCTCGCGGAGGGCGGCACGTACCAGCCGGTCCGCTGGCTGACGACGGACGCGCCCGGGCCGCCCACGCCCGTGTTCGGTGCGGGTGCCGCGTGGCTGACCCGGCGCGCGCTCGCGCTCAAAGATCGCCCCGACGCTCCGAGCCGCCGTGCGACCAACGGGATCCCGCATGATGTGCACTGGAAGACCGGCACCAGCTTTGGCTTCCGTGACGCATGGGCCGTGGGGTCGAGCGCTCGCTACACCGCGGTGGTGTGGACCGGCAACGTCGACAACACGCCGAGCGCAGATCTCGTCGGCTCCGAGGCCGCCGGCCCGTTGCTGTTCGACGTGCTCGAGGGCATCGCGACGACGCGCACGCCAGGTGATCCGCGCCCCGCCGATCTGACCGAGGTGGAGGTGTGCGCGTATTCGGGTCATCTCGCCGGTGAGGCGTGCGATCACCGCACCACCGTGTACGCACCGATCCACGCGGTTCCGACCGAGCCTTGCCCATATCACCAGGCCTACGAGGTCGATCGCGCGACCGGTCACGCCGTGTTGCCGACGTGCCGCGATCCCAACCGCAGCTACGACCGCAAGAGCTTCGTGGTGCTGCCGAGCAATGTCACCGCGTGGCTCACCGCCCGCGAGCGCGCCATACCACCAGCCCCCGTGTTCGCCGAGAGCTGCGGCGCCGGCGATCAGGCGCCACCCGAGATCACGACGCCCGGGAAAAACCAGGTGATCGCGCTGATCCCCGGGCTCGCCGCGACCAAGCAAGCCGTGGCGCTCAGCGCGACCACGCAATCATCGACGCTGTGGTGGTTCGTGGATGGCGAGCTGATCGCCAGCGGACCCTCGAGCCAGCGCGCCTACTGGACGCCGGCGCCGGGAACGCACGAGATCGTGGTCGCCGACGAAGCGGGCCGCAAGGCGCGGCGAACCCTCGAGGTCGTCGCGGGCTTGACCGCGAGCGCGGGTCACTGAGCTCGGGGGCTCCGACGGCAGAACCTCGTAGATCCTGCTCACGAGAGCGTCGAGGTTGCGGCTACCCGATCACGCGCAACGACTCGAGCACGACCGCGCCGATCTGAAATACCGCCCGCGCGCAGATCGGCGCGACCACGCTTCGCCCCGAAGCGACGTAGATCCAGCCGAGACCGAACCCGAAGCACGCTGCGCCGAGCCTGGTCACCGGCTCGCCGGGCGTGACCAGCGCTTCAGCCAGCGCGCCGCATACGACGGGTAGCACCGCTGCGCCGGGAGAAAGCTCGAGGATGCGTTCGACGATCCAGCCACGCAGCGCGAGCTCGGCGGCGATCGCCGCGACCGTGACGTAGACCATGACGATCGCCAGCTGTCCTGCATTCCCGCGGACGACCGGAAACACCGACCATTGCACGGCGCGGTCGCTGATCTGCTCGACGAATGGCGCTCCCGCGACCAGCGCGACCACCAGTGCGACGAGACCGGCCCCCCCGCCGATCGCCACGTGCATCGCGCCGCCGCTGACGCGCTCGCTCCAGCTACGGCGCCGCAGGTAGGTGCTGATGCTCGCCACGATCACCAGCGGCAACGCGCTCGGCATCGGCGCGGGCCACGGGATGATCGCGATCGCAATGATCGCCAGCACCTCCGCGGGCACCAGGCTGCGAAGCTCGCGCGGCTCGGGCACCTGGTCACGATACACCGCGAATGCTTCGAATCTTGGGTCTGCTCGGTCGTCAGTCTTACATGCCGCCGAGCGGGTCTTCGTGCGCGCAACCGATGGTCGCGTCATGCTGTCGCGACCGCATGACGATCCGGTTTCATGCCATCGTGGCCGCGCTGGTTGTCCAGCTCGGTCCTGCCGCCGCGGCACCGAGCCAACCCGAGCTCGAAGCGCGCAAGCAACAGCTCGAGGCGAAGCTCGCCGGCGCCGGCTTCACCGTGGTGATCGAGCCGCCGTTCGTGGTCGTCGGCGACGAGCCCGCGGCCACGGTTCGCCATCGCGCGAGCGGCTTCATGCGCTGGACGATCAAGCTGCTCGAGAAGGACTTCTTCACCCAGCGGCCGAACAAGCTGATCGAAGTGTGGTTGTTCCGGAACGAGCGCACCTACCGCGCGGGCGCCAAGCAGTATTTCAACGACGAACCCGACACCCCGTACGGCTACTACTCGTCACAGGACGACGCGCTGGTGATGAACATCGGCCCGGGCGCAGGAACGCTGTCGCACGAGCTGGTGCACCCATACATCGAAGCCAATTTCCCGGCCGGACCTTCCTGGTTCAATGAGGGGCTCGCGTCACTCTACGAGCGGCCGAGCGAGAGGAACGGTCGCATCGTCGGGCTTCCGAACTGGCGGCTGCCGAGCCTTCAGCGCCAGATCCGCGCCAACACGCTGCCGCCGCTTGCGACCTTGCTCGAGACCTCCACCGAGGGCTTCTACGAGGCTGACTACGACAGCTACGCCTACGCTCGCTACTTGCTGCTCTATCTGCAAGAGCACGGCAAGCTGATCGCGTTCTACAAGAAGTTCCACGGCGGCACCGATCTCACCGGCAGGACCGCGCTCGAGGACGTGCTCGGCCAGGACCTCACGACGTTCGAACCGATCTGGCGCAAGTGGGTTCTTGTGCTCAAGCAGCACGCTCGCTGAACCGAGTACGCTTGTGCGGGAGCCAACGGAGCCGGAATCGGTCAACGCGCTTGTGTGTGGCTGTCTCAGCCGGTCGCGAGCGGCGTCGCATCCCCGTCGCACGCGAGATTTCTCTGCGCGAATGTCGCCCAATCCGCGGCACCGAGTATCAAGGGAGAATGCGTGCTGCGTTGCTCGCCCTGATGTTTGCCGCGTGCGCCCACACCAGCGGCCCCCGTCCCATCAACGTCGCGGCGGTTCGCCACGAGATCGCCGACCAGATCGAGCTCTCGAACGAACCGCGCCCGATCACCAGCATGGGCAAGGTGACCGAGCAGACCGCCGTGGTCTACACCAAGCGCGGTGACCGGCGACAGGAAGAGACCTGGGTGCGCGTCCCGGGCGGCTGGAGGCTCGAGCGCACCGAGGTCGTCGGGACGCGCTAGTCGCGCTAGCCCGCCGCGGCGCGGAACGTGAAGGGGTACTTCACCTGCACGCCGCCATCGCCGGGCTTGGGGAACTCGATGTTCTTGATCACGTCGGCGACACACGACGCGACGCTGTTGTCGAACCCTGCGGCGTTGGACGCCTGTACCGTGCCGTTCGGCGAGATGAAGAAGCTCGCGACGATCTCTCCGGCGATCCCAGGGCTCGCGAGCAGCTGGTGCTCGTAGCAATACGCGAGCTTCGGCGCGTTGCGCTGGATGTAGCGCCGAACGATCGTCTTGTCGTACTCACCGATCACGCGCGGCGGCCCATATTTGGTTTGAGGCACGCTGGCGACCCGAGTCATGCGAAGCCCGCCCTTGCAGCTCGGCCCTACGCAGCTGCCCCAGCCACCGGGTCCATTTCCCGGACCACCCGGAATCGTCGCATACCGACCGGTGGCGATCGTGCCGCACGGAGGCGTGGAACATCCGCCGCCGGGCCCGAAGCCGCGAACGCCACCGCCGAAGCTCCCGTGACCTTCGCCATCCGCGCCGAACACCGGACCATAGATGTCGACGTCGGAAAATCCGCTGCTGTAGTCCGCGAACGACGTGAGCGAGTGAATCCCTGCGAGCGACTCGCGCGCTCCGAGGATGCCGGCATTCATGGCCAACCGGACCGCCTGGTCCTTGGTGAGCGCCGGCGGCTTCTTGGTGTTCTTGACCTGCTGGCGGCCCGACGGATTCTGGGACGCGGGATTGCCCGACTCACCCTCGGCGAGCGCGAGCGTCGGCATGGACGTGCCTTCCCCGGCCAGCTCGTCGGAGCTATCGTCGGGTTCGGGCGGAGTCATGTCGTTGATCGTGATCACGCTGCGAGTCGCGACGTTGGTCTCCGTGCGGAGCTCGATCCCGATGCCACTGTCCTCGTCGTAGATGTTGCTGAGCACCGCGAGCAGCGCCATGTGAAACACCAGCGAGCCAGCGGCATACTTGAGTGCGCGACCGTCGCGCATCATCGCGGGCGCTGCGATCGGCTTGGGCGCGGGCATTCCTGCCACCACGAACGTGGTCTTGCCAGCGCGGACGCGGATGCGGTCGGTCTCACCGATCGGGAGCTCGAACGCCCCCGCGATCGCATTCGATGGCGTCGCGCGACCATCCGCTACCAGTTGCGGCAGCGCAGTCACCTGGCCACCATGGATCAACTCGCCGTCGAGACCGGGACCGAAGTTGAGCACGAACCGATCCCCCGACGGTGCCACCAGCGGAAACGCGGGCGCGGGCGCGTGCTCGAGCGGTTGCTCGACACCAGGAGCGGTGCCGATCCGGTAGTACGGGCTACGCCGTTCGCGCCGGAGCCGCGCGAGACCGACCACCGCGCCGACGAGGCCGAGGCCGAGGCCGCCAAACGCGACCCACTCGCCGCCCGCGAGCGGTGCGCTCGGGCGAAATGCATATGCCGGTCGGTTGGCCGCGCGCCACTGATCGAGCGCAGCCTTGTTGGTTGCCGCCGTGTGGATCGACGAACCGACCGCACTCGCGCCTGCGATCAACGAGATCGCGCTCGCGGCGAGCAGCGCCCACGTGGTGCGAGCGATCGTTCCACTGTGAGGATCGATGCAGTGCTTGACGCCGATCACCGAATCGCCGAGTAAGGCGGCCACCTCCACGGCGCGGCTGGACGTGCCTGTGTGACCGCCGGGATGACTGCCTGGATGACTGCCTGAATGACTGCTGAGTAGATGTGGGTTGTTCGAGCCGGACATGGATAGACCTCCGTCAGGGCGCACCTGCGCCAAGGCCAGTGGGTTCACGACAACGCGCGCGCACTCGCGCTCGCGGCTCGCGGTTCACGCCACCGAACTGATCGCTCGGCGACGAGCCTTGCGAATCGAGGCGTATGACAGCGGCGCATCGCGCAGGTTCCAGGTTTCGTCGAAGTCAGCTTGACGAGCCGCGACGAGCGGTTGCGCGATCCGTGCAACCGGATCGGCAGTGGCGCTGTCCAGGTGGGTTCTCGTCGCGCTCCCAGCTGGCGGGATCCGGGTGCTACCGTCTGCGCGATGCCACGCGAACGCACGCTCGACGTCCAAGGACTTCGTGTCGCGCTCCCCGACGGACGCGTGCTGATCGATCGCGTCGATCTTTCGATCGGCGCCGGCGAGGTCGTCGTGCTGCTCGGCGGCTCGGGCGCCGGCAAGTCGACGTTCGCGCGCGTGCTGTTCGAGCGCGAAGAGCTCGAGGCCGCAGGATTCGACGTCGTCGCGGCGAAGCTCGATCTCGATCGCGACGAGCTCGGGCTCGTGCCACAGCGCGGCGCGCTGTTCGATCACCTGGATGTGCGCGGCAACCTCGAGCTCGCGCTGCGCCACGCCGGTCAGCCCGCAGCGCATGCAGACATCGCCAGCTGGCTCGATCGCGTCGGGCTCGATCCCAAGCTCGGCGAACCCGGCACACCGGTCACCGCATTGTCGGGCGGCCAAGCACAGCGCGTCGCGGTCGCGCGAGTGCTCGCCAGCCGGCGCAAGCTGCTGTTCCTCGACGAGCCTTCGGTCGGGCTCGATCCACAACGCGTTCGCGTGCTCGCACGGTTGATCCGCGACCAGGTCAAGGCGCTCGGGATCTCTGCGATCGTCGTCACCCATGACGTCGCGCTCGCGGCAGGGGTCGCGGATCGGTTGTTCCTGCTATCGCTCGAGGATCGCAAGCTCGAGCCGCTGTTCGCCGACCGCTGGCCGGGTGCGCTCGAAGATCCGGGGCACTCCGCCGACACGCGGGGCCGCTGGCTGATCGAGCTCGAAGCAGCGCTGGTCGATCACCTGGATGCGCACGGCGATCGATCACCCCCGAGCGGACCCGCTCGGCCGACCAGCGGGTTCGCGCAGCTCGGGGGTCGCATCGCGCCCCTTGTCGAGCCATTTCGTGTGGCCGTGATCGCGGCGGTCCGCGCGCCGGCGCAGCTCGCCCGGCACCCCCGTGACTTTGCGGTCATCGCACGCCGCGTGATCGCGCAGACCTTGCTCCGGCCGCTCGTGTTTTACGCGATCGTGTCGACGCTGATCGGCTACACCGTGCTGTTCGTGATCAGCAAGGTGGGCGGCGCCGGCGTGCGGCCCGACGCGCTACTGCGTCAGATCGGCGGCGCCCACATCGTCGCGCTCGCTCCGGCGTTGTCTGCGCTGCTGTTCGTCGCCGCGTCGGGCAGCGCGACCAACGCGTGGCTCGGCTCGATGGGGCTGACCAAACAGACCCTCGCGCTCGACGCACTGGGGGTCGATCGCCGCAGCTATCTGTGGGCGCCGGCGTGGCTGACCGCGGCGCTGTGCTACTTCGCGGTCGCAGCCGTGTTCGCAGCAGGCATGATCGTGGGCGGGCTGCTGGTGTGCCGGAGCTACGACGTACCGCACGCGTGGGAGCTGCTCACCGGCGACCTGCTCGATCCGCGGCCCGAGCGCGCGCGCTATGCGATCCGCGCCGCGTTCCTGGTGTGGATCTACGGCTGGGGGATCGCCAGCGACGTGGTGGCCAAAGGCGGCGGGCCCAAGCCGGAGGCGGATGCGGTGACGCGCGGCATGACCTCGAGCGTGGTCGCGTGCACGCTCTGGGTCGTGGCATGGGAGCTGTTCACCGTCGTCATGGTGTTTCGCGCGTGATGGCTTGCGGCGCGCTTGGCGTCGGGATCGTGGAGCTCCACGCGTGAACGCGCGCGTCGCGCTCGGCGTCCTGATCGTGGCCCTCCACGCCGCCGGGTTTGCGGCGGTGACAGCGCGGCTCACCGCCACGGATCTCAGCGTGGAGCTGGACAGCCCCCTCGCGGCCCCGGCGATCGCACTCGAGGGCAAGACGCCCGCCGCGCTCGCGGACCGCGTGACCACGGAGCTCGACGATGACGCGACATTACCTGGCCTGGCGCACCGCCGCTGGGTGGTTCGCTATCGCGGCGGGTTCGAGCGCGCGGTGGGTGCAGCACAGCTGGTCGGCCCGTTCCAGGACCCCGAGGCACACGCATGCGTAGGCCGGGTCGTGGTCTCCCAGCGCTTGCTCGACGACGGCACTGCGGGGCCCTCGACGGTGGCTGGACAGATCGCCAAGCAGATCGACGCCGAGCTGCGTGGGCTCAGCGTGTTTCCGATCGGCGACTACCTCCGGATCGACAAGCTGTCGGTGCAGTGGGCGACGGTCGCGGCCCGACCCGATGATCGTTCGTTCGTCGGGGATGCGCCACACGGCTACGTTCGCGCCGCGTTCACGGTCGTGTTCGAGCGCGCGGCGACGCCGCTGGTCGTTGCGCTGATTCCTAACGCCACGCCAGACGGAGTGCAATTTCGCATCGCCTCGCGCGCGCAACTGGCGTTCGATAACCGCGCGGTCCAGTGGCTCAGCAAGAACCTCGGCGGTGATCGGCTGGCGACGCGACTGGCGAGCCGGGAGCTCGACGGCGTGTTGATCGATGCGCTCGCACCGCCGCCACCGTTCGAGCTGCCCGGCGGACACACGTTGCGGTTCCGCTACTGCGGCGGACCACCATCGATCGTGGATCAGAGGTGGGGCGCGTTGCCGTTTGCGATCGAGCTCGGTCGAGTGCACGGTCAGCCGCTGCTGCTGCCGCCGCGGCGCGGCCCCGCAGCTCCGCTCGAGATCGCGGCTGACGCTGCGCTCGCGATCGATCTCGATCTCGACGCCCTCAACGCGATCTTGTTCGAGCTGTGGCGCACGGGGTTTCTGGACCGCGAGCTCGCCGACGCCGGGCTCGATCGTCGGTTCAATACCGATCCGCTGGTCCAGGAGTTTCTGTCGGTGCGGATGTCGCCGATCCGGCTCGCACTGCCGCCGGTGCTGGCGCCGGATCCGCGCGGCGTACGAATGTCCGCCGATGCGCGGATCGCGATCTCCGACGGCGTCACCACGACGATCGGCCGCGTATGGGGAGGTCTCGCGTTCGACTTCGCCGGACAAACGGTCGATCCGGTGAAGGTGGATCTCGGTGCGCTGGAGCTGTCGTGCGAGCGATCGGCGACGACGTTGGTGCCGTGTTACGCAGATCTCGTCGCCGCGCTACACAGCCGCGGACACGAGTTTCAGGGTGCGCTCACGACCGCGTTTGCAGCCTTGCTCGCCGACATCTTCGTCGATCGGCGGCTCAGCACCGCAGGCGCCCCTGCCGACCTGGTGATCCGATCGGCCAAACCGCGTGTTCGGTCAACAGCAAACAATGCGTCGCTCCATTTTGACCTCGATGCGTCGGTGGTAGCGCCAGAGTAGGTGCATAGCGCAGCCACCTCACGCATCGGAAATTGGCCGCCAGCGCAGACCAGCCTAAACTGGTGCCTAGTGAAACCCGACGAGTTCCGCGAAGCACTGCTCGCGATCATGGAGCGCAAGGTTCATTGGGCGTGGTCGCAGTTCACGTCCGGCCGGATCGCCAAGGATCGCCTGAACATTCATTTCGAGCAGGAGTACGAGACCTACGTTCGGGACTTCCCGGTGATGGTCGGGTGGGCGTACGTGCAATGTCCGATCGCCGAGGTTCGTCGCGATCTCGCCGAGAACCTCTATGAAGAGGAGACCGGCGGTGTGATCGCGGGCAAGCCGCACCCCGAGCTGTTCCTCGAGTACCCGCGCGGGCTCGGCTTCGATCTATCGCGGTTCGACAAGGTCGAGCTGTTGCCGGCCGCGCGGCGCTATCGCGACGTGCTCGACGAGCATACTCAGCGCAACGGCTGGGCGCGCGCGTGCGCCGTGACGACGATCTTCATCGAGGGCACCGATCACGAGCGCGGCGAGATCGATCCGTCGGCACCCAAGCGGCCTGCACCGCCGCTCGAGCATCATCCACTCGTGAAGCACTACGGGTTGCCGCTCGAGGCGCTCGCGTTGACCAAAGCTCACCGCCAGGTCGAAGGCAGCCACCGCGCCGCGGCGTGGCGAATCATCCTCGACCATGTCCCAGCGTCCGAGTACGCCGGCGTGCTCTCCGCGATGGAATCGACGCTGGCGGCGTGGCTCGCGTATCGCGACGCGGTCGCCGCGGCGTGCGGTCTCACCCGCTAGCCGAAACAATCGTCACCATCCCCGACCGGCACGTGATACCGACGGTCGATGCGCTCCTCCGCCATCGCTGTCTTGCTGAGCATCTCGATCGGGTGCGCGGCGCCGCGAGCCCAGGCGCCACAACCCCACGCTCGGCCGGCCCCGCCGCAGCCGTCGCGCACCCCCGACGCGCGCGCCCACGAGCTGGTCGTGCTGGACGGGATCGCGCCGTGGTACGCCGATCCGTGTTTCGGCGCGCTGATGTGGGGTGTCGTCGATGCACCAGTTGCTGGGCAAAAGCTCGACGAGCTTCTCGCAGCGAACCCCGATCCGAGCAAGAAGTCCGAGTTTCGGGAGAGCCTGTGCATAGAACGTGTCGTTGTCGCCCGATTGGCTCGCCTTGTTCGACTCCGCGAGCTCGACATACGCGCCGAGCTTCGCAGTCCGCACCCTGTGGTCAGAAGCATCACGACCCGCTACGTCGCCGTGACCCACGCGGCCGCATGGGCACCCACGGTCCGTGAATTGATCGATGATCCCCATCCCGATGTCCGGCGCGAGGCCTATGGCGCCATCGTCGATCTCCTGGACCGCGGCGCGATCCCAAGGCTGCGAGCGATTGCCGCCAGGTCTAGCGACGCAACATCTGCAGAACAGGCATGCGTGGCGTTGTGGCAACTGGGCGACAACACCGCCTGTGGTGGCAGCAAGTTGCCGCTTCCCCAGAACGTGATCGGCGGCTTTGGCCCACCACGAGATCTTTGCGCCGAAGCGCAGGCTCAGCTGACAAGTGGCGCGCGCGATCAACAGATCAAGGGCTTGCTCTACTTCGTCAACGACGCGTTCGATCCGGTGCACGAGCCATTCGACACGTTCCTGCGCGCGGTCGTGAACCGCACGGCATCACAGCGATGCCTGGCTCCGATGGCAGCGATTGCCGCAATGGAACGGTCGAACGATCGAAAGCTTCGTTCGCTCGCCGCCGCATTCTTTCTCTGGGACGCGCACCGACCTCTGGCTACCACGATTCGAACGCGCTCTGAGCGATAGCCTCGAGCGGTCTCGTGACGTGCTGTCGCCGGCCGCGTGGTGCCGTTCGCGCGTCGTGCGCCGCACCTGCCGGTGCACGTGCGCTGTCAGGACGTCATCGACCGCCGTCGGCTCGCGCGCTACGGGGCGAGGCGATCGCGGACCCACGCGGCGTCGAGCCGGCGATAGCGCACGCGATCATGCAGCCGCGATGGCTGGCCCTGCCACAGCTCGATCATGTCGGGAATCACACGATAGCCACCCCAGTAGGCGGGTCGTGCAGGCGCATTGGTCCCGAGCTCGCGCGTGAGCTCGGCGATGCGCTGATCGAGGACATCGCGGCTCGCGATCGGCTGCGACTGCGGCGAGGCGATCGCACCCAGCCGGCTGCCGAGCGGCCTGGACTGAAAGTATGCGTCGGATTCGGTGTCCGCGATCCGCTCGATCGCGCCTTCGACACGAACCTGACGATGCAACGGCTCCCAGTGGAACACGAGGGCCGCGAACGGATGCGCGGCGAGGTCACGACCTTTCCGGCTGTCGTAGTTCGTGAAGAACACGAAGCCGCGGTCGTCGACGTCCTTGAGCAACACGATGCGCGCGGCGGGGCGACCTCGATCGTCCACCGTCGCGAGCGTCATCGCGTTGACCGACGGAATCTGAGCTGCGACCGCGGCCGCGAACCACGCGCGAAACGCGATGATCGGATCCGGGTCGCAGTCGGCGGGATCGAGCGGCACTCCGGCGTACTGCTTGCCGAGGTGCCACATCGAGTCGTCCGCCATGCTCGCCCTAGTTGCCCTGCGCGGCGGCCGGCATCTCGGCGTGGGCGTCGTGCGCCTCGTGGCCCTCGTGGCCCTCGTGGCCCTCGGCGTGCATCTCGCCGTGCTCGCACTGCTCGCCATCCTTGTGCATGTGCGCGGACTTGCCGCCCTCCATGCTCGCCTCCATGACGGCATGGAAGCCGTTGTGAACGCGCTCGAACGCGGGCTCGAACGCCACGGTGTCGTTCGACTTGCAGGTCGTGTCGAGCGCCATCACGGCGTCGGTCAGCTCCTTGCTGCCGTTCGCCCACTTGCTCGCATCGGCGCCCGTGGGCGGGGTGACCTTCGCGATCGCCTCGGCGTTGACCTGAAGCTCGGCGACGACAGCGCAGGTGTCCTTCATGCGCTGCTCGCCCTTCTCGGCGTGCCACTTCGGAGCCAGCACGTCGTGGAACTTCACGACCTCGGCCGGCATCTCCGGCTTGGTGGTCTCGGCGGTGGTCTCGGACGTTGGGGTGGTGGTCTGGGTGGACTTGCCGCCGCAGGCAGCTGCAAGCACGACAACGAGTGCAAGAAGGTTCTTCATGCGCGAGGGCTTCGCACGAGGCTGGGGCCCTGTCAATGAGCCCAGCACCCCACGATCAGAATAGAGTTCTGTGATGCAGCTGTACGTGATCCGCCACGCTGTCGCCGCGGACGCAGCACCGGGCCAGGACGACGCCGAACGACCGCTTACGAGCGAGGGTGAACGGAAGTTCCGCAAGGCCGTGAAGGGGATGCGCGCGATGGATCTATGGTTCGACCGCGTGCTGACCAGTCCGTGGACGCGCGCTGTCGAGACGGCCGCACTGTTAGAACCCGTCTCCGACAACGCGCCGATGGTGACTGACCTTCTGGCGAGCGCTCCGAGCGCCGAGCTGCTCGCGCAGATCGCATCCGGCCAGCAGGTCACGGCGGTCGTGGGCCACGAACCCTGGCTCGGCGAGCTGATCGCCTGGCTCGCGTTTGGTGATCCGCGGCGCGGCGAAGCGCTGCTGCTCAAGAAGGGCGGCGTGGTCTGGCTCGAAGGCAGCGCGGTGCCCGGCGGCATGATGATGCGCGCGATGCTGCCGCCGAAGCTGCTGCGAGCGGCAGGTTAACCAGGTCGACCTTTCGTTAGCGCAGCGGCCGCATGCCACGCGAGCGGCGCAGATCGTTGACGACGCGCGCGACCTGGTCATCGTGCAGTAATAGCTTCGACATCGCGCCGGTCGAGATCCCGAGCCGCTGGGCCGTGGCACCAATCTCGAGCTCGCCAGCGACCAGTAGATCGATCAGCTCGGCGATGGCTGCCCAGTACTCACCCGTGAGTCGGGTCTTCGCTCCGAGCGGAGCCGTGCCGGCCGCGACGAAGGATGCGAGCCGAGGCGAGGGCGCGAACGCCTCGAGCGCGACCGGCTGCCGCACGGCCAGCGCGATCGCCGCCCGCAGCCGGCGCACGGCGTGGATCTTGTTCTCGGCTTGCGATCGACTGTCCTCGCCGATCGCCGAGATGCCGGTCGTGCGGTGGCGCAACCTGACCGCGCTCTCGGTCTTGTTGCGATGCTGACCGCCGGGACCCGACGCGCGGTAGCGATCGACCTCGCACTGCGCGATCAGCGCATCGTCGGTGGCAAGCAACAGCTCGAGTCGCCCCACTAGTTCGCTTCCGCCGGCGCCGGCAGCGGGGCGTGATCGGGCTCGACGTAGAGATCGACACCGGCGCGATCGCCCGCACGGCCGTATTCGACGCGACCTGGAGCGCCACCGAGCGCACCGATCAGCTTCGCCAGCTTCGGATCCGCGGGTGTGTTTGCCGCGACGCAGAGCTGCTCCGCTTCGCGTAGCGGCAGCTGCGGGATGACCACGCCGACGCGGGCGATGGCACCACTGCGGATTCGCACGGCGAGCGCCAGCTCAGCTGCCGGGGCGCGGCCGAGTTGCGCAACGATGGCGTGGTCGAGCGGCGCGCCCGTGAAGTGAGCGAACGCCGCCGAGGCGGCCTGCGCCTGCTCGTCGGCCGTACCCACCGGTAGCGGCAGCTCGATCTCCGAGAACGGCGCCTCACCGATCGATTGCATGAACCGCTGGATCTGCTCGATCCGATGATCGTCGATCCACCTCTTGAGCTGAAACGTCGCCTCGTGGCTCCCGAACATCGGCTCGACCGCTCGCCACGGATGGCGATCCCTGAACTGCCACCCGGTGATCACCTTGCCGCCCCACACCGCGATCCACGATCCCACCTGCGTGGGCTCGAGCTGCTCGCCGATCTGATCCAGCAGCGCCGCGTCGGTCCTGGCGATGTTACAGAGCCTGAAGTAGTCGGCCATCTTGGGCACGAAGCCACGCGGGTCGCCCCACGCGCCCCACCACATCCGGCGAAGATCGCTGCCGAGCATCGCCAGATAATTCGACGGCTCGCCGGCCGGCATCTCGGGTGGCGTCGGATTGTGCTCGAGCCAGCGATCGAGGTGGAGATCCATCCACTCCTCGACGATCGGCAGCTGCGACAAGCTGATCTGCAGGTTGAGCCTAATCGACAGCGCGCGTTGCAATGCTGCGTCGAGCGAGCTCACGTAGTGACCGTACCATTATTGGTCACGCGCAACCTCGCCCGAACCCGCGGTTGCGGAATTGCGGCGCGGATCGGCATGGCTGGCGCAACTGCAGCGATGCACGTGGATGCGTCGCCATGATCGTTTGGTTCATTGGGTTGCTCGCGGTGCTCGCGACTCGCGTCACCGGACTCGCCAACCGATCGATTTCACCGAGGCGCGAAACCGATCGGTGCTCCAGGGCGCGTTTTGATTCGAGCGCGTTCGTATTCTTCACGATCGCATGCTGCCCTCGAAGCACCCGTGAGGATGACGCTACCCGCGATCCGGTTTCTCGTTGCGGATCCGCGGCAGCAGCATCGTGAAGTTGCACGGCTTCAGGCGGTGATCGAGCTGCGGGATCAGGATCTTCTCGAGCCCGGTCCGCACGCCCCCCGTCGAGCCTGGCAACAGAAACACGTAGGTCGTCCCGCACAGCGCCGCCTCGGCGCGGCTCTGGATCGTCGACGTTCCGATCTCCTGGTACGAGATCCAGCGAAACAGCTCACCGAAACCCGGGATCGGTTTGGTGATCAGCGGTGCGAGCGCCTCGGGCGTCACGTCGCGGGGGGTGACGCCCGTGCCCCCCGTCGCGATCACCACGTCGATCCCCGGATCCGCGATCCAGGTCTCGAGCTTCGCGCGAATCACCACCTCGGAGTCCTTCACGATCGCGCGCTCGATGATGCGATGCCCGACTTCGGTCAGCCGGTCCGCGATCAGCGCACCCGACGTATCCGTCTCGGTCGTCCGAGTATCGGACACCGTGAGCACAGCAACATTGACGGGGATGAACTCCATGATGGGGTCAGACTCAACTTACGCAACTTGCGTCCGCAAGTTGCGTAAGTTGAGTCTGACCCCATCACACCACGATATTGACCAGGCGGCCCTTCACGTAGATCTCGCGCTTGATCGGCTTGCCGGCGAGGAACTGCTGGACCTTCTCGTCGGACTTGGCGGCCGCGATGATCGAGGCTTCGCTCGCGTCGGGCGCGACCTCGATCTGGCCGCGCAGCTTGCCGCTCACTTGTACGGCGATCACGATCACGTCGCGCGCGAGCTTGGCCTCGTCGAATGCCGGCCATGGCTCGTACGCGATCGAGGTCGTATGGCCGAGGCGCTCCCACAGCTCCTCGGCGACATGCGGCGCGAACGGCGAGAGGATCTTGACGAACATCTCGAACCACGCGCGCGGGATCGCGGTCGCCTTGGTCGCTTCGTTGACGAACACCATCATCTCGGAGACCGCGGTGTTGAACCGCAGGTCCGTCACCGACTGGGTGACCTTCTTGATCGCGGCGTGGAGCGCACGCTCGAGGTCCTTGTTGTCAGCTGGTGCGTCGATCGAGACCTTCGCGGTCATCGTGTCGGTCTCGGGATCGACGAGCAGGCGCCACGCGCGATCGAGGAACCGCCGCGTGCCGGCAACGCCCGAGGTCTCCCACTCGACGCCATCCTCGAGCGGTCCCATGAACAGCTCGTACATGCGCATCGCGTCGGCGCCGTACTCGGCGCACATCTCGTCGGGGTTGACGACGTTCTTCTTGCTCTTCGACATCTTGTCGAGCTTGGTCTCGACCGGCGTGTCGGTCCCCTTGACGAACCACGCTTCGCCGCGTTGCTCGACCTCGTCGGGGTAGTAGTACTTCTTGTTGGCGTCCTTGAACGACGTCTTGTGGATCATCCCCTGGTGGAACAGCCGCTGGAACGGCTCCTTGATCGACACCAGCCCGGCGTCGTACAGCACCTTGTGCCAGAACCGCGCGTACAGCAGGTGCAGCGTCGCGTGCTCGTTGCCGCCGACGTAGAGATCGACGGGCATCCAGTACTTCTCTTCCTCCGGATCCCACGCCACGTCATCGCGCGTCGGCGAGATGAACCGCAGGTAGTACCAGCACGAGCCCGCCCACTGCGGCATCGTGTTGGTCTCGCGCTTCGCGGGCTTGCCCGTGGTCCGGTCGACCGTGAACAGCCAGTCCTTGGCACGCGCGAGCGGCGGTTGACCGTCGCGGGTCGGCTTGTACTCGTCGATCGACGGCAACACCACCGGGAGGTCTTGCTTCGGAATCGCCTTGATCGATCCATCCTCGAGCTCGATCAGCGGAAACGGCTCACCCCAGTAGCGCTGGCGCGAGAACAGCCAGTCGCGCAGCTTGTAGCGAATGCTCTGCTCGCCCAGACCGCGCTCCGCGAGCCACGCGATCACCTTCGCCTTGGCAGCGTCGTTGGTGAGCCCGTCGAGGAACTCGCTGTTGATGTGCGGACCGTCCCCGGTGTAGGCCGCCTCCGCGATGTTGCCGCCCTTGACGACCTCGATGATCGGCAGCTTGAACTTGGTCGCGAACGCGTAGTCGCGCTCGTCATGCGCCGGGCACGCGAACACCGCGCCGGTCCCGTAGCTCGCGAGCACGTAGTCCGAGATCCAGATCGGGATCTGCTTGCCGTTGACCGGATTGATCGCGAACGCACCGGTCGCCACGCCGGTCTTCGGCGCATCGGCGGCCTCGGTCGTGCGATCGCGCTCGCTGCGCTTGCTGACTTGCTCGCGATACGCCGCGATCGCCGCGCGCTGCGCGGAAGACGTGATCTGGTCGACGAGCGCATGCTCTGGCGCGAGCACCACCCAGGTGCCACCGAACAGCGTGTCGGGACGCGTGGTGAACACCGTGATCGCCTGATCGGTGCCGACGATCTTGAACTGGACGTTGGCGCCGATCGACTTGCCGATCCAGTCCTGCTGCGCCTTGTACGTACCCGCCGGCCACTCGAGCCCGTCGAGATCCTCGACGAGCCGGTCGGCGTACTCGGTGATCTTGAGCATCCACTGGGTCATCAACCGGCGCTCGACCTCGTCGCCGGTCTCGACGTACTTGCCGTCGTGCACCTCTTCGTTGGCGAGCACCGTCCCGAGCGCCGGGCAAAAATTGACCGGGACCTCGGCGCGATATGCGAGCCCGCGCTCGAGCAGCACCTCGAAGATCCACTGGGTCCACTTGTAGTAGGCCGGATCGCTGGTCGCGAGCTCGCGGCTCCAGTCGTACGACAGACCGAGCTTCTGGAGCTGGCCCTTGAAGATGCCGATGTTGCGCGCGGTGATCACGCTCGGGTGCTCGCCGGTCTGCTCGGCGCGGCGCTCCGCGGGAAGCCCGAAGCTGTCCCAGCCCATCACGCGCAGCACGTTGAACCCCATCATTCGCTTGGCGCGCGCGACGACGTCCGTCGCGGTGTAGCCCTTGGGATGGCCGACGTGCAGCCCGTCGCCCGACGGATACGGGAACATGTCGAGCACGTAGTACTTGGGGCGCGTGCGATCGGTAGGGGTCGCGAACGTCTGGTTGCGATCCCAGAACGCCTGCCACTTTCCGTCGATGGTCTTGTGATCGAAGCCCGCCATTAGTTCGCCAGCACAGCTTTGATCCGCGTGGTGATCGTGTCGGGATCGCCGACGCCGTCCACGCGCTTCAAGATGCCCTTCTCCATGTAGAAAGGAATGATCGGGGCGGTCTCCGAGTGATACTTCGCGATCCGGGTGGTCACCGCGTCCTTGGTGTCATCCTTGCGATGCACCAGGCGGTCGATGATGTCCGCGGGCGGCGGGTTGTACGTGAGGTGATAGATCGCGCCGGTCTTCGGATCACTGCGGCGACCGACCGCGCGCTCCTCGAGGAGTGCGTCCGGCACTTCAATCAGCACGACGGCATCGAGCTCGACGCCTGCATCGCGCATCGCCGTATCGAGCGCCTCGGCCTGCGGCCGCGTCCGCGGAAACCCATCGAGCATGAAGCCGTTCGCGGCATCGGGCTTGGCGATCCGCTCGAGGATCATGCCGATCACCACCTCATCAGGAACCAGCTTACCGGCCTTCATGAAGCCATCCGCTTGCACACCGAGTGGCGTGCCTTCCGCAACCGCTGCGCGCAGCATGTCGCCGCTCGAGATGTGGGGAATGCGATAGGTGTCGACCAGACGGGCCGCTTGGGTTCCTTTGCCTGCGCCTGGTGGCCCGACGAGGATCATCCGCATGGGCGCATCCAAGCATGTGGTTGCCGCAGCGCGCAACGGGGGCAGGTGCGGTAACGTCGCGCAGTGCCACCATCGCTCCCCGTCCTGGCAACATGGTTCAAGTGGCTGAGCTGGGTGATGGCCGCGCTGCTCGCGGTGTGCGCGGCGCTCCAGTACAACGACCCCGATCCGATCCGCTGGATGGCGATCTACGGCGCGGGAGCGGTGGTCTCTGCGCTGCTGCCCGGTCCTCGCCACGTCGCGATCGCCGGACTCGTGGTCGGAATCGTGACGATCGCGTGGGGCCTGTTCCTGGTTTGGGATGTATGGGGCCAGGTCTCGATGGCTGACTTTTTTGGAAAGATGAGCGAGAAAGGCGGCGCGGTGGAGGTCGAACGAGAGGCCGGCGGTTTGTTGATCCAGGCGGTGTGGCTGCTCGCGGGTTCGCATGTGCGCTGGCGCCGAGCCTGAGGCCACGCGCCGGGGAAGACTGCTGCGAACCGCGGGGTAAGACGTCGCAGGCCGTGGCAACTGGAACTTGGACGTCGATCGGAGTCTGTGCTGCGCTGTGGTTGACGGCATGCCCTCGGTCGCAGGTCGAGGTTCGATTGGCTTCGACGACCGAGACGCCGCCCGCGATCGGCTTCGTCGTCGCAGGAAATCCGTCGGGCAAGGTGTCGGCGGTCATCGTCGATGATGCCTCGGGCAAGATCGTCTGGAAGATCCTGGGGCGGTACTCGACCCAGTTGACGGCGTTTCGCTACGGCGAGACACCGGACGGTTTTGTCGTGGACCACGCGGCGGAATCGCTGCGCGTGGGCGAGCGCTACCGCGTCGAGGTCTCCGTGGCTGGCCCGGACGGCTACGTTCGGTTCGTCATCGACGCACGAGGCAGGGCGATGGCGGTCGAGTGACGCATCGCTCCGCGACCGACGACAGGCGTCACGCAGTTCCGCGCAGCATCTCGATATGAGGGATCCCGTCGTCGTCGTAGACGTCGGAGACGCGCGCGAATCCAAGCTCGGCGTAGAACGACTCGAGATGGGCCTGGGCGCCGATCCGGATCGGGACGTTGCCGCAAGCCGCCAGGCCGCGACGCATGAGCTCTCGGCCGAGCCCGGTGCCACGCGAGGATGGCGCGATCACGACGCGGCCGATGCTGACCTCGGTGAACTTGGTCCCGGCCGGGAGGATGCGAAGATAGGCGCGCACGTCGTCACCGTCGTCCGCCCACACGTGACGCGCCACGAGATCGAGGCCATCTGCGTCGAGATAGCTGCAGCGCTGTTCGACGACAAACACGCTCTCGCGGAGCGAGGTGATCGCATACAGCTGACGCACGGTCAGCTCGCCAAACGCGCGTTCGTGCCAGCGCAGCGCCACGTGGTGACGCTATCATGCGAGCCTACGAGCCCATGCGTCGCGTCTGCGTGTTCCTGTCGTCGTCGGATGGTCAGCCAGCTGACGCCGCCGCGATCGCCGCGCTTGGTACCGAGATCGCGACGCGATCGCTCACCCTGGTCTACGGCGGAGCTCATCGCGGGCTGATGGGTGTGCTCGCCGATGCAGCGCTGGCCGCCGGCGGGCACGTGATCGGTGTGATTCCGCAAGCGCTCGTGGATCTCGAGGTGGCGCATCGCGGGCTCACCGAGCTCCACGTTGTTTCGACCATGCACCAGCGCAAGGCGATGATGTTCGAGCTTGCGGACGCCTTCATCGTCGCGCCCGGCGGCTTCGGCACGCTCGAAGAGGCGTTCGAACAGCTCACCGGGCTTCAGCTCCAGTACCACGCCAAACCCATGGTGTTCCTGGAGATCGACGGGTTCTGGACACCGCTGGGCGCGTTTCTCGATCACGCGGTATCCCGCCGCATGTTGCGTGCGGAGGTCCGCCGTCTGTTTCGCACAGCTGCGTCCGCGCCGACCGCCCTCGACGCGTTGGCCGCGTGGTAACCTCGCCCGCATGCCTCCGCGCCAGATCGGCGCTGTTCTCGCGCTGGTAGCAGCAGTCCTGCTCGCAGCGTCGATCGCACTGCCGTGGTGGAGTGGCCACTTCAAGATCAATGGCGAGGTCAGCCGGACCCAGATCGTGAAGGTCGGCATGCTGGGAGGTCAGGGCTGCAACGAGAAGAGCGGTAACTGCTCGTCGTTCAAGCTGGCAGGCGATTTCCGGGCGGCATCCTACGCGGGGCTCGGGACGACCGTCTTGCTCGCGATCTGCTCGGCGCTGTTTGCGGTGGGCGCGTTTCAGAACGCGGAGTGGCGCAAGCGGCTCTACGCGATGATGCTCGGCGGAGCCGCAGCGGCGACGCTGATCGCGATCGCGATGATCGCCATCGGACCAACGCCGCAATCCAACCAACATGTGTCGATGCCCGGCCTCGGGGGAGACGACGGCTATCTCGCGTTCGGTGTGTTCGCGTTCGGTGCGGCGATCATCGCGTCGGTCGTCGGCGCCGTGTTCGGGATGCGCGCGAACGATCCGATCCGACTTGCACCGGCCGTCGCGAGGTTCCAAGACCAACCAATTTCGCTGGACACCTATGCCCAGCCCTCGCCGGCACTGCCGCCCGAGGATCGCCCGTCACTCGCCGTTCCGCCGCATCAGCCGCCGGTTCCGGCGCCGGCACAACTACCACCGCCTGCGCCGAGTCCAGCCGGCAATCTTCCCGGTCCGGCCGGGCCGCTCGGGTTCGGGCAAGCACCATCGGCGCAACCACCCGCCGCTCAGCCAGCTCAGCCACGTCCGCTGCACGACGCTTTGCCGCACCCGTCGGCCTCACCTCCATTGCCGATCCCACCGCGACCATTGCCTGCACATCCCCCGGTGGTCGCTGACGTGCGACCCGGCGTCCCACCGCCGGCGGGCCGGCGTTCGATGCCCGATGCCCCGACGATGTTCGGTGCGCGCGACGCGATGATCGGAGGCCCCCCCGCCGCAGCATCTGCACCGGCCGCGTCTGGGGCCCCCATCGCGACGCCGCCCGCGCCAAGCAACGCGCCTGGCCCGGCGGATGCGCCCGCGCCTCCCGTTCGAAGCACCCCACAGGTGGACGCATTGCTCGCGGCTGCCGCACGCGGAAGCTCGGCGCCTGCACGGCCACGACCGGTCACCGGATCCCCGCCCGGCTCGACGGCAGCGTCGCCGCCCGGAGCGCCGGCGGGACTGCCGCCCAATGTTGCAGCCCAGATCATTCCCGGCGCACCGCTGCCCTCGGCTCGCAGACCGTCGGATCCCCCCCCGAGCGTCACCGCACCAACAGCGCGCCATCGACCGCTCTCGGCACCACCCCCGAGCAGCATCATTCCATCCTTCTCTCCGGTGCCGCGGGGCAAGCCTACGCAGCCTCCTCCCTCCGTCACGATCGCCGCGACCGTCGCGCCACCGCCCAACCCGGTCCCAGGCCTACCCAAGCTTCCTGGTGTGCCACGCGCTGATACTGATCAAGAGGACGGCGCCGAGACCAAGGAACGAGAGCACATGCGTGAACAGGCGTTCGACGCCGCGCGCACGATGTATCGGCCAAAACCGGCGGCTCCGACACCCGCAACGAGCTCCACCGGCGGCGACACCGCAACGGATCGCGACGAAGCCGCCACCGCTCGCGCGAGCGAACGCATCAGCAACGATCTGATCGCGACCCGGGTCGCCGAGGCAGACGCCGAAGACAGCCTGACGATGCGCGCCGCTGTGCCGCCGGGCGCGAAGGACAAGGCGAGCGCCCAGAAGCTGCCGCTACCCGCGCCTGACGTCACCGACCAGAGTCACGCGCTCACGCTCGGTGGCACGATCGAGCCGCCGACGCACGAGTCTCCGCTATCAACGAAGCCAAGCTCGCCACCCAAGGTGATCAGCACCGCACCCAGCTCGCTGCCGCCGCCGAGCGCCGCGCAGGCAGCAACATCGAGCGCGAGCCCATCGCCGGCGTGCCCACAATGCGAAGCACCCATGGCCTGGGTGGAGCAGCACTTGCGATTCTTCTGCAAGAGCTGCCGCATGTACTTCTGAGACAACCGAACACAGCACGACGTCCTCGCGGCGTTGCGCCCGCCGGGCCACGACGCGCTCCGAGACCTCCAACAGCGCGAGGAGTGCAAGTGCAAGTGCCGACGCTCACGTGCCAAGGGCAACGGCAACGGCAACGGCACGTGGTAACGCGCCAAGTGCCGAGTGCCCCGTTCGCAGCTCAGAAGATCGGGCCGTCGGGATTCGATGGCGGCACGAGGAAGAACACGTCGCGCTGGTCGAGCTGGGTGACACCGTCGCCATAGACCGAGACAGCCGCGCGGAACAGCTGAGGAGCCTCGGTCGGCATCACGGTCGTGTTCTGCTTCGATACCAGCCGCCAGCACACGGGAGTGCCAGTTCTCACGTGGAGGAACTTGTCATCGTGCGCGTCGCCGTTGGTGTCGATGTCCTCGAGCATGCTCGCGCATTGCGGGGTGCCGAGCTGCAAGGTCTCCAGATGAGACACGAACGCGCTCACCGCATCGACCGTGTCGCCGGGATCATCGACGGTCACGGCGTTCAGGTCGAGCGGCAGGCCGTTGGCGAGCGTCAAGATTCCCGTCTTGATCGCATCGGCCGCGAGGGCGCCAGCACCGTCGAACACCAGCGGCGCGTTGCCATTGGCGGCATCGACGGCACCGGTGTCCGTGGCCATCTGCTTGAGATCGACGTCGGTGTTGAGGCCGTACCCGGAGCCGAGCACGCCGATCAGCCGCGCCTTTGCGGTCTGATAGAGCCCCTTCACCGAGGACCATGCGGGGCTCTTGTAGGTATCGCCCGGTGACAGTGGTGGCTCGTCGGTCGCGAGCAGCACCACCGGCAAGGCACCCTGACGGAAGCACGGATAGCCGAAGGTGGCGTAGCCCGCGAGTGCTGCAGGAGAACCGCTGCACGTCGACCGGCCCAGCACGCCGCTCATCCCGTACGCGCTTCCGCCTTGACCGGTGATCGTTGCGTAGGTCGCAAACGTCAGCGGCTCGGCAGAGTACACGCTCGCCGGTTCGGTGATCGGCACGCTGCTGAAGCTCGCACTGGGGCGAATGTCCACCCAGTTCTGGAACGCCGCGTAGCCGGCGTCTTGATAACCCACTGTCGCCGCCCCCGCCCACAGATCGGGAATGCAGTCTCCCGGCGAACCCGTGCCGAGCGGCGGACACGCAACCGAGCTCACCACGTTGGCCAGGTTCGTCTTCACCGAGCTGATCTCCGATGACATCGAACCGGAGCGATCGAGGATCACGTAGAGGTCGACGGCCTGCAGGCTGGTCGCGAAGTCGAGGTCGGAGCTCGCGGGGGTCTGCGGCATCTGGTACGGGACGATGAACACGAAGTCACCGTTGGCCTGCGGGTTGCTCGCCGGATCGGTCGGGTTGGTCCCCGCGGCCACCTCCACCATGTCGCTGACGCCGTCACCATCACTGTCGATGACCAGCGGGCTCGATTCGCCGGTGTCCACGCTGCCGCTGCAGTTCACGTCCTCGTTGCGATCCAGGACGCCATCATTGTCGCTGTCGCGATCGAGGAAATCGTAGCGCCCGTCGCCGTCGCTATCGGCCGGCGGTACGCCGCGCGCTTCCGCTTGATCGGCGATGCAATCACCATCGCTGTCGAGATCGATGTAGTTCGCCGCGCCATCGTTGTCGTAATCGAACCCCGCCTCGAACTGATCACCGATCGTGTCGTCGTCGCTATCGAGGTCGCGAAAGTCCGGCGTGCCATCGTTGTCGGTGTCGGTCGGGGCCAGCGGCATCGGCCCGAGCTCGTCGATGTCGTAGATCGCGTCGTTGTCGTCGTCGAGATCCGCGAAGTCGAACCGGCCATCGCCATCGAGGTCTCCGTCGCCATCGACCTTGTCGGGCCGGCCGTTGTCATCGCTGTCGAGATCGACGACGTCCGCGGCGCCATCGCCATCGCTATCGACCGGCTTGGTCTCCAGATCCGCGTCGCCGGCCTCCACGTTATCGGGGATCGTGTCGCCATCGCTGTCGGTATCCTGGTAGTCAGGCGTCCCGTCGCCGTCGGTGTCGCGGCTCGGCGCCGCTTCATCCTCGTCGGAGATCGTGTCGCCATCACGATCGATGATCGGCCCCAACGTGTCGTCGTCGTCGTCGTCCGTCGTGGCGCCCGGTCCACATCCAATGCCAAACGCAATGACAGCGGAAGCGATCGCGTGGAGCACCCTCATGGCCGCGCAGCGTAGCAAGGATTGCGGACCGCCCGTCGAGATTTCGCGCGCTCGCCGGTGGGGACAGCTGACCTGAGCAGCGCGCCCGAGCGGCGCTCTCGAACCGTTTTGACTGTAACCAAGGCCCCCTCAATCGTGACCCGCAGGGACTGCGCGCAACGCGTCGCCGAGGATCGTAAGCGCCGACCGCATCTCGGTTTCTGAAAGAAACGCGTAGCCAACCCGGAACCCGTGCAGATGAGCAGGACCGAGGAACGCGGCACTCACGTTGGTGACGGAGATTCCGCGGCGCAGCAGATGGGCTTCGAGCGCGACGAGATCGACGGTTCGCGGGAGCTCGAGCCACAGCGTGGGTCCCCCGCCCGGACGGGTCCACCGCACGCCCTCGGGCATCAGCTCGTCGAGCGCGGTCAGGCACGCGGCGTAGCGCTCGTCGAGCGCGCGTTGCAGGGTTTGTAGATGGGTGTCGTAATAACCGCGGGTCAAGAACTCGGCGACCATCGCCTCGGTCAGCCAGGCGTTGCCGAGCGTGGACAGCCGCTTCATCGCGACGAGCACGGGCACGAGCTCGGGATGGGCCGCGACAAAGCCGATCCGCAGCGATGGGAGCAGCTTCTTGGTGAACGAGTTCACGTACAGCACGCGCTTGCCGCCGAGCATCCGGAGCATCGGCCGATACTCGCCGCCCGATAACATGTCGCTGCCCCAGTCATCCTCGAGGATGGCGACGCCATGGCGCTCGCACAGCTCGAGCACCGCGCGCAGCTCGGCGCTCGAATACGAATACCCGGTCGGGTTCTGAAAGCTCGGGATCAGGTACGCGAGCGACGGCTTGTCCGCGAGCGCGCGATCCCACACCGCGAGATCCAATCCTGCGAACGGATCGAGCGGAAGCCCGATCGTCTGACAGCCGACGCTCTCGAACAGCAACTTGGCGTACGCGTACACCGGCGACTCCATCGCGACGCGACGCGACGCGAGCGCGCGCGCGACGATGTCGAGCGACTGCTGCGATCCTGTCGTCACGATGATCTCGTCCGGCTCGACGTCGAGGCCCCGCGCGACCAGCCGCGCAGCGATCGCTTCGCGCAGGGGTGGATATCCTTGCGCGTCGTACTGCGCCGGGAGTCGCTCGCGGAGGACCGAGCGGGCGCAATCGGCGATCCGATCGGCAGGCAACAGCTCGGGATCGATGAACACGGTCGACAGCGGCGTGACGCCGCGCGCAGGAAGCTCCGGACGCGAGACCGGCGGTGGAACCATGCGCGGCAACGGTGGCGCAGCGATCGGAGCCGCGACATCGCGCCTGGCCGGCGCGAGCACGAACACGCCTTCGCGCTCGCGCGCTTCGACCAGGCCGCGTGCCACGAGCTCGTCGTAGGCCGCCTGAGCCGTGTTCTTCGACAGGCCGAGCTGCTTCTCCAGCGCCCGCACCGGCGGCAACCGCGCCCCGGCTGGCAACGCACCGGACGCGATCTCGCGCTGAACGCTCGCCACGATGTCGGCGGCGGTGGCACGGCGCCCTGAGGTCGTTACATGCAACCCGACAAATGGGGTTCGAAGCATTGCGTGGTCATAGCCGTGTTCAGGGCCCACGCGAAGGGACAGCGCTCATCCCGCGATCGGGTCAGCGCGGCGATCGCGCCAGCGCGTCGGTCGCGGGCGGCGCCGTCGGTGGTAAATAACGACTACCATGTCGGATCGCAGCTTCGCGCTCACTCCAGGCAAGCGAGTCCTGTACCTGACCAAGGACCCCGACAAGATCCGGCAGCAGCTCGCCGGCACCCTGACGCTGCGGATGGCGGATCTCGCCCCCGAGGATCTGCTCGACGACATCAACACCGACGCGATGACGCCGGCGTGGGTGTGCTTCGACTACGATCCGGCCGACATCGCGAACAACGCGTACGCCGGGTTGATCGTGAATGGCCAGCGGCTGATCCCGCCCGACGCGCTCCGGGCCGGTGGCTTCGAGGTGATCGTCGCCGGCGCGCAGAAGGGCGTTGGATCCAGTCGCGAGACGGCAGCCCAGTGCGAGGTGTTCTCGGGAAGCCGGCTCGCGATCGCGTCGTCGTTCGCGCCGATCCACGCGCGCAACAACATCAACATCGGCCAGCTGATGGGCGACCACGCGATGATGCGACGCCTCGAGGCGGGCGAATCGATCCCGCTGTCCGAGTTCACCACCGGCCACGACGCGATCACCGCGCTGATCATCGAGAGCGGCGGGCTGTTGCCGTTCTGTGCCCGGTTGTCGCGCGGCGAGATCGCGGTGCCCCCGACGGGCACCACCAGGCGCGCGATGAACCTGGCCGAGAAGATCCTTGCGTCCAAGCTGATGCCCGACCAGGCACCGTGGGTCAAACCCGGCGATGCCGTGCTGGTGAAGGTCGATGCCGGCTACTCGCACGAGTTCACCACGGCGCAGGTCGATTTCTTTCTCGCGTCGGAATACGGGGCTTCGTACAAGGTCCAGAACCCGTCGAAGTTTGCCGTGTTCGAAGATCACCTGATCTACGCGACCGGTGTCCCCGCGATGGCGAAGTTCGCCGACAAGATCCAGCGGCTGCGCGAGCTGCAGTATGCGTTCGCGGCCAAGACCGGCGTGCGCAATTACAACGCCGTCGACGGTGTGTCGCCCGGCATCTGCCACCAGGTCGCGCGCGAGCAGTTCATCGATCCGGGCGATTTCGTGCAAGCCACCGATAGCCACACCTGCATGGGTGGTGCGTCCGGTGCGCTCGCGTGGGGTGTCGGCGCGACCGAATATGCGGCGCTCTTGTACTGGGGGTTCACGCCGATCGCCGTGCCCGAGTCGATCCGGTTCGAGCTCACCGGAAAGCTGCGCCCGGGCGTCACCGCCAAGGACGTCATGCTCCAGATCCTCGCGACCTACGCCAAGCGCGAGGACACGCTCAACCGCGTGATGGAGCTCGGCGGCGACGGCCTGTTCGCGCTGTCACCCGACGAGCGCGCGACGCTCGCCAACATGGCGACCGAGTGCTCCGCCCGCGGCGCGGTCATGGAGGTCGATGACACGATGCTGCAGTGGATCGCGTCACGCCGGCCGGGGACCAAGCTCGAGGAGCTCCGCGCCAAGGTGGTCACGCCCGATCCCGGCGCGCACTACGATGGCGGCGTTCATCGCATCGACCTCGGCTCGATCGAGCCGATGGTCGCGACGCCGGGCGATCCGGATCGTGGGATCGCGAGCGATCCGAAGAACGGCGCGCGAATCCCCGAGATCGGCAAGGTCAAGCTCGACATCGCCTACGGCGGCTCGTGCACGGCCGGCAAGCGCGATGATGTCGACATGTACGCGCGCGTGATGGCGGACGCAGAGCGCGCGGGCAAGAAGGTCGCAGACGGGGTGAAGTTCTACATCCAGTTCGGATCGCAAGAGGTCGCCGCGTACGCCAAGCAACAGGGTTATACCGAGCTGTTCGAGCGCACCGGCGTCGAGGTGATCAAGCCTGGGTGCGGCGCCTGCATCGGTTGCGGGCCAGGCGTATCCGATCGCGGCGACCAGGTCACCGTCTCGGCGATCAACCGCAACTACAAGGGCCGCTCGGGTCCGGGCAAGCTGTACCTGAGCTCGCCGCTCACCGTCGCGGCATCGGCGGTTGCCGGTGAGATCGTGGAGTACGAGCCCGGGATGTTCGAGAAGAAGCAGTAGAATAGTCGCCTGGGCATGGCGAAGCGAACCACGACGACTCGCGCGAAAGCGCGCGCTGCCAAGCCCATGGCGAAGCGCGGCCGGAGTACTGGTCGCGCAAAGAACCCCGCGAACAAACCCGCGGCGAAGCGATCTGGGCCGAACACGTCTGCCGCGAAGCGCACGGCCGCGACCAAACCCGGCGCCAAGCGGGCTGTCGCGACCAAACCGGGCCCCAAACGGGCTGCCGCGACCAAACCCGGCGCCAAGCGGGCTGTCGCGACCAAGCCGGGCCCCGGCGCCAAGCGGGCTGCCGGGACCAAAGCGGGCGCGAAGCCGTCTGCCGCGATGAAGCGCGGCGCGAGTACGTCCGCGGCGAAGTCTCGAACGCCCAACACCGGGGACAAGCGCGCGAGCCAGGGCGAGGCCGCGTCGGCGAAGCGTGCCGGACGTGTGCCAACGAGCGCCCCGCGTGACGACGATGCGATCCCTCGCCCGATCGCGATCACAGGCTCGGGGCGTGTGGTGGAGATCATCGATGATGAGCATCCGGTCGATGCGCTCCGGCGGTTCCTGGGCGGCATCGACGATCCCCCGACCGTGCAGCAGGGCCAGATCGCGCTCGGATCGGCGCAGCTGATGCTGCTTCCGATCGCGCGCGAGCACCGAGGCGGTTCGGCGGTGAAAGAGCTGCTCGATCTCGTGCTGTCGCGATGGTCGACGTTTCCCGAGCCGGCTGGATTTCATGCGCAGGAGTTCTTGCGCAACGCGTTCGCGGCGGTCGGCGATGATCGGCTGCGGTTGACGCAGCTCCTCGCGCTGGTCCCCGAGGATGCAACGCCCGAGCTTCGGTTCAACATCGCGTGTGCGCTCGCCGTGGTCCGCGACAAGCCCGCGATGCTGCATGCGCTTCGCCGCGCACTCGCAGCTGGCGTCACCAGCTCGCAGATCCGGCGCGATAGTGACTTCGCTGTCTACGCCAGTGATCCGGACGTTCAGTCGCTGCTCGACGGCGCGATCGCTCCGTCGATCCCGGTCGACATCGGCCCGCATGTGATCGCGGTCCGGTTCGCGCTCGATTCGCTGGTCGCGACGCTCAAGGAGTTTGGCGAGACCATCAAGCTGAACCCACCCGCGGCGCTCGATACGGTGCTCGCGGTCGAGCGCGGCCGCCGGATCCAGCTGCCCAACGACTATCGCGCGTTGCTGACGCTGACCGACGGCATGACCATGTGGGATCACGACTTCTTCGGAACCCTGGATTACCGCAGCGATACCAGGCTGGCCAGGCGGGCGCGGGAGTACCTCGAGATGTCGGTGCGGTATGGTGCGCCCGGGATCGACGAGTGCGTGCCGCTCGCGAGCTGGGGCGAGCCCGGGAACTGGTTGCTGTATGACCCACGCGGCCGCGTGCGCGAAGGTCGGCCCGGGTACGTCGTGATGCAGAGCGCCGATCCGGTGCCGGTCGATAATCTCGTCGAGGCATTGAGCCGGATCGAGATGGTCGTACGAGACGTGCTCGGGACGAATTGACGCGACGCTCGATCGACGCCCCACGCCGGCAATTGGGCATACTCCACGAGTGGTCCAACGGATCGCGGCATCGAACGGCCAGCTGCTTCGAGCGGTCTACCTGGTCCGCGACCAGGTCCCCAACTTCGATAGCTATCCGTTCTCGATCCCTGCGATTCGCAAGCTCGGTGAGCTCGAGCTCCATGGCGAGGTCACGTTCTTCGTCGGCGACAACGGCGCAGGGAAGTCGACGCTGATCGAGGCGATCGCGATCGCAGCGGGCTTCAACGCCGAGGGCGGCTCGCGGAACTTCAACTTTCAGACCCGCCGATCCGAGTCGGAGCTTCACCAGTTCATCCGGCTCGTGCGTGGCGTGCGGCGACCCCGTGATGGCTACTTCTTGCGTGCCGAAAGCTTCTTCAATGTGGCGACCGAGGTGGATCGACTCGGTGCTCAGGGCTCGTACGGCGAACGGTCGCTGCACGAACAATCGCATGGAGAGTCCTTCCTCGCGCTCGCCCTGAACCGATTCGGCGACAATGGCCTCTACATCCTCGACGAGCCCGAGGCGGCGCTCTCTCCACAGCGCCAGCTGTCCTTGCTCGCGATCATGAGCCAGCTGGCGACGCAGGGTACGCAGTTCCTCGTTGCGACGCACTCGCCGATCTTGATGGCCTATCCAGGAGCGCTGATCTATCAGCTCGGGGCCGAGGGCATCGCCGCGGTCGAATACGAACAGACCGAACATTTCCAGATCACGAGGGACTTCTTGAACGGACGAGAGCGCTACTTCCGCCACCTGCTCGGTCCGGCGCACACCTCGGGCAAGAAGCCGCGACGTAGGTGATCAGCGCGTCGGATGACCCGGTCGTCGCGACTTCTTGCGCCAGCGTGCGAGCTCTCGTTGGAGACGTCGCCGGGGCCTCACGCCGCGGCGCCGATCATCCGCGCGATGAACTGCTCGATCGCGGCGGCTCCTGGACCGCGCGTGGGGATCCGGTGTGCACCGGGCCAGGTCGCAACGGTTCGACTCTCGACGTCAAACCGGTCGACGAGCTCGATGCTGGTGACCCTGGCGAGCTGATCGTTGTCGCCCCACACGTGGAGCGACGGCGTCCGGATCGGATCGACCAGATAGGGCGCGAACACATCTGCGCGCGGCGAGCGGCCGGCGATCAGAACCACGTAATCGATCGGAGGCAGCTGACCGTGTTGGGCCATGGCGGCGAGCGCGGTCGCGAGGATCGCGCCCTGCGAAAAGCCGATGATCCCGAGTGGACCCGCGGCCAGGATCGGTGCGAGCAGATCGCGCGTCGCTTCCCAACCGCGGTACGTGCGTCCGTCGTCCGAGGCGTCCCACCACGCGCAATACGGAGGATCCTGCCGGGCCGTACCCAACCGTGTGTAGAGGCGGTCGACCAGGCTGTCCGAGCACGCGTTCGGGCCATCCGGGCAGATCAGCTCGACGCCGAGCTTTTCGAGATTCGCGAGCTCCCGCCGCATGAGAGTGCCGTTGAGAGTTTGACCGTGGAGCCCGAGCAGCTTGTGCACGGTTTCATCGTACCGGCGAGCTCGCGAACAAACTGCGCTGTTGACTATATTGCCGTTGGGCTATATAGACAGATTGGAATGAACAACGAAGCCCATCTGACCGCGGTGTTCTCGGCGCTCGCTGATCCCACGCGCAGAGCGATCCTGAACCGGCTCGCAAGCGGCGACGCGACGGTATCGGAGCTCGCCGAGCCGTTCGGCTTGCGTCAGCCAACGATCTCGAAGCACCTGCGTATCCTCGAGGACGCCGGGTTCATTCGGCAGGCACGCGATGCGCAGCGACGCCCGCGCAGCCTGGTGGTCGGCGGCCCGCTTCAGGACATCGATGCGTGGCTGACACCGTTCCGCGAGCAGTGGGAACAGCGGTTCGACGCGCTGGCGTCGTTCCTCGACAAGAAGGCCAAGCGCGCGGCGAAACCAAAGAAGGGAGCTCCACGATGAACACCTCAGGACAGACCGAACCGACCAAGACCACGATCGATCGTGCGACCTCCACGATCACGTTCCAGCGAACGATCGCTGCCTCGCTCGAGGACGTGTTCGACGCGTGGACACGACCGGAGGAGCTCACCCAGTGGTGGGATCCAACGGGCACACCGCTCGCCGAGTGCACGGTCGATCTACGACCCGGCGGTGCGTTCAAGTTCGTCCATCGTGGCTCGGCGCACGGCCCTCCGTTCGCCGGCGTGTACCGCGAGATCGAGCGACCCTCGCGGCTCGTGTTCGACGCCATGGGCGCGCTCGGGACCGTGCGGCTCGAGGCGATGAGCGGCTCCACGCAGATGACGGTGACGATTCGCTGCGCGTCGGCCGACCACCTCGAACAGTTCGTGAAGCTCGGCGTCGACGCTGGCACGGAACGAACGCTCGACAACCTGGTCGCGCGGCTGTCGAGGAAGCCGAGCTAGCTGGGGGGCGGATTGTTGATCGGTCGTCGCGTCTTCTCCGCGGCGCGGGCCGATGACCACGTCTCCCGGCTGGATCACTCGATTGTCTCGAGCATCAGCCATCGCGAGCCGCGACCGTGCGAACCCGTGGCAAACTCGGCGCCGTCATGCCCACCCGCACGCTGATCGTCAACGCCGATGACCTTGGTTACGACCCGGCCGTCACCCGAGGAATCCTCGAGGGGATGGACCGCGGCATCGTCAGCTCTGCCACGTTCATGGTGAACACGCCGTTCTCGGTCGAAGCTGCCGCTGTATCCAAGGGCCGGGCGCTCGGTCTGCACCTGAACCTCGCGCGCTGGGCAACGCTGTCCGGACGCATCCCGGCCCAGCTCCTTGCCGGCGGCGAGCTGATCGAGGCCAATGCAGGACAGCTCCCGGCAGATGCCGTCGAAGCAGAGACGCTCGCGCAGCTCGATCGATTTCGCGAGCTCCTGGGTCAAGACGCGAGCCACATCGACGTGCACAAGCATCTCCACACCCACGCCAACGTGCTCGAAGGGCTCTGTGCCGCCGCGCGCGCCCGGCGTTTGCCCGTGCGTTCGATCAACGCCCAGATGCGGAGCGCGTTGCGCGAGCGCAAGGTTGCCACGAACGATCACTTCATCGGCGGCGCCGATGGCGACGCGTACTGGACCGTCGCGCAGCTCGAGGCCGAGCTCGGCCAGCTCGAAGACGGCGTCACCGAGCTGATGTGCCATCCCGGTTACGCACCGACGCATGTGAAGAGCGGGTACAGCGTTCAGCGCGAGGTCGAGCTCGCCACGCTGACCCACCCCAATGCGAAAGCGATGGTCACGAGAGCGGGTGCAACATTGGCGACGTTCGCGGCGGTCCGCCTGCCGTGAACACCAGGCTCGACGCTGCGGCAACGCGAGCCACGGCCCACTACCTGAAGACGTTGTGTCAAAGCTGCGCGTCGCTGGTGGCCAGACGGTTGCATAGCTCGGATCCGTGCGAGTCGCGATCATCGGAGCCGGCGCCGCAGGCTTGAACGCAGCGCGCATCCTGTTCGAACGTGGCGTCGACGTACAGATCTTCGAAGCCAGTGATCGCGTCGGTGGGCGGATCCGCACGGTCTATCCATCCGACGGGAGCTTGCCGATCGAGCTCGGCCCCGAGTTCGTTCATGGCGATCCGGATCTGACGCGCGCGCTGGTGCGCGGTTCGAAGGTCGAGATCGAGGAGATGGCCGAGCACCACCGGATCTGGCATGCCGGTCACCTCGCAGAGGCCACCGACATCTGGGCGCGGTTCGGTGAGCTGCTCTCGGCAGTACAAGGTCCCGACGAGTCGGCACGCGCCTATGTCGAGCGCACCGGCATGGCACCCTCGGATGCACGGGTGTTTGGTCATTTTGTCGAGGGCTTCTATGGCGCCGCGCTCGACGACATCTCGATCAAGACCATCGCGGGCGATGCGGGTGGTGCTGGCGGTGACGAGTCGCCTGGTGGCTACCACGTGCGCGGTGGGTACGGCCGGCTGGTCGAAGCGCTCGCGCCCAGGTCGGAGCTCCACCTTGGTTGCATGGTCAACCGCATCGACTGGCACACGCGCCCCGTGTCGATCACATTTTCGCGCGGTGCACGCCGCGTGATCACCGAGGCAGACCGCGTGATCGTCACGGTGCCGATGGGAGTACTCCACGCGGGGACGATCCAGTTCATCCCCGATCTCGGCGACCGCGCCCACACGCTGGCGAAGCTCGCGATGGGACAGGTCGTGAAGGTCGTGTTCCGGCTGCGTGAGCCCGTCTGGAACGGACACGACGTCGACCAGATCGACTTCGTGCACGTCGTCGATGACGCCACGTTTCCCACGTACTGGCTGAGATCCACAGGCAAGAGTCATCTGCTGACCGCGTGGGCCGGTGGACGCCGCGCGCGCGCCCTCGCCTCCGAGTCGGCCGGCAGGCTCGTCGAACGCGCGGTCGAAGGCTTCGCCACGGTCACCGGCGTGGATCGCTCACGGCTTGCCGCGGCAGTCATCGAGCATCATTGGCACGATTACATGCGCGACCCGTATTCGCGCGGCGCATACAGCTACGCGCGCGTCGGTGCAGCCGAAGCTGTGAACCAGCTCGCCCAACCTCTCGATGAGACGCTGTACTTCGCGGGCGAAGCGACAGACGTCGAGTACGAAGGCACGGTCGCCGGTGCGCTGGCGAGCGGCGCTCGTGCTGCGGAACAGGTGCTCGGCTGAGTCGACCGACGCCACGACCGGCGTGCACCGAGGCGCGGCGGTGCCCAGAGCGGTCCATCGATCGCTATTGACGCGCGAGCGATCGCAGCTGGTCCGCACCGCCGCGGACCTTGTGGATCGCCGTCACGACACCGTCGAGCCAGCGATCGTCACCGAGCAACACGTTGTGCGGTAGCCAGAACACCGAGCGGCAGAGCTCCTCCGCCACCGGGCACGGCGTCACCACGTGGGCGTGGTCCTTGAACACCTGGTTGTTGTAGAGCGGTCGCGGGTAGCCAGGTGATGCCGGCAGGCCCTCGGCATTGAGCGCCTGCACGATGACATCACGCGAGACACCTTCGAACGCGGCGGGATGGACTCGCACGCAGAACAGATGATTGCCGTGCGCGGTCACGCGTGGATCGATCACGCCGGGCAACGGCGAGAGCCCGCCGATCTCGGCGAGTCCGGCGCGCAGTCGATCAGCCGAGCGCGCCTTCCGCGCCATCACCTCAGGCAATCGCTCGAGCTGGCGAAGCAGCAGCGCAGCCTGAAATCCGGTGAGCCGCGCATTGGTGCCGAGCGTCACGTGGTCGTACCAGGCGCCGCCAGTTCGCCGGCCCTGGTTGACGATGCCGCGTGCTCGCTCGGCGATCGCTGGGTCGATCGCGGTCAACATCCCGCCCTCGCCTGCGGTCATGTTCTTCGACGCCTGAAAGCTGAACGATCCGAATGAGCCGAAGCTGCCAACCTTGCGACCGCGCCACTCGGCGCCGTGTGCATGGGCGCAGTCCTCGATCAGCACGAGCTGGTGATCACCGCACAGCGCCATCAGCTGATCCATGTCGACCGGAAGCCCGGCGAAGTGCACCGCGACGATCGCTCGCACATGCGCGCCGTTCGCCGATCGCGCCGCGATCGCGTCCTTGGCGGCATCGAGATCGATGTTGAGCGTGCCGGGATGGATGTCGACGAACACGGGCTTCGCACCGATCCGAAGGATCGCCGCCGCAGACGCGACGAACGTGATCGGAGGGACGATCACCTCATCGCCTGGTGCTACGCCCGCGGCCTGGAGCGCGATCTCGAGCGAGACCGTTCCGTTGGCGGTGGCGATGCCGTGATTGGCGCCGTGGAATGCCGCGAACGATCGCTCGAGCTCGCCGACGGTCGGATGATAGCCACCCCAGACGCGGCTCTCGAGGACATCGAGCAAGGCGCGGCGGTCCGAATCGTCAAACGTCGGCCACGGCGGAGCCTCGGTCGTGAGCGTCTTGGTGCCTCCGACGAGCGCGAGGCGAGCGTGGCTGGTCATGGGGCAGCGTTCCTTTCGGTCGTGAGCAGCAGATCGACGAGCTCGCGGACGCGCGCCGCACTGACACGCGCGCCCAGCTGGCGATCGATGCGCGCCGCTCGCCCGACGTGAAACTCGCGCAGCCCGACAGGGCCGAAGGATTCGAGCATCACACGATCGACGCCACCGCCCACCAGGGGGACGATCTGCGAACCGCCGGCGGCTGCGTAACCGAGCAGTCGATCGCGCTTCGCCGCGAGATCGCCGGGACCTCCGCTGGTGAGCACGCGATCGATCTGCGGGCGCGCCTTGAGCTGCCCGATCGCACGCAGCTGGTCGGCAGCATCGTCGAACGCATGGTGAAACGTGGCACGCAGGTCGGGCGCGCAGTCGAGTATGGACTGCGTCAACTCGAGATCGACCTCGCCAGCCTTCAGAAACCCGAGCACGAGCCCGTCGATCCGCAGCGACTGCAGCGCCCTGGCGGCCGCACGTAGCGCTTCGTGCTCCGCGCGATTCGCCACCGTATAGCCATGGTCATCGCTCTCGCGCACCATCACGCGCACCGGCAGCGATACCGCGCGCTGGATCTCGCGCACCAGCTCGATCGGCGGAGTCAACCCGCCGCGCTCGAGCTCACGCACGATCTCCAGCCGACCTGCGCCGCCCTCCGCAGCGGCGATCGCATCATCGACGGAGCACGCGATCACCTCGAGCACTGGTGCGGGCATCAGGTTAGATCTCCGACATCGAGGTAACGGATCCGCGCGGCATAGCTACCCAGTCGGTCGCGCAGCGTCTGTTCCGACGTGCTGTCCAGGTTCGCGCTCGGCAGGATCGGCGGCTGCTTGCCACGGGCGAGCAGCGCGGAGGCTGCCTCGATGATGATCGAGTTCATGATCGCGGCGCCCGCCACGGTCGAGCTCGGCCCCATCGGCGCGTCGAGTCCCGGTAACCGAACCGCCGCATCGCCACGAGGCACGCAGGTATCGATCGCGATGTCCGCGAGCTCGAACAGCCGCTTCCCGGACGCGTGGCGTGATGACATCTCGCTCGACTGCGAAAGGTTCGTGATCGCGATCAGCTTCACACCTCGCGCGCGCAGCTCGAGCGCCATCTCGACCGGCACGGCGTTGCGCCCCGAGTTGGAGATGATCACCGCCGCGTCGATCGGTTGGACATCCTCGCGGGCCAGGATCGCAGCGGCCAGGCCCGTCTCACGCTCGGCTCGCGTGCTCTCGAGCGCGCCCTTGAGGAAGATCAGCCGCTCGTCGAGGATCGGGTTGACAGCCGACAGGCCGCCCGCGCGATAGAACGCTTCGTGGGCGATCAGGTGGGAGTGGCCGGTGCCGAACGCATGGAGGATTCCGCCGGCGTCCAGCGCGTCGGCGACCAACCGTCCAGCGGCGACGATGTCGTCAGCCTGTTCGCGCCGGATCCGGTCGAGCACCCATTGGAGCTGGCCCAGGTATGCGACGAAGGTCATCGATCGTTCTCCGTGCGATCTCGGGTGAGCGAGGTGAGCGCCATGTCGTCGATCGACAGCCCCAACGAGCGGCAGCCGAGTAAATACGCGCCGAACACCGGCCCCAGCCGCGGCGGATGCACGACCGCAGCCGGCAGCGAAAGGCGCAGCGCCTCGACGAAGCGCTGGCGGACCAGCTCGCACGAGTCGAGCACGCCGCCTTGGTACGACACCAGCGGCGCTGCTCCGAGGGCGTCGAGCCGGCGGATCACCGCCATGGCGGCCTCGGCGAGGTCGTCCGCCGCATCGAAAAAGATCTGACGCGCGACGGTGTCGCCGGATCTCGCGACTTCGTATGCGATCGGCGTCAGCGCCGCGAGATCGCGCGGCGCCATCGGATGCTCGCCATAGACGACCGAGATCGATTGCCCGAAGCCGCGGACGCCAAGCGCCGTGGTCATCGCGTCGAGCAGCGCGGTATTCGGCCCGCGACCATCGTGAGCGCGTGCCGCTGCGCGAAGCGCCTGGCGTCCGATGTGATGCCCGCTGCCTTCATCGCCATAGACCGGCCCCCAACCACCCACCTTCGCGCGCTTCTGATCGCCGCCGATCCCGAGCACGACGGAGCCCGTGCCAGCGAGCACGAGCACGCCGGGCTTGCCGCATAGCGCGCCGTGGTGAGCGACGATGACATCGCCGACACACAGCTCGCGCGAAAATCCGAGTCGCGCGACCAGCGGCTCCATGTCGTCGGCCCCGGCGCCATCGAAGTCGACCCCGGCCAGCCCGGCTGCCACGCACGCGACATCGCCGCGACGAGCGCCAGCCGACGCGAGCGCTTCGTCGATCGCCGTCGTGAGCGAACGCTGCACGATCGCTCGCTCGACCAGCAAGTGATTCGACGGCCCGCCCGCGCCGCGTCCGATCACGCGGTGGGTGGCAGTGTCGACGGCGAGGCACCGCGTGTGCGTGCCACCGCCGTCGATCGCGAGGACGAGCTCGGATCCGCTCACGCCGACGCGCTCATTTCTTGGCGCTGGCGGACGGCTTGAACGCCTCCTCGAGCACCGGCCACAGGTTCTCGCGTGTGAGATCTCCCGCGTAGAAGATCACGATGCCGTCCGGCTTCGCCTTGCGCGCAGCTTCGATCGACTGCTTGAGCTTGGCCGGCGGCAGGAACCCCTTCGGCGGCTCGAGCACCAAGGCGGTGGTCTTCTTGACCAGCTCGCTGAGCTGCGCGGCACGATTGACGTCGGCCTTCTCCTTGGTGACGGCGGCCACGAGGGTGTCGAGCCCCTCGGCATGCGTGCCCCGGAGATTGAACCGGGCCAGCGCCTTGCGCGCGACGTCATGGGCCTTCTTCACCGCCGCCGCCTTCTCACCATACTTGAGGAGAATTCCGGTCGGGAACGTCGGATGATCCGCCGGTCCGTCGCCCTTGAGCCAGAGCTCCCTCAGATCGGCCGACAGGTCGCGCAGATCCTCCAGCGGCTTTCGCTCTTCACGATAGAGGTACTTGGTGGCGATACCCTGATGGATCGGACGCTGGCGCCCGATCCATTCGAGCTGGCGGGCGGTGGTCTCGGTGAGCTGATCGAGCCAGTCCTGGAACGGTCCGGTGAAGTGGCTGCGATACGTCATCGGCGTGAAGTGATCCATCCAGGGGGCCCAGCGATCCCACTGCTGTCCGATGTAGCGGCCGCTCAGCACCGGGTTCTTGAACACCGACGCAGACACCTCGACCTTCGGGTTGATGCGCTTGACCAGCGCGTAGGCCTCGCGCACCCAGCGATCGATCTGCCGCGTTCGATAGTTGTAGAACACGTAGCGGAGATCCTGCGGGCCGTCGGGGACCGAGCGGCCATTCAGGAAGAAGTCGGCCTTCTCGCGCCGGTCCATCTTGTCCCAGCCGACCGGAAGGATCTCCGGATCGGTCCACCAGTTCGCCTCGAGGCGCGGCTGCATGATCTTCACGCGCCGGCGCTCCTTGGGCGCTTTCGCGTAGGTGAGCATCGCCTCGCGGACCATGTTCTTGATGCAGTAGTCGCAGAAGCAGTAGTGGTCCGGCGCGATGTCACCCGCGTAGCGGACGTAGTCGTTGTGAATGCCATCGATCTGGTAGTTGCGGACCAGCTCTTCGATCATCGGCAGCAGCCACTGATCGACGTAGCCTGGCCGGCGCGACGGGCACATCCACACGTATGGATAGGGCGCGCCCTTCATGCCGAGCTTCTCCGAGTTGGTCGTTTCGCCATCGGGGTTGATCGCGGCCCACTCGGGATGCGCCTTGTAGGCGGCGCCGTTGACACCCTCGGGGAAGTCGACGAGCCAGGCATCGACCTTGATGCCGACCGCATGAGCTTCGCGTACGAGGTTCTCCACGAGATCGAAGTTCCTGTAATCGGGATCGACCGCGGCCGCGAACTTGCGGCTCTTCCAGTAGATCGCGCCGTGCATGTGCTTGACCAGCATGATGATGCGATCGATGTGGGCGCGACGTGCGCGCTCGACGAACGCCTTCACCGATTCCACCGTGGTACCGGCATCGACGGGGTGCGCCCAGATCGCGTGGACCTCCTGGTGCGAATGCGCCGCGATCGCGGGAGCCTTTGCGGCCGTGGGCGCCGCGTTGCCCGTGGGGACCACGCCCGCGAACAGCACGACTGCCGTAACCACTGCCACGAGCGCCCTAGTTCGAACATGCATCGTCATTGATCGACCTCTGCTGATGAAGAAAACCGCGCCACGGCTGTTGGGATGACGGCGCGGTCAGACCGTTTGCGTAGCCAGTGAAACGAGCCACCAATCGCGACGAGCACCACGGCAACTGCCAGGGTGATCAGCCGCCCCGCGCCGCCGGGCTGAGCCGGAACAGACGTCAATAGAAGGATCCCGGTGCCGATCGTGACCCAGCCGATCACCGGCATCGGAGAGAACGGTGCCGCTCCGCCCGACGCACCGGGAGTTACCGGTTCGATCGGCCGCTCGAGCTGGTCGAAGAACGCGGCGATCTTGCGGCGCCGATCCTCATCCGGCCGCTCGAGCCAGCCCGCCACGGCCATGGCGACGATCGTGACGCTGTAGTTCACGAGGATCGCGATGGCCTTGAAGTCCAGCCCGCCGGTGGTTCCGGTCCGCAGCCACGTGTCATAGATGAAGAACGAGATCCCGGACACCAGGCCGGTCACGATTCCAGCGCCTGCAGCGAACGAGGTCACGCGTCGCGTGAGTAGCCCAGCGAGAAACGGGATCAGCATCGGGCCGGTGAACACCGTGAACACGGTGACCATCACATCGAACAGGCTCCGCTGAGCCGTTGCCATGATCGCGATCCCGATGCTCGCCGCGAGCGTACCGACCAAGAGCGTCGCCAACCGCCCGACCCAGACGAGCCGCTTCTCGCTCGCGTGCTTGTCGAAGATCCGCGCGTAGATGTCCTGGGTGATCACGCTGGCCACGGCATTGTAGTCCCCGCTCAGCGTCGACATGGTCGCGGAGAACATCGCCGCGATCATCAGGCCCATCAGCCCCGCGGGCAGATAGGTCAGCGCGAGCGTCGCGTAGGTGTCCTTGGCCGCGATCGCGGGCAACAGGGTCGGGGCCGCCATCGCAGGCAAGATGAACAACGGCGGTCCGATGATCTTCAGCGCGGTGGCCAGGTAGCCGGCTTTGCGCGCCTCGGCTTCGTTCCTGGTGCACAAGAACTTCTGCGCGAACGCCCAGCTGCCGTTGTAGCTCAGCGTGATCAGCAAGTAGAACGCGAACACGTAGAGCAGCGAGTACGGCTCGTTGATCGGCGACAGAAATCCCGGCGCCGTCTCGGCGGTGAGCACCGAGAACCCTCCCGCCGCGGAGAACACCAGCGGGAACAGCACCACCACGCCCAGCGTCAGGATGATGAACTGGACGTAGTCCGTGATCACCACCGCCCACAGGCCGCCCATGAACGTGTAGAGCAGCATCACGCCGGCGCACAGCAAGATGCTCGCCTGCAGGTCGAGGCCCATGCCGAGCGAAACGAACAGGCCGGTCGCGTAGATCTTCAGGCCGTCGTCGATGATGCGCAGCGGGATCCCCGTCCACGCGATGATCTGGCGGATGTGCTTGTTGTAGCGCGCCTCGAGAAATTCGACCGGCGACACGATGCGCGCGCGCCGCCACTTCGCTGCCAAGAACTTGGTCCCGATCGCCATCGCCGCCGCCGCACTCCACGCCTGCGTGACCGCGACCAGACCATGCTTGTAGGCCATCTCCGTGTACATCACGAACGACAGCGCGGAAAACCCGGTGAGATAGAACGACACGCCCGCCAGCCACCACGGAATCGTGTTGCCGCCGGTGAACAGATCGCGCGTGTTGCGCATCCGCTTCCAGAAGTAGACGCCGATCGCGCTGAGCAGCACGAAGTAGCCCACGATCACGATGTAGTCGGCGTGATGGAGCCCGGTGGGCTCGGCGCGATGGAGCCCGGCCGCCATGGTCAGCGCCCCGGGGCTCCAGCGCGCTGGCGCACGGCCTCGGCGCGCCCGCTCTGCAGCGACCGCGTCACGGCGTCGAGCACCGCGGTCACCTGGCGGCCGTCAAACGGCGTCACCTTCGCAGGGGTGCGATCGATGATCGAATCGATGAAATCGGACAGGCACTCGACGAACGCGCCGCGCAGCTTGCCGAACACGTCGTAGGTCAAGAACACCTTGGGATAGCTGAATGCCTTCGGCGTGCTCATCTCGATCGACTCGCGCTTGCGATCGAAGTGCAGGTGCCCCGTGCTGCCGACGACCTCGACAAACGAATCGACGATCGAGGGGAACGTGTTTGGATAGATCCACGACGATTCGACGGTGGCGAACGCGCCGCTGTCGAATTTCACCTGGGCGTGGACGACGTCGTAGGTGTCGACGCCACGCTCTTTCAGCACGCCCTTGGCACCGTACGCATGGACCTCCGCCGGCTCGCTGCCGAAGAACCAGCGCAACAGATCGATGTCGTGCGCGCCGAGGAAATGGATCGGCGTGGTGTTCGCCGCCCAGGTGATCATCTCGGTCGGCACCCAGATCGTGTCGTTCTTGCGCGCGTAGCCGGCGACCGGGCGACCGATCGCGCCGTCACGGATCGACGCGAAGCCGTGGTAGTACGACGATAGCCAGCGGTGGTTGAACGCGACCTGGAAGGTCTGGTTCGGGCGACTCTCCGCAGCGGACAACATCTTGTCTGCCTCGTCGAGGTCGAGGGTGAGCGGCTTCTCGCAGAGCACGTGCTTGCCGGCCTCGAGCACCGCCATCGTCGGCTCGAAGTGCGCGTGATCCGGCGTGGCAACACAGACCGCGTCGATCTGCGCGCGCGCCAGCATGTCGGCGTAGTCGACGTAGCGATCTTTGACGCCGTACTTGTCGCCGATCGCGTCCAGCTTCGAGCGCGTGCGCGTACAGATCGCTGTCACGGTGGCGCGCGGATGCTTCTGGTAGATCCGGACGTACTGCTCGCCCATGATCCCGAGGCCGATCACTCCGATCCGAATCTTGTCCGCGGTCATGTGCTCCTCATTGCTCGATCCTCGACGGCGAGGACCGCGTTAACCAGCACCGACGCGGCCTCCGGCGCGAGCCGCGACGACACCACCTCGTAGCCGCCCGCGGCGTAGCTCTCCGCGGTGGGCAGATAGCCGATGTAGCCATTGGCGAGCCCGACGATGAACACCGGGTGCCGCGCGCGCTGCTTGATCTGAAGTCCAAGCTCGACGAACACCTCGGCAGGCACGCCGACGAACACCGCATCGCCGATCCGCAGGCCGACGAGCTCGACGGGAAACACGCCGTCTTGGAACCGAGCCGCTTCGCGCGCGTAGAAGTGATCGATCGACGCGTAGAGCCGTTCGCTCTTCTTGCGCGCGACCTCGTCGGTGGGAGCACGCGACAGCGCGGTTTCGGCGTCCGCGAGTGCCGTCGCGGTGTGTGCCGGCGAGGGATAGGTCTTGAGTGGCAGTGGGCACGGCCACGTGACGACGTCGAGCGCGATCGACGACCTTGCGTCGATCGCCGGTAGGGCCGCGAGCGCCGCATCACCGAGCTTGAACCCCAGCTCACGCGCGCGTTCGAACGTGCGGCCGGGCGTGATGATGCCGATCGCTGACAGCTCGGAGGCGTGACCCACGCTGAGGTTGCCCTGCGTGCCGTTGAGGTACATCGCCATCGTGTCGGGACCGAGCGCGTGCTCGATCCGCTCGATCGCGAACGCGGGGAAGTCGCCGCTGATCCTGCGGTTGTCGGGGCCGAGGACGGTCGGGTGACACGCGTAATGGACGACGACCGCTCGTGTGCGCCCGGCTTGGTCGTCGATCCTGATCAGCCCGACGGCCTCATCGACGGGCCGGCGATCCGGCGTGCGGCGATTGTTGCTGATGTCGGTGACGCGTCCCGCCCCGACGCCGACGCGCGCAGGGAACCGCTCGCTCCAGGCGCGAGCGCAGGCTTGCTCGACCGCGCTCGTCAGCTGATCCATCGTGGCCGGATCGAGCGGTTCGTCGGGATTGCAGAACGTCGTGATCGTGACCGGCGCTGCATGCGTGTGGGTCGCGGCGATCAGGATGTTGGTGCGGGGAATCGAGGTCCGTCGCTCGATGCGCTGGCGCAGCTCCGCGATCAGCTCCGCAGACAGCGCGAGCACGTCCACGCTGACCAGCGCCATCGCCTTGCCATCGGCCTCGAGCACCAGGCTGCGGACGAAGATGTCGTCGTGGGTTCCCTCGGAGCCGCCCTGGCGCGCCGCATAGCCCGCCATCGCCGTCCCGACAGGCGGCGAGATGCAGACCTTGCTGAATCCGGCGGTCAACATGGCTCGGCGGCGATGCCGTCCCTAACACGGATCCCGAGGAGCCGGGAACCTCCATTCGCCCTGAATCCCGTGGCAAAGCCGGCGAGATCAATGACGAACGATGCTCTTGGGCACTCCGCCAGGTCCACCGTCGCTGCTCGCGCGACAGGGGCTGCCGCGATCAACCAACCGAAACCACCAGCTGGTAGGGTTGAGCATCTCGCCCGCCGACAACAACGGCTTCACTCCCGACGCGCGCGACGGTCTCACGCGGCTCGAGCGCGTGATCCTCTGGCAGCTGCGTGAGGTCCAGCGCGAGCGCGGCGATGCGTCGGTGCCCACGGCCATGCTCTACGGTCGCGTCGTGGAGCATGTGTCGGTCTCGGTCGCGGAGTTTCAAGAAGTGTTGCAGCGGCTCGTCGGTCGGCGCTAGGCAACAATGCGCAGCTCGCGACGCCCGCTCAGACGTAGCTCATCGGATGAACGGCGCTCTGGAGCCCCACCGTGACCAGGTCTTGTCTTTTCAACGTGGCGTTTCGTTAACGCGAGGCTCGAGGACACGCGTGAACATTGCGAACGAGCGCCGTGACCAGCTGGCACGGGGCGTGCTCGGTGTGCGCGCCATGTCTCGTCTGCTACTTTCGATCTCGGTCGCTGTCGTCGTCTTGGCATTCGCGCGCTCCAGTTATGCGGATCGCTCATCTGCGCACCAGGACTGCAGCGACCTGCGAACGATGGCTCGACTCGCAACCATCGCCGATGCCGATGAGGAGCTGATCGCGATGATCGAGGCACGCCGTCGAGTGGTGTGCGCGACCGACAGCGCGTCCGACTCGAACTGGCCCAACGGAAGAACCGCGAGGTACTCGAACGGCTCGTGGGATTACCCCAGTGGGAGAACCGCGAGGTACTCGAACGGTTCGTGGGACTACCCCAGTGGGAGAACCGCGAGGTACTCGAATGGCTCGTGGGACTACCCCAGCGGGAGAACCGCGAGGTACTCGAACGGCTCGTGGGACAACCCAGATGGACGATCGACCAGTTTCGAAGAGCTCCTGACCACGAGCTGCGCTCGTGTGACCGAGGAGCGCTGCTCGAGGGCACTCCGAGAGGTACGGCGTCATAGTGGCGATCGCAAGGCCCTCGCGATCATCGATCTCGTGTGGTCGGCGTGGAAGTCACCGCCCAACTGACTCCAATTTCGACGCTACACAACGCCGCTGATCGAGCGGACCAACCCCAGCACGGTTGGCACAGCGATTCCGATGATCCTGTGGTGCGTGGCCGATCGCGGGTTCGTTCGCTAGTGATACGGTTACCGCGTGATCGCGAGCGCTGTTGGTGGATGCCTTTGTGACTCCGTCCAGTTCGAGGTGACGCTGCCGAGCAAGTGGGTCGCGCACTGCCATTGCTCGATGTGCCGGCGGGCGCACGGCGCGCCGTTCGTGACCTGGTTGAGCGTCCCGCGCGATCAGTTTCGGATCACCCGCGGCGACGTTGATCTCGCCTGGTTTCGATCGTCTCCGCCGGCGAAGCGCGCGTTTTGCCAGCGCTGTGGCAGCCCGCTGCTGTTCGAATCAGAGCGCTGGCCCGGAGAGATCCACATCGCGCGTGCGGCGATCCCGGGCGAGGTCGATCGCGCACCGCAAGTGCACGCGTTCTTCAGCGATCGCGCACAGTGGCTGGAGCTGCACGACGATCTCCCGAAGCGCGGCGGCGTCACGGGAACCGAACCCTTGAGCCAAGGCTCCTGATCGATCACGACGACCCGACGCCGGACGCCCGCGATGATCTGACCCGCCTCGAGCGGATCCTCCTGTGGCAGCTGCGCGAGGTCCAGCGCGAGCGTGGCGACGCCTCGGTTCCAACGGCGATGCTTTACGGCCGCGTCATCGAGCACATCGACGTGTCCGTCCAGGAGTTTCAGCGAGTGTTACAGCGGCTGGTCCGGGGTCGCTGAACAGCGCGTCGGGATCGCAGCGTTCGATGTGACCAAGCGAGCATCCGGTCGGGCTTGTCAGCGATCCTTGCGCTTGCACGGGCATCGCGGTCGTGAAATCTGTTTGCGATCGACTCGTTCCGGTGGCTGGCGAACCAGCCGGTGCGTGGCCTCCGTCAGGCACCGCGAGCCATGACCTGCCATGGAAAGCACCGAACTTACGATCGTGCTCGACCCATCACGTCCGGAATGGCCAGTGCAGATGCTGAACGATATGCAACGACACCAGCCACCTGCCCTCCGTGGACAACTGTTTGCACTACTGATCGGACTGACAGCGGCAACCGGCTGCGCTGTTGATGCTCCGGGAAGCGATTCCGACAACGGCAAGCAAGACTCGACCGAGCTCGGCGACATCGCGGTCAACGGCAAGTCGATCCCGCGGCTCGAACGCGCCCCGTTGGATCTGGCGCCCGAAGACGATGCCAAGATGCTCACGTACGTGAAGGCGTTCGGCGCCAAGCGTGACGGTGATACCAACCCGCAGTACCGTAGCGAAGAGTTCGTGGATGATGTGTTCACGAGCGAATACGCGCTCGACGATGCGAACGGCGCTCCGCTGCAGATCGGTGAGGTCGCCTATGTCCGTCCCGGGCTCGGCGGAACGATGGCGTCGGCCGCACAGATCTACTTGCTCGCGCAGCACTTCAAGACCGTCGTCCTGCTGTACACGAACATGACGGAGACCGACCCTGCGTACACGACGGCGCTTCGCAAGGTCGATACCGGCGTCGGGATCCTGGATCCGGTGGTCGGGACCTACGTTCCATCGCCGGTACCGCTCGACAACATCTACGCGATCGGTAGCGCACACTACGCGCTGATCTCGTATCAGCAACAGTCCGACACCACCCTCGAGCAGCTCGAGCTGTTGCGACAGGGATGGGAGCGAGATGACTTTCCGTTCGATCCGTTCGCACAGACCGACGCGTGGATCTTTGCGCATAGCCAGGCCAACCCGGACGCGGTCATGACCAACGCTCGGTTGGAGACCGCAGGGTTCAAGCCGTACGGCAAGATCGTCGCGATGGGCAGTGCCATCCTCGGATGCCGGGTCGGCGGAACGATGACGTGGGACAACGCCACGAACGCGGCGCGCGAGACCAGCGGCGGCGGTGAACAAGCAGCCAACGCCTACGCCGCGCTGGTTCCGCTCACGGTCCGGACGAACCTGGCGACCGTGCTCGGGCTCGCCGATCCAGGCGAACAGCTGCCGATCGACACCCTCACGACCCAGCTTCGAGAACCGTTGCGCGAGCGGATCGCGTACGCGATTGCGCCCGTCGTGCACCCCGGACCTGACCTTCCGTTGATGCCGGTGGAGGACAAGGGTGACGTCCGGATCCGGTACTACAATCTAGCTGGCATGGCCGACTTCGAGGGCACTGACGGCAAGAACCTGCCCAACGACGGGCTCGAGAACCTGGACTCCCTCACGTCAGCTGCGCAATCGACGATCCTGTACAAGGTCGATCACATGGGCGTGTTCGAAGGGCCCCAGCACATGCTGGCCGCGCTGAAGTTCATCACCGGCAAGTAGCGCCCGAAGGCGTCGACGGCTCGGACCGGGTGACCGCGCCCCGGAACGAGCATGTCGTGCTGCGTCCGTGACCCTCAACCATCGGGCGGGAATCCGCTATTCGCGTTGATACCGGCCGCAAAACCGGCGAGAACACCGGCCATGCGGCTTGCGACCTTCGAGGTTTCGGGACGAACACGCGTTGGAATCGTCACCGGCGAGCGCCCCGGTCAGGTTCTCGACGTCGTTGCAGCATGCGAGTGCGTGAAGGCTTCTCGCGAGCTCGCGCAGGCCGCCGGCTCGATGGAGACGCTCGTCGCGCAGCTCACAGATCGGCGCAGTGAGCTCGAGGCGGTGGTGACGCGAGCGCGCAAGGAGGCTCCCGATGCGTTCCTCGAGCGCAATCGGGTCAACCTCTGCGCACCGCTGTTGCGGCCGGGCAAGATCGTCTGCCTCGCGGGCAATTACCTCGAGCACATCGCCGAGAGCGGATATGTGAAGCCGGCCGCGGGTGACGTGCTGACGCCGCAGCTGTTTATCAAGCCATCGACGACGCTGTGTGGCGACGGTGACGTCATCGCGATCGAGCACATGAATGGAGCGATCGGCTGGGAGGTCGAGCTGGCGGTCGTGATCGGGCAGCGCGCGAAGAGCGTTTCGGCGCAGGCCGCGATGCAGCACGTGCTCGGTTACACGATCCTGAACGATCTCTCGGAGCGCAAGCTCAACGCGCGCGTGACCAATCGCAAGGTGCGCGAGCTCGATACGTTCTGTGACTGGTTGGTCGGTAAGTGGTTCGACGGATTCGCTCCGTGCGGTCCGTGGATCGTGACGGCCGACGAAATTTCCGATCCGCACGCGCTCGACATGAAGCTGTCGGTGAACGGCGAGCTGCGCCAGCATGGCAGCACGGAGGGGATGATGTTCCGGATCCCCGAGCTGATCGAATACATCACGTCGATCATGACGCTCGAGCCGGGGGACATCATCTCGACGGGAACGCCCGTAGGTGCTGGGATTGGTGGCAAGGGCAAGACCCTCGAGGATGGTGACGAGGTGAGCTGCGAGATCGAGGGAATCGGGTCGATTCGCAATCCAGTGAGGCGCGCGGAATGAAGGGGATCGATTGGGCTGTCGTCGGGCTGTACTTCGCGTTCATGCTCGTTGTCGGGCTGTACTTCGCCCGCCGCGCGAGCCGCAGCACGGCCGACTACTTCGTCTCCGGACGCAACCTGCCGTGGTGGGTGATCGCGTTGTCGGCGGTGGCGACGTACACCGACGCGGGACTCGCGCCCGCGGTCACGATGCTCACGTATCAGGGCGGGCTGCTCGGCAACGCCGTGTGGTGGATCCCGTACGTGATCTGGATGCCGCTCGGCGCTGTGTTGTGGTCGAAGTACTGGCGGCGGCTGGGCACCGTGACGTCAGCCGAGCTCATCGAGATCCGCTACAGCGGTCCTGTCGCGCGCGCGTACCGAGCGATCTACGCCGTGCTGATGCTCGCGTTCGTGGTGATACTGCTGGGTTACGTCTCCGGGTTCCTCGGGGCTGCGTTGGGGCCGATGATCGACATCGATCCCGTCAAGCTCGTGGCGATGTGCGCAGCAGTCACGGCGATCTACACCGTGACGTCGGGCCTGTACGGCGTGGCGTATACCGACGCGTACCAGTTCGGGATCTTTCTGATCGGAAACATCATCCTCGTGCCGATCGCGATCTCGGCGCTCGGTGGGCTGGATCAGGTCCATCACACCATCGAGATCCAGCGCACCGTCGTCGATCCGAAACTGGCCAGCCAGGTGGTCGAGGCGGACGCGTTCTTCCGGGTCACACCACCGATCCCCAAGATGGATGCGTTGACGGTCGTGGCGTTCATCATCCAGGGCTTGTTCTTCGCCGCGTCGCCAACCGGCGGAGAAGGCTCGACGGCGCAACGGTTCATGGCGGCGAAGAATGAGTTCCATGCGCAGGTCGGCCAGCTGTTCAACACGCTGCTCACGTTGATCGTTCGTGTCGTGCCGTTCTTGTTCATGGGGATGTTAGCTGCGGCGATCTATGCGCCGGGCTCGTTCAAAGAGGACGGAGTGATCTGGGCGCAGCTCGTGCGGTCGTACGCGCCGATGGGGCTACTCGGCCTCATCGTCGCCGGCGTGCTTGCAGCGTATATGTCCACTGCCAGCACGCAGATGAACTGGGGTGCGTCGTACGTCGTCAACGATCTCTACAAGCCGCTATACCCGGGGAAGAGCGAGCGACACTACATCTGGGTCGGACGCATTGGCTCGATTGTCATTCTGGGGCTCGCGCTCCTCGTGGCGTTCGCCTAC
>JBFWXW010000002.1:0-237412 GCA_050187075.1 Kofleriaceae bacterium | reverse complement strand
GATCTAGGTTTAGAAGAGATGATCCGAGACTTGTGACGCTCAGACGGGTGACGCTGACCGAGCGCACCGCACCGCCATGGATTTTGCGCCAGTCGCGGCCTTTGAGCGCAAGGCTCCGGTTAGAGCCGCCGGCGCGCGTGCGGATGACGACGCACTGACGATCGATGACATTCACTCCCGTCGCGGCGCCTCACCCTCTTGCGTGCGATCGTGCGCTGATCAAGATGCGCGACGTGGACAAGGAGTAACCGCTGCATGAAACCCGGTCTGGCCGGCGCCCGTGACGAGGCGCATGGTCAGCGGCGATGGCGAAAGATGATGCGGAGACGGAAGCACTGTGGCGACAGCGCGTGGCGAGCTGGGGCGAGCGGGCAATCGGCAGCCGCGTACGGCGCAGAGCATGGATTGTTGACGAGCGCGCTGTGGCGATGGTCGGCGCGATTCAAGCGGGAGGATGCTGCGCGATCCGGATCGGATGCTCGGGCGGGTGCATCGCGAGTTCGGCTTGCCCGCGTGGTGCGACAGCCCACACCGGCGGTTAATCCCGAGGGAGGAAGCGTGGTGATCGACCTTCCGAATGCCCGAGCTCGGGTGATCGTGGATGCCAGCGTTGCCCGCGGGACGTTGCATTTGGTATTCGAGGCACTCGGCGTACGGGGGATCGCGCGATTCCCCACGGTGTGGAGATATTCGTCGGATTGGACCCGATCGATCTGCGGTGGGCCTCGAATGGCTGTCGGGCGTGGTCACCGACAAGCTCGGCCGAAGTCCGCGTAGCGGCGAGCTGTTCGTGTTTTTTGGCAAGCGCAGGTCGGCGCTCAAGGTCCTGTTCTTCGATGGCACCGGCCTATGCCTGTTCTACAAGCGACTGGATCACGGCACGTTCCGGATCCCCACCGCACCGGAAGGCACGTCGATCGTCCAGATCGAGGAGCGTGCGCTCGACGCTCTACTCGACGGAATCGATCTCGAGGCGGCCCCATCGCCGCGTCGAAAGGTGACGACGCACTGAGCACAAGAAATGGATCGGGGGGATCGACAGCGTGATCCGTTCCGGATAGGAGAAGGCACGTGAGCGAGGCGCCCACGATCGATGAGACGGGTACTGCGCGGGCGCGCATTCGCGAGCTCGAGGCGGCGCTCGCCGCCGAGCGCGAGCGTCACGCAGAGCTCGAGCGTAACCACGATCGGCTGGTCGGCGCGTACGACGCGTTGGTTCGGCAGATCGAGCTCATGCGTCGCCGGCTGTTCGTCGCTAAGGCGGCGCGGATCGATACGACGCAGCTCGAGCTCGAGTTCGCCGCAAAGCTCGCTGCGCTGGATGCGCTCGCAGGGTCGCCGGCTCCGGGCGACGCAGGCCAAGGCGCCGGCCCTGCGCGCAAGAAGCGGTCCCCATCGGGCCGCCGCGACCTCGGCAAGGCCGATGCCCCGGTGGAGCGGATGGAGGTCCCTGACGTCGAGCTGGAAGGCAAACTCCCCCGCCTCGGCTCCGAAGAGGAGAACTCGACGATCATGTGGCGCCGCGCAGGCTGGGTTCGCCTGGTGATCGCACGCATCAAGTACCGCAATGTCGACGACGAGGTCCCGTGCTCGCCGGCCGGTGCATCCGAGATGTCGGTCGGTGATGATACGACCGACCTTGCCGCGATGTCGAAGATCATTACTGCCCGGATGCCACCCCAGATCATTCCGAAGTCGATCGGCGCGCCGTCGATGTTTGCCCACCTCATCACCGAGAAGCTGTGTGACGGGATTCCGTACCATCGTCAGCAAGAGCGACTCGCCCGCATCGGCCTCTCGCTCGATCGCGGCACAATGTGCCGCTGGCAGGAGCAGATCGGCGGGACCGTTGGCGCCACCGTCGTCGAGGCGATGCGCCGGGAGGCGATGTCGACGGCGTTCTGGCTCGGTACCGACGCGACGGGAATCCTGGTTCAGCCGATTCGCACCGCCGACAAGCAGCGCCGCGCATGCCGACGCGGCCACTACTTCGTGCAGATCGCCGACGCGGATCACGTGTTCTTCGAGTACACCCTCACGAAACCAGCGCAGCCGTCGGCGAGATGTTCAAGGGGTTCTCTGGGTACGTCCAGGCGGACGCCAAGAGCGTTTACGACTTCCTGTTCCGTCCGCCCGACAAGCGCATGCAGCCCGACGATGGCGAGCCCGACCTCCGGGTTCGCCACGAGGTCGGGTGTTGGAGCCATGCCAGGCGCAAGCTCTGGGAGACCGCAATCACCAGCAAGGATCCGATCGCGCGCGAGGGGCTCGCGCGCATCGCCCGCATCTTCGCGCTCGACCGGACCTGGAAGAACCGGCGGCACCCCGAGATCAAATCGTTGCGCGAGCTCCACCTCCGACCGCACACCGATGGTTTTTTCGCGTTCGTTACCTCCGAGTACGAGCGCGTCAAGGACCAGCGCGGCATGTTGCGCTCCGCCCTGGGTTACGCCGTTCGTCAGCAAGGTGCGCTCACCCGGTTCTTCGACGACGGCCGGCTGAAGCTGACCAACAACGACTCCGAGTGTCAGCTTGGAAAAGTGGCTACCGGGCGCAAGGCCTGGTTGTTCGTGGGCAGCGACGACCATGCCCAGGCCGCAGGCAACCTCCTCACCCTGATTTCCTCCGCTCGCCTCCATGGGCTCGATCCGGAGGCCTACCTTCGCGATCTGTTCTGCGTTTTGCCCCAGTGACCGCGCGACCGCTACCTCGAGCGCGCGCCCAAGTACTGGCGTGCCACGCGCCCCCTCCTCGACGCCCCCAGCTCGAGCAAGAGATCGCCTGGTTCACGATCCCTCCACCGCCGTCCGCGGCCGAGCAGTCGGCCGCGAGCTGAACAGACCGGCGTCCTCACGCAGCCAGCGTGGCATCACGCCCGCCCAGGGGGAAGGACGGGGTTTGTGCAGCGGATACGCAGTGTTGTCGAACTCGCGACGCGAATACGTCCGCGCGTTCCGCACGCAGCGCCATGACGACTGGCGCGAAGGACTCGCCGGCGCGTTCCGTCACTTCGGCGGGACGACACAGACGGTCCTCATCGATAACGCTCGTGCGCTAATCGTTCAGCGCGATCGCGAGCCGACACCGTGCGGTTGCATCCGGCGTTCGAAGCGTTCTGTTGAGACTGGGGCATTGTGGCGAGGGCCTGCCAGCCATACCGCGCCCGCACGAAGGGCAAAACCGAGCGCGGCGTCGGCTACGCGAAGGGAAACGCGCTCGCGGGCCGACGCTTTGATTCGTGGGCACACGTCAAAGCGCATCTCGAGCGGTGGATGGTCTTGGCCGATGACCGCGTTCACGGCACGACGCACGAGCAGCCGCGTGTTCGCTTCGAGCGCGACGAGGCGGCAGCATTGCGGCCGCTGCCAGCGAGGCCTCTGCCCGTGTCTACGCGCATGATCGAGTCTCGTGGTAGCGATGAACGACTCGACATCGGCGGAGCGCCGAACAGCGCGTTCATGGAACTCGCTGCTCGTACCTCAGGTTAGGCGCTACGGCGGGGACGGCGATGGGATCGGCGCGCCTGGATCGGGCACGTAACGAATGACCGAGCCCTTGGTGTACGGGCCTTTTTCGTCGCCGGTCGCGATCGCCGCGTCGCCGCCGACGCTGCACACCTGCTTGGCAACGGCCTTCTTGAAATCGTCGAGCGTCTTGGGCTCACCATTGACGAGCGCGAGCGTGCCGATTTCTTCGTAACCGCGGGAAGGTGTCGACGTCACGACCTCGAACGTGCAGTTCTCGGGCTTGGCGTCTGGCGTCCGGCGCATCGTGGGGCTGAACGCGTACGACGTGGGAGTGCAACTTGCGACGAGGACGAGCAGGGCGAGCCGATGCATATGGGTATCCTAAGCCGAGACACGGAGCGATGCCTGTTATCGTCGAGGGCGTCTAGATCGTGCGCCCGAGCGCGCGGCCGAGCTGACCAGCGAGCTCGCTCCGCACCGCGGCGATCTCGATCGTGCCGAGCTCGTTCGCCATCGACGTCATCACGGCCGAGTCAAAGCCGCACGGATTGATGCGATAGAAGTACGCCAGGTCGGTGGTCACGTTGAGCGCCAGCCCGTGGAACGTGACCCACTTGCGGCACGCGATACCCATCGAGCACAGCTTGCGACGCGCGTCCTCAGGGCCAGTCCACACGCCGGTCTTGCCGGATTCGCGATCCGCGATGATGCCGAACGTCGCGCAGGTGTCGATCACGGCCTGCTCGAGGTTACGCAGATATTTGTGCAAGTCGCGCTCGTCGCCGTCGAGCAGCACGATGGGGTACGCCACGATCTGCCCAGGCCCGTGATAGGTGACGTCGCCACCGCGCTCGATGCCGATCACCTCGACGTCGCCAGGCGACAGCACGTTGGATTCGGCCTCCCGGCGCCGGCCGAGAGTAAACACGTGCGGATGTTCGACGAGCAGCAAGGTGTCGCCGGCGTCACCGCGCTGGCGCTGCTCGACGAGCTCGAGCTGCTTGGCCCACGCATCGCGGTACGATATCGTGCCGAGATCGACGACGGTCCAGGTGGCGGGCACGAACAGCGATTACCACGGAGGTCACACGCGGGCTAGCGCAACACGGTTCGGCCGGGCGCAACGCGGAATAACCCCGCGAAGGCCGGCGTACGTGGAGTCACGATGAATGGCGCGCTCGCACGCTGGATGGGTTTGGTCGTGATCGCCATCGACTTGATGCCAGCGGCAGCGGTTGGCGACGGCCGCGCCGCCGACCGCGTTGCGACCACCGCGGGGTACAGCTCGGGCATCCAGCTCGTCGACGGCACCGCCGAGCTTTCGCGGTTACGCTATGAAGTCTGGCTGCGGGGCGATCACGCGACCATCCGGGCCCGCTACCAGCTCGCAGCCGCGAGTGATCTCGTGTGGCTCGGGATCGCAGCGGGAGTCAGCAAGCCGTCCGGTGCGGCACCAGGTGACCTCCGCGCGGGCTCGTTTCCGACGCTGCTCGTGTGGAATGGAGACGCGACCGACATGCCGATCGATGTCGGCGCTTGGAAGGCAACGGCGCCAGGTCCGGATACGGTGTCCAGGCCGGCGTTCGGATTCGAATCACCTCCAGCGCCGGTGGCAGAGCTGCACCGATGGAAGATCAGCGGCACTGGAGGGGAGGCGCTGTGGACGGTGCCGTACGCGGGCGACAGCTATGGCACTGCAGGCTCGCTCGATTGCGATTGCGGCAATCCCTATGCGTTTTCGATCAGCAATGCGTTCCTCGTCATCGATCCGATCGCCAAAGGGTTCACCAATGCAGCCTCTGCGACCGTCGAGCTGGTGATTCATAACGAGTCGGGCAGCGCGGTCCGCCTATGGCCGACGATGAGCGAGACCTCCACGTTCGAGCTCAGTCCGCACGCAACTCGAACGCTCAACTACGGACCTGCTGCGCGTGGGCCGCTCCTCGTTAGCTTTCTTCGCGGCTGGAAACCGGGTTCTGCAAACCATGTTGAGGACCCGCGAAGGGGCGCGTCGCTCTGGCCGAGCAGCCTGGCCTTTTCGTGCAGTGCTCCGACGAAACCGTCGAACGACGGAACGTTCGAGCCCGCATACGATCAGCCTTGGGCGCTGAGCTGTACCCGAACCCGCGGGATCGATGTCTCGAGCTTCGAGTCGCCGATCCCACCCTTCCTGCACAGCTGGATGCCTCCAACGTCGTCGTGGCACAGCGAAACCACGCCCGTCGTAGATTGGTTCATGGCAGGGCTGTACCGCGCCGCGATGAACGGGGAGGGTCCGGGCAGCTTCGAACAGTGGCCGTGGTTCAAAGCGAAGCCTGCGCGAATTGCTCCGACCAGATATCGGATCTCGGCGTCGAGTACCCTGGGTGGTACTGGCGGTCGAAATTCGGTCGCCAACCTGAGCGACGGCAAGCCAGACACCGCGTGGTGCGAGGGCGCCGATGGCTACGGGATCGGGACCGAGCTCACGATCGAATTTGCTACTCCGACCAAGATCGCCCGGATCGGAATGCTTGCTGGAATGGTGCGCGCCGACTGGCTGTACGAAGCGAACGCGGCACCCACGTCGGCGGTGATCTCCGTCGATCCAGCGACGCGCGCGCGCGACGCAGGCTACGAGGCCAAGGCCACGCATTACTGGTGGGGACCAACGCTGCCGAGCGCAGAGGTCTGCAAGGAGGGCCTGTGGGCACCGGTCACGGACGTGGCGGACGCCGGACGCCGGTTCGTCGTTCGCATCACCAATGCCCGCCCGGGACGCTACACAGGCGACATGTGCATCTCGGAGCTGATGCTGTTCGAGTGAAGAGAGCGGCACGCAGGTCGTGCGGTTCGTCACATAGTGCCCCACGAGTCCTGTGATTGCTCCACATCGATGTGTTATCGACGCGCGATGGGGAGCATCGTGATCGGACTGGTGATGGTTGTTGGCGGCCTCTCGGGCAAGTTGGCTTTAAAGGGGACGAACAGCGGCGGGGCACTCGCTGCTATCGGCGCGGTGCTGATCGTGATCGGATTCGTCCGGATCGCGCGCGCGAACAAGCAGCAGGGCTAGCGGCGCGACGCACATGGCGCACGTCGTCAGAGCGATCGTCGGGCGCCGCGAAGTACTCGAAGTATTCCAAGAACGCGTTAGAGTTGCGCAGCTCGTACGATTGCAGCAAGGCTTCACGATGGTGCCAGCCACCAAGCGAGTCCTCGCGCAGTTGTCGAGGGAGCATGCCGCCGTCGAGGATGTTGTGCTCGATGGATTCGAGCAGCTAAACGGCAGGTTGCGCGCCGCCCTCGAGCAGCTATCGCTGACTGGGCCGGTCGCGTTCATCGAGACGGAGTACTTCGCTGGCGTCGGGTCGCAAGCGGCGGCCCTGTTCGGCGGCGGCAACCTGTCGGTGGTCGAAACGTCTCCCGAGGAGATCGTGCCGCACAGGCAAGCAATCAACATCGTCCTGCGCGAGCTCGGCGTGCATTGCTCTCTGCCAGGGCAGGACGAATTCGACGCGGTAGGTCTCGGTCAGTTCCGAGACATGAATGAATGGGAGCTCAGCCCGGCTTAGCGATTGATCACGTGGATCGCTTCGCCGAGCGCGACCGCGGCGGCCTCCATCATCGCCTCCGACAGCGTCGGGTGCGGATGGATCGTGAGCCGTAGGTCGTCGGCGACCGCGCCCATCTCGATCGCGAGCGCAGCCTCGGAGATCAGGTCGCTGGCGCCGTTGCCAACGATGTGGACGCCGAGGAGCTCGCCGGTCTTGGCGTCCGCGATGACCTTGACGAAGCCGTCCGTGTCGTTGACCGACAGCGCGCGACCGAGCGCGGCGAACGGGAACTTGCCGACCTTGAGCGCGGCGTGGCCCTTGGCCTTGGCCTCGTCCTCGGTGAGACCGGTGACGGCGATCTCGGGATCGGTGAACACCACGGCGGGAATGGTGCGGACGTCGAACGCGGCCTTGTGGCCGGCGATGATCTCGGCGACGACCTCGCCCTCCTTGGTCGCCTTGTGCGCGAGCATCATGCCGCCGATGACGTCGCCGATCGCGTAGATGCCGGCGACGTTGGTGCGCAGGTGATCGTCGGCGACGATGAAGCCACGCTTGTCGACGGTGACGCCGGCCTCGGCGAGCCCGAGGTTCTCGCTGTTGGGCTTGCGGCCGATCGACATCAGGATCTTGTCGGTGTCGATCGTCGCGGTCTTGCCGTCCTTGAGCTCGACGGTGAGCACGGCGCGATCGCCCTTGTCCTCCCAGCTCTTGGCCTTGGTATCGAGCATGACCTCGACGCCCATCTTCTTGAGCTTGCGCTCGACGACGGCGACGCAATCCTTGTCCATCGTTCCGAGCAGCCGCGGCATCGCCTCGACCACGGTGACCTTGGTCCCGAACTTCGCGTACACCATGCCGAGCTCGAGGCCGATGTAGCCGCCGCCGATCACGACCATGCGGCCGGGCACGGCGTCGAGCGCGAGCGCGCCGGTCGAATCGATCACGCGGTTCTGATCGACCTTGAAGCCCGGGATGTCGATCGGCCTGGAGCCGGTGGCGAGCACGATGTTCTTGGTGACGATCGTCTGCGGTCCGGTCTTGGTCTGCACCGTGATGCGGTGACCGTCGGGGCCGGGCTTGCCGAGCGTGGCAGCGCCGTCGATGATCTCGACCCCGTTGCCCTTGAGCAGGGTGCGCACGCCGCCGGTCAGCTTCGACACGACGCCACCCTTCCAGGTCTGCAGCTTCTTCATGTCGAGCGTCGGCTTGCTCGCGATGCTGATGCCCAGGTCCTCCGAGTGGCTGAGCTTGTCGAACATCTTCGCGGCGTGAATCACCGCCTTCGACGGAATACAGCCGACGTTCAGGCAAACGCCGCCCATGTACTCGCGCTCGATGACGGCGGTCTTCACCTTGAGCTGACCCAGCCGGATCGCGGCTGGATAACCACCGGGGCCGGCGCCAATAACCACTGCGTCGAAACGTTGCTCGGGCATGGCTGGCTTGTACCGCAATCGCGGCCCAGCGTCAGCGTTCGGGCGGCGTGTGAATGCCGGGTAACTGTGCGGAAGCAGACGTCAGCGAGCCTGCCGCAGCGGTGAGGTTGGGGCTTTCGACGACACCGTCGAAGACATCGGAAGTGGCGCGATCGTAGCGCCTTCGATGGGCTCGCGAGAGTCCTTGTCGATAATGAGTCCGCAGATGATTCCTTGATGCGCGCTTGTTTTGATGCGGTCGACGCTCGGCGGGCATGGGAGATCGATCGCGACATCGATCGCGACAGGCCAGATCATTTCGTCAGACCTCCCGCACGAAACTTCCACGCGCTCCGGAGATGCCGACGTGCGCGTGTTGTGCGCGCAAGCGGCGGTCGCGACGATCACGAATGCGTTCAGCCTAGCGCCCAGGATGTCCGTTGCCTGCTGTGACGCAGCGCGCGACGACGCTGAGCTACTGCGCATAAAGCGACCAGTCGCGCTCGGTCTTGTTGACGCAAACTTTTGTCGAGATTGCCGTGACCTCTCGGCCGGACTTGCACCGCCTGCATCACGCGAACAAGCAAACCAGGTCGGGTTGGCGCGCGTGCGCGCCTTACGATCGCTGCAGCATCAACATCTCGCTGCCGGCTTTGGGCAGCTTGACGATCACCTGCGTCGCCTCGTTCGCGCGGACCTCGACGCCCTTGCGCTCGAACTCGCGGTCGGCGGTGAACACGCCGATCGTGTACGTGCCCTCGGGCAGCTGGATCGAATAGCCGCCGGAGGAATCGCTGAGCGTCGTGAACACGGCGTCCTCGCCGGGGCGAGATGCTGTGACGGTCGCGCCGCTGAGCCTCCTGCCGGTCTTGGCGTCGGTGATCTCTCCGCGAACGCAGCCGGGATCGCCTGCGATCGCCGGGCTCTCGAGGCTAGGATTGCAACGCGCGACGAGCTTCGCACCATCGTCCTTGGTGGCGCTGCGAGAGGTGGCACAGCCAACAACGAGACAGGCGGCGATCGCGAAGCAAGCTCGCATGGCCGGTGTAGATGCCATTGCTCCCGCTTGAACTGCGACGACCCAGCGCTAACACCGCGTTGCAACCGCGTGTTCAGGCGACGTCAGATTCGAAGGGTCACTTACCAAACCGCCACGAAATCGGATCATGTCGCGGCGTTAGCCGTGCTGATGGGGCGACTTGGCGCGCGGCGCGGCGATCACCTGGGCGAGCTGCTCGCGCTGGAGCCACGTGGGCTGCTCGTACACGTCATCGAATAGCGTCTCGAGCGCGGGCGCACCGACCTTCTCCTGGCGCGCGATCGCTTCGCGAACGTCCGCTTCGAGCTTGGTGGCGAGCGCATCGTAGTCACCAGCACCGAGCCAGCCGCGACGGACCAGATAGGCCTCGAACCGACGCACTGGATCGCGCTGGGTCTTCCACTGCTCGGTGATCGACTCGTCGCGATAACGCGTGGGATCGTCCGATGACGAGTGCGCGCTCACGCGATAGGTGAGCAGCTCGAGGAACGTCGGTCCCTCACCGCGGCGCGCCTTGTCGGCCGCGTAACTCACGGCGGCGTGGACGGCGAGCACGTCGTTGCCGTCGGCGCGGATCGATTCGACGCCGTACCCGCAGCCCTTGAGCGCGATCGTTTCGGCGGCGGTTTGCAGCTTGCCGGGCGTCGAGATCGCCCACTGGTTGTTCTGGCAGATCAGCACGACCGGCGCCTTCATCACGCCGGCGAAGTTGAGCGCGACGTGAAAGTCGCCCTCGCTGGTGCCGCCGTCGCCCATGTAGCCGACACAGACCTTGCCGCGATCGCCGGCGAGCTTCATGCCCATCGCGATCCCGACGGCGTGCGGCACCTGCGTCGACACGCACGACGACATCACGACGTACTGGCGCTCGCGATCACAGGGGTGACACGGCATCTGCCGGCCCTTCGTCGGATCCGCGGCATTGCCGAAGATCTGCGCGACGTAGGAGTCGAGCGTCATGCCGCGAAACAGCCCGACGCCGGCTTCACGCAGCGCAGGCACGATCCAGTCCTCGGGCTTGGTGGCGGCGGCGGAGCCGACGACGGCGGCCTCCTGGCCGAGCGCCTCGCCATAGAACCCGATCCGCCCCTGACGCTGCAGCGCCATCATGCGCGCGTCGGTGACGCGGATCCTGACCATGCCTTCGAACAGACGCTGTGCGAGGCCGCGATCGAGACCTGCGAGGGCAGCGTCATCGACCGCCGTTCCGTCTTCGCGCACGAGCTGAAACAGGCCGCGCGCCTTCGCGTCGTCGTCGCCGTCGAAGTACGCAAACGGGCCGGACCGCGGAGCGGCACTGGCGTGGACCATGATGCGGCGCAATCTAGCGCAACAGCTCCGCCGCCACTACTCCGACGAATTGCAGTCGTAATAGGTAGGCTCGACGCGTTCCCAGCGGTTCCGGCCGGGGAGCTGGGGCGAGCTGGCGGTCTCCAGGTCGAACTCGACCGTCTTGGTCAAGAACGTCGCGATCGCGAGGTCGCCGTCGAGCTGGTAGCTGCCATCCTCGACCTGCAGATTGAGGCTCATCGCCACGCGGCCGTTCGCACACAACGTCAGCGTCTGGTAACAGTCGATGAACTGGGAGTCGTTGATGCACTCCTCGTACGACGCGTACTGGTCGACGATCCGCCGGAACGCGGTGTCCTCGGACAGCGTCGTATCGGTGCTACAGCCGACTGCGAGGGCCGTGGCAAGGAGCATTGCGCGCATGCGGTCCAGCAGGAGCAAGCCGCGCGCCAACGTCGGCGCCGACGAGCGCGGCCAACCGGTTGCGATCGATGGCGATTTGGCACATGTGTCGGACGAGGACCGGCATCCGGTCGGGGTGTGAGCCCACCAGCCCGAGGGATCCTGTCCCTACGCGAAAGGCCAGAAAAACCGGGGACGGGCCCCAGTTAAAACCGGGGACGGGCCCCAGTTAATAAACCGGGGACGGGCCCCGGTTAAGAGCGAATGAGGCGGGCCGACCGGATGCACCGAAGGTGCATTGCGACCGGATGCACCGAAGCACCGAAGGTGCATTGCGTCCGGAATTCGGACATGCCCGCGCGGGGGCCAGGGATCAGACCATTTCCATGAACATCGTGGTCGGATCTTCGAGCAAGGCTTTGACGTCCTGGAGGAACATCGCGCCATCCCAGCCATCGGCCAGTCGGTGATCGACCGAGATCGAGAGGTTCATGAGGTGCCGGATCACGATCTGGCCTTCGCGCACGGCGGGCTTCTCTTCGATCTTGTGCACGCCGATGATCGCCACTTCGGGGAAGTTGATGATCGGCGTCGCGAGCACGCCGCCGAGCTTGCCGAGCGAGCTGATCGTGAACGTCGAGCCGGTGAGCTCGTCACGCGTCGCGGTGCCGTTGCGGACCGCGTCGCCGAGTCGATCGATCTCCTTCGCCAGATCGAAGATCGACCGGCGATCGGCGTCGCGCACCACCGAGACCGCGAGGCCGTGCGGCCCCTGGGCGGCGATCCCGATGTGGTAGTACTTCTTGCGAACGATCTCCTGGGTCGACTCGTCGAGGCTGGCATTGAGCTGCGGCCACTTCTTGAGCGACGACACCACGGCCTTCACGATGAACGGCAGGTAGTTGAGCTTGATGCCGCGTTCGGTGGCGCGGCCCTTGGCGTGGTCGCGCACCGAGACCAGCTCGGTCATGTCGACTTCTTCGACGTAGGTGAAGTGCGCCGCGGTGTGGACCGAGCGCGACATCGTCTCGGCGATCTTCTTGCGCATGCCGCGCAGCGGAATCCGCTCCTCGTCGCCGCCCCTGGCGATCGCGACCGGTGCGTAGCCCTTTGCGGTCCCGCCCGCGGGCGCTGCCGCCGGACGCGCCTGGTATTGCTTCACGTCCTCGGTGGTCACCCGGCCGTGCTTGCCGGTGGCGGGCACGCGGCCGATCTCGACGCCGAGCTGGCGAGCGAGCCGGCGCGTGGCGGGCGTGGCGAGCACGCGCGCGCGATCGCTCGAGACGTCGACGACCTGGATCTGCTGGGTGCCACTCGCGATGATCGGGTTCGGGATCGCCGAGTGCGAAACCGCGCCGCCGCCTGGAGCGCTCGGACGCGAGCTCGCCTGCTGGGTCGCCGACTTGCTGCGCGGATCGGCGGCGGGTGGCGCGGTGGTCTTCGCCGGTGCGGAGGCCGTGGCGCCATCCTCGTCGATCACGACGAGCACCTTGCCTACCGGGCAGATCTCGCCGTCCTTGTAATTGATCTTCGCGATCACACCCGCGCGCGGCGATGGCAGCTCGACCGTGGCCTTGTCGGTCATCACCTCGACGATCGGCTGATCGAGCTTGACGCGATCGCCTTCCTTGACCTTCCAACCGACGATCTCGCCCTCGACGACGCCTTCACCGATATCGGGCATGTAGAAGTCGAACGCCATCTCACCACTCCAGGGTCTGGCGGATCGCACCGACGACGCGATCGGCATTGGGCAGGTACTCGTGCTCGAGCGAATACGGGAACGGCGTATCGAACCCGGCGACCCGGATGATCGGCGCCTCGAGATGCTCGAGCGCGCGCTCCTGGATCGACGCCACGAGCTCGGCACCGAACCCGCAGGTCTTGGGCGCCTCGTGGACGATCACGCAGCGGCCGGTCTTCTTCACCGACTCGAGGATCGTGTCGATGTCGAACGGCATCAGCGTCCGCATGTCGATCACCTCGACGGAGATCCCGGCCTGGTCGGCCTTCTTCGCAGCGTCCTCGGCGATCGACACCATGCCGCTCCACGCGATCAAGGTGATCTGATGGCCCTCGCGGGTGACCGCGGCCTTGCCGAGATCGATCAAGTACTCACCGTCGGGGACCTCGCCCTTGCTGGCGCGATAGATCCGCTTGGGCTCCATGAACAGCACCGGGTCGTTCTGGCGCATGCACGACAGCAGCAGGCCCTTGGCGTCGTATGGATTCGACGGCGCGACCACCTTGAGGCCGGGCGTGTGGATGAACAGCGCCTCGGGCGACTGCGAGTGGTAGTGACCGCCGCGGATGCCGCCACCGACCGGCGTGCGGATCACGACCGGGCAGGGGTACTGACCACCCGAGCGATACCGGAACTTCGCCAGCTCGTTCACGATCTGATCGAACGCCGGGAAGATGAAGTCGCCGAACTGAATCTCGGGCACCGGACGCAGGCCGTAGAGCGCCATGCCGATCGCGGTGCCGATGATGCCGGCCTCGGCGAGCGGCGTGTCGATCACGCGGTCGGCGCCGAACTCGTCGAACAGGCCGCTGGTGGCGCGGAACACGCCGCCGAACTTGCCGACGTCTTCGCCGAGCACGACGACGCGCGAATCAGCGCGCATCTGGGTACGAAGCGCGTCGCGGACGGCTTCGATGATGTTCATCGTGGGCATGATGCTTACTGCCTACCCGTGGTGGTGAGGGTTTTTCGTACGCGTCTGAGCCATCAGGTACTCGCGCTGCTCGCGCAGATTCCACGGCAGGTCCTCGTAGACGTCGTCGAAGATCGTCTCGATCGCCGGTGCGTGCTTGGTGTCCGCGGTCGCGAGCGCGGTCGTGATCTCCTGGTTGTAGCGTTCGGACAGCTCGGTCTCCCAGCCCTCGTTCCACAGCCCGCGGTGACGCAGGTAATTGCGCAGCCGGTTCAGCGGATCCTTCTTCTCCCAGATCTCGGGCTCCTTGGGATCGCGATACACCGATGGATCGTCCGAGCTCGAGTGGCCCTGGACGCGATAGGTCAGGGCTTCGATCAGCGTCGGGCCGCCGCCGGCGCGGGCGCGGTCGATCGCTTCGCTCGCCACTTGCCACACCGCGAGCAGGTCGTTGCCATCGACGCGAATGCCCGGCATTCCATAGCCGACCGCCTTGCTCGCGAACGTCTTCGCGGCGGTCTGCGTCGCGCTCGGCACCGAGATCGCCCAGCCGTTGTTGCGGCACAAAAACACGCACGGCGCCTTCCACACGCCCGCGAAGTTCATGCCGACGTGAAACTCGCCCGTCGAGGACGTGCCCTCGCCGAAGTACACCATCGACACGTCGTCCTTGCCCATGACCTTGGCAGCGTACGCGGCACCGACGGCCTGCGGGATCTGCGTTCCGACCGGCGAGCTGATCGACACCAGATTTAGCCAGTTGGCCGAGTGGTGCACCGGCATCTGACGGCCCTTGATCGGATCGTCGACGTTGCCGAACAGCTGATCGATGAACTGCTGCACCGAGTAGCCACGCCAGAACCACGCGCCCTGCTCGCGGTAGCTCGGAAATACCCAGTCGGTGTCGCGCAGCGGGGCGACCGCGAAGTGACTGGCCTCTTCACCGATCGACTTCATGTAGAAGCCGAGCCGGCCCTGGCGTTGAAGCCTCATCATGCGATCGTCGATGATCCGCGTGAGCAGCATCGTGTCGAAGATCTTGGTCAGCGTTGCATCCGGAATGTTCGGGACTTTGGCGCCGGGCAACGGCTTGCCATCGTCATCGAGGACGCGACGCAGATCGTCTTGCGCTGGAACGGCGACCATGTGGCTCCTGCTGGAAGGGGCGCTTCGGTGTACGGTGCGGCCCGTCGGCGTGTCAAGGCAGACCGTCGTGGTTCATCAATCGTCACGCTGCGTTGCGTTGAACCTGTCGCACGTGGATAGTTCGGCCCGTGATCTGGGTTTTGCTCGTGTTGCTGATCGTGGGCGGCAGCGCCACCGCGGTCGGGATCGCTCTCAAAGACCGGAAGCGGGCGCTCTCAGCCGGTAGCGATACACGGGCGCTGCCGTCTGGTGCGGGAGACAAGGTGATCGAGCGTACCGTTCGCGACCTGCGAGTCGACGACGTGGTGACGATCGATGGGCGCGACTTCTTGTGCGAGGGGCTGGTCGCGTATGACGAGGATGGCCACCGGTGGACCGGCGGTCGCGTGGTGGATGGCAGCGACGTGAAGTGGTTGATCGTCGGCATCGAGCGCGCCGGCGGTGGCGCGCTGCGGCTGATGACGCAAGACAACTCGCAAGAGGTGAGCGGCTATCCGCCCGAAGCGATGGTGATCGGCGATGTGCGCTACGTGCTCGACAAGCGCGGCGCCGCGACCTGCCAGCTCAACGGCGATGTCGGCGAGCTCAGCGGCGTGAAGAAGGATCGACCAGCTGGCCATGTCGAGCGCTGCCGGTGGTGGCTCTACAGCGCACCCGGCGAGGACACCTTGTTGGTAGAGCAGTGGGGCGCGGACTTTCGCGTGCTCAAGGGCGTGAAGGTAGGCGAGGGGACGGTCGAGCTGATGCCTGGTTCGTAGTACGTTCGAACGCGTGGTGGGTTTGCGACGAGACTCAATATTCGCGCTGAGGTTGCTCCCGGTCGCCGCGCTCGCGAGCTGTGGCGACGATGTGAGAATCGCCCCGGATGTTCCAGATGCACCCAGCGGGTACGCGCATCGCAATTTCCTCAAGGCGTCCAACTCGCACGCGGACATCGGGTTTGGTGGAAGCGTCGCGCTGTCACACGATGGTTCGGTAGCGGCGATCGCTGCGATGCACGAGGACAGCATCGCGTCCGGGATCGACGGCGACCAGAGCTACTGGCTGGCCGACGACAGCGGTGCCGTGTACGTGTTCGACCGGACGGCAACGTCGTGGACTCAGGGCGCCTACATCAAGGCCTTCGAGAGTGATCCGTACGATTCCTTTGGAATGAGCCTCGGGCTCTCGAGCGATGGTTCGGTGCTCGTCGTCGGCGCCCCAGGAGACGACAGCGGTCGCATCGACGACGAATGGGACAATTCCGCTGCAGAGAGCGGAGCTGCGTTCGTGTTCGAACGGACCAGCTCAGGATGGACCGAGCAGGCGGTTCTCAAAGCGCCCCAGCCAACCGCGGGAGTCGAGCTTGGATGGAACGTTGCAATTTCGGGGGACGGGTCGACGATCGCCGTCGCGAGCGCCATCTCCGGTAATACCGGCGAGGTGCATCTGTTCACGCGCTCGAGCGATGGCTGGATGTTCGCGGCCACGGTTCGAGCATCCAATGCCGAGCGGGACGATCTCTTTGGCTGGTCCGTTGCGCTCTCCGGCGACGGTTCCACGTTGGCGGTTGGTGCGATCGGTGAGAAGGGTGGCAATAGCGGGATCAACGGCGACGCGAGCGATAACTCGATCCCCTTGGCGGGTGCCGTTTACGTATTCACGCGGACCGACGACGCGTGGTCTCAAACCGCATACGTGAAGTCGCTTGCACCGGAACAATCCGAGTTGTTCGGCATCCGTATCGCGCTGTCGTCGGATGGATCGGTGCTGGCTGTTGCTGCCGACGGCGATAGTAGTGGAGCGACGGGTGTCAACGGCGATCCACGCGACACGTCTGCGCCGGTGAGCGGAGCCGCGTACGTGGTTCGTCGCACCGGAAGCGAGTGGAGCCACGAGGCGTATATCAAGGCATCGCATCCCCGGGAGTTCGATCTGTTCGGTCTCGGTCTCGCGCTCTCGCCCCACGGAGAAACGCTCGCCGTTGGAGCGCCCGGCGAAGCAGGGTTCTCAGGAGCCGTACACGTGTTCGAGCGGACCGCTGATTCGTGGGTGCCGCGAGCGCACGTGGAGGGATCCCCTCGCTACGCGGCCGAGTCGTTCGGCGACAACCTTGCGCTTTCTGCGAAGGGTGAGACCTTGCTCGTGGGAAGTCCCGGGGAATCCAGCTCGGCCGTCGGTGTGGATAACGAGCGGTCGGATGGTTCAGCTCCAGATAGTGGCGCGGTGTACGTGCTCCAGAAGTCAGCGCCGTGACGAGCGCGCGAGCGCCGGGATCGTGGCTGGTTGTCTTCGCGGTGTCCTGCGGATCGTCAGATCAACCACCGGTGAAACAGGACACACCCGCGATACGTCGTGAACCAACCGCGATTGGTCCATCGGCGCCGGCTCCTTTGCCTGCGATCGTCGACGCCGCGGTCGCGCCATCGCCGCCGAGCGCCGACACGGCGGCGCAACCCCCGATCTTGCCGCGGCCACCTCGCTCGACCGTGGACGAGCTCGCGGCCTTGGTTCGCAAGACCGAAGGCGATCTCAGGAAGGCCCAGGCCGAGCTCCGAGCTGCGCGCACCGATGACGACAAGCAACGCGTTCGCATGGCCGTGAGTGATCACGAGCTCGAGCGCAAACAGCTTCGGGCGTTGCTCGATGCCGCGAACCGCACGCGCAACGAGAACGGCGTCATCAACGATGCGCTCGCTCCCGGCTGCCTGGAGAACCCGCTGAAGCGCGGATGCTCGAATCAATAGCCGTTGCATGGTGACCATGCCACCGATAGGGTGTTCACATGGCTGCGGCTGTGTCGGACGAGCTCGAGACCCTCGTGCGTGGTGCGCGAGCTCGTGTGCTGCATCTGATCAGCATGATCGCGGCGGTGCTGGTCGCTATCAGCGTCTCGATCATCCGCGCGGCGTCGGAGCGCACCGACGTCCCGGGCGTGCTGAGCTGGTCGATCATCTGCGGAATTTTCGTTGTATTGATCGCGCTTTGGTATCGCGCGCGAGCTCGGGCGGGCGACCGGCTGCGAGAGGCGATTCACCGCGGACTCCCCGTCACGCGGCTATCGCTGACGCACGTCAAGTTGTTTGGCTTCTTGCTCCCGTTGGGCACGGAGGTCGACATGATCGTCGTCCACGAGGGCGACATCGCGATTCACCTGGCCATCGGGTTCTGGTCATCGAAGTCAGCAGAACGCTTGGTGCGGTTACTCGAGCCTAACGTCGCTGCTGCGTCGAATCTTCCACCGCTTCGCGCGATCTCGCGTGCTCCGCATCCACTGACCAAGAACCTGCCGCGAGCGGTCGTCGTGCCGAGCGCCCCGCGCGACGAGCGCCGGTCCAGCTGAGCTACGCGATCAGATCTGCGCGTAGTCCGCTCGGCGAGTAGCCGAGCATGCCTGCGAGAAGGTCGTGCTGCTGTGCGACTCCGGCGAAGTCGACAGGTCCACCGACCAGGAGACCTATTACAGCTACGACGACGCGGGACGAGTCATCCGCGAGTACATCAAGGACGACACCGGCCGCACCGCGGAGCATGAATACACGTGGACGAAGAACGGTGCGCTTTCGCGGGTCACGACGCCGTCATCGGCTGTGATCGGCTGGACGTCTGGGTCCGGCGGAAGCAATTCCGACACCGACCGCGTCACCGCGGTGTGGCGCACCAGCACCGGAACGCCGGTGATCGATTCGATCCTGTGGAACCCGTATGGTCCCCTGCAGCAATACAACCAGCAGAACGCAGTATCGGCGACATCACTACGTACGCGGATCACGCGCAACGTCGCGTACCGGATCACGGCGCTGTACGTTGAAGCGCACACCGGTGGAACGGTCCATCATTCCGTCACGCTTACCGAGGACCGCGGATCCGATTCGTGAGCTCATGCGATTAGGGCCATATTCAATGCGGTGCACTTTCGAAGTATTGACGCTCGTATTCGTAGTTTTTGGCGCGTGTGGTGGCAGTCAGAATGCCGCGGACGTAGCCACGCCGTCCGCCGCGATTTCGCTCGTGGAGCCAGGTGCCGAGCCCCGGAGGCGCCTTCGCTACGACCTGGTGCCGCATGCTCGCGAGCGCTTCGAGATAGAAACGAAACTGCACATCTCGACTGCGTTTACGAATACCGTCCTCGAGGAAGGGCAGCGTAGCGTGGAGGTTCCAACGGTTCGGTTGGTGGGCCACGTCGAGGTGACATCGGTGTCGTCCCGCGGAGAAGCAGTTATCTCCTCTGTTGTCGATGACGTGGCAGTATTCGATGACTCGGCTGATCCAGGCATTCGCTCGCGAACAGAGGCCGAGGTTGCCGTGCTCAAAGGACTGAGGACCTCTTGGCGAATGGACCCATCGGGCCGAACCGTCGATATAGCGGTGGAAACGCCGAAGGGATCAAAAACCGTGCGGCTGTTGCGGTCGTTGGCCGATTCGATCCGCGAGAATGCGGTCGTGTTTCCCGAGCAGGAAGTGGGACTCGGCGCTACCTGGCAAGTTGTCTCGAAGCTCTCCTCGTCAAGCATCACGTGGACCCGCACCGTGAAGTACCGCGTGACCGCGCTCACCGAGACCAGCGTGACCGTCCTCACCCAGGTGGTGATGCGTGCATCATCGCAAGCATTGAGCGTAGAGCCGAATGCGACGACCACGCTCACGTCAGGGGAAGGCAACATGACTGGAGAGCTGCTTCTGCGACGGCAGGCAGTCATGGTGACAGGAAGGGCTCAAGGCAATAGTGAGATGAACTTCCAGATCGTACGTGGTCGTCTGCGGATCACTTCGACGCTGCGATGGGAGACGCTGACGAGCATCCAGTCGGCGGCAGAGGGTGGGGAACACGGCAGCGTTCTGTCGCCCGCGGGTCGTTAGTTGCAGAGGCGGTCGCGCGTGAATGACGTGCTCGCGCGTGGTACGAGGCAGCACGCGCCGGGTATCACGACGAGGGGTCACTCATGCCCACGCCGGCCGGGCCAGTAGACGTAATCGTTTTCAGCACGGCAGATCAAACGTGAAGCTCGTGCCGACGCCGATCGTCGACTCCACCAGCAGCTGCCCGCCGTAGCTCTGGACGATCTCCTTTGCCACGGGCAAGCCGAGGCCGGTGCCGTGCTCGCTCTTGGTCGTGAAGAACGGCTCGAAGATCCGGTCGAGCTGATCGCGCGGGATGCCGCAGCCGGAATCGGTGACGGTGGTGATCACGCGCGAGCCATCAGGTGACGACCGGCAGTGGATCTGGATCTTGCCGCGCTCCTTGCCGATCGCATCGACCGCGTTGACCACGAGGTTGACGAGGATCTGCTCGATGCGGGTGCGGTTGACGGTCACGATCAGATGATCGCTGCCGAACGAGGTGACGATCTCGATATGGCGGAGCTTGCCTGCCGCCTGGAGCATCACGACGACCTCGAGCACCACGGTGTTGAGGTTGAACGGCGCGATCCGATCGGGACCGGGACGGGCGAGGCGCATCAGCCGGTTGCCGTGCTCGGTGATGTGCTCACCGACGCGCTCGAGCTCGAGCAAGGCGGTGGCGGCGAGCTTGGTGAGATCTTCGCCGGCCTGGATCGCCGCGCTGAGCTCGTCCACCGCGGCGACCTGGATCTGCGCGATGTTGCGGAGCTCGTGACCGACGCCGCCGGCGAGCGTGCCGAGCGTGGCGCGTCGCTCGGCGAGGAGCAGCTGGGTGCGGGTCTGCTCGAGCTGCTGCTCGATCGATGCCTTGGCGGCGCGCAGCTCCTCCTCCGCGAATCGCCGGCGCAAGATCTCGTTCTCCTTCTCCACCAGCAACAGCCGGATCTCGCGGATGTCGCGCGCGACCAGCACGATGCCCTGAAAGTCCTCGGGGCCACCGAGCGGCGACCCGGTGATCGACACGGGGATCTTCTCGCCGGTGTGCGTGACGAGCCACGATTCCTGCTTGCGAAGGACCTCGCCTTCGCCGATGCGCTGGCGGACCAGCGTCTTGAGGCCGGAGCTGTCGTCGACGATCAACTTCGCGATCGGGATCTTGCGCAGCTGCTCGAGCGAGAAGCCGGTGAGCTGCGAGGCGGCGCTGTTGGCCATCGTGATCTGCCCGCTGGCATTCACGACGAGGACCGGGTCGGCCATCGCTTCGAATACGTTTTCGACCACGGTAAGAAAAACACTAACACGTCGTCGCGCGGGGACTCGCGGGAACGCGCGCGAGCGCACACCGTTAAGAACTGCGTACGGGTGCGGTTGTCGACGAGCGAATGCCCCGCTCGTCGACGGCGTCGTCGAGAAAGGTGATAGAGTCGTTCCGTGGCTCGGTGCCCCACGTGTCACCGTCGCTTGGTCTCCGGCCAGGCGTGCCCGGAGCACGCCGGTCCGCCGGCACCACTGCACGTCGATACCACTGCGACACCGAACTGGTCGCAGCCGCTAGGCGCGTGCATCGGTAGCGGCGGGTTCGCCTCCGTGTGGGAGATCTCCGATGGCGGCGTACTCAAGGTCGCACATGCAGACCACGACCTCGCCCGTGCACGGATCGCTCGCGAGGCGGAGGCGCTGGCGGCGATCGGGGCACCCGCGGTGCCGCGGTTCGATTCGCAGGGCGTGCTGGACGACGGTCGGGCGTGGATCGCGATGGAGCGGATCCAGGGCACGACGATCGCCGAGCTCACGACCGGCGGCCCGTTGCCCGCGGAGCGCGTGCTCGAGATCGCGATCGCCACGCTGACCGCACTCGATCGCATGCACGCGGCGGGGTTCGTGCATCGCGATCTCAAGCCCGACAATCTGGTGCTGTGCGAGGACTCGTCGATCGTGATCCTCGATCTCGGGCTCGCACGGAAGATTCCGACCGATCCAGACGATCCGACGCGTGCGAGGGTGAAGGTTGGCTCGCTCGAGTACGTTCCGGTCGAGCAGCTGATCGATCCCGCGTCGGTCGATGAACGCGCGGATCTGTATGCGCTCGGCTGCGTGGTGTACGAGCTGTGTGCCGGCCGCCCGCCATTTCTCGGCGATGCCGCCGCGCTCGAGCGTGCGCATGCGGTGCTGCGTCCGCCTCCACTTGGCTCGATGGCGAAGGTTCCGACCTCGTTCGAGGCCATGATCAACGAGCTGCTCGCCAAGTCACCGGGCCGCCGGCCGCGGAGCGCCGGGGAAGTGCGCTCGCGGTTGCTGTCGATGCGCGAGGTGACCCCGGTGTTTCAGCGCGCGTCTCGTTCGGTGCTGCGCGAGGGCAAGCAGCCGGTTGTGCTGCTGTGGGCGGAGCTGCCGCGCGTCGATCGCACGTTGCTGGGCATGCTCGCCGCGCGCAAGATCATCGTGGTGTCGCAACGCGGGCGCAAGGTGCTCGGCGGTGCGGTGGGTGCGGAGCACGCCGATCCGGCGAGCGCGGCGATCGCGGCGGCGCGCGATCTCGCGGCGGCCGGCGCGCGCGTCGCACTGCATCTCCATGCGCTCCGCGTCAACACGCGCTCGGGCTCGATCGTGATCGACGGAACGGGACTCCAGCAGCCCGAGCACTGGCTGCCGTCGGAGCAGTGGACCGGCATCGTGTTGACGCGCGCCCTGGCCTCGGTCGTCAATGCGCCGACGCTACCGACGAACCTCGGCCCGGAGTTCGTCGCGCTTGGCGAACCCGGACGTAGCATCAGCGGGCGGCAGCTGTTCGGCCGTGATGCGCTGCTCGGCGATCTACTCGCCGACGCCGCGGCGGCGCTGGCAGGCAACGGGCCGGCGCTGAGCCTGTTGGTCGGAGATCCGGGGATCGGCAAGACCGCGGTCGCCTCGGCGCTCGTGCCGAGGCTGCGTGAGCTCGGCGCGCAGGTCTATGCCGCCGCGATCGCGCCGCCCGGTGTGGCTCGCGGTCGCACCAGTGGAGCGCTCGAGATGATGATCGGCGTCCAGGCCGAGCCGACGGTGCGCTCGGTCGGCGATGCCTTGCGAACGGTGGCGCGCACGCGTCCGACCGCGGTCGTGGTCGACGACGTTCACCTCGCCGAGCATGATCTGCTCGATGCGCTCGAATACGCCACGCTCGGCGGCGAAGCGTTGCCGCTGTGGGTCCTTGCGCTCGCGACGCCCAGGCTGGAGCAGCGCCGCCCGGGGTTCGGTGCGCGCGCCGAGCGCCGCCGTCGCGACACGTTGCCGGCGCTCGATCAGGACGCTGCCGTCAAGATGACCGCAGCGCTGCTGCATCCCGCGGAATATCCGCCGCTGCGCGCGCTGCGCCAGATCGCCTCGATCACGCAGGGCAATCCGATGCACCTGCAGGCGCTGACCCGCGAGCTCCACGATCGCGGCGCCGTGAAGGTCCGGCCCAACGGGGAGCACTTCCTCGATACGACGACGCTCGACACCTTGCCGTCGGTGGCGATCGGTCCGTGGCTCGCAGCGCGCGAGCTTGCGGCGATGACCGAAGATCTGTCCTCGCTCGCCCGGCTGTGCGCGGTGCTCGGCGACGACATCGATCGCAACGAGCTGGTGGCGGTGATCGAGGCGGTCGAGCGCACCGGCGGTGCGACGACGCCGATCGACGTCGACGCGGGCCTGAAGGAGCTCACGTCGCTCGGGATCCTGATCGCGGGCGTCGATGGTTGGGCGTTTCGCAGCGCGTTGCTCCAGGAGGGCATCTACGCGACGACCGAGGTGCCCGAGCGGCTCGTGCTTCATCGCGCTGCGCTCGAGATGTGGCGCCACGTCGCTTCGCCGGATCTCCGCGTCGCCGAGCGGATCGCGCGCCACGCCGAGGCGGTCGGCGATCGCGTAGCTGCTGCGTCCGCCTATTTCGTGCTCGGCGAACGGGCGCATGCGGAGCATCGCCCACTCGACGCAGATCAAGCCTGGCAAGGCGCCGTACGCAACCTCGATGAGCGCGATGAGCGCCGTGCACGCGCGCTGCTCGGACGAGCGCGGGCGCGCTATCGCCTGCAGCGGATTCGTGATGCCCTCACGGATCTCGACGAGGTGATCGCGATCGCCTCCGAGCGGAAGCTGGCGAAGCTCGAGCTCGAAGGTGTCCTCGAGCGTGCCACGGCGCTCGACTGGAGCGACGACTGGACCGGATCGGCGGTGGCCGCCGTGCGCGCAAAGGAGCTGCTCGCAACGGCGCCGTGCCCCGAGCTCGAAGTCGAGGTGCGGCTCGCCGAGGCGCGTAGCTTGTGGCGCGCGCGCAGCTTCGATGCCGCCGCCCCGATCCTGCATGCGGTCAAGATCGACGCCCGGGCGGGCTCGAAGTACGAGACCCAGATCATCGCGGAGCTGATGCTCGCGACGCTGTACGTGGACATCGGCAACTTCGACGATGCCAGCCGAGAGTTCGATGAGCTGATCCCGATCTGCGAGCTACGCGGTGATCGCCTCCACCTGGGCGTCGCATATGCCAATCGTTCGTGGCTGTGGTCGGCGAGCGGCGAGGTGGACCAGTGTGCTGCAGATCTCCGCAAGGCGATCCAGATCGCACGTGAGATCGGCCAGCCCGTGATCGAGCGAACGGCGACCTACAACCTGGCCGAATCGATGCTGTGGGCAGGCGCGCTCGACGAGGCGCTTCAGCTTGCCCGGCGGAGCGTGGCATTGCAGAGCGCGTATGGAGAGAGCGTCGAGCAGCACGATCAATTGCTGGTCGCGCGCGTCAGCGCGGCCCGCGGTGATCGGGACGCCCTCGGGCTCGTGCTCGCGTCCCTCGATACCAGCAAGCTGACGGCCAGCGACCAGATCGTCGTCAAGGTGTTGCGATGCGTCGTCGATCGCGCTGGGGACAGTGGTTGGCGCGACGCGTTGACCGGTTCGGATACGCTCGGTGTCGACACCCAGCTCGAGCTCGCCTATCTCGCGACCAAGGCGAACCAGCTCGCGAGCCCGTTCGCGGAACAGATCAAGTCGTTGGCGACGAAGCACCCGATCTGGTCGCGCCGCGGCGTGTTCTGAGGCGAGTTGAGCCGTCCGGGATCGCTGGTCGCTGGCCGTCGCCCGCGTCGCACGTCGTCGCACCAGTGATTTTGGCTGACATGCGGTGCTCCGTGCCTACGCAAAGCCGCGGTGCGGGGCGATAATGGCGGGGTTGGAGGAACCGCCGCAGATACCCGGGTACCGCCTTGATCGAATGGTGGGTGAGGGCGGGTTCGGTCAGGTCTGGCGTGCCGAGCACGGTGACGAGATCGTCGCGATCAAGATCCTGCATCCCGAGCTCGTGCGATCGGTGGACGCGCTGACCCGGTTTCGCCGCGAGCTCGAGGCGATCGAACGACTCGAGCATCCCAACGTGGTTCGCGCGCTGGGTCACGGCAGCCTCGACGACGGCCGTCCCTATCTCGTGCTCGAGTTCGTCGAGGGGCCAAGCCTGCGCGACGTGATTCATGATCGCGGTGCCTTACCACCGCTCGAAGTGCTCGCGATTCTCGAGCCCCTGTGCAGCGCGCTCGAGATCGCCCATAGCGCCGGGCTCGTTCACCGCGACGTGAAGGCCTCGAACGTGATCCTTGCAAACACCGCCGGTGCGATTCGGCCCGTGCTGCTCGACTTCGGATTGGTCAAGCTGGTCGACCAAGTGGGCCCCGGGTTGACCTCATCGCGAAGCATGCTGGGAACCCCCGCCGCGATGGCACCCGAACAGATGAAGGGCGAGCCGGTCGGACCGTGGACCGATATCTACGCCCTCGGTCTGCTCACGTTTCATATGCTGACCGGCCAGCCCGCGTTCGGCGGCTCTCCGGGCGTGGTTCAGAGCTATATCCAGCTCCATGGTTCGACGCCGCGTCCGTCCAGTCGCGTCGACATCGATCCCGCGATCGACGAGCCCGTGACGCACGCTCTCGAGAACGAGCCGGCTGCACGATTTGCGTCGACACGCGAGCTCTACGAGGCGCTGCGCGACGTGATTACGCCGGTGAAGGGCATCGAGGCCGACGTGGTTGCGATCTACGTCGAGGGCACGGCGTCGCAAGTCGAAGGCGCCGTCACCCTCGTCCGGCGCCACGGCTGGGTGGTCGCACTCGAGGCGCCGGATAGCATGGTCGCCGTCACACCTGTCGCAGGGTATCGAGGCGAACCCCTCCGTCGAGAATTGATGGCCCTGGGATGCTCACATGTTGCGATCGGCCGTAGTCGCGCGAGCATGAGCGGCCAGCTCGTCGACGGCCCAGCGCTGGACGTCGAGGGGTGGGCGCCATACCCGCTGCCACCGGGCTTGTGGGTGGCTGACGGCCTCTGACCTACAAACGCCGCAAAAACAAGTACTTGCGTGAATGAAGCATCCTCGGCATCTTGGGGGAGATGCGGTTAACCCCCTTTGTTCTTCTCGCGGCGGCAACCACGGGCTGTGTCGGGACCGTCGGTGACGAGAGCGCGACGGGCAGCGCCACCCAAAGCGTTGTCACCAACAATCGTCTCTCGCTCAATCGTCTCGCGCTGAATCGTCTCGCGCTGAATCGGCTCGCGCTCAACCGGCTCGCGCTCAACCGGCTCGCGCTGAATCGGCTCGCGCTGAACATGGCGGCCGCCGAAGATCTGGTGAACACCCCCGAGGGACGCGAAGTCCTGAGCTACGTCGTCAGCTGCGCGGCACCGGAGGGCGAGGTCTATACCGCCGAGTTCGAAGGCACGACCTACGACTTCTTGGGCGAGATCGGACTCGCGCCGAAGTGGGCCGAGAAGCCGCTCGACAAGACCGGGCAGGGCTGGATCAGCGCGTGTCTGTTCGCGCGCGTCAACATCCACGACGTCTCGGTGCCGGTCTCGATGCGCGGACCGCACAAGGCGCTCGAGACGACCGACGCGGAGCGCGATGGCTGGCCGCAGCAGGAAGGCGCGTTCTACGGCAACGTGTTCACGCCGCTCGATCAGCCGATCAACTGGATCGCGTGCCGCGGTCAGGATCAAGCTGCCGGCGAGGCTGGTGGTCTCGCGGAGCGCGATTGCGCCGAGCCGGATCCGGCCAATCCAGGCAAGACGCTCTGCGGCTTCAACTACGCGGGCGAGTGTGGTGACTTCGCCGAGCAGCACGCGTGCAAGAAGTTCGACGACGACGGCGAGTTCTACGAGCAATGCAAGGCCAACTCGGAGCCGGCGGGCAACGAGTGCGAGGATGACGATGACGGCCACGGCCACGGCCACGGCCACGGCCACGGCCACTGGGGCTGGGGTTGGGCGGGTTGGGGCCGGGGTCACTGGCACTGGGGCTGGTGGAACTGGGGTGGCTGGGGCCACTGGGGCCACTGCAAGAAGAAGTCGGAAAAATATTTCCAGGTGATCACGGTGTACGTGACCGAATAGGTCCGGCCTGATGCGCTCCTCGACGATCCTCGTGTTGCTGACGGCCGCTGGTTGCAACGGCTCCGGTGGCAACACCAACGATAGTCCCGGCGATCCCGACGCAGCGGTGGCCGACCTCGACGGCTCGATCATCGAGATCCCCAGCTGTCCCGACAACACGTGGTGCGTCGAGCCATCGGGCACGACCTCGCGGCTTCGCAGCGTGTGGGTGATCGACGCGAACAACGTGTTCGCGGTCGGTGACAACGGCACGATCCTGCGGCGCAGCTCGAATCAATGGTCAGCGATGGCCAGCGGTACGACCGAAAACCTGCGAGGGGTGTGGGGCCCCAGCGTCGACGATCTATGGGCGGTCGGGCAGGGCGGCACGATCTTGCGTTACGACGGATCGGCGTGGTCCGCCGTCACCGGCGTCAAGTCGGTGAGCGACGACACCGACGTCGAGGCCGTATGGGGATCGGGCGCCAACGATGTCTGGCTCGCCGGTCCCACGATGGTTTGGAACTGGAATGGATCGACATGGGCAACGAAGGGCTTTGGGGGGATCTTGTTCTCGATTTCCGGCACGGGACCCGATGATGTCTGGGTGACCGGAGAGAACAGCTACCTGAATCACTACACCGGTGGGCCGGTCGGCGACTCGGATTCGTGGACCTACGTGAATCCGGGCGTCGGCACTGCGTTCATGACCGTGTTTGCGTTCGCACCGAACAACGTACGTGCCGCGACGTTCGTCGAGGTTCAGTACACCGGATCGATGTGGAAGCAGAACGCCACCGATGGAGCGGTGTTTCAAAGCATCTGGGGCTCTTCGGCTACACGCATGTGGGGTGTAGGAGGCACGAAAGTGGGGAGCTGGGATGGTGCCGCGTGGACGATCGAGGTGCCGAACGGAAACACGTCGGCGCTGTGGAGCGTGCGCGGGATCGGCAATGTTGTATGGGCGGTGGGCAGCGATGGATTGATCCTCCATCGCTTCTCCACCGACCCGGCTGTACAGCTCTGAGCAGGGCGTTCAAACGCCTGCTCTGCCCTCGTGCGCGATGTCGCGAACCAGGTCGTGATCGTTCCGGGCTCGCTCGTGGTCAGCGAGCAGATAGCTCGGACCGAATTTGCCGGGGGCGAAGCGGTTAGCCGAGCAGCTGGGTCAGCGTGATCTGAAGATCGCTCCGCACGTGGCGCATCAGGCTGCTGATCTCCGACGCCGGCAGCGCAGTCGACACGACCAGGCGGCTGCGCACATCTGACAGCACCGTCGCGCGCGCCCTGGCGAGCCGGCGGACGACGGTGGCTCGATCGACGGTGTGCGCGGTGGCGAGCTGTTCGAGCGTCAATCCGTCGACGAATCGCTGCTTGAGCAGATCGCGATCGCGCGGCGACAGCGCTGCGAGGGCGGCGATGAATGCCTGCGTGAACTGGGGCGCATAGCGCTGCTTGAACAGCCGCAGCGCCGGATCGTCCGGCTCCGTGCTGAGCTCGGCGAGCTCGTCGTGATCGACGGGCTGCTCCTTGGGGACGCGGGTCTGCCGATTGATCAGGTCGCGCAGCACGATCACGCGGAGCCAGCCGCGCAGCGGTCCCAGGCCGGCGTACGCGAGGATCCGCGGCCGGCGATCCACAGAGCCGACGAACAGCTTCTCGCGCAGCGCCTGCTTGAAGTCGCTGATCCACGGGACGCTGCCGCAGCGCTGGCGGATCGCTGCGTCGACGTCAGAGAAGTAACGGACCTCGAAGGCGTCGAGCGCAGCGGATGCTCCGGCACCGCAGGCGAGCGCGAGGTACAGGTCGTCGGCGTGAACCGTGCGAACGTATTCGATGGGGTCGGCATCGTTGGGGGCCCGCTCGGCGAGCCCACGTATCAGCTCGTCGTCGGAGATCCAGGTCGCCGGCCACGCTGCCCGCGCCTGCGCGAGCTTGCTGGCCAGCAGCGGTTCGAGCTCGGGGGCATCCGCGAGCGTGCGCGACAAGTGCGCTCGAAATGCCGCCGCGAGGGTCATGACCGTGACTTGGTACAACAGCCGCCGCGCCGCGTCGACCGACCGGCGAGTTGCGCGATCGCACATGTACCCGAACACATGTCGGAATGCGCACACAGTCGGAGTGCGAGGTGATGTGAGCGCAAGCTCCGTCCTCGCTCCCGAGGACCAGGCTACGACCCGCCGTCATGACTCCCGACTGCCCCAGTGACGAGCAGTTCGCGGCTCTGCTCGAGCATCGCCTCGACGCAGCGCAGGCCGCGCACGCCACCGCTCACATCGCCGGCTGCGCCGAGTGTCAGGCGGTCGTCGAGGACCATCGCCACGTGTTCGGGTCGCGAGCCCGCGGCACTCCAGCGTCGGGCGTCAGCATCGTCGATCTCGAGCCAGGCGTCGCGCTCGGACGCTATGTCGTGGTCGAGCGAATCGCGGCAGGCGCGATGGGGGTGTTGTATTCCGCGTACGACTCGACGCTCGATCGGCAGGTCGCGCTCAAGTTTCTCGATACGCGGAACCTCGTCGACGATTCGTCGGAAGCTGCGGTGGCTCGCCTGGAGCGTGAGGCGCGAGCGCTCGCCCGGTTGAACCATCCCAACGTGGTCGCGGTGCACGACTGCGGCCAGCTCGGCGACACGGCGTGCGTCGCGATGGAGCTCGTCATCGGTGGCAATCTGCGCGGCTGGCTGGCCGCGAAGCCGCGCAGCCTCGAGGAACGACTCGACGTGATGTTGCAGGCCGGCGAAGGCCTCGCCGCTGCGCACGCGGCAGGGTTGGTGCATCGCGACTTCAAGCCGGAGAACGTCCTCGTCGGTGACGATGGCCGCGTTCGCGTCACCGACTTCGGTCTGGCGCGCACGTCGACGATCGTCACGGCACCGCCGCCGGATCTGGAAGAGGCGTTCACCGGGCCGATGCTCGTCGAGCCGGCGGATCTCGAGCGGTTGACGCAGACCGGAGCGCTCGCCGGAACACCGGCGTACATGGCGCCCGAGCAGTATCGCGGTGCTGACGTCTCGGTGGTCGCCGATCAATTCGCGTTCTGCGTGACGTTGTACGAAGCGGTGTTCGGCGAGCGGCCGTTCGCGGGCGAGACGATCGACGAGATCTCCGACGCTGCGGCGGCCGGCCGGGTGCGTGAAGCCTCGCGGCGCGATGTCCCCGGCTGGTTGCGCCGCGTCGTGATGCGCGGCCTTCGTCCCGATCCGGTGGAGCGATTCGAGTCGATGACCCAGCTGCTCGCCGCGATCCGTCGCGGACGGGGTCTGCGACGGCGGGTCGTGATCGGTGCGAGCGCCGTGGTCGTGGTCGTCCTTGCGGCGGCCGCCGGCGTTGCAGCAAGCCCCGCGCCAGCGGCCGTCGAACCGATCGTGACGTGTGACGGTGCGCCCGATCAGCTCGAAGGCATCTGGGATCGCGGGACCAAGGAGCGGCTGCGCTGGGCGTTCCTCGTCACCAAGGTGCCGTTCGCCGAGGATGCCTGGACGCGGGTCGAGCCGAAGCTCGACGAGCTCGCGACCGGATGGAGCAGCGCCCACAAGCAGGCGTGCATTGAGACGAGGATCGATCATGCGCAGTCCGAGGAGGTCCTCGCGCGGCGATCGATCTGCCTCGAGCGCAGCCGCCAGGATCTGAAGGCGCTGGTCGAGGTGTTCGGCAAGGCCGATGCGAAGCTCGTGACGAGCAGCGTTCAGGCCGTCTCGTCCGTGCGGTCCGCGACCGGATGTCTCGACCTTGCGATGCTGGCCACGCCACCGCCAGCGCCCGACGTTGCGCCGAAGGTCGAAGCGCTGTTCGCGAGCCTCTCGCACGTGAAGGCACAGGTGACGGGTGGCCAGTATCCGGCAGCCAAGCAGCTCGTCGAGCCGCTGATCATCGATGCACGCCGCATCGGATACGGACCGCTCGTCGCGGAGGCGCTGTTCTATGACGCGCGGATCGAGGCGTTGCTCGGCGACAACGGCGCCGCTCGGAAGCTCGCGTACGAGGCAGTCGAAGCAGCCGACGCTGCGGGACAGGATGTGATCGCGGCGCAGAGCTGGGGACTGATCGTCGCGATGACCGACGACGATTCTGCGCCAAACCTGCAACGCGCGGCAAATGGCGCCATCCAGCGAGCTCGCACCCATGCGCTGCTCGATGGCTCGGGGATCACGCAGCTCGAGGCCGAGCTCAGCGGTGCGATGGCGTTCTGGTACTACGGTCAGCGCAACGTCGAGGCTGCACTCGCTGCGAACCGGCGTGCATGGGAGCTGCAGCAGCAAGCACGCGGTCCCGATGACTTCCGTGGCGCGATCTATCTCAATCGGATCGCAACTCAATTGCGAGAGCTGGGCCGGCAGGACGAGGCGCTCGAGACGGCGCGTAAAGCGCTGGCCCGCAGCGAGCGCCAGCTCGGCGGCGTGCACCCACTGACCGGTCGCATCATGTCGGAGCTCGCGCTGGTGCTGTGCAACACGGGACACGTCGACGAGGGTCTTTCGTACTTCGACCGTGCCCAGGCGGTGTTGGAGCGGTCGCTCGGAGCGACCCATCACGAGACCATCGCGAACGCGGCGACGAAAGGTGAGATCCTGGCGGAGATCGGTCGCGCGAAGGACGCGTTGCCGGCGATCGAAGCGCTCGTGCGTACCGAGCGTGAAACCGATGAGCCGAACGGTCCGGGAATCACCTCGGCGCTCGTGATGTGGTCGAAGGCGCTGCGCAGTGCCGGTCATGCGGACCAGGCGCTGGCAGTCGCAAGCGAGGCACGCGACAGGATCGTCAAGGGCCGTGGGCCCGACCACCCGGACGTCCTCGACGCGTTGGCGCAGGTTGGCAAGGCTCGTGCTGCGCTCGGCGACCGCAAGGGTGCGCTGGCGGCGCATCAAGCGCGGCTGCGGCTCGTCGAGCGCTTGCCCCACCCGAGCAGCTCACTGCTGCTGGTGGTCCTTCATGACCTCGCACGCGCACACCTCGCGCTAGGGAACGAAACCACCGCGGCGGCCCTGCTCGAGCGCGCGTTGACCCTCGGCGCCAACGAATCGGCCGACGCCGAACAGGTGGCGTACGTGAAGATGGATCTCGCCGAGATTCGCTACAGCCAGCCGGCGTCGCGTGCGCACGCGTTGGCGCTGGCCAATGAGTCGCTCGTGGTGCTGTCGAAGCTCGGCCCGCGCGTCGAGCCGGCGCGCAAGTACGCCGAGAACTGGCTTGCCACGCGCCGGTCCGTTGCGAACTAGCCTCGTTGGTCGAGCCGCATTTCTCTCGATAGCTCCGCGCCGGTCTTGTGGGCGACGGAAACCTGCCGTCCCGGCGAGGCCTGCCAGCCGCCGTGCCGCTCGGGGGCGGTCCGTGCACTCGCACGTGCGTCGTGCCGTGAGGACGTTGAGGCGCCGTGCTACCGTGAGCCGGTGAGCATCACCAAGCGCATCCTGGAGAGTGCGCAGTCCGGGTTATCCAGGTTGACGTCGCTGGTCATCGTCGATGACGAGCCGCTGTCGCACGTCGAGAGCGCGGCACTCCAAGCGGAGCTCACGGTTCGCAAGGCGGCGCGGGCGAACAGCTCGAAGAAACCACTCGACAATCCGCTCGCGAAGCTCGTCACGTCCGATCCGGCCGCGCGGGCAGCACGGGGGAAGGCGGCCAACGATCGCGCCGCACGCATCCACCGCGAGCGCGATGCGCAGGCCGCGCGCCAGAAGGCCGCGGCCGACGAGGCATTTCGCCGGATGAAGGAGCAAGCCGCGCGCGGCGGCGGGACGTGGTCGAGCACGAGCTCGTCCTCATCGGGCGGGACGTCGAGCGCCAGCAGCGGCCGGCCTCCGCGGCCGGGCAGCAACGACGCGAAGCTCGCCGAGTGGTACAAGACGCTCGATGTGCCGGTCGGCGCCGATATGGCGCAGGTCAAGACGGCGTATCGCCAGCTGATGCGCAAGTACCACCCGGACATGCACGCCGGGAATCCGCAGAAGCAGAAGGCCGCGACCGAGCTGTCGATGAAGGTGACCACCGCGTACAACGGCCTGGTCGATCACTTCGAGAACAAGGCGTAGCTACAGCGCGGGCGGCGTCGGCGGCGTGCAGCTCGTCATGATCTTGGTGACCGGCAGAACGTCATCCCAGTGGCCGAGGCCGAACTGGCCGAGGCCGTTGCTCCCCCAGCACCATGCGTCGCCGGCCGCATCGAGGGCACAGGACCCGTAGTCCGTGGAGGTCAGCGAGGCGGCCGGACCGGGCAACGGTACCGGGATCGCTGCCTGCGCGTTCGCACCGGTCCGCTTCATCCCGTCACCGAGCTGCGCATATTGGTCGTCGCCCCAGCACCACACCGTACCGTCGGACGTGCGCGCACACGCGTGGTTCTTGCCTGCGGTCAGCTCGACGACATCGCTGGCGAGCTGGACGACCGAGGCTGGTCCGAGATCTTCGTCGGCGTGAGGGCCGATATGGCCCCAGCACCACGCGGTGTCGTCCGCTTTGCGGACACACGTGAAGCGATTTCCGGCCGCGACCTCCTGGATGTTCGCGGCCAGCTGCGCGATCTGAACCGGCTCGAGCGCGCGTTCGCTCGCGTTGTCGAACTTGCCCCAGCACCAGAGCGAGCCATCGTCGCGCACCGCGCACGCGTGGTCGAACCCGAGCGCGATCCTCGTCGCCGTGGTGCCGATGATCTCGACCTGTCCCGGATCGGGGCCGTCCACCAGATGACCACCGCCGAGCTGACCTTCGTCGTTCATGCCCCAGCACCACAGCCCACCGTCGGTGGTCTGGGCGCAGCTGAACGCGTCGCCGGTGTACACGCGCTGCGTCTGAGCTCCCAGCTCGCGCACCTGGATCGGATCGGGTCGTTCAGAGCTTCCAGGCACGCTGAGCTCGCCGGCATAGTTCGAGCCCCAGCAGTACAGATCGCCGGGCGCGGTCCGGACGCATGCATGGCCGTAGCCCATCGCAACTTGCACGATCGAGCCGCCGAGCGCTGGTTGCGATCGTCCGAAGACCATGGAGTACCCCATGAGCTCGGGAGTCTCGTACCCGAGTTGACTGGTGATATTGCCGCCCGCACAGAACAGCGAGCTGTCGCGGGTCTTGATGCACAGCGTTCCACCTCCGCCCTCGATCGCGCACGGCGATTCGACGCTCGCGTCGATCGGCGCCGCGCCGTCCGGCGTCGCCTCCGCGGCATCGCTGAGGACAGGAGGATTCGCTGCGTTGTTGCCACCGCCGCACGCGGCCACGAGCAGCACGACCAACCGCTTCATCGGCGCTCACTTTCCGTCGCGACATCGCGACAGCAACGAAAGCCAATGTGGTGCCAGTAGTAGCCCGCTGACGCACCGGGGCCCCAGAGTTGACACTGCTGAACCCACTGGCCGCCGTCATCGAACGAGCTCGAGGCCAGTGCGCAGCAGTGTTCGCCCGCGGTGCAATGCACGCTGCTGCTCGTCGCCGGTCCGCACTCGGCGAGCCACTCGGCAACGTTGCCGGCCATGTCGAACAGCCCCGACAGTCCGCCCTCGCAGGTCGCAAGGCTGCCCGTTGCGAGCACCTCGTCCCAGTTCGCTTCGGCGCCGTTGCACGCGACATAGCTGAAGCTCTCGCCGTACGGATACACGTTGGTCTCCGAACCGCCCTCGCACGCGGCGTTCCACTCGGTGTTGCGGCACAGCCGTTTGCCAGCCCGGTTGCATGCAGCCTCGGCATCGGCGTGGTTGATATCCACCCACGGCATGGCGCCTGCGATGGATACCGGCAGCGCGGGATCGGCAGCCGAGTGCGAGGCTTCATATCGATCGATGCAGACACTGGCCGCGCCGATCAGCTGCGCTTCCACCATGTCATCGGGACAAGGTGGCACCGGTGAGTCCGGTGCTGCATCGATCGGCTGCATCTTCGGATCTTCCGAGCCGACGAACAGCTGACAGCCGACGACGGTCAGCAGCCCGAGTGAGCCCACGGAAGCGATCAGCGACTGTTTGATCGGAGTCATCCGTCGCTCACAGCGAAGGGGTCGGCGGCGTGCAGTTGGACATGATCTTGGTCACCGGCAGGTAGTAGTCATAGCTACCGACCCCGAACTGGCCGACGTCGTTGCCACCCCAGCACCACGCATCGCCCGCGGCATCGAGCGCGCATGATCCGGTCTCGAGGGACGTCAACGCAACGACTGGTCCGGGGAGCGGCACCTGGATCGCCGGCTGGGCATTGGCGCCGGAGCGCGACATGCCATCGCCGAGCTGCGCATCGTTGTCCTCGCCCCAGCACCACACGGTACCGTCGGTCTTGCGGGCGCACGCGTGATACTTGCCGGCCGTGAGCTCGACGACGTCCTCCGCCATCTCGACCATCGACGACGACCCGAGATTCTCGTCGGCGTGCGGGCCGATGTCGCCCCAGCACCACGCCGTGTTGTCCGTCTTGCGGACACACGTGAAGCGACCGCCGGTCACCACCTCGGCGACATGGCTGGTGAGCTCGGGGACCGGCGCCGGCTCGTACCAGGTCTGGACGATCGAGTTGTCGATGTGGCCCCAGCACCAGAGCGAACCGTCCGTTCTGACGGCGCACGCGTGATCGACGCCGAGCGAGACGCTGAGCGTCGTGGTGCCGAGCTTGGTGACCTTGCTCGGGTCCGGCGTCGATACGACGTGACCGAGCCCGAGCTGACTCTCGTCGTTGTTGCCCCAGCACCAGAGCGCGCTATCGACGGTCTGGGCGCAGGAGAACAGCTCGCCGGTGTAGACCCTAAGGGTCTGATCGCCGAGCTCGCGCACCTGGATCGGATCGGGACGCTCGGTCGTGCTGCTGTGAGGCACGCTGAGCTCGCCCTCCCAGTTCGAGCCCCAACAATAGAGGTCCCCCGGGGCGGTCCGCACGCAGATGTGGCGCCTGCCTGCTGATGCCTGAACGATCGAGCCGGCGAGCGTGGGTTGCGACGTGCCGAAGCTCGCGCTGTAACCGTTCTCGGTCTCGTAACCGATCTCCTCGCTGAGGTCGCTTCCCGCACAGTACAGCGAGCTGTCGCGCGTCTTGATGCACAGCAGCAGCCCGCCACCTTCGAGCGCACACGGCGATTCCACGCTGCCGTCGGTCGGCACGGGCGTATCGCTACCGTCCGGCGACGCGTCCGCCGGCAGGACTTGATCATGGCTGCTACCGCCGCGACCACCGCACGCGACGAGCAACGACAGCGCGAGCCAATGCCTCGCCACGGTCATGCTCCGCCCTGATCGACTGCCTTGCAGCAGCGAAACCCGCTGTCGTCGTATGCCTCCTGGGCATTTGCGACCAGCTCCCAGAGCTCGCATTGCTGAGCGACCGCACCGGCGCGATACGAGCTCGGAGCCTGCGCACAGCATCTGCCGTAGAACGGGCTGCACGGACCACCGAGCTCCTCCGGAACTTCCTGGCAACCCTCGAGCCATTCGGCGACGTTGCCCGCCATGTCGAACAGCCCCACAAGGCCGCCCTGACAGGTCTCGAGGCTACCGGTGGGCAGCGCTTCACCCCAGTTCGACTCGTCGCCGTTGCAGGTCGTGAGCCCGTAGTCCTCCCCGTACGGATACACGTTGGAGGCCTTGCCGCCCTGGCAGGCCGCGTTCCACTCGGCGGGCGTGCACAGGCGCTTGCCCGCGCGATGACACGCGTCGACGGCTTCGTCATAGGTAACGTTGACCCACGGCATCGCGCCGGCGACCGAAGCGGGCACGTCCGGATCCACCAGGGAGTGCGAGGCCTCGTAGCGATCGATGCAGACGTTGCTCGCCTCGCCGATCAGCTCGACCTCGAGCATGTCATCGGGGCATGGCGGCGGCGGCGGCGGTGCTGGTGCGTCGATCGCGACCATCATCGGGTCTTCCGAGCCGACGAACAGCTGGCAACCCGACAGCGCCACCACCACCCACAACAGACCTACACTTCGCACCGCCGCCGTTCTAACCGCGCTCAGCGACGGCGAGCAACGACAATCTGGAGCGTGACGATTTCCACAGAAACCGTGCAACAACCAAAACGGCCGTGCTGGCGCGGATCTAGGAGTGTCCGCGCCGGGCCACTACTTGTGGGACAGCACCGGGACGCCATCCTCATCCTTGATGATGAGAGTGTCCCCGCTCTTGCACGAGCCGGAGATCGTCTTGCCGGCCTTGTCGTCCTTGCCCTTGATCTTGCCCGGGGTGATCGACGTGGTGGTGTGCGGGCCAACCGATTGGTTCGAGGTGTTTCCGCTCTCGACCTTGAAGCTCCACTTGGTGTCGTTGGTGATCCGGCAGTTCGCCGAAGCGACGTGCGAGAAGCCGAGCACGGCGGTGAAGAACGTGGCAGGGACGATCAGTTTGGACATGCCGACTCAGACGAGCCGAAGCTCAGTCGGTCGCCCCGAGGTCGCGAGAAACCCCACGCCTGCGCCGCCACCGCACCAGGCCGAGGAACGCGAGACCCACCGGCCAGCCCCCGAGCCCACCGGCGTTGCACGCGTAGTACGTCGTGCGATCGCCTTCGGTGCTCGCATCCGAGAACCCATGGCCATCGAGCGCCACGATCACCTTCCCCCCCGCGTGCTCGACGACGAACTGTGCGGACTTGGAACCAACGCTGCGCGGGGACATCACGAGCACATAGGTCTGCGCCGCGCGCTCGGTGAGTGATACCTGGAGCACCTCGGGGGTGACGATCGAAAACTCCTGGGCGTTGGGTCCTTCGATCCGCGCGTCCGTGATCTCGACCTCCGCAGGCGTGCAGTTGCTGATCACGATCTGCTTGCCCGTGGTCAAGACCCCGACCATCGCGCCGCCGAAGTGGACCGTCGCAGGTGTTGCACCCACGCCAGGCGACAGCACGGTCGCCATCATCGGCACTTCGTGCTCGTGGTCGCCGGGCGCGTTGGAGCTCAGCACCAGGCGTCCGGTCATCTCCCCAGCTGTGGCAGCGTTCACCGACGTCATGAGCGTGACCCCCGCACCGTGGTTGCCGATCAACGTTCCCGAGGCGGTGGTCGAGTCGAACGGAGCCTCGGGTTTGGTGACCGACGCGAGCTCGATGTCGCCCGAGGCCGCGGCGTAGACCATGACCTCGCGCGTCAGCGTGCCACCCGCACACACCGGACCGAAATCGACGCTCGACGGCGAAGTTCCGATCTCTCCGATCAACGCCTCCCCGGAGATCGGGACGGTTCGCGGTGGGCTGCCGGTTTCGGTCACGTTGAGGTTGCCCAGCGTGCCGACGTGCTCGGCGCTGGCGGCATAGCTCAGCGGGACCGAGATGAGCTCGTCGGGCGCGAGCGTCCGTGGAAGTTGCGGAACGTTGGCGATCGTGACGCCAGCGTCGATCGCGGTTTGATCCAGCTTGATGTCACTGATCTCGGTCGCCACCTCGTTGACGTTGCTGATCGTCACGGTGACGTTCGACGGTGGCTCACCGACCAGCGCATCGTCGAATGCGACGGGGCTCGGCGAGATGTCGAGGAACGAATTCACGCCACGGCACTTGTACGACACCGATCCGCCCAGGTTGCCGGCGGCGAACGACAGGCTGCCGGAGTGCTCGGTCGGAGTCGGGGGCGTGCAGGTGACGAAGTAGTCCTTGGTGGCGCCTGGACCGAGCGAGAACGGGCCGGGGGGCGGCGTCACCCCGAAGGTGGGGCCGCCGGTCGCGGTCGCCGTGATGTTCAAGCTCTGGCTACCCGTGTTCTTGACTCTGACTTTCTGGTTGGCGCTCGTGGTCAACACGCGGATCTCGCCGAACTGGATCTCCTCCTGCGGCGACACCGTCATGCCTTGTGACGGCGCGACGCCGGTTCCGATCAGCATCACGTTGTAGCTGGTGATCGGCGCCGCCGATCCGGATCCCGTGCTGTAGCTGATCGCGACGTTGCAGCTCGCCGAGCCTGGCCCCGACGGCGTGTACGCAACATCAAACGTGTGGGTGACCGGAACGCAGCTCGCCGATCCATAGCCGTCTCCGCCGGTCTCACCTCCGCCGCACACGAAGTAGACGTCGGTGGGTAGGGTGTGCGGGTTGACCGCGAACTCGCTACAGCCGCTCAATGGACTGATCGACACGATGTGATTGGTCTCGCCGACCAGCACAGGAGAGATGACGATGCTGCCACTGCCCGATGCCCCGACCGTGATCGACCCGAAGTCGAACGGGTTGTGATTGGTGGTGATCACCATCTGCGTGGTGGTCGATAGGCTCGCACCGATGCACGCGACGATCGCGGTGGCCAGGACGACGCTGCACCCGAGGAGCCGCCTCCGTGTTTTCCCCACGGCTCGAGGATCGCTTGCGTCGATGGAGCCGTCAATTTGTACCGTCGTAGGACCGCGACCTACATCGTCGTGATCGACGCCAGCGCGCTCAGTAGGTCCAGGCCATTCCGACCAGACCACCACCGGGCACGGGCCGCGCAGCGACGGTCGCGGCGGGCTTCGATTTTCCCGGCGATCGGACGAACAGATAGATCGATAAACCCGCGAGAACCGCACCTGCACCGAGGCTGATGTAGCCGCCGAGCGCGGTGTCGTACTGGCGGTCGCAGTCCTCGAGAGTGCCGGCCGCGCACGTCGGATCGTCGTTGATCTTGAGCAGGTAGATGCCGGCGCCGATCGCGGCAGCGCTGGTGATCGCGGATGCCCATGGCAGCCACCCGCGGCCGGGTCTGGTCGCGCTGTCGGCCCGCTGATCGCTGGCGGGGCTCGCGGTTGGCACCAGGTTACTGCCCTCGACGCCCGCGAGCTTGACGCCATCGGCGATGAATCGTGCGAGCGACTCGGCGCGCTCGCGATCGTCGCCATCGAGGAGCACCATGCCGGTGCGGATCGTGCGGGCATCTCGGGCGCGATACAGCGTGCCGACCAGCGCCGACTTGCCCCGAACCTCGGCGACGCCGATCACGGCGACGGCAGGATCGGCGCTGACCTTGCCGGTGATCTTGCGCGCGAAGTCGCCGACGCGCGAGGCATCGGTCCCGGTGGTGAACGTGAAGCCGACCCATCGGTCGGAGACGGAAAACGCCGACATGATGTCCCAGTCGATCTCGAGGCGGGTTTCCTGATCCGGAAGCACGTTGGCGGTGTAGCGACGGCCGGCCGTGCCCGGCACCTGCACGAACACGCGGTACTCGCCGGGAATCAGATCTGCGGTCGAGCCGTTGCCGACCGCGCGCAGCTGTTCGTCGATGAAGATCATCGCTTGCGGGCTCGAGACCCGGATCGTGAGCGTGCCGCGGCGCTGGGTCTCGAGGTGGCTGCGGACCGCGCGGTAGAGCTTGTCCGCCTGCGGGCCGAACATCGCGCGCTGCAGCGGACGGTCGGGATAGCTGCGGATCAACTCGGCCATCGCCGCTTCGCTGCCGCTGGTATCGCCGCGGCGCGCGCGACTGAGCGCCAGGCCCACCATGCCGCGAGCGATCACGCTGTGCGAGGTGGTGTCGGCGACGAGCAGCGCAGGATTGCGGTGCGCTGCCTGGATTGCCTTGGTCAGCTTGGTGTCCGCTTCCTCGAAGTTACCGTTGGTCCATGCGTTGAAGCCGTCATCGATCGCTTGCGCGATCTTGGCGGCCGTCTGATCCGCATCGATGACACCCGGCGTTGCCGCCATCGGCCCCAGCGCTTTGATCACCGACGCTGGCTCCGCGGTGAAGCCGCGCTTCTGCAAGGCCGTGCGCAGCAGCGGAATCACATGCTCGGCGAGCTTCGGCCGGTGATCGATGTATGACTCGAACACCAGATCTGCACGAGCAGGCGCGGCGAGGGCGAGGAGTAGGGTGGCGACGATCAAACCGCGCCTATGGGCGCGAGGCATCACGGATAGAACTCGTCGGCGCCGAGGTCGCAGCCGTTGCCATTGGGCCGAGACTCACCATCGAAATCTTCTCCGGTGCATGCCCCTCCGGCGTCACGCACGGACGTTGGTGAATTGATAGTTAGGTGGAAGTCGAAAGGGCTTGAGGTCGGTTGGGCGAATCCCAAATCTCCCGTGCTTGTTCCGAGGGCAAGCGTATTGCCGAACTGGCACCCGCCACCTCGTTGAGTTGCGTCGCTCGTGGTCATCGCCTCCGTGTTCTTGTAGACGATGTTGCCGCCGGCCATGACATTGGCGCCGCCGCATGTCACGCCGGCTCGATAGAGCGACCCATCGTTCTTGTTGTACGCAACAGTGTTTTGTTCGAACGCGCTGCCGGTGCTGTTGGGAACCAAGACTGCGCCCCCTGTTTGTGTGGCATTCGCACCGTCTGGAACGCCGTTGTAAATGATGATGTTGTTTCTGATCACAAATGTGCCGGCGGTAACCATGATTCCCCCACCTTGATTACTAGAGATGACCGATCGGCTTATCATGAGAGAACCCATCGACCCAGATGCCGCAATGCCGCCCTCCTCGTTATCCGTAACATTCGTCCGAATCATGGTGAGTTGACCACCTGACGCCTCGATTCCGAACCCTTCGTTGCTGGCGAGTTTGACGCCAACAAGCTTGAGCGTTGGATTGCCACCGTTCGGCTCCAAGTTGATCCCATTTGCCCCAGCGCCTGAGGCACCGGAGATCGTGAGGTCGTAGATCGAGACGTTGGTCGTCCCCGGGCCGTTGTGCTTCACGACGAGGATCGAGCCATCCCCATCGCGATCGATCACGGTCGATGATTCACCGAAGATGCTCACGGTCCTGCCCTCAATCTCGGTGGCGTTACCGCCCGAATCCTTGATCGTCCCGCCGGCCACCTTGATGAGCTCCTTGTTGGCGTCGAGCGCATCCGCAAGGTCGCTGCACGGTGTGCCACGATCACAGTTCGGTGGAGTACCTGTTCCTCCCGGCGCCACATACGCCACCTGATCCGGTCCCGCGCATGACTGATCCGCGAACACGCAGACACCGGCCCAGGCATCGCACTCGGAGTGCGCTTCGCATCCGCGGCACGTGTGGTCATCGCCGCAAACCGGCGTCGGATTCGCGCACGCGCTGTGATCTGCGTCGGTGCACTGCACGCACGTGCCTTCGGGCAACAAGCACACGGGCGTTGCACCGCTGCAATCGCCATTGCTCATGCACCTCGGCGCGCTGTCGGGCTTCGGGCAGGAGTCATCGGCGTTGGGGCCTTCGCAGAACAGCGGGTTCTCCTTGTTGCATCCCGTCGCGCCCAGCATCCACATGCCCAACACGAACAAAGCCAATCTCTGCATCGCGAATACTCCGTTCATCAGAACTGTCCTGCCCAGCCAATCGCCGCGCCCCCGTTGGTTAGCGCAACTGTCGGCGTAGATCGCGACGCGCGCTTCCAAAGATAGAACCCGGCGCCCAAGGCGACGACGCCGCCGACTCCCGCCACGACTCCCGGGAGTGCGCTATCGCGATACGTCGGACCGCCGTCCTTCGACGGATCTTCGTCCATGGCGATCAGCACGCCACCCGCGACGATCGCGGCGACCCCGACGCCCATCACGATGGCGGGGACCATACGAGAGCCGTGCGCTGCGGGTGTCGCCTCGTCGACCGGTCGCATCGTGACGCTCACCTCCTGTGTCGCCCCCTCCGCGGTCTCGACCTCGCGCCGTTCGGCTTCATATCCCGCCTTCTCGATGGTGATGGTGTGCCGGCCGGGATACGTATTGAAGCTGCCATCGGTCGCTCCGACCGGCTTTCCGTCGAGGCTGACCTGCGCGCCCGCCGGCGTCGACTTGACCGACAGCACCGTGCGTCCCGAGCGAACGGCGCTGCTCTTGAGCACTTCCTTGGTCAGCTCGCGCACCACGGTGGTGAGCGCACCCTCGGTGCAACGCTCGCAGAACCGCTGGTCGATCGCCGTGCCTTGCTCGCCCGCGACCACCTTTGCCGTGATCACCAGGATCGGTGAGCCAGCCTCATCCTGCTGCTCATGAATCATCACGAGCAGCATGCGGCCCGCGTCTTTCGCCGGGTTCGTGCTGGGCAGGCACGTCCATGGCTGCGCCTCGTTCCTGCAGCCGATGACCGCGGTCGCGTCCTTCGCGGGAATGTCGCCAGCGGCCAGCGTCCAACCCGCCTCGCGAGCCGCTTCTTCCGCGGCGTTCGCGACCGCAGACCGGTCGCCGATCGGCACCGGCCCGACGGCGATCGCGCCGACGGTGTTGGCATGAGCGGTCGTCGTCGCCAGCGCTACAAGACAGAGGGCGAGCAGCCGGGTCATCCGAGAATCTCCACGGTTAGTCGAGGTCATGCCGAGCTTGGGGGCCGGCTATCGGCCACCACCTCGAACGGTTGCGTCGGCTTCGAATCATCGCGTGTTTCCAGGTGGTAAGGGAAGTTCCCGAGCCGCGCAGCGATGGCTTTCGCGTCGGCGGCTTGATACACCCGCTGCGTGGATGTTCATAGCTCGGCCTCGAAGACGGCCTTGATGGTGTGCGCCTATCGGGCGCGGGCGAGCCGGTGGCCAACTCCGCTGTTCGTGGACCCGTGGGCCGCAGCGATCGCCGGTACCGACGGCGAAGCGATCGCCAAGAAGATGGATGCGAAGTTCCCGCCGATGGAGACCTGGCTCGCGCTGCGGGTGGCGTACCTCGATCGCCTGGTCAGTCTCGCCGTCGACCGGCTATCGATCCGTCAGATCGTCATTCTCGGGGCCGGCTACGACACGCGCGCAGCGCGGCTGCCCCGCGCCGGTGTTCGGTTCTTCGAGGTCGATCATCCCGCGACGCAGGCGTCCAAGCGCGCGCAGCTGAGCAAGCTCGATGGCTATCCGATCGACGCGGCGACCTACGTCACCTGCGATTTCGAGCGCGAGGACCCGATCGAGCGGCTGGCCGCGAACGGTTGCTCGATGACCGAGCCGTCGCTCGTGATCTGGGAAGGCGTGGTGATGTATCTCACCGAGCCGGCGATTCGCGAGACGGCGACCCGGCTGGCCAAGGGACTCGACCCGCGCTCGCTCATCGCGTTCGATTTCGTCGGCAAGGCGTTCGCAGCGGGCAAGTCGGGCGCTGCCGACCTCGAGACCAAGGCGGTGGTCTCGGATCTGGGCGAGCCGATCCGTCATGGTGCCGATGACGTGTTGCCGCTGCTCTACGAGTGCGGGTTTCGCTGGGTGCGCTCGCTCGACTTCAACGAGCTCGCGCTGGAGATGCTCGGCGACTACAAGCGCGAGCGTCAATTCCGGTTCCAGCACCTCGCCCTCGCCGCCGTGCGCACGCCGGTGGCGGGATGGCCGTAACCGTCGAAGCGCTGGCGGCGCGGTTGCGCGGTGTGCGCACCGTGCGCTGGCGCGACCAGCTGCCGGCGATCGCGATCGCGGCGGTCGCGATCGTGATCGCATGGACGTATGCGGCCACGGTGCTCGGCACGACGCGGCCGATGGGCCTGCCGCTCGATGATAGCTACATCTACCTGACGTACGCGAAGCAGTTCGGGCGCGGCGAGCCGTTCACGTATTTCCCCGGTGGCGGCTACTCGGCAGGGTCGACCAGCGCGCTGTGGCCGATGGTGCTGGCACCGTTCTGGACGCTCGGCGCCCGCGGGCACGCGCTGGTGTGGGTGTCGTATGTGCTGTGTGCGTTGCTCTACGCGCTGACCTGCGTCGGTGTCTACCGGATCGTTCGCCGGCTGGCGGGTGAGCTCGCGGGCGTGTTCGCCGCGGTGGTCGTGCTCGGGATCGGACCGTTTGCGTGGTCGTCCCTGTCGGGCATGGAGGTGGCGTTTGCAAGTGCGTTGCTCGTCGCGACGCTGTTGCTGCTGTTCGAGCAACCGCGCACCGGACCGCCGAGCAAGCGATTGATCGCCTGTCTCGCGGCGACCGCGCTGTCTCGGCCTGAAGCGATGCTGCTGGTGTTCGGGCTCGTCGGGATCGCCGTGGCGTCGCGGCTGCGCCGAGGCGATGTGCGGTCGTCGCTGTTGTGGATGATTCCGTTGATCCCGCCCGTCGCGTGGATGCTCGCGAACAAGCTGTTCGCCGGCCAGTGGATGCCCAACACCGGCGTCGCGAAGAGCCACTTTTACTTGCCCGGGTTCGATTGGGACTACTGGGTCTCGACGGTCGCGATGCTGACCGGCAAGATGGTCAAGGGGCTGTTCTGGGACGCGACCAGCCCGCTGGTGTTGCCGAGGCTGATCTCGGTGCTGTGGCTGTTCGGCGCGATCCGGATCTTGCTGTGGGCACGCAGCGAACGCCAGTGGGCGCTCGGCGCCGGCATCATCGTCGCGCCGCTGGTGCTGGTGATGGCGGTGATCGCGTCGTCGGGAAACTGGGAGGTCCAGAACTATCGCTACATCGCCCCCGCGTTTCCGCTGCTGGCGATCGGCGCCGGCTGCGCGCTGGCCCCGATCCAGCTGTCGGGGGCGAACCCACCACGGCTCGCCGCGTGGGGGCAGCGAGCGGTGGTCGGCGCACTCGGCGGATGGTTCGTGATCGCGTCGTTGCACGGCGTGCGCACCAACGCGCTGCTGTTCGCGCAGGGCGCGATGGACACCAACACCCAGGTGGTCGCGATCGGTCGCTACATCGAGCGCGAGCTGCCCGATGCGTCGATCCTGTTTCATGACGCCGGGGCGATCGCCTATTACGGCGATGGGCGCGTCTACGACATGCTCGGCCTGATCACCAACCATCAGGCCGACGTCACGAACAACGGCCCTGGCTCGCGGTTCGAGTTCCTCGAGGCGTTGCCCGAAGCGCAGCGGCCGACCCACTTCGCGTATTACCCATCGTGGCTCGGCACCAACGAGCTGTTCGGCGAGGTGCTGCTCCAGACTCCGCTGCGCCGCGCGATCACCTCGCCACGGTTCGCAGGTGCTGGCGACATGCAGCTGATCGTCGCGAGCTGGGATCACATCGGCACCGGCGAGCGCCCGCTCAGCGAGCACGCCGGATGGGCCATCGTCGATCGCGTCGACGTCGCGAGCCTGGTCAGCGAGCGTGCGCACGGCTACGTCGGCGCGCTCGGCAAGCGCGCATGGCGCACGCCGGGGGCGCACTGGTCGTTCGTGCATCGCGAGGTCGGCGAGCACGGGCTCGTGCTCGACGGCGGCCGCACGATCCGGGGTGGCACCGAGCGATTCACGGTGGCTCTCGATCCTGCGAAACCGGCGCGCTTGATCCTGCGCACCGGCGGGGTCAAAGCGGTTCCGTTCGAGGACACCATCGTGCAAGGCGTCGAGCTACGCATCATGGACGACACCGGCAACACCCTTGCCGAGACCAAGCTGCCCGCGCCGCGCGGCAAGCTCATCGAGGTCTCGATCGACCTGCCTGCGGGCACCTCGTCCACGCTACGCACCGAAGCGCAGGGCGCCTACCGCGCGTTTCACTGGTTCGCCCTCCAGCCGGAATGACTTCGGCACATGCGTGCGAGGTCCGCAATCCCCACCGAGGTGCGCTCGGGTGCGCTCAGCGTGCCAGCGCGCATGTGCGCGGTCAGCCGTCGATCTCGTCGAGTGATGCGCGACCACCGATCAGACGATCGACGATGAAGCTCTCTGCATCGGGTTACACACGATCGGGCGCCCCCGCCGGTCTAGCGCAGCTCGCGGCGGACGATCTCGGCGCCCTCGACGAGCGCGCGCAGCTTCTGGATCGCGCACGGGCGCGGCAGCTGCTTGAGCCCACAGTCGGTGGTGAGCGTGACGCGCTCGGGCTCGATGTGCTTGAGCACCTTGCGCACGCGCTCTGCCACCTGTTCGGGGTGCTCGATCTCGAGCGTCCTCACGTCGATCACGCCGGCGTGGACCTTCTTGTCGCTCGGGATCTTGCGCAGCAGATCGGCGTCCTCCATCTCGCGGCACGCGAAGTCGAGCACGTACGCATCGATCTTCACGTTGTGATAGTGCGGCATGATCGCGCGGTACCCGCCGGAGGTCATGCCCTCGAGCTTGTTGCCCCACGCGTTGCCCATGCAGAAGTGCCACGACTTCTCGACGCCCTGCGGGATGTCGGCCATCGTGCGATCGACGACATCGTTGATCCACTCGTAATCCTTCTCGCTCTTGGTCAGGTGCGGCATCCAGGCGCCGAGGTCCTCGAGCTGGATGTGCTTGCAGCCGGCGCCGATCACGTCGGCGATCTCGAGCTTGAAGATGTCGGCGAGCGCACGTGACAGCTCGTACCGGTTCTTGACCGGACCGGAGCGGAAGTGCGCGAGCGTGGACAGCTGGGCAGGGCCCGCACCGATGCACGCCTTGATCGGCTTCTGGGTGTGGCGCTGCGCCCAGCGATAGATCAGCTCCATGCGCACCGGGCCGCGCTTGATCTCGCCCTCGACGGCGACCCCGCCGGCCTGGTCGAGCGCCCAGATGTCGCGGCCCTTGGCCTTGCCCACCGCCGGGTGCGGCAGCTTCTCGCTCGAGAATCCGTGCGTGCGCTCGAGCCAGTACCAGAGGAACGAGCCGATGCCCATGTGGTAGTCGTCGAACCACATCTGGCCGTCGGTGAGGATGTCGAGACCGGCATCCTCCTGATCCTTGATCACGCAGCGCGTGGCGTCGTGAAACGCCTCGGCGTGCGCGGCGATCTTGAACGCCTCGAGGACGTCCTTGCCGGCCAGCTGGTGAGTGAACCACGCAGGCCGCGGATACGAACCGACCATCGTCGTCGGGAGCAGGGGTGCCATGGCGAGGTGATACCACGGCTGACGCGACAGCTCGCAGCAGGAACGCGACGAGGCCGGTTTAGCTGCGGGGATGCCGGCCGCGTGCAGATTGGCGGGTTCCTGGTCGTGTCCGCGGTGCGTGCGGGAATGGCACGTAGGATGCGGATGTTATAGGCGACGCGAGGTGGGGGAGCGCGCATCGAGAGAGCCCACGTCGCAATCGGGCTAGCTCGCGAGGCGGCCCAGCGCCTCGCACTCGAGCTGCGCGGCCCGCGTCAGATGTTCGGTGGTGATCGCGCTCTCCTCGTCGGCAGCGAGGAACGCCGCGCGAAGGGCGGCGTTGCGAATGTGCCCGGGGCTCATCGGAAACCGCACTGCCAGATCATCGAGCTCGAGGTCGAGCGACACCGGCGCGGCCGGCGGCAGCATCGTTCGCCACAGCACGCCGCGTTGCTCGGCATCGGGCGCGCTGAACCGCAGGTGCAACGAAAGCCGGCGCTGAAACGCGGGATCGATGTGGCTGTCGTGGTTGGTGGTCAGCAGACACACGCCGGTGAAGCTCTCGAGCCGCTGTAGCAGATAGTTGGTCTCGAGGTTGGCGTAGCGATCGGTGCTGGTCTTCACCTCGGTGCGCTTGCCGAACAGCGCGTCCGCTTCGTCGAACAGCACGATCGCGTGGCCGGCCTCGGCGGCGTCGAACACCGCGCCGAGGTTCTTCTCGGTCTCGCCGATCCACTTGGACACGACCTTGCCGAGATCGACTTGATACAGCTCGAGCCCGAGCTCGCGCGCGATCAGGCCGGCGGCCATCGTCTTGCCAGTACCCGGCGGGCCGGACAGCAGCGCGGAGACGCCGAGCCCGCGTCCAACCTTGGTGCCGAATCCCCAGTGCTCGTAAACCTTGCGCCGCTCGCGCACGCGCGCGATCAGCTCGACGAGCGCATCGATCTGCTCTGCGGGCAACACCAGGTCATCCCAGCTCTGGGTGACCACGACGCGCCGGGCGTATGGTCCGAGCCGATCCTCGAGCACCGAGCGAATCCCACCGCGCACATCATCGAGCGTGGGCAACGCGCCGATCATTCGAGCACGGGCTGCATGTGCCGCGCGGTGGATCAGCGCGGGCGCCAGCGGATAATGCGACGCCAGACACTCGGCGTCATCCGTGCTGGTTCCGAGCGTCCGTGCCCAGAGCCGCTCGAGCTGCGGCGAGCTAGGATGACCGACCTCGATGACGATCGCCGGCCGATCCCAGTGCAGCGCTGGATGTCGCGCACCGGTGGTCGCGAGCACGGCACCACGGATGTGTGGAACCAGCTCGCTACCCACCAGATCGAGCCGCTGCGTGGTCTCACCGACGAGCAAATCGAGGTTCGTGATCAGCGGCGCGCGCTCGAGCAAGCGACACTCGCGTGCGATGGTTCGAAGCTGCCGCGCCAGCAGCTCGTGGTCACTCGCCAGCGACCGGGCGTCGATCTGCAGCACGCCCAGTCCCTCGGCCTGTGCAGCCGCCGCGAGCAGCGTTCTGCGACCGACGCCAGGAAGCCCCGCGGCGATCACCACGGCATTGCGTGTGATCACGCGGCGAGCAGCGGTGATCGTGTCGTCTGCCGCCGCGATCTCCTCGAGCGGGAGACCGACATCGCCGACCCGGCAGATCCGCGCGAGCGAGCCATCGATGTCATTGTGCCCGTGCAGCAAGGCGAGCACGCGCGGGCTGAGCGCCCAGGTCTGACGGCTCTCGTGCGCAGCGCCGGTGTCGGTGCGCTCGAGGATCCCCAGGCTGCGCAACGTGCCCCGTGCCGAGAGCTCCGAGAGCGCCGCGGGCGCGGGCAGCTCGCCGTGGACCAGCATCTTGATCGCGCCGAGCGTCGGATCCGGCCCAACTTCGCCGGTGACGCGGGTGAGCAGCGACCGCGCCTCCGGGCTCATCGCGAGCGCTGCACCGAGCCACACCACCATCATCTCGGTGGTGGTCAGCGACAATCGCTGCGCCAGCAAGCTCGCAGACAGGGAGGGTACCGCGGCGCTCCGCTCGGCGATCCGCGCTTCGAACCGCTGGAGCCGCGAGGTCGCGCGAGCCAGGTACGCGGAATCCGGCTCGGGAGCCGTCAACCGGAGCCGGAGGTCGATCGACGTGGTGCACAGCCCGAGATGATCGCGGAGATGATCGAGGTCAGAGGTGCTATCGCTCATGGACCCAGGTCATCGGCCGCACGCGCTTGCAGTTGCGTAAAAAAATGTGGACGGGCCGGCGGGAGCTAGCGCAGGCCTAACCCTCATACAAGACGCAGGCGACGTGTGAGGCGAGTGGTGCAAACTGCTCGAGCGTCATCGCGTCCGGATGGACGTAGTATTGCCACTCAAAATGGAGGGTGAGCGTCGCATCGCTCCACCGCAGGATGTCGACCGAGGGCGCGACTTCTCGCAGCTTGGTCACGTCGAACGGCTCTTTGCCGCGGCGCTCGGCCTCGGCGCGCGCGCGTGCGAGCTCTGCGAGTCGCTCGTCGTCGATTTGCTGCAACAGCTTGCGGGCTGCTTCTCCGGTGAGCTCGGCCATGTGGGTTCCCTCCTTCTGTTGATCCGTGGCAACTTCGTGGTTCTCGGGGCCCGCCGCATGAGCGACGGGTGACTTCTTGCTCGAAGCTCGTGGTCATGGGGGTTGCGGGGGTTGTGGTTCGGATGGTTCGGGGCCCTGATGTCCAGTCGGCACGTCCGGCTGCAGCGGAGGTCGCTGAGAGGAGTGTGCGTCCAGTGCGGCCTTCCAGGTCCAACCCTGGTACTTGCGAAGGATCGCCGCAACCATGACCCGGCGATCCGCCGGCAATGGATCGGTCAAGATGGAGATCACGTCGTCGGTGAGTCGGACGCTTGCGAGATAGTCACTCATGTCGCCGGGTCGGCTCGTCGCAGCAGTGAATAGCGCATCATCATGCACGCGGAGGGCGCCATTCTCGATGGTCGCGACCGGGACTCGTGCGCCATCGTCACGCGCTCCGTAGAGCTCGTAGCGTCCGAGCGAGGGATCGTTTTCGAACGCGGCGATCACGGCCCGCCGATGGTAGCGGATCGCCGTGAAGCCGTTGCCAACCACGTCGTAGTTAGGAAGTGGGTCGCTCTGTCCCCCGACTCGTTCCAGGACGCCAGCGAGTGACGTTTGCAGCGGTGCGTCCACGTCGTACAGCACGAACTTGCGGTTGGTCTCGCGCGCGAGCTCGGCATAACTGAGTACGTCATTGAGCGTCGCGAGACGCTTGTCGATCAAGATACTCGCGAGCTCCTTGCCGTCAGAGGTTCGCATCGACCGAATGTCGTGCTCCAGACGATTGGCGAGCATCGACGATTCGGCGTGCACCTGCTGCGATGTCAGTCGGCCGCCGCTGGCCTCGATCAGATCCTGCTTGAAGTTGTCGGGATTCACCGAGCGGTGTTGTAGGTCCCGCGTGGCGTGCATGGGACCCGCGAGCTCGGCGACATTCGTGGTCACCGCGCGGGTCTTGCCCGCGGCGGTGTTGCCGCGCATCGCGTACAGCGTCGGTTGTCCTCGTTGCACGGCGTCCGCGAACTGCAGTGCCTGCGCCCGCGCGCGGGCGATCAGGGCGTCATGCAGCGCGCGCCGGTGCGCCGGCCAGTACATGCCGATCTCGCCGTAGCGCAAACGCGTGCCCGGATCGCGCGGGACCTCGCCGGTGCAATACATCTCGACGGTGTCGAGCAGTGGCAGCGGAGCCCCCGAGTCGAGCTCGCGCATGGCGACGTCGAACGAGCCCTGATATCGCCTCATCAGCTCTGCGGGTGTCTGGCTTCTCAGGCGGAGTTGCAGGGTCTCGTAAGCGCCAGGGGTCAGCAGCGTTCGGAGCTGCGAGATCCAATCCGCTGCAGGATCGACCCGCTCGATCACTCTCGCGCTCGATCCATCGCGAAGGGTCACGTCGTAGCTGACCGCGTGCGTGAGCGGGTCGGTCGTCGTTTGGGTCACGGTTCCGATCTGGGTGACCACGGTGTCGATGTGCTCGCGCGGGCACGTGAACAAACCAGCGCCCTTGGGCTCTAGCAACAACAGCGGGAGCTGCTGCCGGGAACTGTCCGCAACATGCGTGGTCAGCTCGCGCCGAAGCTCCGCGATGGTTTCGGAGCTCAACTTCAGGCGGCGGCTCAACCGCCGACTGCTCGGGCTCCCGTCCGTTTCGGGATCGTGGGCTGCGATGGCCTCGATCTCGTCCAGGATCTTGAGCCGATCGTTGGCCCACGCGACCTCTCGCGTCGCGTAGTCGATCACATCCGCTTCGCTCGGATTCTCCGGCAGTCGTTGCACGCGCGACACCAGCCACTGCCGGACGCCGTCGCTGGCGTGGATCCGCGCCTTCAGCGCGCGCGAATACGCGGCGCCCTCGACCGCGTCGAATAGCGGCTGGACCTTCGGCGCGATCGCGTGCGTCGCGACCGCCGTCGCGACCGCCTGGAGCGCGAACTGGCCCAGCTCGTCCGCGTTCATCGGCCGGCCGTGCTTGAGGTAGGCGTCGAGCTCGGCCTTGACGAAGCCGAGCGCCGTGGTCGTGAGTAGCGCGCCGCTGATCGTCTTCAGCTTGCCGACGTTCCGCGCGGCAGCGATCTCGTTGAAGATTCGTCCCGCACCGGCCAGCACGAGATTCGCGCCCGCCTCGTAGGCGATGTGACCTGCATCGTGGTTGTCGTCGATCAGCGCTTGCGACAGCGCCGTCGATGCGGCCGCTTCGACGACGGCTCCGGTCGCGACCGCGGCAATCGTGCTTTCGGTCGCGCCGAGCATCGCCATGGCAGCGACGTTCCCCATTCCCGACGTGATGATCGTGATGGCGATCAGCGCCGCGAGCTTGCCGATCAGCTGTTGGACCTGTGCATCCTCGATCGCATCGCGAACGCTGCCGAGCCAGCTCGCGAACCCCTCATCGGCTCGGAGCTCACGAAGCTGTTCGCGAGCGCTCGCGCGTTGCTGTACGTCGTTGCTCTTCGCTTGCGCGAAGATGTGTCTCCATCGATCGTGAAAGACCTCGCCCGTTACCTTCAGGTAGCGGAGCCGCCGATCCGTGGACTCCCAGGTGAAGATGGAGCTGGCCTCATCGAGCGCCGCCCACACGCCATCGATCTGGTCCATGGTGCCGACGCACTCGGTCTCGATCTGGAGGTCCTCGATCAGCTCGCCGATCTCGGCGAGCTCCTTGGCCGCGCCGTCGGGATCGGTGTTGATCGTTGCGCGCAGCTGTGCGAGCCGGAGCTTGAGCGCCTGCTCTCGCTCGTTCATCGCGGGTACGCCATATTCGGCGTGGTCGGCGGCCGAGTGCTTCGCGTTGCGCGCGTCGTCGAGCGTGCGCTGGATCGCGACCAGCGTGCCCTCGAGGAAGGTGATCGGAAGCGCCGCGGCTTCGCCGGCCACCACCGCGAGCCGTGCGGCTGCGCTCTGCGCCGCATCCGAGATCAGCGCGACGTCGGCGTAGCCCATCGCGACGTGATTCATCGCGTTCCGGACGTGGGGCGGCAGCGTGAGCCCGCCGATCGCGGCGACGGTGCCGTCGAGCATTGCGGTCATGCCGGCGAGCCGCTTGGCCTCGCGATCCAACCCGAACGACACCGCGGTGAGCACCTGCTGCTGCGCGCGCGCTTGAGCCGCCCAGGTCACGGCGTCGGCCTCGCTCACGGTTGCGAGGTGCTCGCGCCGTTGCTGCAGCCGAGCGGTGAGCGTCTCCATCGAGCTCACGGCCGGGTTCTTGCCCATCCCGAAGCTCGCCCCGGCGTGCTCGATCGTGCGCACGATCGCGAGGCTCTCGGTCAGCGTGCTCAGGACGTCGACCTTGGTTGCGCCGGCAGCCACGTATGGGCCCGCCTGGTTCTTCGCGATCTCCTCGGCGAACGGGCCGTCGACGAGGTGAACCGTGCCATCGCCGGTGCCGACCGGGCCTGCAAGCGCGGCTACGGCCGCTCGATGCTCGGGCAGCAGCGCCTCGAGGTTGTTGAGCCCGAACAGCGGTGATGCCGCGACCAAAATGTCGGGCGTGCGCAGCGACGATCCGAACACCGCGTGCGCCACCTCTTCGATCGCCGGATCGGAGGGTGCGATCACGCGCGCCCAGCAGGTACCCCGATCGCGCGGTGCCCACTGGATGGTGAGCGGTCGAAGCGTTCCGCGCCGGCCGCGCTCCTCGGGGTAAGCGTTACGGAACGATCGATAGCCAAACCGTCCATCGTCGATCAGGGCGGCGATGGTCAACACGTCGATCGTGTGACTGGCGACGATGTCGATGGCTCGCGGTGGGGGCGGAGCAGCGAGCGTCTGTCCGATCGCTTCCTCCGCGGCGAGCCCGGTTGCGACGGCGGCGCGGATGTAGCGCGGCACGATGCGATCCAGCGATTGCCGGAGCAGTGCGTGCATCGCGGTGCCCAGCGCCACCGTGATGTCCGGGAACCACCGGCCGGGACCCGAGTGGGCAGTGTCCTCGATCCACGCCCTGGTTCCGTCGCCGACCTGCTCGCGCCCGAGTGCGCGCGCGCCGTCGATCAAGCGATTCACCTCGTGCTTGCCCAGCAAGCCGTCGAGCTTGGCGGTCAGTGCGGCGCCGGATGCCGCCACGATCGCTCCCGCCACGGTTCCGTTGAACGTGACGAATGCAGAGCCGGTCGGAGCATCTCGCTCGGTGAGAAAAGCGAGCAACGAATCGCCGATCACCGCTGCGAACGCTTCGCGATAGGCGGCGGTATCGAGGGTGCCATCGACCTCGGTGGCGGCGTGGGACGCAGCAAATAGCGAGCTATGTGCGACGAACGGCCCGCGTTGCGAGAGCTCGGCGACCGCGCGATGACCGGTGAACACCGCGCTGTGATCGGGCATCGGCACGTCGGCCGCATGCGATCGGTCGAGATCCTTCGGCGGTTCGGGAGCTGGTGCAGGTCCGGCCACGACGGGTCGCTATCGGCCACGCGCGTTCGCGGTTGCGTCCTATCGTGATGGTCCGCACGCAGCGCCACGCGAGTTGGCGCGTACCACGTGGCGTCACCGCCGAATTCACCCCGATATCCGTCGAACTTCGAGGCCGCCATGTTTTGCCACGGGCCGATCGAACCGCGACGTCATAGTGGGCGAATGAACCCAAGCGTCTGGTGTCTGTTCATCGCTGGGCCGCTCGCGCTGATCGCGTGCGGCGGCAACGGGGAGAGTCCGAGGGACAGCGGGATCGTCCCGTTCGATTCGGGGATCGACGCTCCGCTCGAGTATCGAGACTGTCCCGTCACGGCTCCGCCCTCCGCATGCAACGCGACAGCGGCACCAACGGCGGTCGCAAGCAACACGCAGTGCGATGCGCTGACGCACACGGGTTGCCAGCCGGACGAGAAGTGCACGTGGATCATGGATCAGGCGAATCCCTACACCGGGCATCTCGGATGTGCTCCTGCGGGCACGGTGCAAGACGGCTGTGCGTGCACCACCGGCGGCCCCGGCGGCACCGGCTACGACGACTGCGCGAAGGGCTCGTTCTGCGTGCGGGGCACCTGCGCTCGAGTCTGTGACCTCGAAGGTGCCTCGCCCGCGTGCGGAGATGGCACGACATGCACGCGCTACGCCGATGTGTTCAGGGCCGCCAACCAGTCCATTGCCGGGCTCTGCGATCCGACGTGCGATCCGCTCACGCAGTGTGAAACGAGCGCGACCCCGAACGCGTGCGGCTCGACGAACGGCGCGCAACCTGATCGGGGATGCTACGGCTTCGATGAGACCTCGTGCGGTCGCGTGGATCCCGCGACGTTGTCGCTCACGGACCGCAAGGCGCCGCTCACCACGATGGACGGCGAGCCGCGGTTCGACGGCTGCGCTCCGGGCTTCATGGCGTTCTTCCTCGAATCGACCGCGTCGATGACGACCCTGTGCTCGGGCCTGTGCGCGGCGGCGGACACCGACAGTACGCCGGCGCTCGCGGTGAACGAAAAAGGCGATCCGAATGCGTTCGGGAAGCTCCCCGGCGACGTCAAGCCGGCCAAGGGCCACGCGACGTGCGACATCGGTGTCAAGGGCTCGGAGCTGAGCTCGGTGTGCGTGTTCGCGTGGCAATTCGCGCTCGATGATGACGGCGAGTTGCTGATCACGGAGCAGACCGCCGACAAGCTCGGGATCTGCATGGCGGTGAAACACTTCAAGTACGACGCCGACGGCAACGGGTTTCCGGAGGCCGACTTCCCGGCGTGTGGTTCACTGCCGCCGCGGAGCAGCATGACCACCGGCCCGTTCGACGACGCGATGGATTGGGGCTGTTACGACTGGACCACGATGACCTCGAGCGCGCTCCGGGCTCGGTCGGCCCGCCCTCGTAGCCCGCTGGCCGGCGCCGTCCGGATCGGGCTGCTCAAGGGCGATGCACCGCTCACGCGGCACGTGCTCGAGTAGCGCGACGCGTTATCCGCGCAGCCAGGCGAGGACCTCGGCCGCATTCCGATCCGGCGGGAACACCGGATAGAACACCTTCGCGATCCGGCCCCCGTCGATGATCAGCGCGAGCCGCTTGAGCAGACGCGTTCCGGCAACCTCGAAGGTCGGCAGCCCGATCGCGTCGGTCAGCGCGAGCTGATCGTCCGACAGGATCGGAAACGGCAAGTGAAGCCGGTCGGCGACCTCGCGCTGATAGCCGGTGTCCTGCGTCGAGAGTCCGAACACGTGGTCGACGCCTGCGGTGCGAAGCTCGTCGTGCAGATCGCGGAAGGCGCACGCCTGTGGCGTACAGCCGCGCGCGCCGGGAATCTGATCCCAGTCGTCCACGAGTGCAGGGACGCCTGGCTCGCCGGTTCGTGGATACACGAACACCACGCTGCGGCCCGCGAGCCTGGCGAGGTTGATGGGGCGACCTTGGGTCGCAGCGAGCGCGAGGTCAGGGAGAGGCGAACCTTCGAGGTGGCGAGCCGCGCCATCGTCGATCGGCACGGGGAGCTTGGACCAATCGACGTTGTGTAGATCCGGATTGTCGGTGCTCGGCACCCGACGGTGTTATGCGAGAACCCTCGCCTGGTAAAGCGGGAGCCCCGGCGACCCAGCCGCGAGGTTGCTCGGGAGCTGCGCGAGCCGCGATCAATACAACCGATGTAGATGCGTACCGCGGTAGTAGTGGCCGAGGATCGCGGTGTGTTGCTTGCCGGCGGTGGCCATGCCGATCGCGCCGAGCTGGCACATGCCAACACCGTGGCCGAACCCGGCGCCGCGGAACACGAAGCTGTCGCCATCGCGCTCGACCTTGAACAGCGTCGACTTGAGGCCGCCGAGCAGGCGGCGGATCTTGAGATCTCCGGTGACCTCGACCGTTCCGCGATCGCCCCTGATCGTGATCGTCTTGATCCGGCCTGACGTTCCGCGCTGGTTGGGCACGAGCTCGCGGATCCGTCCGACCTCGGGGAGCTCCGCCGCAACGCGCGCCGAGAGCTCATCCACGCGAACCTTCTCGGTCCACCGGAACCGACCGCGCGCCTGTTTGCCCTTGCTGCACCACGCGGCCTGGCCGCCGTCGAGAAACGCGTCGAGGTTGGCGTCGGTGACCCGCGACCTGTTGGCCGACGGATCATCGGTGCGGCCGCGCAGCGACGGATCGGGCTCGCCGCCCCAGATCCAATCGTTGTCCTCGGTGTGACCGCCACACGACGCGCTGTAGCGAACGTCGACCAGACCGCCGCCGTCGCGCAGTAGCACGATGCCGCGCGTCGCCTCGACGGCCTTGGTCGTGCGCGGATCTTCCTTGCCGGCGCCGGCGTACACCTGGCATTGCTGGGTCGAGCACAACAGGAACGGATCGGTCAGGTTGCGGCGGCCGATCTTCTGCAGCAGATCGGTGCGCGCGGCGATCGCCTGCGCCTCGAGCGCGGCTGCCGGCGCGTCGGGATACATCTCCGCGGGAACGAGCCCGGCGAGCAGCTTGTTCTCGGGGACCGCGTTGGCGACGACGAGCGAGCCATCATGATCGAGCGTGACGTAGACCGAGCCCCAGTAGCGGCGATCCTCGCGACCGGTCTCGAGCTGCGAGCCGCCGGTGCCCGTGGGCACATCGGCGACCGTGATCGTCTCGGTCGTGCGCTTGGGTGTGAACCACAATACCGACGGGTTGCGGATCACCGCCGTGCCGTTGGTCGCGACGATCGTCCCTGACGGACGGCGCACCAGCTCCTGGTGCACCGAGGTCGGGACGCCGAACCGCCGGCCGAGCTCGGCTGCGCGCGCGGCGCCCTTGCCCGCGGGCACCGGATCGATCGCGATCCTGATCTCGCGCGTGTCGATCACTTCGCCGTCGACCCCGAAGATCGTGCCGATCTCGAACGACTTCGCGGTAAAGCCGCGATCCTTCCAGCGCGCGAGGGAGGAAGCGATGCCCGTGGCGTCCTCGGGCTGGAGCGTCTCGACCACGGTCCATTCGCCGATCACAGCCGGCTTCGCCGCTTCGGCAGTGATCGTCCAGGCATCGCCGGCGGCAGCTTCGATCGACGAGCCACCAGTGCCGTCGGGGCGAACCACGATGCCACCCCTGGCGCGCAGCTTGACCTCCTTGCGCTTGCCCATGATCTCGACCGTGACGAGGGGGACGCCTTCGTCGGTGAACGTGAACCGCGTCGAGTACAAGATGCGGAGCTTGTCGGTGGCCGACGTCTCATCGGCGTGCGCGATGCCGCCCGCGATCAGGAAGCCAACCGCGTACGCCGCGATATAGATGAGCACCACCCGGAGGGCTTCTCGGAGCATCCCTCGAACCTAGACAGCGCTTTGCCCGCCGAGCAACAAATCAGCCGAACAGCAGCACGACCGCCGCGAGCACCGGGGACAGCGCGAGCGTAGCCCACGCGGCGAACGCGATCCGATCGCGCCAGGTCACCGTCGCCGGTTGATCGAGATGCAGGTGACGCCGCAGCTCCTCGACGGTGAGCTCGAGCAAGCTGTCGCTCCAGCCGGTCTTGTAGAGCGTGCGGCTGTGCCGGCCACGCATGAACGCGCGATACACCCGGCGCGGGGCGATCCACACCCCGTAGACCATGGTCAACGTGTTGAGCACCCACGCAGCGGTGTGCTCGGCGCAGCCACCGCCGATCTCCCAGGCACCGATCTCGGCCTCTCCGGTGTACGTGGTCTCGTACCCCGTCGCGACGTGATGAAGGTCGTGAAGCGGGACCGAGCGCTTGCGCGACGGTGAGCTCGGAAACGCGAGCGGGATCCCGAACAGCTTGAGGCGCACCCAATCGTCTTGATAGCCGGCCTCGGAGAAGCCGTTTGCGCGGAAGTACGCAGCTCGTGCGTCACGCACCGTGGTGGTCATCATGGCGCTACGATGCCGGGTGGGCGCAATCCGTGGCGCGTTCGGTGCGGGCAGATGTCGCAGCCGCCCATGGCCGGAATTGCCGTGGGTCGCCGTTACCTGGCAGATACGTACAATGGCCGGGCGCGTCCCGGCCGGATGATCGAGCGGATGTTGCAGAAGTTGATCATGAAGTGCGCAGCGATCGGGGCGCCGAGGCTGCCGGTGAGGATCGCGAGCTCGCCGAAACCCACGCCGAGCAGCAATGCGCCGATCGGCCACGACACCAGGCGCCGGTGCGGCGCGATGTGCAACGGCACGAACAGCAGTGCCTGTCCCCACAATCCGATCCACGGCATCAACGCGCCGCGAAACAGCATCTCCTCGCCGATCGCGCTCGCGAGCGCGAGCGTGACGATCTCGCGATCGGTGAGCGAGCCGAGCAGGTCGCGGAAGAACACCTCGAGGTCGCGCGCCCATTGATAGAGCCGGACCAGCAACCGCCAGACCAGTACGACGGTGAGACCTGCGGCGATGCCGATCAGTGGCCCCATCACCAACATCTGGACGCTCGGGTCGCCATGCCGGAACACGTCCGGATTTCCGCGAGCCGCCGCGAGGACGAGTGCACCGAGCGCCATCGCCCCATACAGCCCGACCACCACGCTTGCCCGGGAAAGTGGCGGAGCCGGGCTCGGCTGGCTCGGGAAGTACGGCATCGCTGGGCTACTATGCCTCAACGGCCCCATCCAGCGGCAGTCGGCGCAACGTGCTTGACAGCGTCGGCCTCCGGCTGTACCTAAAGCCACTGTTTTTTCGACATACTGCGCGGATGGCGGAATTGGTAGACGCGCTAGCTTGAGGTGCTAGTGGGTAACACCGTGGGGGTTCGAGTCCCCCTTCGCGCACGAGACTGAACCAGGCAACGCGTTCCTCGAGCCGCCGGCCGACGCCGGCGCTGCTGCCGTGGTCGCGGTGCCTGCTCAGGCCGGCGGCGTCGACGGGGCCATCATCTGGATCGCCGCGGCCTCGCGATCCATCCACGCCTTCATCCACGCGGTCGAACGATAGCGATCCCACTGGTCGGCGGCGACGGTGACGACCGGGCCCTCGAGATTGCCGCGGGCGGCCACGCGGAGCGCGGCGACCACATTGACCCCGGTCGAGCCGCCGACGGTGAGGCCCTCTTCCTTGACCAGGCGCTCGACCATCGCGAACGCCTCGGCGTCGCTGACCTTCTCGCCGAGATCGAGCACGTCGCGATGGAGGTTGCCGGGCACCGAGCCCGAGCCGATGCCTTCGACGGCGAACGGACCATCGGGGCCGAGCGTGCCGGTGTTGATCCAGTCCGCGATCGACGAGCCGACCGGATCGGCCAGCACGACCTGCGTCTTGGGATCTCGCTCCTTGAGCCGCCGGCCGACGCCGCTGATCGTTCCGCCGGTTCCCGAGGACGAGACGAACGCGCCGATCGTCGGATGACCCGCGGCGGTCATCTGCTCGATGATCTCCTCGCCGGTGCCGCGCCACCACTTGGTGCCGTAGTGCGCCGTGACGTTGGCGGGGTTGTGAAACTGGTTGGTCAGAAACCACCCGTTCTCCTCGGCGAGCCGCGCCGCGACGTTGCGGAAGTTGTCGGGATTCTTGAGCGGCGCGTTGCGCGCGATGATGACGTCAGCACCGAGCTGGCGAAGCGCGACCCGCTTGTCGACTGCCATCTTCTCGGGGAGCACGCAGATGCAGCGATAGCCACGCGCCGCGGCGATCAGCGCCAGCCCGACGCCGGTGTTGCCCGCGGTCCCCTCGATGATCGTCGCACCCGCACCGAGCTGGCCGCGATCCTCGGCGTCCATGATGATCGCGCGGGCGGTGCGATCCTTCACGCTGCCGCCGGGGTTCAAGTGCTCGCACTTGATGAACACCTTCACGGGCAACCCAGCGGTGACGCGCTTCAGCTCGATCAGTGGGGTGTTACCGATCGCTTGGATGACGTCCATACCGGCAACGATACCGCAGCGGTGAGGGTCACGTCCCGAGCACGGCGCGCGACACATGGCGGTGAAACCAGTGCGGCGCTTCCTCGTGTCCCGGCGCGAACCGCCCGCGCGGCGCGTACCCGCTGCGCAGCCCGCGGCTCACCTGCGCGAGCGCGTCGACATCCTCGGCGTCGACCTGTGCGCTCAACCACCGACGATCGCGCTGCGCGAACTTGTCGGCGTCGATCGGCCACTGATACCAGCCGAACCGGGTGATCTCGGGACGACCAGGGACGGGCTGGAGCACGTTGACCGAGAGCCCCCATGGATAGAAGTTCAACATCACGTTCGGGAACACCAGCCACCACAGCGCGAACACCCGGCGGCCGGCGTTGTCGTGAAATCGCGGGGGCAACCAGCTCGGGTCGAAGCCGTCGTCGGGATTCGCTGACCACGCCCACTGGAGCACGGCGTGGTCGTACAGCTCGATCTTGTAGCTCGCGAGATCGATCGCGTCGGCGAGCCCGCCGGGCGCGCGGTGCACGAAGCCGATGTGAAACTTGTCGAGGTAGTTCCAGGCGTGCAGCTTCCAGTTGCCGGCGACCTCGCGCTCGCTCGCGAACACCGGCTGGCTGGCGAGGGGCATGTAGATCAGCGATGCATCGAGCTCGGCGAGCACGGTGGGGAGAGGCGAGGCGCCGGGATCGAAGCTCGCGAACATCATGCGGCGCCAGGTCGCGACCGGGAGCTCCGTCAGGTGATCGCACGGGCGCGGGAAGTCCGGCAGATCGGAGAACCCGGGCTGCGACACGAATCGACCCGTGCAGTCGAACCGGCGCCCATGTTGCGGGCACACCAGCGTCGGTCCTCGCGACGCGCCGAGCACGAGGCGGTGCCACGCATGCGTGCAGGTATTCGGGAACGCGCGCAGCACGTCGTCGTCCCAACCGCGCTGCAGGAACAGCGACCGCCCGTTGATCGAGACCGGCACACGGCTGCCGCGGACCGCGAGCTGATCCTCGAGCGGCCGCGGATCCTCACCCGGTGGAGCCAGCAGCTGCCAGCTGCTGCGAAATACGGTCGCGAGCTCGCGCTCGAGGAATGCCGGGTCGTAGAACGCCGATGCTGGCAAGGTCTCGGCGCAGCGGAGATCCTCGTCGACGTAGCAATCGTCGCCGCGCAGGCTCATGCGGCGAGCATACGTGATCGCAGCACCGGCGCGGCACCTTGAACCAGTGACCGCCGTGCAGGACACTGCGGTGCTCAGGCGCTACCACCATGGCAGTGGACTCAGGATCTCGCACCGGCCACCGAGGGGGTGGCGCGCCAATCTCCCGCGCTGCGCTGTACATGGTCGGTAGCGCGTTCGGGTTCTCGGTGATGAGCCTGCTCGTGAAGCTCGCGAGCACGCGGCTACCGATGGGCGAGATCGTGCTCGCGCGCGGTGGGGTCACGCTGGTGCTGTCGTACGTGCTCGTCGTGCGAGCGGGGCTGTCGCCCTGGGGCACCGACCGGCGGCGGCTGATGTTTCGCGGCGTGCTCGGGTTCGGCGGGTTGACCGGTTACTACCTCGCGCTCGCGCTGCTCCCGCTCGCCGAGGCGACGACGCTCCAGCACACCACGCCGCTGCTGACCGCAGTGCTCGCGTGGTGGGTCCTGCGTGAGCCGATCGGATGGCCGACCGTGTTCGCGCTCGGTTGCGGCATCGCCGGGGTTGCGTTGATCGCGCATCCCACCGGCACCGGTCTCGACCCGCTCGGGGTGACGGTGGCGATCGCCGGCGCGGCGTGCTCGGCGACCGCGTACGTCACCGTGCGCCAGCTGTCACGCACGGAGCATCCGCTGGTGATCGTATTCTATTTTCCGCTGGTCGCGACGCCGCTCGCGATCCCATGGGCGATCTCGAGCTGGGTGACGCCCTCGGTGATCGACTGGTTGCTGCTGATCGCGATCGGGGTCGCGACCCAAGCGGGGCAGGTGTTTCTGACGATGGCGCTGTCGCTCGAACGAGCGGGGCGGGTGACCGCGGTCGGCTACGTGCAGGTGATGTTTGCGCTCGGCTGGCAATGGCTGGTGTTCGGTCGCTGGCCGGTGCTCGCGACGCTGGCAGGCGCTGCGTTGATCATCGCCGGGGCCGTGACCGTCACGCGGTTCGCCGCGGCATCGGCCGCAGCACCCACGCCAGCGCCCACGCCACCAGCGCCACCAGCGTGACCGCGGCGAGCGTGTCGGACACCCAGTGGGCATTGGCGACGATCCGCGCGATCGCGACGAACACGACGATCGCGAGCAGCGGACGCGTTCGCGGGGCCACGATCGCCAGCGGTACGATCACGCTCGCGAACAACGCGACGTGTCCCGATGGAAACGCCGCGGAGCCGAGGCCGTCGTGGCCAAACGTTGCGCCTCCGTGCTCGAGCCACGCGGGCGGCCGCACCCGCCCGGTCGCATCCTTGAGCTCGTTGGTCAGCAGGCGACTGATCACGTGCGTCGTCGCGAGCCACAGCCAGATCCGCGCCTGCCAGCGCCACGGCCGGTGTGCCCAGGTCACCACCGCACCGGCGACCAGCGCGGCCGCGAACGCCCACCGATGGATCGAGAGACCCATCGCGTGCTCGAGCACCGCGAGCAGCTGGCTCCACAGCGGGCTCGGCTGATATCCCGCCACCAGGCGCGCCGTCGCCTCGTCCACGAACATCATCGCGATCGCCGCCAGCACGGCGGTGATCCCCGCGAGCCAAAGACTTCTTGCGTCTGTCACGTCCGGGTTCCTGCGCGGGGGACACTGCACCAGCATCTGTCGCGTGGCTACCCTCGACCCCAGGTGACGCGGCCGCCCGAGGCCTAACCCCGCGACATCGCGCCGCGGGTGGGATTGCGGGAACAACGGACGAGGCGCGCGAGGTTTGTGCGGCCGCTGCGGCTTGACATGCGCGTTGACGACGATTTACCAAACCCAAGCGATTACGCGCCTATGGCGCTCCGCGAGGTCGAATGATCCGAGCTTCGAATCTCTCCAAGTACTACGGTGCCAAACGAGCGTTAGGACCGGTGTCGTTCGAGATCCAGGACGGCGAGACGGTCGGCTTTCTCGGCCTCAATGGCGCGGGCAAGACCACGGCGCTCCGGATCCTGGCGTGCGACCTGAGACCTTCAGGCGGAACGATCGAGGTGGGCGGCGCCGACGTCGTCACCGAGCCGCACGAGGTCCGAAAGCGCGTGGGGTTCTTGCCGGAACAGCCGCCGCTCTACCTCGACATGGTGGTCACCGACTACCTCAAGTTCGCAGGCGAGCTGCGCGGGATGTCCCCTGCGGCGGTGAAGCGGCGGATGCCCGAGGTGCTCGATGTGACCTCGCTCGGTGGCGTGGCGCGCGATCCGATCGGGACGCTGTCGCACGGCTTTCGCCAGCGCGTCGGCGTGGCGCAGGCGATCATCCATCAGCCGAAGCTGCTCATCCTCGACGAGCCAACCCGCGGGTTGGACCCGGTGCAGATCGTCGAGATGCGAAACCTGATCCACGACCTCAAGCAGAACCATACGGTGCTGATCTCGAGCCACATCCTGACCGAGATCAGCCAGACCTGCGATCGGTTGCTGGTGTTCGGCAAGGGTCAGCTGCTCGGTTCGGGCAGCGAGACCGAGCTGTCCACCAAGGAGACCGAGATCCGCCAGATCACCGTCACGGTGCGCCCGCCATCCGGCGACAATCCACGGGGCGCGATCAAGCGAGTGCTCGAGGCGGTCGACGGCGTCAAGTCGGTGGCCGAGCCCTACGATCAGGGTGGCGGACTGTCGTTTGCGCTGGCGACCACCAAGGACTGCCGCGCCGAGGTCAGCCGCGCGGTCGTCGATGCGAAGCTCGATCTGCTCAAGCTCGATTACGCGCGGAGCGAGCTCGAGAACACGTTCATCCGCCTGGTCGGAGGAGGATCCGATGCGAGCAATTAGGATCATTTTTCGCCGCGAGCTCGGCGCGTATCTGCGCTCGCCTGCGTCGTGGGCGATCGCGGCGCTGTTGCTGCTGATCGACGGCATCCTGTTCCAGGGCTGGGTGATGTCCGGAGAGAACCTCTCGGCACTCGTCCTCGAGCGCTACTTCTACTTCTCGAGCGGCGTCGCGATCGCCGCCGGCATCCTGTTGTCGTTCCGGCTGCTCGCCGAGGAGCGCCAGACCCACTCGCTGGTGTTGCTCAACACCGCACCTGTGCGGGATGTCGACATCATCCTAGGAAAGTTCTTTGCGGCGCTGACGTTCTTGACGCTGCTGCTGGTGCTGTCGTTCTACATGCCGTTGCTGATCAAGGTGAACGGCAAGATCACGTTCGCCCAGGTCATCGTCGGCTACCTCGGCCTGTTGCTGCTCGGTGCGGCGACGCTCGCGATCGGAATCTTCGCGAGCTCGCTCACGCGTCACATCCTGGTGGCGGCGATGGTGGCCGCTGCGATCGCGATCGTGATGGTGCTGCTGTACCAGTTCGCGCGAAAGCTCGACTACCCGGTTCGCGACGTGCTCCAGCAGCTCGACATGTGGTGGATCCATTTTCAGAACGGCTTCATGAAAGGCATTCTGAACCTCAAGGACGTCATCTATTACATCGGCGTCATCTACTTCTTCCTGCTGCTCTCGGTGAAGACGATGGAGGCAAAGCGATGGCAATGAGAACCGCTTCTCCATGGTGGCTGTCCCTGACGCTGGGGATCGGCCTCGCGTTTGTCTTCCTCGGCGAACGGCTGCTGTTCACGACGAGCTTGCGTGGTCCGCTCACGATGATCGGGGTGATCCTGGTGATCTCGAGCACCGCGGTGCGAGCGTGGACCACGTTCGGTACCAGCGGCGCCCGACGCAAGATCGAGCGCACGCTGCTGATGTGTCACCTCGTCACGTTGGCCGCGCTGGTGCTGTATGCGCTCACGACGGACTGGGGCATCGGCATGCTCACGTCCGGCGATGAGTCGGTGAAGAAGGTGAGGGGCGCGCTGACGGTGCTCTACTCGATCTTCCTGGTGATCTCGCTGATCCCGGTGTTGATGATCGAGCTGTCCCTCGGCACGACGATGCGCGACAAGTTCGACCTCACCAGCGCCAGCGCCTCGGAAGAGAACGTCGAGTATTACCGGGTTCGCGAGCTCGGCTGGTCGGCGCTCACGATCGCGCTCGCCATGGGGTTCTTGATGGTGACGTGCAACGTCGCCAGCGAGCGCAACATCCAGCGCGACGTCAGCTACTTCAAGACGTCGTCACCCGGTGATTCGACCACCAACATCGTCAAGTCGTTCTCGGAGCCGCTCCGGGTGATGTTGTTCTTCCCCGCGGTCAACGAGGTGAAGGAGCAGGTCAAGGATTACTTCGACGCGCTCAGTGCGCGGGCGGGCGAGGGCCGGCTGTCCATCGAGCTTGCCGATCAGGAGAAGGACAAGGGCGACGCCACCAAGTACAAGATCGTCAAGGACGGCACGGTGGTGCTGATCCGCGGCACCGGTGACAACGAGAAGTTCGAGAAGATCGAGCTCGACACCAACATCGAAAACCTGCGCAAGAGCGGCAAGAGTAAGCTCCGCACCCTCGACCGCGAGGTCAATGCAGCGCTGATGAAGGTGGCGCGTGACAAGCGCAAGGCCTACGTCATCGCCGGCCATGGCGAGATGACGGATCCTGACTCGATCCCACCGAGCCTCAAGGGCAGCAGCCCGCCGCTGCCGACGCAGGTGTTAAAAAAAAGGGCCCTGCCGATGATGAACTACGAGCTCAAGGAGCTCGGGATCATGGAGCTGGCCAAGGACGTCCCGGACGACGCAACCATTGTGATCTTGCTGGCGCCGGTGGTTCCGCTGCAGCCTGCCGAGTGGGACTCGATCGTTCGCTATCTCGATCGCGGTGGCCGGCTGCTGTTCGCGCTCGACCCCAGGGCCGATCGCAACATGGGGCCGCTCGAGGCCAAGCTCGGGTTGCGATTCAACCCGGGTGATCTGACCGACGACAAGAGTTTCAGCCGGCAGCGTGGAAACATTTCGGACCGGCGGTTCGTGTTGAGCTCCCAGGTTTCTTCGCACGCGTCGACCACGACGCTGTCGAAGTTTGCCGACCGGAGCCCGGTAACGCTCATAGACTCGGGTGCGCTCGAAGAGATCGCGCTCCCGCCCGGCACGACACGAACCATCACCGTGCGGTCGATGGATTCGAGCTTCCTCGACTTCAACAACAACTTCGCGTTCGATGCGGGAACCGAGAAGCGCCAGCGATGGAACATCGGTGCCGCGGTTGAAGGGCCGAAGACCAAGGACGCTGACGGCAAGGACAAGGATGGGTTCCGCGCGCTCGTGTTCGCCGATACCAACTTGTTCATGGACGCGCTCGATCCGGTGCGGTCGCAGCTCGCCGGTCAACGCATCCTCGTCATGGTGTCGGAAGCGTTGTTCTTCGACGGGATCAGGTGGCTAGGCGGCGAAGAGACGTTCGCCGGCGAGTTGGTGTCCGAAGAGGACAAGCCGATCCAGCACACCAAGGACAAGGATGCGAAGTGGTTCATCCTGATGATCATCGGCGCGCCGCTGATCGTGCTGGGGGTGGGCCTGTTCTTGGGCTCGTGGAACAAGCGCAAGCGGCGTACGCCGCTCGGCCAGGCCGGGAAAGAGGTGAAGTGATGAAGAGCGCGCTGATACACGGCGTCTTGCTTGTCATCATGCTGGTCTACGGCTACCGGACGTGGACTCGCGACAAGTCAACCGCGATCAATACCGGCGATGTCGAGCTGTGGAATGCGCAGGCGAGCGACCTCACCGCCATCGAGTACAAGAGCGAGCACAGGATCGTTCGACTCGAGCGCCGTGGTGAGGGCGAGGGCTACTGGTGGGGCATCGATACGACGATCACGAAGAAGCCGGTGCCAGCGCCAGCGGCGGAGGGCAGTGGCAGCGGCGCCGCGGCGGGCAGTGCCGCAGGCAGCGGTAGCGCGGCTGCAACCGGCAGCGCCGCGGGTAGCGGTAGCGCCGCGGGCAGTGGTGCTGGCGCCGTACCGCCGCAGATGGAGGAGACGCGCAAGGTCCGCGAGTTCCCTCTCGGCGATGAAGGCGAGAAGCTCGTCAAGGCGTACATCGCGGGTCGGGCGAAGTCCGACCTCGGCATGCCCACCGACGAGCTCAAGAAGGAGTACGGCCTCGCCGACTCCAAGGCGGCGATCACGGTCACGCTCAAGAGCGGACCTCGTACGTTCACGCTGGGTGAAAAGGTCGTTGGCAGCACCAACCGCTACGTCGCAGATCAGCACTCTGGACGCGTCTACGTGTTCCACAAGGAGCTGGTCTCCAAGCTCGAGATCGGCCAGTCCGGTCTTCAGCTCACCGACCCGCGCGGCTTCGAGGACTCCAAGGTCGAGCGCATCACGCTCACCGCGGCCGGCAAGACCAAGGAGACGATCCGCGTCACCACCGGCGCCGAAGGTCAACAGATCAAGACGTGGGGCGACCGCGACTCCGGCAAGCCAAACCCGACGATCGCAAACTTCGTCCAGCTGGTGAGTCAGCTCCGGCCGACGTCCTACTCGCCGGAGATCAAGTTCCAGAGCCTGACGCCGCTCATCACGCTGACCTACAAGGACTCGACCGATGGCGTGCTCGGAACGCTGTCGCTCTACAAGCATGAGAAGCCGGCGGTGGTTCCTGAAGGAACCGACTTCGATCCGGCGAACCCGCCTGTGGGCGAGGTCGAGTACTTCGTCGTGAGCCCGCGGACCCGCGTCGCCGGCATCGTCGTCAAGGACACCGCCCAGCGCGTCGAGCAGGACATCGCGAACACGTTCAGCGACAACCCGACGCCGCCCGCCGTGGAACCGAAGGGGAATCCGTTTGGAACGCACGGCAAGCCGACGCTGCCTGGTAATCCGCATGCGATGCCGCCCGGCGGGAACCCGCACGGCGCGGCGGTCCCCGGGATCGGCAGTGCTGCGCCGGCCAAACCGAGCGCGCCTGGAGCGCCGGCGACGCCCGAGAAGCCTGCGCCCGGCTCCGGTGCCAAGCCGGCAACTGCTGCGCCCAAGCCGGCAACTGCTGCGCCCAAACCCGCGCCCGCCGTGCCAGGTCCTGCCGGATCGGCCAGCTCCCCTGCGCCTCATCCGCAGTAGGGGCTGTCCCCTATTTGCTGTGAGAGCGACCGACGTTGGGGCTCGGGTCCAAAGGTCAGGGTCAACAGACGAGCGTTGGCGCTAGCCCCTAGTCCTTCCAGCTGGTTATCGCGATGGAATAGAGGCAACCGGTTGACGGGTCCAACTCTCGAATCCATTGTCCTGCCGTTGGGCGCGGTCCGTGGAATGGTCCGTTGAAGGAGAAATCAATGTCTGTAAAGCGCAACTTGCTCGCGGCGGTCGCCGCCGTTGGTCTGGTTGGTGCCGGTGCGGTGATCCCGTTCGAGCTCGAGTCATCTCATTCAGGGCTCGCCCATGCAGGTCCGTTACCGGACACCGCGATCTCCGACGTCGCGGAGCGAGTGGTCGATAGCGTCGTGAACATCTCGACGGCCACCAAGGTCGCCGGGCCCGCTTCGTACGACCCATTTTTTGGTGGCCTGGGGTCGCCGTGGGACGAGGAGCCGAGCGAACGGATGCAGCGGAGCAAGGGCTCCGGCGTGATCGTGAACGCTACCGGACGGATCCTGACCAACGCGCACGTCGTCAACGGCGCGAACGACATCACCGTCACGCTTCACGATGGCACCGACTTCGAGGCCAAGGTCATCGGTGTCGACACCAAGGCCGATCTCGCGGTGATCCAGCTCAAGGGCACCGTGCCCAAGCTCAAGCCGCTCGCGTTTGGCGATTCGTCGACCTTGCGGCTGGGCGAGGTCGTGCTCGCCGTGGGCGATCCATTCGGCGTGGGCAAGTCGGTCACGATGGGCATCGTGTCCGCCAAGGGCCGCGGCGGCATGGGCATCGAGGAGTACGAGGACTTCATCCAGACCGACGCGGCGATCAACCCCGGCAACTCGGGCGGCGCCCTGGTCAACCTGAAGGGTGAGCTCGTCGGCATCAACACCGCGATCGCGTCGCCCAACCGTGGCTATGCGGGGATCGGGTTCGCGATTCCGACCAACATGGCGCGCCCGATCATGGAGATGTTGATCAAGGACGGTAAGGTCTCGCGCGGCTTCCTGGGCGTGAACATCGTCACGGTGACACCCGAGCTGTTCAAGCAGCAGAAGCTCGGCGCCGCGCGCGGTGCGGTCGTCGCCGACGTCCAGCGCGATAGCCCGGCGTCGCGGGCAGGTCTCGTCGAGGGTGATGTGATCACGGCGATCAACGGCACCGAGGTTCGCACCAGCGACGTGCTGCGCAACACCATCGCGATGATCAAGCCCGGCACCACCGTGGACCTTGCGGTGGCCCGGCGAGACGGCGCCAAGAAGGTCCTGAAGGCCAAGCTTGGCGAGCTGCCCGAATCGCCGCGTCAGCGGCAGCTCCGCCGCCGCTGAGCTGTTCGAGTCGAGGACCGGGAGCTGAATTCGGCGCTGGTCCGCGTGGCAACGCGCGAGAACCTCGCCCGCAGTACCGGCCGAACGGATGCAGCTGGACGCGTGAGCGTGAAGCTCGTAGTCATCATCGCGATGTGCGACGTTACAATCCGCATCGATGCGGTTCGCCATCGTTCTCGCGGTCGCCGGGTGCTCGGCGGATCAAGGCTGGTCCAGGACCGAGAAGCTCGAGCTGATCAGGGATGTGGCGGCGCAGATGGGCGTCCACAATGGGGCGTTGTTTGCTGGGATCGCGATCAGCGAGACGCAGCTCGCACATTGCTGGTCGGAGGCGACGTATGCGTGCAAGGGGCCGGCATCGCCATCGTGTGATGGCGAACCGGTGATTGCGGGGTCGGCCGATGGTCCGTGCACCGCGGAGCAGGGTGGGCTAGGGATGTTTCAGTTCGACGCGGGCAGGTATGGCGAAACGCTCGCGGTGTATGGCGATGACATCCTGACGATCGAAGGCAACACCGCGCAGGCGGTGAGCTTGGTGATCGATCGAGCTCGCGAGCAGATGGCTGGAGTCAACGACTGGATGACGGCCGCCCGTTACCTCGACAACGTGCCCCTCGTCGCCGGCGACCCGGCGACCGAGCTGTGGGCGCGATTCCTGGCGTGTCACTACAATGGCTGCTGCGCCGAAACCGAGATGTGCGCCGAGCGGGCCGCGGGGTATCGTGACAACGCGATTGCAGCGTTCACCGAGCGTGGCGCGGAGTTCTGGGACACGCATGCACGCTGTGCTCAGCTGCCAGAGGACGGGATCGTCGATCAGCGAACGGACTGTTATGTCGCCGGTGGTACGCCTCGGTTCTGGCGGCACGAACCGAGCGGGTTCGGCGACGATCAGGAGTGGACGCTGACCACGGACGCTCCGGCGCCGGCGAACTTCGCGCGCTGGCTACTGCCGGCTGTCGGGACGTACGAGCTGTCGGTGTTCATCGATGGCGGCGATGCCGCACAGGCCAGCTATCGCGTGGTCCGCGGCGAGACCATCGACACGGTCGTGATCGATCAGATAGCCGTGAGCGACTTCGTGTCGCTCGGAACATTCGTGCTTACCGATCCGGGATCGACCTACGTCGAGCTCGGCGACAACACGGGGATCGCGCAGCAAAAGCTCGTATTCGACGCGTTGCGCGCCACGCGTGTCGGCCCCTGATCGTGGATCAGACCGCCAGGTGATACTCGCCCGATGACCGACGCCACCTGGCTCGCGATCGCCGCGCTGGTCGGTGCGCTCGTCGCGCTCGTGTTGGTTCGTAAGGCGGGGCGCTGGCGAGGGTCGTGGCAGGCGCGCAGGCGCGCGGCGCGCGCAGGGCAGGGCGAAGAAGCCGCGGCAGCGCTGCTGCGCGCGGCAGGGTTCAAGATCGTCGCTCGCCAGGCGCGAACCTGGTGGTGCCCCGAGGTCGACGGTGAGGCGTTCGAAACCGAGCTGAGAGCCGACTATCTCGTCGAGGCAGCGGGCGAGCTGCTGGTGGCGGAGGTCAAGACCGGCGAACACGCACCGCAGCTGTCGACGGCTGCGACACGGCGGCAACTGCTCGAATATCACGTGGCGTTCGGGGCCGACGGTGTGCTCCTGGTGTGCCCGGAGCGCGGCGCGATTCATCGCGTTGATTTTCCGATCGCGGGCGCGTCGCCGCCCGCGTGACGAAAACTTGCCTCGCGGACGCCGGCCCCCGACGCTGGGGCAGGCCATGAGCTACGTGCACTGTCCGACTTGCCGCAACGCCTACAACGTCGAGACGTCGCCGAGCTGCCCGAGCTGTCCGGTGCACGCATCGCTCGAGACTCCTGATGCCGCGAAGGAGGTGGTTGTGGCCGCCGAGCAGCTGGCGCGAGCGATGGCTCGAGCCAGCACATCCGAGCTCGCCCGTGCCGAGGCCGAGCTCGACGATCGGGCTGAGCTGCTCGGACTTCCATCAGGCGGCGATGCCACCACCGCTCCGCCGCCGGCACTGCTGCGTGCCGTGCGTGCCGCGATGGCCCCCACCCCGCCGCCACCACCTCGCCCGCCAGATGTGAAGACCATGCTCACCAGCGTGGTGATGGCGATGCTGACCCGGCTCCCCAAGCAACGCCCGTCGGTGCGCGCGTGGGCTTCCAACCATGTGTTGCCGCGCGTCCGGGCCGCACGCTCGCTCCTGACCGCCTGGAACTGACCGCGCCCGGTCGCGCCGGTTCGCGAGGTCGGACGCTGCGCTTGGTCCGGCCTGATCGTCCAACCTCAGCGCCAAGATCTGCGAACGGCCAGCCCGAGCTGGGGCGGGGCGCTGGTTCGCCGGCAAGCCCGATCAACCACCCAGCACGCGGCTCAGGCTCAGGTCGATCTGGCTCTGCAGCAGCCGCAAGATGCTGTCGATATCGGCGGGCATTGCCTTGAGCCGCTGCTGGAATCCGCTGCGCGTGCGCTTCGATAGCGCTTCCCGAGCGGCGTCGATCCAGCGCGATGCCGTGGCCTTGTGGACCGAGTACAGCGCGCCGATCTCCTCGACCGTGAGCTGGTCGACGAAGTAGTGCCGCAACAGGTTGCGCTCGCGCACGTCGAGGGTCGCGAGGGCTTCCTCGAATGCCGCCTTGAACTCGGCGTGATAGGTCTGACGAAAATGGGCGAGCTCTGGGTCGTCGGCGGTGTCCGGAACGAACTGGAGCACCTCGTCGTCCTCGCTGGCAGGCGCCCGGGTGCGGATCCGGTCCACCGCGGCGCGAGTCGCGATCGTGCGCGTCCAGCTGCGCAACGCCGCTCGGCCTGAATATGTGACGATCTTCGCCGGGCCATTCACGCCGACGAACAGCTTGCTGCGAACCTCCTGAACGAGCTCGTCCACGGCATCGTCGGCGAGCCCCATCTGGCGCAGGCTGGTCTTCAGCGCGTTATCGCAGAGCGAGCCGAACGCCGCGAGCGCCGCGGGCGCGCCACTCGTGCATGCCTGCGCGAGGTAGAGATCTTCGGCGTGCAACGTGTCGATCGCAGCGGCAACCGCGTCGGTGTCGCGAATCGCTGCGGCGACGGCACGCGTGTAGGTCTCGTCATCCACCGCTAGCTGAGGCCAGGCGGCGCGGCCTCGCTCGATCGCGGCTGCGAGCGCCACCTCCACTCCGGTTCGATCCCGGCTGACGGCATCAGCGAGCGCGGGCTGGGCTGCGACGAGCCACTCGGCTCGTGAAGACCCCGCTGACGCCGCCATATACACACTTTGTAACACGGCGCAGGTCCATCGACCGTCGGCCATCCGCGATTCGCGGTCACCGTCCCGCAGCTCGCGCCAGGTTCCACCATCCCTCGATGAGCTCGGGCCGGCGGCGACGCGGTGGACGACTCGACTACGCGAAGTTCTTGTTCGCGAAGTCCCAGTTCACCAGGTTCCACCAGGCCTCGATGAACTTTGGCCGGGCATTCCTGTAATCGATGTAATACGCGTGCTCCCAGACGTCGATCGTCAGGATGCAGCGCTTGCCGACCGCGAACGGGGTCTCGGCATTCGGCGTCGCTTCGATCGCAAGCCCGCCATCGGCGTTCTTGACCAGCCATGCCCAGCCCGAGCCAAACTGACCAGCCGCGGCCTCGGAGAACTTCTTCTTGAAGTCGGCGAAGTTTCCGAACGACTTGTCGATCGCCGCGGCGATCGCGCCGGTCGGGTTGCCGCCGGCCTTGGGCGCCATCGAATTCCAGAAGAACGTGTGGTTCCAGACCTGCGCCGAGTTGTTGAAGATCTTCTTCTCGCTGGCCTGGCCCTGCGACGCCTTGATGACCTCCTCGAGCGACATCTTCTCGTACTTGGTGCCGGGCGCGAGGTTGTTCAGGTTGTCGACGTACGCCTTGTGGTGCTTGCCGTAGTGGTAGTCGATGGTCTCGGCCGAAATCGTCGGCGCGAGCGCCTCTTTGGCCCAGGGAAGCTCGGGGAGAGTGAACGCCATTGCTGACTCCTTGGTTTTGGTGGCCCCGTTGTAGCGCCGGCCGGGCGTCCAGGGGAGTCGGGAGCGGGGTAAATTGCGCCCGGCCATGACCAGGCACTGGTTGATGAAATCCGAGCCCGACACGTTCGGGATCGCCGATCTCGAGCGCGTCCGCGTCGAGCCGTGGACCGGCGTCCGCAGCTTCTTTGCACGCGCACACATGCGCGCGATGTCGGTTGGCGACGCGGTCCTGTTTCATCACTCCAATACCGCGCCCCCTGGCGTCGCAGGGCTCGCTCGCGTGGTGCGCACGGGCGTGATCGACGAGACCCAGTTCGATCCGGCCAGCAAGTACTACGATCCGAAGGCGACGCGCGAGCGGCCGATCTGGGATTGCGTCGAGGTCGAATACGTCGAGACCTTGCCGTACTACGTCTCGATGGATCGCATGCGGAGCGTGCCGATGCTGGCCGACATGATGGTGCTCAGGCGCGGCATGCGGCTATCGGTGCAGCCGGTGACCGAGCTCGAGTACGCGACCGTCGCGGAGCTCGGCCACATCGATCCGGGGCCGGAGCCGCCGAAGCCGCGGAAGCCGCCGAGGCCGCGGAAGCCGCCGAACCGGCCGGGCCGTCCGGCGGTCACGCGCACTGCTCGTACGGCGCCAGCGCCGCGCACCTCGGCCAAGGCACGCACGCCGGCGACCGCGCGCAAGCGGAGCAAGCGGCGATGACGATCGAACAGCTCCGAGCGCTGCGCGAAGCAGGGCGGCACGAGGAGCACGTTGCCGCCGCCAAGGAGCTCGTCCTGCGCGAGCCCGACAATGTGCTCGGCCAGATCGAGGCGGCGTACGGTCATGACCGGCTCGGCCGCGAGCGAGAGGCCGTGCGCCACTATGACGCCGCGTATCGGCTGGGCGTTCCCGAGGACCAGCGCCGCCACTTCCTCACCGGGTATGGCTCCACGTTGCGCAACGTTGGCCGCGCCGATGATGCGGTGGGCATCCTCGGCCAGGCGATCGCCGACGACCCTGGCTATCCACCGTTCGCGGCATTTCTCGCGCTCGCGCTGCAGTCGGCGGGCCACCCGCGGACCGCGCTCGCGACGATGCTGGGCTGCGCGCTCGATGCAGCGCGGCCCGGCGCGTTCGACCACTACACGCGTGCGCTCACCGAATATCACCAGCAGCTACTCGAGCCAGCGAAGTAACGCCTCGCTGCGTTCGGACGGCAGATCGACACCGGGCTGCGCGATCGCTTCCTCGGGACCATGCCAGTCGGAGCCACCGGTGCACACCAACCCGAGCTGGTCGGCGAGCTCGATCCAGCGCGCGCGTTCGCGCGAATCGTAGGGGCCATAGTACGCCTCGATGCCGGTCAGCCCGAACGGCTTGAATCGCTTCGCGAGCCACGGGCTGCGCTGATCGTAGAGGTGGGGATGCGCGAGCGACATCGCGGCACCGGCGGCACGACCGACCTCGAGCGCCTGTTCGATCGATAGTGCCGAGTGCGGCACGTCGACCGGACCGCCGTCATAGAGATGGCGGCTGAACGCGTCTCTCATCGACGATGCGGCGCCGGCGGCCACCATCGCGCGCGCGAGATCGGGTCGGCCGACTGCGCGTTGCGCGGCGACCGCGAGCAGCGGCGCGATGTCGATCCGGATCCCGCGCTGCTGGAGCCGTGCCGCCATGACCTTCAGCCGGTTCATCCGTGCGGTCCGCACGGATTCGAGCCGGTCCTCGAGCATCTGCCACGCGCCGCCGCGATCGAACGCGAGCACATGCACCGTCGCGCCCTGGTCGTCACAGGTGATCTCCACGGCTCGAATCACCCGGGCTCCCGGCACCGTCACCGCCGAGCCCGCGCAGGTATCGTGGTCGGTGAGCGCAAACACCTCGACGCCGCGTTCGTGCGCACGCAGCGCCACGCGGTCAGGCGGCTCGCTGCCGTCGGAGCATGTGGAGTGACAGTGCAGCTCGAAACGCATCCCGGGTGTATACATCGGCCATGCCGGATAGCCTCGTTGCGCTGCGCGATCGTCGCGCTCAGGTGATCGCTCAGATCACGGAGTGTTATGCGATCGACGTGCTCGACGTCGACGAGCTCGACCGACGGCTCGACCTCGCACACAGCGCCCGAACCATCGCGGAGCTCGAGGAGCTGATCGCGGACCTGGGACCGTCACGGGCGCCGTCCACCGCGCTCGTTCCGGCGGGGCCAACCGCGATCGATGATCCAGAGCGCGCGGCTTCGACGAAGTTGCGCGTGTTGTTCGGTTCGGTGCAACGCCGTGGGCGGTGGAGCGTGGCGAAGCGGCTGAAGGTCAGCGTGACGTTCGGCGATAGCCAGCTGGACTTTCGTGAAGCGTCGCTCGGGCCAGGCGTCACCACGATCGACGTCGGTGTGACGTTTGGAAACCTCGAGGTCCTCGTGCCGCCTTGGCTCGCGGTCGACGTCGACGTGTCTTCGATGTTTGGCAACGTCGAGGAGCGCCACCGCGTGCCGCCCGAGACCGAGCCGAGCCAACCGGTGCTGCGGCTGGTCGGCGCGGTGAGGTTCGGCAATCTGGAGATCTCGACGCGGCTCCCGGGTGAGTCCGCCAAGGACGCGCGAAAACGCGAGCGCAAGGAGCTCAAACACGAGCGCAAGCGACTGGAGCGCGAGCGCAAGGCGCTGCCACCGGGTAAGGCGATGTAAGACACGCAGAGCCATCGCGGCCTCTGCTAAGATTTGCAACTGGATGGGTCTTCCGGGCTCCCAGGCGCCCACGCGCCTTGGTCGTTATGAGCTCCTCGCGCGGCTAGCAACGGGCGGGATGGGAGAGATCTTCCTCGCACGACTCGAAGGCGCTGCTGGATTCGAGAAGCTGTTCGTCGTCAAACGCATTCTCCCGCACCTTGCCGACGACGCGCGGTTTCGCCAGATGTTGATCGCCGAGGCCCGGATCGCGTCGAAGCTGTCACACGCGAACATCTGTCAGGTCTACGAGCTCGGTGAGACTGACGGCCAGCTGTACATCGTCATGGAGTACCTCGAGGGCACCACGCTGCTGCCGCTGTTACGGCGGTCGTCGAAGGAGCAGACGCCGCTCGAGCTCGGATTCATCGCCGGCGTGATCCAGCAGGTCTGCGATGCCTTGCACTTCGCCCACGAGCTGCGCGATCGCGATGGCCAGCCGCTCGGCATGGTCCATCGCGACGTGACGCCGTCGAACGTGTTCTTGACCGATGCTGGTGTCGCGAAGGTGCTCGACTTCGGCATCGCGAAGGTGAAGGACGCCTCGGCGAATACCCAGACCGGCACGGTCAAGGGCAAGTACGCGTACATGGCGCCCGAGCAGTTGCGCGGATCGTCGATCGATCGCCGCGCCGATGTCTTCGCGCTGGGCGTCGTGGTGTTCGAGATGCTCGCGCTCCGGCGGCTGTTCCAGCGCCGCACCGATTACCTGACGTTCCGCGCGGTGATGGAGCAACCGATCGCCGATATCCGGCGCTATCGCCACGATGTTCCGTCGGCGATCGTCGACATCCTGGGCAAGGCGCTCGATCGCGATCCATCGAATCGATACGACAACGCGCGCCAGCTCGGCAGCGTGCTGCTCGACGCGATCGCGACCGTTCAGCGGCCATGGACGCAAGGCGAGATCGGCGACTACGTCCGCATCAACTTCGCTGACGAGATCGCCAAGCGCAGCTCGCAGGTGGCCAATGCCGTCCGGCGCGGCGACACCGGGCTACGTGCCACGATGCCGCTGATCGTTCACGACGATGGACCGACGCACGTCGACGACCTCGACGATGACGAATTTCCGGCGGTCGATTCGACGGTGTCGGAGCTACCTGCCGTGAAGATGGCGTCGCCCGCCGATCCGCAACACTTCGGCGGGCAGACCCCACCGCCGTTCGGGATCGAGCCGAGCGTGAGTGCGCCAGGCCTGCAACCACTGCTGCGACCCGATCGGCCCGTACCGTCGACGTTGGTCGCGAACAAGCCGGCGCGCAGCTGGTTTTGGCCAGCGATCACCCTGGTGATGGTGGCGATCTCGGGAACCGCGCTGTTCTTCGTGTGGAAGAAGATGAACGAGCCGAAGCCGCCGGCATACACGATCACCGAAGCGCCACGACGGGACGAGCCGGATCTACCGCCGGGCCCGCAGCCGCTGCCGCCCATCGACCGCGTCGTGGTGCCCGTCGATGCCGCCATAGACGCGTCAGTCACCGAGCGGCCACCCAGGCCACCCGAGACCGACGAGCAGAAGCTGACGAGGGCCTACAACTCGCTGCAAAGCCCCATCCGCGCGTGTCAGGACCCGAGCCATCCACTTCAAGCGAACATCAATGTCAATGTCGAGGTGACGAAGACGGGCAAGACGGCCTTCGTCGAGTTCCGTCCCGATAACAACGGCCCTGTCCTCGCCTGTATCCGACGAGTCTTGATGAGCGCGAAATTTCCGAAGCTGACGGCGGCGAAGAAGTTCGAGTTCAAGCTCAACTGAGCTGCGCGACCAGCGCCGCCCAGTCGTCGATCCGCGCCGCGAGCTTACCCTCTGCACGATCAGCGCGACCACCGCCGCGACCGCCGTGGCTGGCGGCCAGCTGCTTCCAGAGCGCACCGCAGTCGAGCGTCGAACCGGCGGCCCGAAACAGCACCACGGTGGTGCCGGCGTCATCGGGCGCGCACAACACCGCGTCACGACCCGCTGCGATGAGCTTGGTGCCGATCGTCCGCAGCAGCTCCGCGTCCCCCGGGAGCGACGCGACCACCGGACCCGTTCCCGCCGCGGTGAGCTCGTTGACCACCATCGTCGCGATCCGTCCGCGCAGCGCGATGACCTCGGCGGCACGATCGCCGGCATCGCGCCGCAGCTTGTCGATCGCCGCGGGAACCTCGGCGAACCCGCACGAGAACTGCGCCGACAGACCGCGCAGCACCTGATCGCGCGCGAACAGCTCCGCGCGCCCACGCCGGGCCGCGGTGAACGTCACCCGCGTCATGCCCTTGTAGCGCTCCGCGCCGGTGATCCGGATCGCGCCGAGCTGCGACGTTCGCGAGCAGTGCGTGCCGCCGCATGGCGAGATGTCGAACTCGCCGATCGCGACGACGCGGATGTGAGCGTCGACCTTGGGATCGCGCCGCAACTTGAGCGTCGCGAGCTCGCCGGGCTCGGGGAACCATGCACGGATCGGTAGATCGTCGTCGATCAGATCGTTGGCGAGGTCCTCCGCCGCGACAAGCTCTGGTTCGGGAATCCGATCGCGCTGGACATCGATGGTCAGCGCGGTCTCGCCGAGCCGCGCCGAGACCGTCGCCGCCGCGGCGCGATCGAGCAGCGCCCCGGACAGCAGGTGCTGCGCGGTGTGCTGGGCCATGTGCTGGCGGCGGCGTGACCAATCGATCTCGCCCGACACGCGAGTCGCCACCGCTGGCGCGTTGCCTTCGAGGATGTGCACGATCGTTCCGTCATCCAGCTCCTGGGTATCGCGCACGGTCGCGCCTTCGATCGTCCCGCGATCGCCGAGCTGGCCGCCCGCTTCGGGATAGAACGCCGTCGCGTCGAGCACGACCGCGGGCTGGCCAGCGTGCGTTGTCAGCGCCACCACGCCGGCGTCGAATCGGCGCAGCGTGGAGTCGTCGTGGTAGAGGCGGCGCGTGGGCATGCCTGGATCTACCACCGAACCGCGGACGATGCGTCGCGCGCTCCGAGCAGCCGAGATCCGACGTGACGTTGATGTGCGGTGTGGTGGTGGCCCCGGGCGTCAATCGGCGACGCGAACCACCGAGCCCTGCGGCACCCAACCCGACGTACCGCTCGCGATCTGGATCCGCGTCCACGCCTCGCGCTGCTCGAGCACGGTCACCTCGGCTCCGCGCGGCAGCGATCCGCCCTGGCCGGACTGCGCCAGCGTTGCTGGCGCGCCCGCGCTGTCGGCAGCGCGCATGACCGCATCGGTCATCACGATCGCGTCTGCTTCGTGATCGTCCTGGAGGATCACCGACGCGATCATCGCCAGCCAGATCGCAAGCGGCAACACGGCGAGTGCTCCGAGCCCGCGCTTGCGTCGGCCGCTCCACGGCACCAGCAGCAACACACCGATCGCGAACGCGATCCCACCGGTCACCAGCTTCTTGGCGAGCGGCCAGCTGTGAAAGAACAGCAGCGTATCCGTGGCACCCGCGGCAGGAGGCCGGAACCGCTCGGGCTGTTGCGCGCGAAGCCAGGCCAGGTTATGGCGAGCCCGTTGATTGGCGCCGTCGACGAGCAGGGCGCGACGATACGCGAGCGTTGCGGTGGCGAGGTCGCCCGCGCCGAGGGCGGCGTTGCCCCAATCGGTGAGCAGCTCGCTGTGATCCGGAGCCGACTGCACGGCTTCGCCGAGCGCCACCTGTGCACGCGTGAACGCGGCCTTTCGCGCGGTCGCGTTGTCGGTGAGCTGCATCGCCTGCTGGTACGCGGCCCGGCCGTCGTCCAGGGGCGAGGCGTCGGCGCGATGGGCGAGGCCTCCAAGCGCGAGCAGCACGATCGCCGCGGCGGGACGAGTCGCCGCACGCCGACGACCTTCGCCGCGCCAGCGCCGGAGTAATCCAGCGGCATCGGAGCGCAGGTCGGCCGACAGCGGCGTCGTCGACGCGCTCGGAGCAAAGCCCTCGGTCTCGAGCCTGGCCAGCAGGCCGCCGTCGTCGACCTGGCGGCCGAGCGCGCGTGCGAGCTCGCGTAGCGCCGATCCCAGCGGTCCGGCGATCTCTCGCGCCGGTGAGGCCCCGGCCCGGTCGAGCAGCTCCTCGACCCGGCGAGCCGCGGCGCGGACCTCGGCGGCCTCCTCGCGCTGGCCGCGGGTGCGGACCTGCCACGATCGCAGCATCAACAGCCCGAGCGGGACCGCGTAGAGCAACGCGACCAGCGCCCACAGCGGCGCGCCGGACAACGGTGTGTCGTTCACCGCTCCCATGCTCGAGAGCGCGAGGTCCGCGTTGACGAGCACGCTGTCGTCTGCTGGGGCGGTGCTGGCTGCCTTGGACGTCGGCTTCGCCGCGACCACGTCGCCTGCCCCGACGAAGCTACCGCCCTTGACGGACAGCGCGATCGGTTCGGACCGGATCGTCTGATAGGTGTTGCTCGTCGGATTGAAATACGAAAACGCGAGCGCCGGGATCTCGGTCGCCGGCCCGGTGACCTGTGCGATGACCTTGAACGTCTTGGTCTTGCCGTCATCGGACAGCTCGCCCGTCGGCGGGTCGGGCGGGACGGTGAACTTGTCCTTCGGCAATCGCCCGTCGCCATCGAGCTTGCCCAGCGACAGGGTCTCGAGCGACTGATTGCTCTTGATCTTGACATCGAGCTCGACCGGCTCGCCGAGCTGCACGACCGATCGGCTGGTTCGTACCTCGATCGCGAATTGATCGCCGACGGCGCCGGCGAACGTCGCCGGCCGGTTCGATTCGGGCAGCGCCTTCACCTCCACCGTGCGCGCGGTATCGACGGCGCGGAACCGCCGCGTCTCCGCGTTGCCGAAGAAATCGCGCGGTCCTACCGGCAACTCGGCGACCACCGACGCCGGTGGCACATCGACCTTGCCGATCGCGCGCGGCGCGAGCAACAGCGTCGACGACAGCCGGATGAACTCGACACCGTTCGCGGTGACTCGATCGATCACGTAACCGATCTTCAGCTCCTTGGTGCCGCCCTTGATCACGATCATCTTCTGCTGACCGGGTGCGGGCGCCGGCGCGGTCACGGTGAACGCGTCGGTGCCCAGGATCGGCAGCGTGATCGTGTAATCGACAGGCTCCTGGCGAAACAGCCACGTCAGCGCCACCGGCACGGTCTCACCGACGAACACCGGGCGCGTCGGGACCGCGAGCTGGATCTTCATCTGGTCCGTGGTCGGCACCGCCGCGACCTCGATGCCGCCTCCGGTGGCGGTGGCGCGGTTGGAGTCCTGGGTCACCGTGGTGTTGGGGATCCGCAGCTGCCCCGCCTTGTGCGCCTCGATGCTCCACCGAAACACCCACTGCACGCGCTCGAAGTCTCGGCGCCGGCCGTTGATGATCTGGGTCATCTGCGAAACGTTGGGCTCCGCCCCAAGGGGGGTCACGGTGGCGTTCGGCAGCTCGAGCTTGGGCTGCGCCGGCTCGGGATCCTTGTCGAAGCCCTCGACGATCAGATCGAGCTCGAACGGAATATCGACGTTCGCACGCGTGCCACGCTCGAGATGAAACTGCGCGCGTGGCGCATCCGCGTGCGCGACGCCGCCCGCGAACACCACCACCAACGCGATCCACAGCGAACGAAGCATCACCAATCTTGCTCCACGGGCTCGGGCTGTTGATCCTGCGGCGGCCGGCGCCGCTGGGCATCCTCATCGCGGACGCGCTGTCCAGCACCACCCGCGGGCTGCTGCTGCTTGTCCTGGTTATCCTGGTCCTGGTTCGCCTGGTCTTGTTGCTGTTGCTGTTGCTGTTGCTGTTGCTGGTCTTGCTGGTTCTGCTTCGGCGGCTGCAACAGATCGAGCGCGGTCTGGAGGTGCTCGAGCGCCTTGACCTGACCATCGAGGGCCGGCTGCAGGCTCTCGCTCGACGTCTTGCTATCGCGTGCCTTCACCAGCGTGCCGTTGGCATCGCTCATCTGCGCCTCGGCGAGCCGGATCTGTTCTGCCGCGGCCGACAGCGCCTTGCCGTCGGGAGCCCCCGGTTGTTGTTGGGGCGCCTTGCTCGCTGCATCCGCCTGCGCGGCCAGCGCCTCGCGAACCGCCTTCGCGATCTCCCGGTGCTGATCCTGGCGGCCGATCAGCGTGGGGAGCTTCGGCTCTCGCGCGAACTGATCTTCGGTGTTGGCCACCGAGGTCTGGTCGCGGGTCTCGCCCTGGTCGACGATCAGCTGCTTGAGGTGCTCGATCACCGAGAAGAACAACTTGCGAAGCTCCTCGATCTTGGTCGCGGCTTCGTTCGCGGGCGTGAGCGGATCCTTGTTCGCCGCGATCGCCTTCGCGAGCTGTTCGAGTGCGACCTGCGCCTGGCCGCGTAGCTCCTCGGCCCGAGCGAGCTGCTGCTTGGTTTGCTCGAGCTGCTGCTTGGCTTGCTCCAGCTGCTTGGCCTGGTCGGGTGCGGTAGCGCTGCCCGAACCTGCACCCGAGCCCGTGCCTGGTGACGGCGATGCAGCAGTGGCAGCTTGCGCCTGGAGCTGTTGCTGCTGCGTATCGAGCTGCGCGAGCTGTTCGGCGATCAGGTCGCGCAACCGCGGCATCCGCGCGGTGTTGCGGGCAAGGCCATCCCTCATCTCCTTGCCACGCTCGGCGGCCGGGATCTGCTTGGCTGCCTCCGGCGAGAGCAGGGCTACCAGTTGCTGTTGCTCGGCGTGTGCGAGCTCGATCGTCTGCTTGAGATCCGAAAACTGCTCGATCGCGCGCGCGAGCGCGAGTAATGCTGCCCGCTGATCCTCCAGCGCTTGCTTGGTCTTGTGGGCGGACAGCGCTTGCTGCGCGCGCTGCATCGCCGTGCTGGCTTCACCGACGGCAGGCAACGCCGCCGTGATCCGCTCGATCATCTTGGCTCGCTGGGCGTCGGCCTGGGGATCGTTGGATGGCGCGCTCTGCGCACCCGGCCCGGTCGCGGCGGCCAGCCGCGCGCGGACCTGCTCGAGTCGTTCGCGTAGCGTCGCTTGCCGGCCCGCGATCGCAGGTGGCTCGAGCCATGCCGGCAGCGCCGCGGGTTGCGATGCGTCGGAGACCAGGCTCGTGTGTCCGCCGGCGATCGTGGTCTCCTGCAACACGACCGCCTGTTCCTGTGCGACCCCGCGGAGCACGTTGATCGGATCGAGCAGCTGCTCGCGCGCGCGCTTGAGCGCCACCAGCGCCGCCTCTGCTCGATCCACGCCGGCTTCCGCCGAGAGCTCCTGCAACTTGCGTCGCGCCTCGGCGAGCCGCGTCCGCGCATCGCTGATGTACTGCTCCACGCCCTTGAGTTGCACCACGCGAACCTTCTCCTCATCGGTGCGCTTGTCATCGGGCTTCTTGCCGATCGCGTCGATGTCGTCGGCGGTGAGGTCGACCAGCACGCCGGCCTCGGCGGTGATTCCACGCTCCTCGTCGGCGAGCGGTGACAGCACGTTGTTCTGTGCGGTCGGATCGACGCCCCCCGCCTGTTTGATCGCGACCCACGCACCGCGCGCGCCATCGAGCACCCTGCGCTGGCGTTCGATCAACATGCCGAGTCGAGCCTCGAGACCTCCCTGACCGCGCAACAGCTCGTCGTCGAGCGCCTTCAGGCGCGCCCGGATGATCGCGAGATTGGCCTTGGTGTTGGCGTCGTCCGGACGCAGCGCGAGGGCGTCGCCGAACCACGACTTCGCCTCGGCGGTCAGCTCGCGCGCGGTCTTCAGATCCGGCTGCTCGCCGAGCTTTGCCTTGTCGGCCTGCCCAGCGATCGTCACACCGAGATCGTACGCGGCATGGAATCGCAGCTCGGGATCGACGCCTGCCTGATTGCGAGCTTCGAGCAGATGTTGCCGCGCCTCGTCGAGCTGGCCGGCCGCGAGCGCCGCGACGCCCTGGTTGTACAGCTCGCGCGCGTTGCGATGCTCGCCCCGGCACGCGGCGACCACCAGCAGCAGGATCGCGACGATCCGGGTCATGCCGCCCTCCGTTCACCAGCTCCAGCGCCGACCCACAGCGCGGCGAGCAACAGCACCAGCGAGCCGAGCACCAACCACGGGTAACGTTCGGCCGGGATGCGCCGGGTCGCCGCGTCGTTGGCGGCATCCACGATCGGGTCGATATAGCTGTCCTTGATCGACTCGAGATCGAGCGCGGAGGTCCCCGCCGGGACGTACGCGCCTTCGGTGATCAGCGCGATCTTGCGGAGCTGTTCGCCGTTGAGCTTGCTGATCACCGGCTTGCCATCGTGCATCAGCGTCGTCTTCGCACCGGTCGCCGGATCGGTCAGCGTGATCTCGCTGCCGGTCTCGCTGCCGAGACCGACCGCGACGACCTTCACGCCAGCGTCGCGCGCCGCCTTCGCCGCCTCCTCGGAGTATGGGTCCTGATCGTCGCCGTCGGTCACGAGCACGATCAGCTTGGCGCCACGGCCGCGGGGGAACCCTCGTACGGCCGTCTTGATCGCCTCTCCGACCTTGGTGCCACCCTTGCCGGCGCTGCGGGTGTCGATCGATGTCAGCACCGAGTTGAAGAACGCGTGATCCGGGGTCAGCGGGCAGACCAGCGCCGCGCGTCCGGCGAACGCGACCATGCCGACCCGCTGACCTTCGAGCTTGCCGACCAGCTGGCTGATCTCGGCCTTGGCGCGGACCAGTCGGTTCGGCCCGACGTCCTCGGCGAGCATCGACCGGGAGGTGTCGAGCAAGAACATCACATCGGCGGACTGCCGCGACGCGACCACGGTGTCCATCACGCCCTGGGCCTGTGGCCGCATCAACGCACCGATCGCGGCGATCATCGACAGCAGGACCAGCGCGAGCCGCGCGATCACGCGCCCGGTGCTCGCCTGTGCGGTCAGCCGGCGCTGCATCACCGGCGACAGGAACGAGCTCAGCGCGCCACGCGATCGCAGCTCGAGCACGCCCAGCACGCCGACGATCGCGAGCGCGGCCCACACCAGGTGGATGCGCTCGACGTGCAGGAACCGCCAGTCGATCATGGCAACCTCCGCAGCACCGTACCGCGCAGCACCAGCGCGGCGGTGAGGACCGCCATCGCGCCCACGACGAACCAGCCGTAGTACTGGTGGTACTCCGTGAACTGCTCCTGCTCGATCTCCGTGCGCTCGAGGCGGTCGATGTCCGAGTAGATCTTGGCGAGCGACGCGTTGTCGGTGGCCCGGAAGTATTGACCGCCGGTGCGGCTCGCGATCTTCTGTAGCGTGGCTTCGTCGATCGAGACATCGACCACGCGGATCACGCTGCGCCCATCCGGGAAGGCGACCCGGACCGGCGCCTTGCCGCGGGTGCCCGCACCGATCGTGTAGACCTTGATCCCGGCCCTGATCGCGTCGTCGATCGCGGTGTCCTCGTCGATCTCGTGGACGTTCGACTCGCCGTCGGTCAACAGGATGACGACCTTGCCAACCTTCTGGTCCGGCTTGAACTCGATCAACCGCTGGACGGCGAGCTCGAGCCCCTTGCCGATCGCGGTGCCATCTTCTTCTTGCGGCGCGAAATCGAGCTGGCGAGCTGCGGTGGCGAGGTTGCTGTGATCGAGCGTGAGTGGGCTGCGGGTCTCGGCGTAGCGCGCGAACGCGACCAGGCCGACCGCGTCATCGTCGCGACCCGGGTTGGTCTTATCGCCGAGCACGAACTGCTCGAACACCTGCTTGACGGCGTCCAGTCGGGTCAGCTCGCGGTCCTTGCGCGATAGATCGAGCGCGCGCATCGATCCGGACACGTCGACCGCCATCACGATCGCGATGCCGTCGCGGCGAACGCGCGAGTTGCGGTCGCCCTTGCGCGGACCGGCGAGCGCGACGGCCAGGCTGATCACCGCGACCGCGATCAACGCGTCGGGCACCCACGCGAGCCGCGTGCGCCAGGTGTTGCCGCCATCAGGAAGTGCACGCAGCGACGAGAACACCACGCGACCCGACGACCTTCGCGACCACCACATCGCGGGGATCGCGAGCAGGGCCGCGAGCAACAGCCATGGATTGGCGAACTGCACGCCGAGCACGTTACGCGGCCTCCCGAAGCCGGGTGTCCTCGACGAAGCCGCGCGCGGCGGCCAACGTCGAGATCGACTCGTCCGCATCGGGCCGGTAGCCCGCGAACTTCACGCGGTCGCAGCGCTCGAGGAACTGGGTCAGCAGCGAGCGGTGCTCCGCGCGGAGCTCGCTGCGCGAGGTCGCGACGAGCAAGAACTCCTCGGTGGTGAGCTCGGGCGCGCGGATGTCGTAGCGATGCTCGAGGTAGCGCCGGACGATCGCCGAGAGCTGGACGAACCACGCATCGGCGGTTTCTGCACCGGGCGGGCCCGCCGTCTCGAGCGCGCGCAGCTGGGCGACTGCTTCGTCGTAGGCCGAGCGCTGCGCCTCGATTCGCCGGCGCGCCCGGCCAGCGCGGATGGCAAGCACCGAACCGGCACCGACGACCATGATCCCACTCACGATGCCCAGGATCGTGATCCAGCTGACCTTGCCGACGTCCGGATCGAGCTCACCGAGCGCAGGCTTGAGCGCGGCGGTTGCCTGCTCGACGGGGACGGGCGCGATCTCGAGCGGGATCTCGTCGGTCAGGATCTCTTGCGGCTTGCTAGCCTCGGCAGTCTGGTTCGCGCGGGCGTCGACCATCTCGAGCCGCAGCGGCGGGATCCGGTGGCGGCCACTCGATGGCGCATCGAGCGTGTAGGTCTGGCGCTCGATCAGGGTTCCCGTGGCGGTGCGCTCGTCGCCGCGCGGCAGCTGCGTGATGTCGAACCGCCCGAGCCCGTCGCCGGTCTGTTGCGGAGGTGCCGCGACCCGAACGCCGGGAGGCGCCTCGATCTCCAGTCGCAAGTAGATCGGATCGCCAAGCGTGGGCTTCGCCGGCCACACCGTCACCGTGACCTTCGCCGGCCCGGCCTCCGTGACCTTCTTGATCGCGTCCGCGGGCGGCGCGGCGAGGCCCCCGCTCGCCGATGGTTGAGCACCGCTGCTGCACGCGCCGATCAGCCCGATCATGGCGAGCACGGTGAGCGCGAAGCGTGTCATCGCCGCAACCTCCGCTCGCGTTCGCGGAAGAACCGCAGCAGCGGGTCGACCATCGAGCCCGCGGCGTCGAACACGACGAGATCCATCCCGGTGGCACGGAGCTGTTCTCGCAGCCCGCGCTGGCGCGTCTCGGCGCGGCGGGTGAGCTCGTCGCGGAACGCGCGCGACCGCGTATCGATCAGCCGGGTGCGCCCGGACTCCGCATCTTCGAGCGTGACCAACCCGGCGGGCGGCATCTCGGCCTCGCGGGGATCGGTGATCAGCGCGGCCACCACGTCGTGCTTGCGGTTGGCGTGACGCAGCACCTGGATGTAGCCGTCGTCGAGGAAGTCCGAGATCAGAAACAGCACCGCCCGGCGCGGCAGCACCTGGCGGCAGAACTCGAGCGCGGCGGCGATGCTGGTCGACCGCCGCGGCTCGTGTCTGGTCCGGTCCTGCAGCTTCGACCACCAGCGCCGCACGGTGCGCGGCAGCTCGAACAGCGAGCGCCGGATCGTCAGCCCGGTCGGCGTCTGTTGACCGCGCGCGAGCACCTCGCGGACCACGCGGAGCGCGTGCTTGCCGCCCTTGCGCGGCGGGATGTAGAGATCCGCGCCGCCGTGGAACAGCAGCAGGCCGACCTTGTCACCGTTCTCGACGGCGCTCATCGCGAGCAGGGCCGACAGCTCGACGGCGGCCTCGAGCTTGCTGCGCCGGCCCGAGCCGAAATCCTGCGATGCGCTGACATCGACCAGCAGCATCACGGTGAGCTCGCGCTCCTCGACGAACCGCTTGATGTGCGGCTCACCGGTGCGGGCCGTGACGTTCCAGTCGATCGCGCGGACATCGTCGCCGGGTACGTACGGCCGTACCTCATCGAACTCCATCCCTCGGCCCTTGAACACCGAGAGATATGCGCCCGCCATCACGTCGCTGACCTGGCGGCCGGTGACGAACTGGATGCGCTTTACCGCTTGCGCAATTTCCGCAGGCAACATGGCGTCACGGAACCGGGACGTTCTCCAGGATCTGGGCGATCACGTGATCGGTCGTCTTGCCCTGTGCCTCGGCCTCGTAGCTCACGAGGATGCGATGGCGGAGCACATCGTGGGCGATCGTCTTCACGTCGTGCGGCGAGATGTAGCTGCGCCCGGATAGCAGCGCCTGCGCCTTGGCGACCTTGATCAGCGCGATCGTGGCGCGCACGGAGGCGCCGTTGTCGATCAACGGCGCGAGCGCTGCGAGCCCCGCCGCCTTGGGATCGCGCGTCGATGCGACGACGTCGACCGCGTAGCGCTTCACCTTGTCGTCGACGAAGATCTGGCGAGCGACCTCGCGCGCGCTCAGGATCTCATCGGTGCCCATCACCTTCGACGCGGTCGGCTCGGAGCCCGTGCCGGCCATCCGATCGATGATCTTCACCTCGTCATCTTTGGTCGGGTAACCGACGCGGACCTTCAACATGAACCGATCGAGCTGTGCTTCCGGCAGTGGATAGGTGCCCTCCTGCTCGATCGGGTTCTGGGTCGCGAGCACCAGGAACGGCTCGTTGAGCTTGAACGTGTGATCGCCGAGCGTGACCTGGCGCTCCTGCATCGCCTCGAGCAGCGCGGCCTGAACCTTGGCCGGCGCGCGGTTGATCTCATCGGCCAGGATGAAGTTGCCGAACACCGGGCCCTTCTTGACGGTGTACGTCCCTTCGCGCGGGTTATAGATCTGAGTGCCGACGACATCGCCCGGCAGCATGTCGGGCGTGAACTGGATCCGCGAGAACGTGCCATCGAGCGCGTCCGCGAGGGTCCGGATCACGAGGGTCTTGGCCAGACCGGGGACGCCCTCGAGCAGGACGTGCCCGCCGGCCAGAAGGCCCAGCAGCAACCGGTGGAGCATGTCGTCCTGGCCGACCAGGACTTTGCCCACTTCCGCTTTGAGTGAGTTGAAGCGGCCAACGAGCTTGGTGACGTCTTCAGTAAGGCGATCTGACATGGATGACTCGCGAAGGGGCCGAGCAAACCGCCCGGCGGCCGGCCTGTCAACCACTCGGGGTGCTTGGTCATTCCCGGTGCGACACGGTCACGACGCGTCTCATGGGACGTCGCGGGGGCCACGCCCGGATCGCGATTCCACTCGGTTGCGAATCAAATTCGCTGGCACGCCGAATGGAGAGCGACCCAGGAGAGCCAACGCTGGCTCGGGGGGCCCACATGAAGTTCGTCGCGTTCTCGACGCTGCTGGTCGCGGCGTGTGCCACTGGTTCGACCGCGCTCGATGGTATGCCACAGACTCCGACAGTCGCCGGAGCGCGGCTACGGATCGACGCGACGCCACCAGGCGAGCCGATGGCTGGCGTTGCGTCGCGGTTCGATCTCGCTGCACGAGCCACCGTGGCCAGGCTGCCAGCACCGATCGACCCCGAGCTGCCGACGGCCGATCGCATCGGAAGATCGATCCGCCAGGCGCTCGGAGAGGAAGCATCGGTACACGTGGAGATGTGCGTGTCTCCGGACGGTCACGTCCTGACCGCCACGTTGATCGACGGATCGACCATGGCGGCGTTCGATAGGGCGGTGATGCGCGACGTGATGGCCTGGCAATTCGAGGAGATGCCTGGTCCCTCGCATGTGAAGAGCTGCCAGCGTCGAACGATCACGTACAGGCCGCACTCGTAGCGCCTCGCACTTCTTTGTCGCGCCACGCTGACGATGCTTGACCCCAGCGCGCCTGCTGAGCGAGAGTGAGCCTCGAAGCAGGATCTTGATCATGAGCACCGTCTACCGCACCTGTCGCCCGATCCCCATGACCGCAGAGGTCATCGGAATTGGAGCCGCCCGCGGTGGGCGAGTGATGTTGGCGACCCCAACGTAAGCTCGAACAAGTCCTTCCCGCCGCGGGCTCCAGCGTAACTGGAGCCCGTTTCGTGCTTTCGGCCGATCTCGGGCTTCGAGGCTCGATCTCTCGCTGCGACGCGGCTCGCGTCGCGAGGTCTGTCATGTCGATCTCAAGAACAGAACAACTTCCCTGGTCGGAACGTCCCGGTCGTGAGCTCGCCCGGCTCGCATGGCCGATCACGATCTCGATGGTTTCGTTCTCGGCGATGACGCTGGCATCGACGGTATTTCTCGCCACCGTCGGCGCGGACGAGCTCGCCGGTGTCGGGCTGGCTGCGGTCGTCGGGTTCATGCTGGTGTGCTTCGGCATTGGCCTTCTGCGCGGTGCCAAGACCTTGGTGTCGCAAGCCGTCGGCGCCGGTCGTCGCGAGCGGATCCCGGCGTTTCTCGGTGCCGCGCTGGTGCTCGGGCTTGGACTGGGCGTGGTCGCGTTGCTCGCCGGTCAACTGATCGCTCCGCTGTTGGCGACGCTTGCCGCGTCGCCACGGGTCGGGAGGTTTGCCGCCGAGTACCTCGCGCTGCGTTCGCTCGGTGCACCACTGGTCTTGTGCTTCGCGGCACTTCGCGAGACCAGCTACGGCGTTGGCGACAGCCGGACGCCGATGCGCGCGGCGGTCGTGGCCAATGCGGTCAACATCGTGCTCGACGCGGTGCTGATCCTCGGGCTCGGCTGGGGTGTACGAGGCGCGGCCGCCGCGACGATCGTGGGCAACTGCGCCGAGCTGTTGGTGCTGGCGTGGCCGATGCGGCCGCAGCTCCGGCGGGTCAAGCTGGGCGTGGCATCGGTGCGTGAGCTTTGGGCCGAAGGTGTGCCCAACGGGCTGCAGTTCCTCATGGAGGTCGGGTCGTTCTTGATCCTGACCTTGATGATCGCCCGGATGGGAGCCATCGACGGCGCCGCGCACCAGATGGTGCTGCACCTGGTCAACGTCTCGTTCCTGCCATCGCACGCGCTCGCGGAAGCCGCTGCGGTGCTGGTGGGGCAAGCCGTGGGCGCGGGGCGTGACGAGCTCGTCGGCAAGGTCGCAAAGCGAGCGCTGTTGCTCGGCGCGATCTATGGCGCCGTGTGCATGGCCGCATACGCCTTGCTCGGCGGCACGATCGTGCATGCGATGGCCAGCCACGATGCCTCGCTGGCAGCGCGAGCCGAGGCGCTGGTTCATGTCAGCTTGCTGTTCCTGGTGGCCGATGCCGCCAACGTCATCGCCCGTGGCGTGCTCCGCGGCGCGAGCGATGTGCGGTATGCCGCGGTGGTCGGCATCGCAACGGCATGGCTCGCGACCCCGCCGCTCACCTGGTTGCTCGGGTTCCACCTGGGGCTGGGTGCGATCGGCGGTTGGCTGGGTCTGGCCCTCGAGATCTTGGCCGGGACCACGTTGTTCTGGCTCCGGGTAGTGCGCGGCGGCTGGCGTCCTTCGGCCGCGGCTGCTCGTCGGACGCTCGCCGGATCGGCCGTGTAATCCGGCAACTTGCGGAACCCGGCGGAGTGAGGTTTCGGGTCGCAAGATCGGGGGCACCACCCCCTGTCAGCGGCGGTGATTGAATTTACCCCATGACTCGCACGACTATCGGGGGCGAGTCATGCGGCGATTCCTCGACGGTTGTGTGATCGCGTGTCTGATCGCTGGTCCGATCGCCGGCTGTGCGAGAGCTTCGGGCGAGGCGAGCGGCGACGCATCACCCGATGATCCGCACGACGCGCCGATCCAGACCGAGACGCCCGACGATGCCACGCTCGATGCGACGCTCGACGCGACGACCGTCACGCCTGCGGATGCACCGCCCGATCAGCCGTGCACACCAGTGACGACGCAGCTGTTGACCAATCCGGCGTTCGACCTCAACCCCGTCGGCACGGGATGGCAACAGACGCTGATCGATCCGGCAGCGCCGCTGGTCACCGCCGACGATGGCGTGCTCGAGCACACGGCACCGTACAAGGCGTGGCTCGGTGGCCTGCTCGCGACCAACGAGAACGTCGTCGACATTCTCGAGCAGAGCGTCGCGATCCCGGCGGGCACGACCGACCTGGTGCTGTCCGGCTTCTACGACGTGCGTACACTCGAGGTCGCCGGCGACCCGGCGTACGACACCGCATCGATCCTGCTGACCGAGGCCGATGGCACGCCGATCGCCACCGCGCTCGCCGTATCGAATCAAACACCGAAGACCGCGTGGACTGCGTTCAGCTACCCGGTCACGCCACCGCCGTCGGGGATGACGATCCGGGTGCGGATGACGTCGAGCAGCGACTTCTTGCGCGAGACCTCGTTCTTCTTCGATTCGCTCCAGCTGCGCGCGACCTACTGTCCCTGATAGATAGGCAGGCTCATGAGACGCACCATCGTGATCGCGGCGTTGACCCTCGGGTTGTGGGTCACTCAGGCAACCGCAGGCTCTCGCGCGTGGCGCGCCGCCAAGACCCACCTGCCGTCGACGACCACGATGATCGTCGGGATCGATGCTTCCGCCTGGGTGAAGTCGTCGATGTTCACGCCCCTGTACGACATGGTGGCGAACGAGCACGCCGATGTGAAACAGGTCCGCGACATGCTGATCGCCGAGTGTGGGGTCGACGTGGTGACCGCGATCGATAGTATCGTGTTCGCCTCTGAACGAGATGGAGCAGGGGGCGCTGCATACATCGCGATCGCGGGTGCGCATGCGAAGAAGGTCGAGCGCTGCTTCACCAGCTGGACCTCGAGAGGGTCGACACCCGAGATCCAGGTCAAGCGCCGCGGTCCAGTCGTCGAGATCGCGGATGGCAGCGAGACCGCCTACGTCGGGTGGCTTGGGAACGTGGTGATCTGGCCAGTGCATCGCACCGACCAGGGCGAGCTCAAGAAATGGATGGGGGCCGCCAGAGGCTTGTCAAAGGCTCCGGTCAAGCCCGTGCTCGATCGCGTCGATACGTCCGCCGCGTTCTGGGTCGCGTCGACGCAACCGAAGGCGATCGGAGCACACGGGACGGCCGTGCGGCTGGCAGCCACGGTCGCGCTTCGCAAGGGCGACATGGTCAGCGACGTGCGATTCACCATGCCCGATGCGACCCAGGCGGCGGCCATCGCTTCGGAGCTCAACGGTCAGCTCAGCCAGGTGAGTGGACTCGCCAGCTCCAGCCCTGCGGCCGGCCGGATCTTGAACGGCGTGATCGTTCAGGCCAGCGCAGGCGATGTCATGGTTCGCTCCACGGCCGCGCAGAGTGATGTCGTCTCGATCGTGAAGACGTTCGGCCCGATGCTGATGCGCTAACCAAGCGGCGCCCACGGGCCCTAACACCGGTTCGCTACTTCTTCGGATCCTTCTTCGCACCCTTCGCATCGTCATCGAGTGAGGCCGGCAGCGGCGGCAGCTCGTTGATCGCCGGCAGCAGCACGAGCTCGATCCGGCGGTTCTTCGCGCGATCTTTGCCGAGCGGATCATGCTCGCCCACGCCGGCTGCGACCAGGTTTTCCGCCTTCATGCCGGCCTTGACCAGCATGCGCGTCACGTTGAGCGCGCGTGCGGTCGAAAGCTGCCAGTTGTCGGCGAACACGCTGCTCTTGAGCGGCACATCGTCGGTATGCCCGAGCACGAGGAATCGGCGGTCGTCGTACTTCTTGAGCGTGAACCCGATCTCGTGCACCGAGATCTGGCCTTTCTCCGACAGGTCCGCGCTCCCCGACGCGAACAGCACCTCGGACGGCAGCGAAAGGACGAGGCTACCGCGGCGCGCGGTGACCTTGAGCTGACCGGTCTCGACCATGCTCGCGAACATGCGCTGGATGTCCTCGATCGCCTTGAGCCGCTTCTCGGCTTCCGCGCGTTGCTGGCGCAGCGTGGTGAGCTCTTCCTTGGAGGCGTTGAGGTTCTTGGACAGCTGCGACAGCTGAGTCTCGAGCTCCTTGTTCTTCGTCGCGTCGGCTGCGCTCGCCGTCGTGCATTCGCCCAGGCTCTTCTCGGCCGCGAGCTTTCCTGCGGTCGTCGCGGCATGCGCGGTCTCACAGGCAGCCTGCGCGTCGCTCGCGGTCTTCGCCTGCTCGCGAAACTGCCATCCATAGTAGCCCGCAGCGCCCGCGGCTCCGGTCATCAGCAAGGCGAAGAACCACAGCTTCCACGGAAAGCCACGCTCGGACCTCAGGACCAGCTCGCCGGTCTCATCGCGTTTCGGCAATGGACACCTCCTGTGCGAACGATACCGCGAGGCGGTGACGCATTGATCACCAAGTGCCGATGCGAGCAGGTGTGAGTCGGTGCACAGAGCACATCGAGCGCATCGAACATCACGCGCGGATCGGCCACTCGACCTCGCGAAGGTCGGGTGCGATCGCGGCGAATCCGGCGCGCAATCGAGCGGCGGTGGGGCGGCGCTTGGGGTCACGGGCCACCGCTGCGCGGAGCAGCTGTGCGAGCGGGGCGAAGCGGGGGCGCTTTTCGAGCGCGGCGAGCGCGTCCGCGGCTGGTTGCTTGACGAAGTGGCTGTCGATCACTTCCTTGAGTGAATCGCCCTGGAACATCACCGCGCGGGTGAGCACCTCGTAGGCGACGGCTGCGGCGGCGTACACGTCCGCACCGAACGGCTCGATCGAGGCCGCATCGGTCCACACCTCGGCAGCACCGTAATGGGCGCTACCGCATCCCGGCCGGAGTCGACGGCCCGCCAAGCCGAAGTCGACGAGCACGGCGTTGCCGGCGCCATCGCGAAGCAACACGTTCGCGGGCTTGACGTCGAGGTGAGCGATCTGCACCTTGTGCATCGCATCGATGCCGGCAAGCAGGCCATCGATGATCGCGAACGCCTTGGCCATGTCGAGCGTGCCGACCTCGAGGGTTCGCTCGAGATCGGTGCCGCGGACGAACTCCATGACCAGGATCGGCTTGGGCCTGGAGCTCGCGTCGAACGTGATGAATCCGGCGAGGTTTGGGTGCGAGGGCAGCGCGAGCAATGCGCCGGCTTCCTCACGAAACAGCGCCTCGAACTCCTGTTCGGAGAGACTGCGCGCCGCGCCGGTATAGTCGGGCACCTTGATCGCGACGAGCTCTCGGTCGGGCCGCGAGCGCTCATCCGCACGCACCGCGAGCAGCACCGACCCTCCGGCGCCACGTCCGATCGGTCGCACGACGTAGAAACTTCCGAGCAGGCGCGACAGCGGGATCCAGCTCGGCAACCGGACGTCCGGTTCGGCGGGCGCCGAGCTCGCCTCGTCGGTGCGCGGCCGCAACGCGAGCCAATGCAGCACGGTCTCCACCGTCGCGACGATCGCCGGCGGCAAACACGCGCGGCCGACGTCCATCGCCGTGGCGATCGCCTCGTCGAGAGCGCTCGAGTCGCCACCGAGGGCCGGTCCGATCGCGCGAACCGCGATCTCGAGGTCACCGCCGCGGTCGATCCCCGACAGGCCCAGTCGTTGTTGCGCGCCGAACACCCGACGCGCGAGCGCGCCGACCTCGTTCGCGAGCCCTTCGATCACCTCGCCGGACACCGCGGACTGGCTTGCGGCGGCGGTCAACCGCCCGAGTTGATTTCCGAGCCTGACCAGCGCAAGCCGCACCGATTCGACGCGCGGCGACTGCTCGGGCGGCAACGCATCGGCAAGCTCGCCGATGCGCTCGACGAGGGCGCGCGCTGCCTTGGTGTCGCTGGTATCCGCCGCCGCCCAGCCTGCTTGCTGTAGCCGCGCATAGGCGTCGAACGCTGCCGCGACCTCGGGAATCATCGTTGCCTCGCGCACGATCGCGAAGTCGTCATCGGGGAACGCGCAGGTCCATGCGAGCAACAGATCGGTGGTCTCCGCGTGGTCATCGCGCAGCAGCGCATCGCCGGCCCGGGTCAACGCGGCCCACACCGCCCGACGCAGGGTCGAATGATCGTTGGCGGCGCGTTGCATCAGCTGGCGCACGGCGGCCAGCCGGGGTCCGAGGTCGGCCTCGCCGGTCTTGCGCACGCCGTCGAGCAGCCGTACCAGCGCGCGCAACCGTGCGATCCGCAGCCCGCCGTGTGCGACGGCACCGGTTTCGGCCCGGCTCTCGCGCGCCAGCAGCGCGGCCTCGATCGTGCCGAGCGCACGCTCGAACAGCCCCCGGGTGTGATCGCTGTCCGGCGCGAGTGCGAGCACCGCAGTGAGCGTGTTATCGGCCAGGAGCTCGCGATCGAGCTCGCGCAACAGGCGGATCGAATGCCGTCGATCGATCGGGTCCTCGTCGTTGGCGCGCTCGAGCCAGTCGGCCGCCTCGGCGATCTCCTCGACCGCCGCGCGTGCGTGGTGCAACGCCGCTGCGAGGTCGCCGGCATCGAGCGAGCTGCGTGCTTCGCCGAGGGGCACGCGGAAGCCGTCGGTGCGGGCGCGCGACTGGAGGTCGTTGTCCAGCTCGTGCAGCAGCGCACGCTGGGTGTCGTCGGTCTCCGCATCGCGCGCGATCTGCTCGCGCGTCCAGATCCGCGCGGCCGCCGACGCACTGGGCAACAGGCCGGCGCCCTCTTCACGCCGGAGCTCGGCGAGCGCCTCGACGCCATCGAGCGGCGCGGTTCCGATCAGCTCGGTCGCGAGCTGGTCGGCCTCGGCCGGCGCGCTGATCGCCAGCCCCGCGAGCCCGAGGATCGCGCCGCGAGCGACACCCGGGTCGCGGTTCGCGCGCTCGACGAGGACGGGCGCCCACCGGGTCGCCGCACCGCCGCGTTCGAGCGCCGCGGCGGCAGACGCCGATGCACGGCGCAACTCGGTCGACGATGCCGTGGGACGGAGCTCGCGATCGATCTGCGCGGCGAGGTCGGAGTCTGCATGAGCGAGCAGCCCACGCGCGATGCCTGCGAACCGCCACACCAGTGCTTCGCGATCGCCGAGCAGCCGGTTCAGCGCGGCGCGCAGCCCTGGCCGCGCGAGCACCGTCACGCCACCCCGGTCGCCCGCGTCGTGTCGGCGGATCGCTTCGCGCGCGCCGTGAGCGAGCAAGCGTGCTGCGAGCCGGCGCCCTGGGAGCGACCCGGTCGCTGGGACCTCGATCCAGCTCTCGGCGAGGGCGGGCTGCGCGAGGAGCCCGAGCGCGAGCTCACCGATCGCACCGGGCGCGGTCAGCGGCGCGGACAACACGACCTCGGCACGCGCGCGCAAGCCATCGCTGGCGAGCAGCTTCGGCGACGACCTCGCGAGCGCGATCAGCAGTCGAACGAAGGTCTCGCGATCGGCCTCGCGAAGCCGGAACAGGACGCGGCGACCGAGCTCGCGGCGCTCGTTGCCCGGCGGCAACGCCTGCGCCAGCTCGAACAGCGCGATCGTGCCAGCTGCCGGGGACATCCAGTCGAGCTGGGCGAGCACGCCGTCGGCAAGCGCCATCCGTACCGCGCGCAGCAGGTCGCTCGACGCCAGGCCTTCGAGCGGAGCTGGCTCGCGCTCGGCGATCTGCGCCAACATCGCCAGACCTAGCCGCGCGACCGCGCGTCGCTCGTCGGGATCGGGGATCAGGTGAAGTCCCGCGAACGCGGCGAGGTACGTCCTGCCGGACCCCATGCCCCATCGTAACCTGTCAACCGGGCGTCGGGTCCTCCACGGTCAGGGTCTGTTTATAGAAGCGCGACCGTCGGCTCGTGGCAGCGCAAAAGCCATGAGAGGCTCGCCGGGTGGCGACCAAGCTCGAGCTCGGCGGATTGACGACGCGGATCGTCGGACCGACCGATGCGAACACCACCGTCGTGCTACTTCATGGCTTCGGCGCACCAGGCGACGACCTGGTGGCGCTTGCCGATCACATCTCGGCACCATCCGTACGCTGGATGTTTCCCGAGGCGCCGATCGAGCTGGGCGGGTTGTATGGCGACTCGCGCGCATGGTGGATGCTCGATCTCGCCAAGCTCGAGGACGATCTGCGCCGGGGCGTTCCGCGCGACCGGCGCGACGAGCTGCCCGAGGGCTTGCTCGCCGTGCGCGCGCAGGTCACGCGAATGCTGGACGAGGCGCAGCAGCGGTTTGCGATCGCCAACGATCGGCTGATGCTGGGCGGGTTCTCGCAAGGCGCGATGGTCTCGCTCGATGTTGCACTTCATCGGGCGGTGCCGCCGGCTGGGCTGATCGTGATGTCCGGCACGCTGCTCGCGCAGCGCGAGTGGCAGCCACGCATGACCTCGCTTGCCGGCGTTCCGGTGATGCAGTCGCACGGCCGGAGCGACATGCTGTTGCCATTCTCGATCGCCGAGCAACTCGCCGGGTTGCTGCGCGACGCCGGCGCGATCGTCGACTGGCAGCCGTTCGCCGGCGGCCACGAGATTCCGCCGAGCGTCCTCGCTGCGGCGGGTCAGCTACTCAGGTCACGCTGATCGGCAACAGGCATCGAGGTCGGGCTCGACGTGTTCCGGCGCATCACGGCGTGATGCGGGTGATCTTGTAGCCCTTCTTGCTGAGCAGCTCGAGCACGTTCTTGGGACCGACCAGGTGCATCGCCCCGACCGCGATGAACCCGCCACCATCGGCGTGCAGCTTCTCGATCGGCGCGATCCACGACGCGTTGCGCTTGAACAGCAGATCGTTCATCTGCGCCTCGTATTCGGCGGGCGTGTAGCCGTGCTCGAGCGCCTCGGCGCGCACCTGCTTGTCGATCTCGATCATCTTCGCCTCGTCGCCCGAGACGTAGGCTTCGAACAACTCGGTCGCGATCCGATCGCTGTCCTCGAGGTCATCGAGCGTCGCCTTGAGCGCCCTGAGGTCGGCCCACTTCGTCAGCGCAGCGACCTGAACACTCGCAGGCTCGAGGTACACGATGCGTTTGTTCTGGTTCGTCGCGCGTCCAAACAACACGCCATCCATCGGCGCGGTCGGCGTGTACATCCGCACGGTCAGCGCCACGGTCGCGATCATCGGCTTCAGCTTGTCGAACTGCGCGACCATCGCGGGGGACAGCGCCTTTTCGAGGGTCTCGTACTGCTTCTTGCTGAGGTCGCGCCGCAACGAGCAGTTGTTACAGCTCGCGATGTTCGCGAGCGCCGGGTCCGAGATATCGGTCTCCATCGCGAACGTCGGCGAGGCGTCGAGCTTGTCGAACACGATCTGGGGCAAGCGCGATTCGGCGTCGACGCCCATGTGCATGGTGCCGAGCGCGTAGCTGGTCCTGCCGTCCTTTTCGATCGACCAGAACAGCGGGTGCGCCAGCGGATCCTTCTTGGTCTTCGGCGCGGTCCACGGATCGTTGCTCGCCGCTGCGGAGCCTTGCGATGCTCGCGCTGGCTCGGCCGGCGGCGGCGTCAGCGACGCGCTGCCGACCGGAGGTTTGGCTTCAGGAGGGCTACTCTTGCAGCCGGTTGTGCCCAATCCGGCGACAACGACCACAAGGGCACACATCAAGATCCGCTTCATGGGCCGTGCTTAGCATGGTGGTTGTGCGGCTGCCTACAGAACGTCCGGGGAGGGAGTTGCGAGAATTTCAAGGTGCGGAGCTGGGTCCCATTGCTCGTGCTTTGCGCGATCTCGCCGGCGGCGATCGCGGACCCCGGCGACAACCCGTCCTGGCCGAGCGCGGCGTTCGCTGCGCCGCTGTTCGCGCACGTGGAGGTCGTCCCGGCGTCGCATCACGACGCTGCGATCGATCAGCGTTGGCCGGCGGTTCCGCGTGATACGCGGCTGAGCCTGGGAGATCAGCTGACCGACGAGCTCACCGAGATGGGAAACCAGCTCGGCTATCACCTCGGTCAGCTCAGCAACGACATCGTCGGGCTGCGGTTCGATGGCCGCAAGCGCCGCGCTCGCGTTCAAGTCGGAAGCGATACCGGGCAGTATCTCGTGTTCAAGCTTCGCAGCGACGTTCAGTTTGCGGACGGCGTCGCACGGATCCATGCGAACGTCGATCTCGGCATCGCCGGACGCACGCTGCACCTCGAGCTTCCCGAGCTCGAGATGGCCACGACCGAATATCGCGGCGAGCGTGGGGTCGAGCTGAGATTGCCGCTGCTCAAGCAAGCGTTCTGACGATCGTTCCTCGGTAACCAGCGGGCGGAGAGCAGGGGGGCTGCGCTCCGCTCGCTGACTTTTCCGGGTAGAGTCCGCGCTATGAAAGTGCTGCTGGTCGTCGTGAGCCTCGCGATCGCGTGCAGCTCGTCAGCGCGCCACCATGGCTCCGATCGACCCGCCGTGCCCCGCACGCGCGGCACGATCACCCTATCGATCGTCGGCACCAACGACCTCCACGGCGCGCTCGAACGCCTGCCGCTGCTCGCGGGTTACATCCACAACTTGCGCGATACCCGTGAGACCGAAGGCGGGGGTGTCGTGTTGATCGACGCGGGCGACATGTTTCAAGGCACGCTCGAGTCCAACCTCAGCGAGGGCGAGCACGTCGTTCGCGCCTACAACCAGATCGGATACAGCGCGGTCGCGCTGGGGAACCACGAGTTCGACTACGGGCCGGCGGGGCCCGCCCCGATCGCCGCGTCGGCCGAGGACGATCCGCGTGGTGCGCTCAAGGCGCGCGCGCAGCAGGCCACATTCCCGATGTTGACGTCGAACATCGATGACGAGGCCACCGGCCGACGGATCAAGTGGCCGAACATGCCGGCTTCGATCCTGATCGAGGTTGCGGGGATCAACGTCGGGATCATCGGTGCCACCACCGAGGCCACGCCGCACACGACGATGCCCGCCAACTTTGTCGGCCTGCAGATGGCGCCGGCGGCCACCCGGATCGTCGACGAGGCCAAGGCGCTGCGCGCGAAGGGCGCGCAAGTGATCGTGGTGACCGCGCACATCGGCAGCTCGTGCAAGAGCTTCGACGATCCGAACGATCTGACCTCCTGTAATCACGAGGACGAGCTGTTCAAGCTGATCGGCGACCTGCCGCGAGGGATCGTCGACGTGATCATCGCGGGCCACACGCATGCGGGGATCGCCCACCGGATCAACGACATCGCGGTGATCGAATCGTTCTCGTCGGGGCGGGCGTTTGGCCGCATCGATCTCCGGATCAGCCCGAACGGGCACGTTTCGGGGGTGAACATTCACAAGCCGCAGTCGATCTGCGAAGGCGAGAAGGAAGGCAACCCGATCCCGATCGCCGCCTGCACGCCGAGCGCGTACGAGCACAAGCCGGTGGTCGCAGACCCCGAGGTCCAGGCGATCGTCGACGACGCGTTGCGGCGAGCCGGCACGCGGCGCGGGGAGAAGCTGGGGGTGACGCTGGTCGACACCGTGCCGAAGGCCTATGGCAGTGAGTCGGCGGTGGGCAATCTGTTCACCGACCTGATGCGAACCGCGCGACCCGAGGCGCACGTCGCGGTGACCAACGGTGGCGGGCTGCGGGCCGATCTTCCCGCGGGTGAGCTCACCTATGGTCAGCTGTTCGAGGCGATGCCGTTCGACAATCGGTTCGCGCTGGTCGACGTCACCGGCGCCGATCTGCGCAAGCTGGTGTCGTCCAACCTGCAGCGCGGCGGTGGCATCTTGTCGTGGAGCGGACTGTCGGCGAAGGCGCGTTGCAAGGGCGGCAAGCTCGAGGTCGCGATCAAGATCGGCGGCAAGCCGTTGGTCGAATCGGCCCGGTACAAGCTCGTGACCAGTGACTTCCTGGCCTCGGGCGGCGATGGACTGATCGGCCGGATGAAGCTGCCGGAGGGCTCGATCAAGCTGACCGGCACCGTGATCCGCGATGCGATCGCCGACGTGCTCCGCAAGACCAAGGGATCGATCGATCCGGCGAAGCTGTATTCGCCGGCCACCAAGCGACTCGACTACGAGGGCAAGCGGCCGGTGGAATGCGCGGCCGCAAAGCCCGCCGGTAACCAGGAGACTCCCGAATGACGTGGACGGTCGCGAGCTGGCAATCGAAGCCAGCGCAACAGCAGGTCGGATACAACGATCCCAAGGCGCTGGCGAGCGTGGTCGAGCAGATCGGGCGGCTGCCACCGCTCGTGACCTCGTGGGAGATCGAGCAGCTGCGCGGCGAGCTCGCCCGTGCGGCGCGCGGCGAAGCGTTCGTGCTCCAGGGCGGCGATTGCGCCGAGAGCTTCGATGACTGCCGCGCCGATCCGATCGCCGCGAAGCTCAAGATCCTGCTGCAGATGAGCCTCGTGCTGGTGCACGGCACGCGCAAGCCGGTGATCCGGATCGGCCGGATCGCGGGCCAGTATGCCAAGCCGCGCTCGGCCGACGTCGAGACCCGCGGCGAGGTCACGTTGCCTGCGTATCGCGGTGACATCATCAACCGCGATGCGTTCACCGCCGAGGATCGCGCGCCTGATCCGACGCTGATGCTGCGCGCATACGAGCGCGCCGGGCTGACCCTCAACTTCATCCGCGCGCTCACCGACGGTGGGTTCGCCGATCTGCATCACCCCGAGTACTGGGATGTGTCGTTCGCCGAGGGGACCGCGCGCGAGCAGTACGAGCGCATCGTCGAGTCGATTCGCGAGTCGCTCGACTTCGTGTCGGCGATCACCGGCGTCGAAGCCGAGGTGCTGCGCCGGGTCGACGTCTACACCAGCCATGAGGCGCTCGCGCTGCCGTACGAGCAGGCGCAGACGCGGACCGTTCCCAGGCGTGACGGTTGGTACAACCTGTCGACGCACTTTCCGTGGATCGGCATGCGCACCGCGCAGCTCGATGGTGCTCACGTCGAATTCCACCGCGGGATCGAGAACCCGCTCGGGCTCAAGGTGGGTCCCGCGATGACGGTCGAGTGGCTGCAAGGCCTGCTCGACATCCTCGATCCGGATCGGATGCCCGGACGGATCACGCTGATCCATCGCATGGGCGCGGCGCAGGTCGCCGCCAAGCTGCCGCCGCTGGTCGAGGCCGTGCAGCGGACCGGCCGCACCGTGCTTTGGATGTGCGACCCGATGCACGGCAATACCGAGACCACACCGACCGGGATCAAGACCCGCCGGTTCGACAACATCGTCGACGAGCTCGAGCAGAGCTTCGCGCTTCATACCAAATTGGGCTCCCGGCTCGGCGGCGTCCACGTCGAGCTCACGGGCGAGAACGTGACGGAGTGCATGGGTGGCGCGCGCGGACTATCGGAATCGGATCTCGAGCGTGCCTACAAGAGTCGCGTCGATCCGCGGCTCAACTACGAACAAGCGCTCGAGATGGCGATGCGGATCGCGCGCCACCTGCGCACCGACCGTTGATCCGGTCATGGACGCGAAGGCGGGGGCGGCGGCCCGGGCGTGTCGGCAGGCGACGCGACGTTTGGCAGCGCGCGAGACGCGGAGCCTCCACCTCGGCTGAGCTTCATCGCGATCAACGTGCCCGCGATGCCGAGCACGCTCGCAACCAGGACGACGATCGGAAACATCTTGAGGCGGCGTGGCCCGCGCATCGTGCTCGCCAGATCGAACCCGCGCGGCCGGCCAATCGGCGCCGAGGCCGGTCGCGGATGGATTGCCGCGTGCACGAGCCGCGGACGCGGAGCGTCGGCGAACGCGATGCCTGTATCGGGATCGACGACCGGGGCCATCACCGTCCGCTCCTCATCGGCGGCGGGCGGCACGGAACCGCGAGCCGCACCAGCTAGCACCGGCGCGAGTGGCTGGCCCAGCGGCTGGGATCCCCCGTGCCAGGGTTGTGGCACCGGCGTGCCGGCACCATCCACGTCCAGTGGCCGCGCACACGGATCCGAACCGGCATCCCACCGGATCATCGAATCGGTGCCTCCACCCCACATGTTGCGTGCGCGGAACATCACGCGATGCATGCGCAGCACCCATTGCGTGGCTCGCTGCGGATCCGACGCGAACGGCACCAGGTCCTGGCCGAGCTCCGCCATCGTTTGATAGCGGTCGTCGGGATGCTTGGCCAGGCAGCGCAACACGACCCGCTGGAGCGGCGCCGGGGCGCGCAGCATCAGCGCCGGATCTTCGGTGGCGACCTTCACGCACAGCTCGGAGAAGCTGTCCGCGGGAAACGGCCGCACGCCCTCGAGCAGCTCGTACAGCACGGTGCCGAGCGCCCAGATATCGGTGCGCGTATCGACCGCACGCGCGGAACGCATCTGTTCGGGTGACATGTACGCCGGCGTGCCGAGCACGGACTGCGTCTGCGTCAGGTTCATGTCGTGGACCGCGAACGACTTCGAGATCCCGAAATCGAGCACCTTGATCAGCGGCGTACCGTCGGCCTGCGTGGTCACGAACAAGTTCGTCGGCTTGATGTCGCGATGCACGATCCCGACCGCGTGCGCCTCGGCGAGCGCTTCGGCCGTCTGGATCACCAGATCCACCACCAGCGGTTGCGGAAGGTGCTCGGTTCGTTCGAGCCACACGCCGACGTCTTGACCGTCGAGGTACTCCATGACCATGTACGGCGTGCCGCCATCGAACACGCCGACATCGAGCACGCGTGCGATGTGCTCGCTCTTCAACCGGACCGCCGCCTGGACCTCGCGCGTGAATCGCTCGACCGAATCGCGATCGCCGAGCACATCGGGCCGCAGCATCTTGATCGCGACACGATCATTGAGCGCGAGGTGCGTGCATGCCGCGACAACACCCATCCCGCCCTGGCCAAGGATCGAGTCCACCCGGTACTTCCCTTGAAGTACTTGGCCAACGGCGACGATGTCCTCTGCACGCAGAGTTTTGGCCACTACGCACCCAGCGTAGCGTGGCCTCGCAAGTAGGCGCAACGGGTAGGTTTTCGACGCACCGGCGCGTGACGAACAACACGCCTCGGGAGCGAGGTCGCAGCCTACCTGCGCGAGCCAGAGCCGATGGATCTCCGCGCGTTGGCGTGAGGCTGAGCGTGGTCGCGACGCAGACCCGTCAGGGAGGCCGATCGGACGACCAGGGGCTGATCTCCGCGTGGGTCACGAGTGAGCCCTGCGAGTCGGTTCTCGGTGCCCGGTTTTTCTGTTCCCCATTCGCCGGCGCCCGGGCGTGGGCCAGGTCTTCCTCGAGCGAATCGTGACTACTGAACCGAGAACCGGGAACGAGAACGGCACGCTGGATTTTCAGGATCGGTTCAGTGCTGGACCTGGTGGACCTTGAGCACGTTGGTTTGAAGCCCGGCGCCGACGGGAACGGCCATCGTGATCAGGACGTTCTCGCCCGGCAGCGCGAGGTTTCGCTCGATCAGTGTCGCCTCGACGCGATCGATCAGCTCCTCGGTGGTGGCGGCCGGACCGATCAGGACGGGGGTGACCCCCCACACCAGCGCGAGCCGGCGGAACGTGACCTCGTTGGTCGTGAGCACCACGATGTTGGCCTCGGGCCGGTACTCGCTGACCAGCCGTGCGGCGCCGCCGGACTCGGAGACCGTGACGATCGTGCGCAGCTTCATTGCGCGTGCCGCGGTGAACGCCGCGTGCGCGATCGCGTTGGCCGAGACCGCGAGCTGGATGTCGGGAACCTCGTGGTTGGCCTTGTAGTACGCGCTCTTCTCGATCTCGTCGATGATCCGCGCCATCGTGCGCACGGCTTCGACCGGATGAGCCCCGGACGCGGTCTCACCCGACAGCATCAGCGCGTCGGTCGAATCGAGCACCGCGTTGGCGACGTCGGATGCCTCGGCGCGCGTCGGCCGCGGCTGGTTGATCATCGACTCCAGCATCTGGGTCGCGGTGATCACCACCTTGCCGCGCCGGTTGGTCTCCTCGATGATCCGCTTCTGCCACAGCGGCACCTTCTCGGGGCCGAGCTCGACGCCGAGATCGCCGCGCGCCACCATGATGCCGTCGGCGACGTCGACGATCTCGCCGAGCCGCTCGAGCGCCTGCGGCTTCTCGATCTTCGCGATCACCGGGATCGACACCTGGTCGACCGTCAACATCCGCTGCGCTTCGACCACGTCCTCGGGTCGGCGCACGAACGAAAGCGCGACGTAATCGACTCCGTGGCGCAACGCAAACCCGATATCGACCTTGTCCTTGTCGGAGATCGCGGGCGCGGAGACCTCGACCCCCGGCAGGTTGATCCCCTTCTTGTCCTTCAGGACCCCGCCCGTGATCACCACGGTTCGTACGTCGCGATCCGAGACGCCGGTGACCGCCAGCGAGAGATACCCATCGTCGAGCAGGATGTGATCGCCGGGCTTCACATCGCGGGGCAGGGCCATGTAGGTCGTCGACACCCGGCGCTCGTCGCCCACGACCTGCTCGGTGGTGATCGTGAACTCCGCGCCAGGACGTAGCTCGACCTGCCCGTTTGCGAACTTACCGACGCGAATCTTGGGGCCTTGCAAGTCGAGCAGCGCGGCGATCGCCTTGCCGCGACGATCTGCCTCGGCCCGGACGATCGCGAGCATTTTTGCGTGGTCGTCATGGGTGCCATGCGAGAAGTTCAGCCGTGCAACGTTCATCCCGGCATCGATCAGCTCGCCGATGCGCTCCGGCGTCGACGATGCAGGTCCGAGGGTGCAGACGATCTTCGCGCGAGGCATCGCGTTGCCAGTAGACCACAACTTGCGGTCCACATCTTGCGCGCGGGCGACTCGAAGGGGCTTGCTGAAAAACGCGCCGCTGGGATATGACGGCGCCCGTGCGAAGCAGCCGGATTGTTGCTGGGCTTGCAGCATGTGGTTTGGCCGCGGCCTGTACCGTCGAGAAGCCGCAGCCGAACCTGGTGGGTCAGGACATTCGCCTGACCCTGGTCCACACCTCCGACATTCACTCGCGGCTGTTCCCCTACAACTTCATCCCCAACACGTTCGACCAGGGCTATGGCCTGCTACCGGCGAATGCGCCGTTCGGCGGGATCGCTCGCATCTCGACGATGGTGAAGCAGATCCGGGCCACCGCAAATCGTTCGCTGTGGCTCGACTCGGGTGACTGCTTTCAGGGCGCGCCGGTGTTCAACATGTTCAAGGGGGAGGCCGAGATGCGGGCGCTCTCGCTCGCGGGCATGGACGGCGCCGTGATCGGCAACCACGAGTTCGATCTCGGGGCCAAGAACCTGTTCGACAAGGTCGACAACTGGGCGACGTTCCCGGTGCTCGCCGCCAACTACGCCTGGGACAATCCTCCGCCGGGCGCGGTGAACCCCGACGGGCGCTCGCTGCGCGACGTGGTTCCGCCGTATCAGATGTACGACGTCCAGGGCCTCAAGGTGACCGTGATCGGGATGGCCAACACGAGCACGATCACCTCGATCTACGAGGGTGGCAACTCGCTGGGGTTCCGGCCGATCGACGACGCGGAAGCGCTCGAGCGCTGGGTGCGGATCCTGCGTCCGATCAGCGACGTGATCATCGTGGTCAGTCACCTCGGGCTCGAGGAAGACGAGAACCTGACCGCGTCGGAGGTCGACGATCCGAACCAGAAGCTGCCGCTCGAGGGCGTCGACCTGATCCTCGGCGGCCACCTGCACATCGTCACCAACCCACCCAAGTTGATCACCAACGACGCCGAGGGGCATCAGACGATCCTCGTTCACTCCGGTGCGTTCGCGAAGTTCGTGGGACGCCTCGATGTCGTGGTTCATGTTGGCGAGGACAACGCAGACCCGGCGAAGCGCAGCCGGATCACGTCATTCTCGTACATCAACCTGCCCGTTGATTCACGCGTCAATGACGATCCGGCGGTGGCAAATCTGCTGTGGCCGTACGCGGTCAAGATCAACCAGGACATCGACCTCAACGGCGTGTTCGCCTACGTCAACCCCGAGCCCGATGACAGCAAGATCATCCGCAACGATCTGTCGGGCGGCGATTCGCAGCTCGGAAACCTGGTGGCTCGCTCGATGCAGCTCCAGGAAGGCGTGCAGGCCGAGTTCGCGATCACCAACTCGCTCGGCATCCGCGCCGACTTCGAGCGTGGGCCGCTGACGATCGAGCAGATGTTCAACGTGTTCCCGTTCGAAAATACGATCACCGTGATGTATCTGTCGGGCGCCGAGGTTCAGGACACGCTGGACTTCGTCGCGCGCAAGTCGGCGAGCCGTGGCTGCCGTACCCAGGCGCAGGTGGCAGGCATCGCGTTCGACATGGTGTGCCACGGCGCATGCCCGGGGCTCGATCCGCTGACCGGCGAGCCCGCGACCGCCTGCGCGAAGAACATCCACATCGGCGATAGCTGCCGGCATCTCGACGGCAACGGCAATCCGATTCCCGACTCGGAGATCGACTCCACGCGCTGCGCGAAGCTCGAGGCATCCAGCCTGTATCGCGTCGCGGTCAACGATTACATCGCCGCGGGTGGCTCGGGGTTCGAGGTGCTCAAGCGCAACAGCTCGAAGCAGGACACCGGGATCTCGCTGCGCGATGGCTTGCGCGTGTTCTTGAACCGAACCAATCCATGCACGGATCAGATCGACACGACCGACACCGAGGTTCCACAGCGCAAGATCACCGAGCGGTTCGGCGACATCTCTTGTCTCGACGAGAAGATCGAGGCGCACGACGGCCGCATTCGTCCGGTGTTCGAATGATCGGTGCGCGCCAGCTCGCCGTGGTTGCGTCGATCGCCGGCGGGATCGGCGGTACCGGGTGCATCAAGGAGCTCGACCCGATCACCGGCACGCAATCGCTGACGGTGGATCTGGTTTCACCGGCCAGTGGCGGTACGCAGGATCAGCGGCTCCCCGATTCCCAGCGGACGATCACGATCAACGTCACCGCGCGGGGCCCCGACGGAGAGGTCGACACCAGCTTCGATCGCGATGTGCAGGTCTATGCGCAGTACCTCGGCACGTTGACGCCTCCGCTCGGATCGCTGACGCCGCTGGCGAGCTTTCATGTCACCGCGGGCGTCGCGACCAACCAGGTCGTGACGCTCCCGCCCACGTTCGGAGCAACCACGATCTGGGTCGACGACGGACAATCGGCCGACCCGACCTACGCGACCGGGACGTCTCCCACGCTGTGGTATCGCGACCCGTTCATCGCCGATCTCCAGGCACCTGCCGACGAGACCGCGCTCGATGCGCTGTCGAGCTCGCCGCTCGAGAACAAGCAGGTCAAGGTCGGCAGGTCGCGCTATGGCGCGCGCGGTCGGTTCGTGGTGACCAGCGTGTTCGCGCAGGGCTATACGGTGTCCGACGTCGAGTGTGCCGATGAAGCCGGCACCCCGCCGTGCACGTCGCAGGCATACGACCATGCGATGGTGTTCTCGTTCTCGGCCCCGCGGGATACCGATGGACGCCGCGTTGAGGAGGGACAGCTGATCGCCGGGTTTGGCGGCGGCGTATCCGAGTTCAATGGACTGACCGAGATCGGGTTCCCGCAAACGTTCGTCGAGCAACAGGACATCAACCCCGCGCGGATGCCCGCGCCGGCCGTCGTCGACGGGACCACCTGGTTCAACGCCCTCAGCGATCCGCTCGGCAAGATCAACTTCGAGCGCAACGAGGCCGCACCGATCCAGATCAACAACGGCGTGGTCTGTCCGATCGATGACGATTACGCGACGTACAAGCAGTGGAAGATCGCACCACCGGGTGGAAGCTGCGGCGGCTTCGACGTGATCAACGTGATCACCGCAGGCACGGTGACCTCGATCGACCCACCGGCCCTGGTCGGCATGACGCTGCCCAAGGTGGTTGGCGTGTTGCGCCCGGTGAACATCGGAACGTTCAACGTCTGGATCATCTTCCCGCGCTCGGCGGCCGATGTGATTTTGCCATGAGAGGCCTCGTGACTAGGTTTGTCCTTGTATTCGTTACCCTCGTCGTTGCGGTTCGTTCGAACGCGTTTGCACAACCGGCGCCGGATCAGCCAGCCGCGGAGCCTCCGCCGCCAGCCGCGCAGGTAGACGAGGCGAGGATCCGCGAGATCGTCGATCGAGAGGTCGCGCGAATCCTGACCGAGCGCGCCGCGAAAGAAGCCGCGGACAAGGCGGCGAGAGAGACGATCGAAAAGGAAGCAACCGACACCAGCAGCGCCAGTGACATCTCGGGCGAGAGCGGGTTCATGGACACCCGCATCGCCTTCACGCTGACCAACGAGAACATGCTCGCCAAGCCGGGCGAGACGATCCCGAGCGTGCCGGGCTGGCGGTTCGGTACGCCCAACTCGCTGGGCGTGTTGTTCTTCGACAACTACGACACCCGCTACTCGGGGTTCGAGACCCTGAGCCACGCGATCGGCTATCGCAGCTTTTCGAGCGGGCACCTCCAGGCCGAAGGCGCGCTCGTGGTCCGGATCAACGAGCTGTCCGAGAACGTGATCTCGCTGTCGGACGCCGGCACGTACATCACCCTCACCAACTGGAAAGATCCGACCCACAAGGACCCGACCCGGATCAGCTTGACCGCGTTCCCGGTGTCCTCCGATCGGTTTCGCCTCGGTTACAGCTACCGGCTGTCATGGGGCGGTACCCCCGAGTACAAGCGCGCGCGGTCGGCGGTGCCTGGCGTGAAGCTGCAATTCGACACCGAGCGGGCGTACGCGTTCGTCGGGGCCAAGAGCGCGGTCGTGGTGGACCCCAACGATGGCGAGCAGAAAGCTGCACTCGCGGTGCTCGCCGGTGGTGGTTTCGACCCACACGAGATGGTGCGCTTCGAGGTCAATGGCGGGTACTTCGACCGCGGTTACAACGAGTTACAGGATGTGAAGCGTGAGAAGGTGCAGCTGTTCGGCGGCTCGGCGCAGCTGTCGCTCCACAAGGGGATGCCGCTCCGGTCGTCGGTCGACTACAAGCTCTACAAGTTCAACGGCGAGCAGGTGAGCCAGCTGTTCAGCCCCGAGAAGTATCCGGGTGGGCTGTCGTGGGTGGCTCAGGCCGAGCTCACGGTGCTGGGCCAGACCCTCAAGGACGCCGACAAGACCGGGTCGACCAAGCTACAGATCGGAAAGGCCGGCGACCTGAACCTCCGCGTGAAGCTCGACCGCTACCGGCTGCGGATGGACCTGAGCTATCGCGACCTGGCGTTCATCCTGCATTCGCAGCCGAGCCTCCCGCCGTACTCGGATTTTCCAGAGGCGTACCAGCTGTCTCCAAATCTGTTTGGTGCGATTGGTGTCGACCGCAACTGGGCCGACCGCCTGACGCTCGGGGTCATCGTGGGGGTGGAGAAGCCAGCAACGCTGACCTCGCCGAAAGGAATTCCGGGCGGCACGACGGACGCGATGGGCAAGTCGACCGCCGTGATCCGAAACAACAACATCGACACCCTGATCACGATTCTGCCGGCGGGTGAGAAGGCGGTCCCACAGTTCGCCGTGAAGGGGACTGCAAAGGTCGATTTCGCCAGGATGTTCTCGGCAGTGCTCGAGCTGTTCTACAGCTACGACGGCAACCAGACCCGGTACGAGCGGACGTGCAGCGACGTCGAGACCTGTCCATTCAAGTACGTGTTCGGCGAGCACAACCAGCTCGGTCTGAACGCGACGCTGCAAGCGCGATTCTGATCGGCTCGGCGTGATCGGTCTTCACGCAGTGTGCTCTCGCGCTCGATCGCGTGGGATGCGACGCTCCGTGCGCTCTGTCACGGGGATCACTATGTCGAGCCCGAAACTTCTGTAAGCTCCGGATTAGATTATGCATTGATGAATTCCATTCTTGTTCTCGTAAGCCCACCGACAGGTTGATCGCAGCTAGACTCAACAACTCGCGGTTCTCAGACACCCCGCGAGCCTCCGAGTCCGATGACCCGCCGGATCGACCAACCGACCCAGCTACCCCATGCCGCCACTGGCGAGCTCGGCGGTACGGACATGCAAAGCGCGCGCGGGCCGTCGAAGGCCCGGTGCCGGTTTCGGTTGTTGCCGATCGCGTTGCTCGGCTTCGCATGCGATGCATCGAGCAAAGCACCTGCGGTTCCCGTGACGCCGGCACCGGTGGCGCCCGTAAAGGCACCCATCGCCGATGACGCAGGGCCGGTCGAGCTGGGCAAGTTCAGCGTAACCCTGTACTACGTCGCCGAAGAAGGTGCCCGGCCCAAGCAGGCGGCGGTGCCAACGCCGGTTGAGGACGCCGACGTCACGCTGGCTGCGATCACCGAGACCCCCGATCGGGTCACGCTGTTCGCGAGCCGGTCCTGTAAGCCAATTGTTGATGTAAGTCGCGAGTTTGCAGCCCAGCTCACGCTCCAGGGCACAGGCAAGCTGCGCGATGGGCGCGTCCTCAATGTGTCGGGTCAATGCGGCTGCGACTACTCGCCGTGCTTCAAGGTCACCGCGAACCAGTGGGGCACGGCCGGCACTGGCCGTGCACTGCATCCGTTTCGCACGGTGGCGGTGGATCCCAAGCTCGTGAAGCTCGGATCGCTGCTCTACATTCCGCTGCTCGATGGCCGCACGATGCCTGGTCGAGCCCCGTGGGGTGGGTTCGTTCACGACGGTTGCGTGGTGGCCGACGATACCGGCGGCGGCATCAAGGGTAAGCAGATCGATCTGTTCGTGGGCCGGAAGGCCAACTACCAGGGCCTCGCGCGCGCTGGCTCGGGTAGCCCAGGGCGGCACTCGTGGGCGAGCAAGGTCCCGGTGTTTGACGGCTCCAAGCTGTGCGAACGATCAGGTCGCCGGGTCGGCCGCAAAGCTCCCTCCATCTGAGGCAGCGCTGGCCGGTTGTCCCGTAGATCAGTTCTTCGCTGGCGCCGGTGCGGGTTCGGTCGGCGCGGGTTGCGGCGCCGGTGTGGTTGGCGGTGCGGTTGTCGATTGGGGCGGCGTGCTGCCCTGGTCATCGGGTGAGGTCGATACGGTGGCGATGAAGCCGATCAGCCCCGCGAGGATCAGGCCGAGCCCGATGTCACCCAGGATCTCAGCTTTGTCCTTGCAGGAGTCGTTGGGCATGATCGGGTTGTGCTCGCACTCGGCGCCCGAGTTGACGACCGCGAGCATTCCGATGCCGGCCAGAATGGCGGCGCCTTCACTGATCTTCGCGATCCGGCGGGCGCGTGCGTTGTGCGGAAAGCAGCCGCCGATCAGCACAGCGAAGGTTACAAACAGAGCAACGAACCGCATGACGCGGTTGTACCAGACCTGACGTGGCATCGATCGCGATCGCGAGTGCAACACACTACGGCGCGAGCGCCGCAGATGCGACAATCCGACTGTCGCGCCTCTGGGCAAACGCGAGCGCACCCACAGGTTGCCACGTTCGATCGACGGTGATGCGAATCGTGTTGGTGCTGCCCGCGGCGGCGACGCGCTCGAGCCGACGCACCACGCGATCGCTGCGCAGCACGGCTCCGGCGTTTTCGCCGCGCACCACCTTGGTGCGCGTCGACGGTTGCCAGATCGCGACGAACACATCGGCATCCGGTGGCGCAGTGGCGCTGATGCTCACGGCATCGCCTGTCGTGGTCATCGTCGCGGCCAGCAGGGCGGGCCTTGGAGCCTTCGCGATCGCCGCGGTCGCGGCCTTTGCATTCGAGCCGACCATCCCGAGCGCTCCACCGATCACCAGCTGCGGCGTGTACACGCGATCGTCGCCGAGCGCCTTGGCATAGTCGCGCTGTCGGGCCGTCCACGCTGGCGAGGCATATGGATCTGCCCAGCCGAGGTCGTCCCAGTAGTCGACGTGGAACGACAGCGGCGCGACCGTTGGATCGGCGCCTGCGAGCTTGTTCAGCAGTCGATCTGCGGGCGGGCACGAGCTGCATCCCTGCGACGTGAAAAGCTCGAGCACGAGCGGACCGTGCCGAGCCGGTTCGCCATCCGCGGCCTGGCAACTCCAGGCGAGCAACACCGCCAGCAATCCGGCACCGCGCATGTGCGTGCTACGTCCGCCGAGGTCCGGGGTTACCGATCGCGCAGCGCGCGAATGATCTCTTCGCGCACCACGGTCGCGAGCTCGTGGCGCTGGCCGCTGGGGGACATCGTCGCAACGTTGGCATGTGGTGCGGGGGCGCACGCGACCACCGGGCGCGCACTCGTGCCCATCAGCTGCGCCGCGGTTTCGACGGCGCGGTCGGCCGCGCGTCCGATGTTGGCCTTCGCGCGTGCAGCGAGCAGCGGCGCCATCGCGGTCTCGGGAACCGGCTCGACACCGCCGAGCGCCGCCGCCGCAACCGCGATGCGCGCGAGGTGCTCGACCAGCTCGAGCCGGAGCAGCGCCTGCTCGAGATCGCTGCCCCATGCCATCACCCCATGATTGCCGAGGATCACCGCGTCTACGAGCTCGCACCACGGGGCCAGTGCGGCGCGAGCGGGCTCGCCGGGTTGCGCGTACGCGAGCTTTGGAATGCGTGGGCCGAGCGAGACGATGGCCTCGGCGATGAACGGCTGTTCGATCGGGTTGCCGCGCGATGCGCTGATCGCGGTTGCGTTCGGCGGATGTGCATGAATCACCGCATTCACGTCGGGCCGGCGTTCGTAGACCGCAAGGTGCAGCCCGATCTCGCCGAACACGCGACCGTGGCCGATCACGTGGCCCTTGGCATCAACGTCGATCAACGCGCGATCCGTGATCAGCCGCTTCGACGTCGCGGTCGGCGTCGCAACGAACCGCGAGCCATCGCGTGCCGTCACGTTGCCGTCGTGATTGGCCACCCAGCCGCGGGCGTGGAGATGGCGTGCGGCGTCTGCGAGCGCGGCACGCAACGGCTGGCCGGAGGTCACTGCTCGCGCTCCACGTGGTCCACGATCCCGACGATCATCGATCGAATCGGCACCTGATCGCCCATCTTCAAGATCTGTCGGACGCCGTTGCCCTCCGTGAGCACGAGCACCTTGTCCCCGATGCCTGCCTGTACGTCATCGATCGCGATGAAGCTGGTGCCGGAATCGTTGCCCGCGTCGTCCAGCGGCTGGACCACGAGCAGGGTCCGGCCCGCGAACGCTGGATGCTTTGCGGCCGCCCACAGCGGGCCGACGACGCGGCAGCACCTCACCGTGGCCTCGGTGCATCGACACCGTCGACGATTCCCACGATCGCGGCGTCGACCGGCACGAACCACGGCGTGCACGCGAGCGCGGCCTCGCGCGACCCGACCAGGTACACCAGATCACCCTCACCGGCCTGAACGGTATCAACCGCAGCCTGGATGTCGCCGACCGGCGTCCCCTGCTCGTCGACCGGTTGGACGAGCATCAGCTTGTGGCCTTCGAGCCCCGCAGCCTTGCGGTCCGCGACGACCGTGCCCTTGACGATGCCCAGGTACATCGCCGGCAGCCTATCAGATGATCAGATGCTGGAGGGGAGGGTGTGGCCCGCCGTACCGTCGCGGCCCCGCGCGATCGTCAGCGGATGCCGAGGCCGAGCTTGGTGCGCGTGGCGAGCCAGCCGGGCTGCGCCATCGCCGAGATCAGATGCGCGATGGCTTCGCCGCGGCCGACCGCCTGCGTGGCGATCGTCCGTGGCGAGCCGCCGAGCAGCAGCGCCGCACGGTCGGCCGTGCGCTGGCAGGCGGCGATGTAGCGACCGACCTGGAACGCGTTCGCCGGCATCGTCGCGAGCAGTTGCTCGAGCCGCGACCGAATCTTCACCGACAGCGCGCTCTTGACCAGCTCATCGTGACCGCGCTGCAGATCCGCATCGTCGATCAGTGAGGTCGTCGCCTCGCGAAGCGCGGGTGGGCCGAACAATCGGATCACCGACGAGATCAGGCGGGTCGGGGTGATCATGGCGCTGTCGGCATGGGCACCGGTGAACACCACGTGCTCGGGCCGGGTCAGCTCGATCGCGTGCGTCAGCAGCGCGCGGATCTCGTCGGAAGGCGTGGCCTCGGCGAGCATGCGCGGGCCGAGCACGATCAGCGGTGTCGCTGCACTGACCACCAGGATGTCCGGGCCGTCGTCCTGCTGGTAGAGCATGATCGCTCCGGCACCGAGTGCGGTCGTGATCCGCGAGAACATCGCCGTCGCCGCCGTATGCAAGGTCGCCGGGATCCGCCTGGCGCCCGTCGCGCCTGCGCGGGCGAGCGCCTCCTCGAGATCCGGCCATAGCAGCGCCGCGGCCTCGGCGAGCGCGCTCGCGATCGAACCAAGGCCGGCTTCTCCAGCATCGGTGAACATCGCCCGCGCGTCAGCCTCCAGCGTCGCGCGATATGACTCGTCGTCGCGCATCGCGTACGGCTTGTGGATCGTCAGAAAGGCGCTCTGATGGACGTCGGCAGTGTGACCGCACGCGATCGCGAGCTCGAGCGCGGCATGCGCGGCATCCGCCTTGTTCTGACGGCGCAGCTCGTCCGCCCACGCCACGAGATCGGTCAGTGCGCCGGTGGCCGCGGTGATCGCCGCGAGGTGGCCGAGGACGGGCTCCTTCTTCGACGGATCGTCGCCGCCGCGGAGCAGCTCGATCAATCCGCGTCGCGCCGATGTTGCGCCGTCGGAGTCGGGCGCGATCCGGATCGCCTGTTCGTACGCGGTCAACGCCTGGCGAGTGTCGCCGCGCTGATGACGCGCATGACCGAGCCGGTACGACAGCATCGCCCGCCGGCCGACCTGTCCGGCTGCGCGATCCTCCTTGGCGGTGAGCAGGCGGGTCAGCAGACCTGCCGCCGCATCGACATCGCCCTGATCGATCGCGAGCCCCGACGCGAGGTCGACGGCGTCGGTATCATAGGGGTCGCTCTCGGCCGCGCGATCCGCCGCGGCGCGAGCTCGGGCAGGGTCACCCGCGGCGAGGTAATCGCGGGCGGCGCGCAGGTAGCGCGACGCGCGATCGGCCGCGGTCGCACCGAACGCAGCCATCAGCTCGGCGGTGCGCGCGGAGCCTTGATGGTCGTTGGCCAGCTCCTGGCGCTCGAGCAGCTTCTCGAGCAGCGGGAGGTGCTTCGCCTCGATCGGTTGCGCCGACGCGACGGCGGCCGCGAAACAGGTGCGCGCGCGGTCCTCGTCCTTGAGCATGACCAGCGCCATGTCGCCCAGCGCCTCGAACAGTCGCATCCGCTCCGCCGGCTCCTCGGTGGCCGTGGCCTGGCGGGTCAGCAGGTCCGCGGCCTTCTTGTGATCGCCTTGCTCCATGGCGATCTCGGCGAGCGCCTGGAGCGCGGGTGCATATTGCGGCTTGAGCTCGATCGCTCGCCCGTAGAGCGCCGGTGCGTTCTCCGGACGCAAGCTGCGAATCTCGGCAAGCGCAGCGTGGTAGAGGCCCTGCGCGACCTCACTCGGATAGCGCGCCGCATCCTCGTGGTTCGCCAGCGGCGAAAGGTGGAGCGCCGCCTCACGCCACCGGCGAGCCTTGTAGCGGTTCTCGCCGAGCGCGAGCTTGATCAGCAGATGACCGCGGTGCAGTCGATCGGCCGCGACCAGCGTCTGATACGCCTCCTCTTCGCGGCCAAGCTTTTCATGCGCGTTGGCGAGCCGGCGATGGAGGTCGGCCACGAGCGCCGCGGGCGCATCGGTCAGCACGCCGCCCTCGAGCACCTCGCGCACGAACGCCTCGAGATCCTCCCACCGGTTGGCATCGGCGTAGAAGTCCGCGAGCGCGATGATCGCGGGGAGGTGATCGGGCATGCAGCCCAGCGCTTCGAGCAGGCGGCGCTCGGCTGCAGGCTCCACGCCCGCGGCTCGCGACAGCGCCGCGAGCTGGGTCATGATCTTGGCCTTCTCGACCGGGATCAGCGATTCGTCCTCGAGTCGCTTCTCGAGCAGCCGGGCGGCGGTCTCGGGATCGCCGCCCTTCTCGACGAGGCCGGCGAGCGCCCAGGTCGCGTCGGCATGGAACGGGCGCAGCGCGAGCACGCGCTCATACGTGGTGCGCGCGGCGCCAGTGTCGCCGACGCGTGCCTGCAACACGTCACCAGCGGCCATCCACGCCGCGATCTTCATGTCGTTGTCGACCGAGCTCTCGGCCTCTCGCAGCTTGGCGTCCGCGAACGCTCGCGGATCGTCCTCGGGCGAGGCGATCCCGGCGAGCACGGCGAGCGCGGTGGGATGCTCCGGCACCAGCTCGAGCGCCTTGTCGATCGCGCTGCGAGCTCCGATGCGATCGGAGAGCCCGTCGAGTCGTAGCTGAGCGAGCCGGATGTAGAGCGCCGCGAGGTCACCTTTGGGAACGCTGCTGCTCGGATCGGCCGAGCCAAGCGCGTCGATCCGCCCCTCGAGGATCGCCGCCGCCTCGCGCTCGCGCTTGGCCTTGATCAGCGCCGTCACGAGCTGGTCGGCCAGCCCTGCATCGTCCGGGGCGATCGTTCGCGCGTGGCGCAGCGCCGCGGCCGCCTCTTCGGGGGCATCGAGCCAATCGAGCAGCACCTGGGCTCGGCGCGACAACAGATGTGCGCGCGTACCCGGATCGCGCTCGAGTGCGGCGCGGCGGCGCAGCACATCGGCGAGCTCGGCCCAGTGCCCGCTCGCCTGGTACAGCGCATCGAGCTCGCTCCATGCGTCGACATCGTCGGGCCAGGTCGCGACGATCTGGTTGTAGGCATCGAGCGCGCGCTCCGGCAGCTCGAGCTCCTTCTCGTAGATCTGCGCGATCGAGCGCAGCGCGTCGCGGGCCTCGGTGGAGCCCTCGGAGATCTCGACGACGCGGATCAACGTCTCGATCACCTTCGACCACCGGCCGACCGAGCCGTAGAGGTTCGCCAGCTGGAGCAAGACCTCGATGTCCGAGGGTGCGAGCAGGCGCAGCCGCTCGAACGCATCGATCGCGTCATGCGGACGCTGCAGCTGATCGGTGTACATCGCCGCGAGCTCGCGCAGCAGCTGGGGCCGCTCCGCCTCGGGGGCGGCCGTTCCAAGCCGCGGATCGGTGCGCTCTTCGAGCGAGGCCGCCAGCTCGACCCAGCGGCCCTCGGCGCGATACAGCTCCTCGAGCCGTGCCCGGGCCACCGGTTCGCTCGGCAACATGCCCAGGATCCGCCGCAGCTGAGCTTCGGCGTCGCGCGGCTTCTTCTGCTCGGTTCGGATCGTCGCGACCTCCATCAGCAGATCGACGGCGGCGGCGGCGGTATCGGCGTCCTCTGCCATGCCTTCGTAGAGGTCGGCCAGGCGATCCCACGCGCGATGCTCCTGCGCGATCCGGTGGAGCCGGGCGCGAACCTCCGCATCACCGCCCGGCGCGCGGCGAGCTTGCGCAAACGCACGCGCGAGCGCATCGAACGCTCGGGTGATGTCCTTGCCGCCGGTCTCCCACACCTCGGCGGCGCGATACAGCCAGCGCAGTCGCGCCGTCGGATCGGGCGCCGGCATCGCCTCGTACGTGACCGCGAGCTCTTCCCACGGCGACTCGAACGCGCGATTCGGCAGCGTCGGCAGCGGAGCGCGGCGAACCACGGCCTGCGCCTTGCGCGGCGCCGGAGGCGGCCGGGTATTCGACGCGCGGATCGACGGTGGTCGCGGCGGTGGCTTCGGTGGTCCCTTCGACCCCGGCGGCAGTCGAGGCGGGACGATCATCCCGCGGAGCTCGGATGGCGACAGCGTCATCGTCTGATTTTCGCGATCGAACGTCTGCGGCTTCTTGGACTCGGTCGCGACCTCGATCTCGTTGAGGTCGAGCGGCTGCGTCGAGTCCCCAACGGCGAGCGTGGCGAGGTGAAGGTCGGCCTCGACCAGCGGCTCGGTGCCGTGGCGCTGCGGGATCTTCGAGCGGTTGGGGTTGGCGCGGGTCGCCGCTGCCACGGCCTCGGCGATCGCCGCTTCCGACTGCACGGCTGCATGAGGTGGCTCGGCGTGCGGAGTCTTGTCGGATTCGCGGTATTTGCCGATGACGCGGGCGAGTCGCCATACGTGTGACGTGGTGTCGACGTCGTCCGGCTGGAGCATCAGGGCGATCAGATGCGCACGGAATGCGCGAGGCGCGTCCTTGAGCTGGTCCTCGATGATCTGCGCCTTGCGGCGCAGCAGCTCGACCCGTCGCGCGGAGCTGGCCGCGCGCTCGATCAGCGCATTGTCGATGGCGACCACATCGTTCCATGCGCGTGCCTTGGGAGCGAGTCGGAGCAGCGCTTCGCGGGTGGTCTCGTTCTCGGGCGCCCACGAGAACGCAGCGAGCACGTCTGCCACCGCGCCCTTGGGATCGTTGATCCGATCCTCGAGGATCCGGGCCCGCCGCAGGTACAGCTCGACGCGCTCGTTCGGCGTGGCTGCTGCGATCGCGACCTCGTACGAATCCTGCAGCGTCTTCCACGCGGTGCGCTGATCGAGCTCGCCGGCGAGCCGATCGAGCTCCGCCAGGATCTCTGCGTCGCGCGGGGCGACCGCGAGCGCCTCGGCGAGCACGGTGACCGCGCGGAGCTTGTCGCCGATCTTGCGCTCACACAGCGCCGCGAGCTCGCGCGATAGCGTGATGAACCGCGCAGGCTCGCTCGGAGCGCCCTCGCCGCCGGCGCCGAGCAAGCGCTTGCGCTCGTCGGCGAGGACGTCGCCCAGCTCGCGCCACAGCCCGTACGATTCGCCGGCGCGACGAACATCGTTGAGCGTGGTTTCGTCGGGTGCCTCTTCATGCGCGCGGCGCCACCACCGGAACGCGCCCTTGGGATCGCCGAGCTTGTCGGCGATCGCTGCGGCGATCCGTTGTACCAGCGCACGACGCTGCGCCGCCGCGTCCCCGGGGTCCGCGTTCGGGTCGCCGGGAGTGAGCGCGAGCAAGCGCTCGAGCATGACCACGTGCTCCTTCCATTTCTGGAGCCGCGCGAGCAGGTCGGCGGACGCGGTGAGCGCCTCGAGCTGGTTCGGATCGAGCTCGAGCACGCGCTTGAACGCCTGGAGTGCCCTCGTGGGGTTGTTCAGGCGATCGCGGCAGATCATGCCGATCTCGAGGCCGCGAGCCAGCTTTCGCGCGGGTTCGGGGGACAGGTACATCTCGCGCTCGGCGATCCGGACCGCGGAATCGAAGTCGCCGCGCGCCTCGTGCAGCCTGCGCAGCGCGGTGTGCGCTTCGAGATGGTTCGCGTTGAGCTCGCGGATCAGGTGATCGAGCACCTTGATCGCATCGCCCGGAGCGCCGAGCTTGGATTCGAGCAGCTCGGCGCGCTCCATGGCGGCCTGGCAGGCGCGCTCACCATCGCCTTCGGCGACCAGCGTCGAGAACGAGCTGACCTGAACGCCGAGCACGTCGGCGAGCTCGCGCCACTTCGACGCGGCGCGATAGAGCCGGGTCAACGCGTCGAGTGCGGTCCGGTTGCGCGGCGTCAGCTCGAGCACGCGGTGCCACGCCTTGATCGCGCGCGGTCCATCGTTGAGTCTGGCATCGAGCACGTTGGCATACCGCTCCAGCTCGAGCGCGCGCAGTGCAGCCTCGGGTGTCCCGCGGTTGGGCAGTGGGCGGCCGCCGTCGACACGCTCGAGGACCTGGGCGAGCTCGGCCCAGCGCTCGTTGCGTTCGTACAGCGCCGCGAGCGCCGCGAGCGCGTCGGGATCCGACGGCGACGCGCGCAGCGTCTGCTCCCATCGATCGAGTGCCGCGACATCGTCCTCGCGCGCGGTGGCGAGCTTGGCCAGCCGCTTGAGCAGCTTCGCGCGCTCCGCAGGCGAGGTCGAAGCCGCCGCGTGATACTCGAGCGTTTGCTCGAGGCGCGCATCGTTGGCCTTCTCCAGCACGCGCTCCATCCGCTCGAGTGCGTCGCGATCGCCGGCGAGCAGCTCCAGCACGCCGCGGCTGGCGTAGACGACGCCGTCGACATCGGCGAGCCGCGTTTCGTAGAGCTGGGCAAGCCGGCGCAGCTGGGTGAGCCGTTCGGCGCGCTTGGCTACCGGCCATTCCTTCGCGGCGTCCTTTGACTTACCGCTGCGCGCCATCGTGTCGGTGAGGCGCCGCTCGTCGAGCTCGAGCATCCGGCGCAGCGTTCGCGCGAGCCCCGCGTCGTCGCCTTCGCGCTCGTAGAGCTCGGACACCGCCTTGAGCGTGGCGTCGTCGTCGGGAGCTTCGGCCAGGATCTGCTCGTACAGCTCGATCGCGCGGCGGGGCTCGATCTGGCGCTCGCGATAGGTCTGCGCCATCTTCTTCAGCAGGGTCAATCGGTGCACCGGGCTGGGCGCGGTCGCTACCTCATGCTCGAGGCTGGCCACCAGCTGCTCCCACATCTTCGAGCGCGCGGACAGCCGGCGCATCGCCTCGGCGACCTTCGGACTGCCGGGCTCGAGCTCGCCGATCCGTTGCCATGCGTCGATCGCCCGCGGAATATCGCCGAGGCGAAGCTCGGCGAGCTGCGCGATCTCCTCGAGGCGTCGCACCAGCTCGTCGGGAGGCTCGTTGGCCTGGCGCGCATTATCGAGCGCGAACTCGTTGAGCTCGATCAGGCCGCGCCAATCACGGCGCTCGCGGAAGTGATCGATGTAGCGCGCGATCGCTTCGTCGTGCATCGGATCGACCTGCAGCGCCTGGTGCAGCAGCTCGGCGGCCCGGTCGCGATCGCCCATGTGCTCGCGGGCGATCGTCGCCAGCTCGAGGATCTCGGCGATCAACACATCCGATGGCGTCTCGGGGTTCTGGCCTAGCGCGTTGATCTCGGCCTCCATCAGCCGAGACATCGCGTCCCAGTCCTGATCCTGCCGCAACAACTCGCGCAGCTCGCGCGCGGGCTTGCTGCCCGGTTGCTCGTACGCGACCAGGTCGGTCAGCACCTCGATCAGCGCGGCGCGATCCGCGAGCTGGTTGCGATACAGCGCGGCGCGGCGGCGCAACACCTCCGCGCGCTCGCCTGGATCGGTCACCACCGAGCTGCGATGGCGAAGTGCGCGATCGAGCTCTTGCCACTGCGCCGTCTCGGCGAGCGCTTGCTGCAGCGCCTCGGAGCTGCCCTTCGAATAGGGGTCGACACCGACGGCTCGGCGCAGGTAGTTGATCCCGGTGGCATCGTCCTGGGTCGCCATTCGCCGGCGGCCGAGCTCGACGAACAGCTCGCCTGCCTTGCCGCGATTCTTGCCGCCGCGGAATTCCGGCGTCGCGTAGACCTCCGCGAGCTTCTCGGCGACCTCGAGCGACGATGGGTCGAGCTTGGCCGCCTCCTCGAGATGATTGGCGGCTGCGTCGTAGTCGCGATGTTTGAGCGCGAGTCGCCCGAGCTCGAGCCGGATCGCCGCCTTGCGAGCTGCCATTTGTGGCTGATTCGCGCTCTGTCGATCGGAGCCGATCACATCGAGCTCGGCCTGGTACAGCTTCGCCACCATGGCTTCGTCGCCGAGCGAGGCATACAGCGTTCGTGCCGCCTCGAGCGCATCGGTGCGCTGTGGCTCGAGCTTCCACGCTTGCTGCCAGTGCAAGAGCGCGCGGTCGATGCGGCCGAGATGGTCGTTCCACAGCATCGCCGCGCGACGATGGTGCGCGGCACGCCGGTGGATGATCTCGGTCTTGCGCTTGCTGGCATCTCGCTTGGCCAGCTCGGTGAGGGCGTGCTCGATGATCTCGACGGCGGTCGCTGGATCGTTGGGCTCGACCAGCTCGAGCAACTTGTCGCCGGCGCGCTCGTTCATCGGATCGAGCTCGAGCGCCATCCTCAGGTACTCGATCGCCGTGTCGGTCTCGCCGAGCACCAGCATGCTCTCGCCGGCCTCCGACCACGCCTCCGCCGCGCGCACCGGATCGCGCTCGTGCTGCGCCCACGTTGCGCACAGCTCGGCGAGCAACTCACCGCGGCCGGCGTCGCGAAGCTCCTGTCGTAGCTCGGTGAAACCTTTGGCTTCCGGCTGTTGCCGGAATACCACCACCCGAGCTTCGAGCGGATCGATCGTGGCTGATGGAGCGGTGTCTTCGGACATCCCCAGTCGTCGTGGAGCGTATCACGGTGCGGCCGACGGAACGCGCGCGGAGGACACCTTAGGGCGCTCGCGGCCGATCCATCCCGGGGCTCCGTTGCTGCGCGGACACGTACCGGGGGCGATGCTCCATCGTCCCCGCCTCGCGCGCGGGGTGCCTCGGCGGCGATCATCGATGATGTATCCGTGCGCGGGCCCTTACAGCCGGGAGGCCGATCCGGTCCTCCGTGTCGTTCGATGTTGGTTTCGACGCGCACCCATCGCGCAAGCCACGCGGTAGAAGTGGGCCGATGAGGTTGCTGTTTGCGTTGGTTACGGTCGCGGTGGGCTGCTACCGGCCTACGATCAACGAGGGCGCGCCGTGCGCGACCGACGAGCAATGCCCGGGCGCGCTTCGCTGCTACGACGGCCACTGCAAACGCAACCCGAACGACATCGTGACGTCGGATGCGACCGAAGCCGACGCGCCTGAGCCGCTGATCGACGCTCAGCTCGGTTGTGTCTGCGCCGACGCCGACAGCATCGCATGCGATGGCGACCCGGCGATCGCCTGCGCCGCGGGCTGCGTGACCGAAGGTGACAACGCCGCGCGCTGCCGTGAAGTGATCCCGAGCAACAACGCCCCCCGCGATGTTTCGATGGTGTCGCAGGCGATCACGATCGCCGCCGCCACCACGTTCAACACCGACACGGGTGAGATCACCGGGGGGGCGACGCGCGCGGCCGGAGAAGGCGTCATTGCCGGCATCGGGTTTTCCAAGCACACCTCGCAGGGCGCGGCGCTCGGCGTGTTCGTGATGCACCGGCTCCAGGTCGACGCCTCGGCGATCGTCAAGCTCACCGGATCGCGGAGCGCGATCTTGGTGGTTGCGACCACCGCCACGATCGATGGCATCATCGATGGCTCTGCGGGATGTCCCGGTGATGTCAGCTGCGCGGGTCCCGGCGGTGGAGCGGGTGCAGCGTACAACGGCACCGCGGGCGGTTGTGGCGCCGGGCAACCTGGGACCTTCGACGCGACCGACGACGACGATGCGGGCGGTGGTGGCGGTGCGGGTGGCCTGGCCGGTGAAGCTGGCGGGGCGGCCGGCGCGTTCAGCGCAGGGGCCGGTGGGATCGCGTGCGTGGATCCGACCCTGGAACCGCTGATCGGCGGCAGCGGAGGCGGTGGCGGTGGTCCCGGCGAAGCTGCCGTGGTGGTGCGTGGCGGTGGTGGTGGCGGTGCGTTGCAGATCACGGCGTTCGAAACGCTCGTCGTCAGCGGGGGCATCACCATGGCCGGTGCCGGTGGCGCCGGCGGAACGCGGTCGCCAGGCGAAAGCAACTCGGCCGCAGGTTCGGGCGGTGGCGGTGGCGGCAGCGTGCTGCTCGAGGCACCCGAGGTCGAGGTCACCGGCCTCGTTGCCGCCAACGGCGGTGGTGGTGGCGGCGGTGGCTCCTCGGTGTACAGCGGCGCAGCGGGCGGCAGCGGGCTCCCCGACACCGCACAGGCGGTCGGTGGCAACCCCGGTCAGTTCGGTGGTGGGTCCAAGGGCGGCAACGGTGGTTCGCTCGCCGGCGTGGCGACCAAGGCGAACAACGTCGCCGACGATGAGAATGGCGGCGGCGGTGGGGGTGGGGCAGGGACGATCTACATTCGTTCGCGTACGTCGATGTTGCCGGGGCAGATCAGCCCGGCACACGGCAGCGGCATGCTGAACGTGCAGTAGCCATGCTGCTTCGCGAAACGTTCGCCGCCGGCCCCCTGCAATGCAACTGCACGATCCTCGCGTGTGGTGACACCAAGGACGCGGTCGTGATCGATCCGGGCGGAGAGCTTCCGCGGATCGCCGAGATCGTCGCGCAGTACGATCTGACCGTCCGCGCGATCATCCACACGCACGCGCATCTCGATCACATCTTTGGAACCCGCGAGGTCAAGCAAAGCCACGGGGGAGCCATCTGCCTGCATCGAGGTGACGCGTTTCTCTACGACGGGATCGGCATGCAGGCTGCGATGTTCGGGTGGACCGTGCAGCCGTCGCTTCCGGTCGAGCGCTGGCTCGATCACGGCGATCGGATCGCGATGGGAAAGCGCGAGCTCTCGGTGATCCACACGCCCGGTCACACGCCTGGCTCGGTGTGCTTCGAGATCGATGATCCCGACTCCGGCCGGCTGTTGTTCGCAGGTGACACGCTGTTCCGCGGCTCAGTCGGGCGGACCGACCTGCCGGGCGGCGACGGCCGTCAGCTGGCGCGCTCGATTCGCGAGCGGCTGTACAGCCGCGATCTGGACACCTTGGTGATTCCAGGCCACGGCCCGAATACCAAGCTCGGCGACGAAGCGATCGGCAATCCATTCGTCCGCTCGGCGTAGTCGACTTACGCCTCGTGATCCCCGCTGTCGACCAGCGCGTACGGCCAGGCTTCGAGCGTCCCGGCGAGCAGTGGACCCGGCGCGGGAACCTTCGGCGTGGACTCTCGCACCGGCGGCGGCACCATCGGCGGCACGGTTTGCGCCCGCGGCCGCGCTGGTGGCGCAGGCAGCTCGAACCCGCAGCGCCCGAGCACGAACTCGACGGCGCGCACCCGCTCCTGCATCGACACGCTCTCGATTGGCAGATAGCTGATCCGGTGTTGCTCGAGCATCAGCTTGACCATGCCGTCGATCCGCAGCACCGAATCCCACGACACGCCCGCGCGCACGCCATCCTCGCGGAGCAGCGATTGATGCGGCCGCAGGAAGAACACGATGCCTTCGCTGACCCATCGCATGTAGTCGCGAAACCGCTGGTCGTTCATCATCGCGGCCGCGTTGGTGGTGTGCTCCGCGACGTACGCGAGGTTGTCGAACGCGCGGTCGGACACGAACCGGCCGTGATGCAGCTTCTCGACCGCGACCTGGCGCGCAAACACGCGCTCCTGATACTCCGCCACCAGGTCCATATCCGTGCGCAGCGTGTCGAGCGCGGTCTCCATCTCGGCGAGCACCGCACGCGCCACCTCGCTGATCATCGGCAGGCCATACCGCCGGCTGACGTAGCGGCACAGCGTGGTCTTGCCGGTCGCATGGCTGCCTACGAAATAGATCCGCATCGCGGACCCTGATAGCGGATCGGTCTGACAGGCGGCGGGCCCCGCGACGCGCTTCGTCGGACAGGCGTCGAGGTCGCGATCGTCGAGCCGAACAACTGGTTCGGCCGGATCGGCCCGTCACGTGCTACTTCTCGACACGCCATGTGCGCGTCCGTCATCGGCATCGTGCGCGGTGTCGACCGCCTGGACGCGCTCACATACGAGGCAGGTGATCCGGTCGACCCCTCGCAGCCGTGGAACCGGACCCACACCTGCGAGCTGCGCACGCTGTCACCGAGCTCTCGCCCGGAGCTGTGGGCCGCATGGCGTGCGCTCGCGAATGTCAGCAACTCGTGTGCTTCGGCGTGTATGGCGGTCTGCTGGGAAGTGTCAACTGCGCAACGCGGATCCGCGTGCTCGAGAACGTCACGGGCCGGATGATCGATTAGCGTCCGTCGCCGCGCGAAGCTGAGATCGCATCGATGATGGGCGCGACGACGTCGCGATCGAGCTGTGCCTGACGGCTGGCGCCGAATCGCTGGACCGCGCCGTTGAGCTCGGCGAGCTTGGCTTCGACGGTGTCGAGCTGACCGCGGGCGTGCAGCTCGCTGCGAAGCTTGTCGCACACGTAGTGAACGCATCGCGGCGGCCGGTGCGCAACGCCGAGCGAGCAGCCACGCGGGCCGCGGAATGCGCAACCGGCATGGACGTCGTCACCGGCGGGCGGGACCAGATCGCGCGGCCGGGTTCCGGTGTGCGCGAGCGTGGCGAGCTCGACGTCGTCGAACAGCTGGGACGTGACGCCGGCGCAGCAGTCACCGCCCTCATAGCCGCCACGTGGCCAGGGCTTTCGGGTGGCACACGTGCCGCACGACGCCACCGACCCTAGCTCAGCCGCGAACGCGAGCTTGCGTGCGGTCACCTCGCGCGCGAGCTCGCGTTGCTCGTCGGTGATCTCGCGAGCGCGCTCGTCACGCAGGCGCTGGCGGAGCGCGATCAGCTCGGCGGCACGCGAGCGCGGCTGGCGAACCTTGATCAGCAGGCGCTCGACCGCGATGAGCACCTGCGCACGCTAGCACGACGTTGACGCTTCAGCGGCTGCTGGTGCGGCGGCGCCGGCGCAGGGCCGCGAAGATCAGCGGCAACATCGCGCCGCCCACACCGCCCCCCGCAGCGCAGCCTCCGGTCACGCCGTCTCCGCCGGTGTCGAAGTCGCCGCCGGGGTCATCGCCGTTGCCGTCGCCGTTGCCCGTGCCGGTGCCGTCGCCATCGCCGTCGCCGTCACCGCCGCCGTCGCCGCTTCCACTGCCATCACCTGGACCGGTATCGGGCGGAGGCATGCACTGGCCCTCGCAGCGCTCGAGCGCACCGATGTCGATGCCGGTGCCCTGCGGCCGCGGATTCCCCGCGAGATCGGTCGCCGGTGCATCCGTTGTCACGCCGCCGTCGACGGCGGGCGCGTTCGCCAGCAGCGTGTAATCGCCCATCGCCGGATTGGTGAACAGCTGCCCCTGCGTGGCGGCCATCGATGAGGCGTCGCCGCCGGTCATCGTCTTCCACTGCGCGAGCGTGACCTCGGAATCACCCACCGTGAACTTGCCGGTCACCGCGTTGTTGTCCGACACGAAGCCGCTCAGACACGTCGAGCAGATGTCCACCGCACCACGGCTTCCGAGGTGCAGCAGGATGTTGTTGCGAAGCGTGTTGTTGGTGGATCCGTCCTGGATGTTGACCGCCCACCGGCCATCGGACGCCATCACGATCGTGTTGTTGATCACCAGGTTGCCGGTGGACGCCTCACCACCGTCGATCTGGTACAGCGAGATGCCCGACGCGTGGTTATCGAACAGCAGGTTGTTGCGGATGATCGCATCCTGCACGCCGTCGCCGTTGATCCCCGAGCCGCCGGCGTCGCCGTTGCCATAGATGATGTTGCCTTCCACGACGGCGTTCGAGATCACGCCGTCGCCACCGGTCGAGATATCGCCGTTCATGTGGATGCCGTTGGCGTTGTTGCCCCACGACTTGTTGTTGCGGATCACCGGGCGATCGCCGCTGTTCGAGACATAGATGCCGTGCTCGGCACCCGAGCGCGAGGTCTCGTTGTCCTCGATCAACAGGTCATCGCAGAACCCGGTGAAGATGCCCCAGCGACCGTTCTGATCGGCGCGCACGCCACGCACCGTCACGTGCTCGCACGTCACCGCGCGAATGCCGGCGCGCGTCGTGCCGGTGATCGTGAAGCCCTCGATCGTCACGTACGAGGCACCTTCGAGGTTGATGCCGTCGGTGGTCTCGGGGTTATTGCTGGTGATCCGCGCGTCGCCATCCGCCTTGAACACGATCGGGGCGCCGGAGGTGCCGCTGGTCTCGAGGTTGAAGCCTTGATAGTCGCCGGCATGAACGATCACGGTGTCACCGGGCCCCACTTCATCGGCCGCGTGTTGCAGCGTCGCCCACGGAGCGGCGTCCGTCCCCGCTGCGCTATTAGATCCGGTCGTCGCGACATGGAACGTCTCGGCGTACGAGACGCTCGCTGCCAGCGCGACCACGAGTGTGGTCACAGGGAGCCTCATCATTGCCGGCCATCGTACGCATCGATCGCACGCACGATCCAGTCGACGCGGCGAACACGTACTAACGTTTTTCCGACGAGGAGTACCTCGTCCTACGTGTGCTCCGAACGGTCACGCGATCGAAAAAATCTCGATCGCACCGTCGAAGATCGCGCGATCGATCGCGACGTACAGCGTGCCGCCGGTTACGGAAATCTCCCAGCGGTTGTTTCGATCGAGCGTGTGAGTGATCGCATCGATCAGCTCGGCAGGAATTGCGCGAATCGCGATCTCGCTGGCGCGATGAACGCGCCGCTCCTCGATCGAGGACACCAGCTGCGAGACGTTTTTCCATCCGTACACCGCGACGCGCGCCGCGACCTTGGTCGCCTTGTGCAAGCGATCCGGGGATGGCGATCCAACTTCGATCCACGCGAGCAGGTCGCCGCGCAGATCGCGCTGGATGATCGCCGGCAGCTCATCATCCGAAACGCCGCCGGGCGAGAACTCGACGCCCTCCGCGTGCTCCAACGCGCGAGCGATCAGCCGTGCGACCAGGTAGCGATCGGTCTCGGATGGGTGCTGCGGTACGCGCCAGTCGAGTTGTTCGTAGACATTGCGATCGGAGTCGGCGAGCGCGATCTCGAACCGCCGCAGCGTGGCAGGAAGCGCCATCCCGCGATCTTACCCGGGGATGTCATACGGTCCGAAGCTTCCGTGCTCGAGATCGGTGTCACTGAATGACGTCCCGGTCATGTCGAACAGCGACGCCATCGGAATGTTCGGGGAGAACGTCCAGCCGTCGATCTCGCCGGCGGCGTACTCGTAGTTTTCGGTGATGGTGCCCTCGGGCCAGGATTCCCGGACCTGCGCGATCCTACCGAGATCGTCGTAGCGCACCTCGAACCGACCACCGTTCGTACCGATCGAGTCCTTGAGCCGCCCATCCTCGGTGTAGCTGTACACGTACGTCCGTAGGGCGGTCGTGGCGCTCATCCAGGTAGCTCGGTTGAGCTTGCCGTCCGGGGCGTATTCGAGGGCCACGGATTCGATCTCCGGACCGTCGAGCCACCACATCTTGGTGCGCCGGCCGGCGTCGTCGTACTCGTAGCGCACCATCGTCACGCGGTTCGGGGCCCCCGAGGTGAACGTCGTCGTGGTTGCGATCTCGTCGAGCTGGCCAAATTGATCTGGATCGTAGGTCAGCGCGACGTCGTCGACGCGCACGCCCGTGATCTCGTAGCGCTCGTGCACAACCAGGCCGTCGTCGAACATGATCTGTCCGGTCTCGCGATTGCCTTCCGCATCGGAGTACTCCACGCCGGTGATGCCGTGTTCGCCGTAGCTGAAGCTCACCGAGCCATTGGCTGCGCCGTCGAGCGAGTATGCGATCAGGTCGAGCTGAGAGCCGCTGTAATGAATGTCCTGGAGCTCGACCGTGCGCATCGTGGCGCGCTCCGTCGTTCGTTCGATTCGGGTCAGCATGGCCGGGGAACGCGTCAGGTCCGAGCTCGCGTCGCCGCCGCATGCAGCGAGCGCCGTGATGCAGCTTGCGAGCACGATGGACGTGCGGGATGAAGCGTGATGGGTCATGGGCTTGTCCTTGGTTTGTGGTCGCGCTCAGCAACCGTCGTGCCACCAGATCCCGTGGCGGTTCGTTGCGCGCTCGCACCAGGGCCCCCACGCAAGGCCGAGACTCGGCTTGCTCGAAGCTCGGCGACAACGCTGGCCAGCGGCGGGAGCTGACAAGTCGACGCAGCTCGTGAGCACGAAAATGAGCGGCTTCGCCACACGTCGCTGACTGATGGTCAGCGGAGCTACTGAAACCGATCGTTCACACCTCCGTAATCGATCGGTTTCAGTTGGCGCGGGGATGCTTCGATGTTCAAAGTTGCCCCTGCACGAGGTTGTGTCCGACAACCTCCGTCGAAAGGAACGAGTAATGCCGTCGAACACCCCTACCAGCGTCAAGAAGCGGCCCGCCGCGGTGGCGAGCAAGCAAGTCGTTCGGCCAGCGGAGACCTCCGCGGCGCCTACGGTCTCCACGGCCGTCGCGCCGACTCACGATCAGATCGCCGCCCGTGCGTACGCATTATTCGTGAGCCGTGGCTGCGTCCATGGCCACGACGCCGAGGATTGGCTGACGGCGGAAGCGGAGTTGAACGGGCAGGGTGTGACCTAGGTAGCGTGACGACAGGGTTTCCCTGGGGCGAGGTGCACCAGCGCGATAAGATGCGCGGCTGCCAGTGTTGACCACCGCGTGTCCGGACGAGAACCAGCTCGCGCAGCTCGCCGAAGGGGCATTGCCCGACGATCAACGCGTCGAGATCGAACGGCACCTCGATAGCTGCGCCTCGTGTGGCGGCCTCATGGCCACGCTCGCCGGCCTCGCCGTGCCTCAGGCATCGGATGAGCGTTACCGCGCGCTGCGCCAGCTCGGGGCCGGTGCGATGGGTGTGGTGTGGGAGGCCGAGGACGTTCGACTCAAGCGCAAGGTCGCGCTGAAGCGGATCGCGCCCGACGTCTCGGCCGATCGCGAGCGCAAGCTGCGGATGATGCGCGAGGGCAGGGCGCTGGCGCAGCTTCGCCATCCCAACGTGCTCGCAGTTCACGACGTCGGCGAGCACAACGGCGAGATGTTCCTCGCGCTGGAGCTGGTCGAGGGCACGACCGCGCGCGCCTGGCACGCTGCCGAGGCCCGGACGAGTGAGCAAGCGCTCGGTGTGTGGCGCCAGGTCGGGCTGGGGCTCGCGGCGGTGCACCGCGCCGGGATCGTTCATCGCGATGTCAAACCAGACAACGTGTTCGTCGCCGACGACGGTCGCGTGTTGCTCGGTGACTTCGGTCTCGCGACGGTTCAGAACGTCGGCACCGTCACCGGGTTGACGGTGACCGGTGCACTCGTCGGGACCCCGCTGTACATGGCGCCGGAGCAATTGCACGGCGACCCCGCGACCGCCAAGAGCGATCAGTACGCGCTGTGCGTCTGCATCTGGGAGGCGCTGGCGGGTACGCGTCCGTTCAAGGCGAGCTCGCTCGTCGGTCTCGCCGTCGCGATGTCCAAGCCGCTCACCATTCCGGACCGCGTCGATCGCACGTTGTTCGAGGTGCTGCTGCGCGGACTGTCCGAAGATCCAGCGAAACGTTGGCCGGACATCGATGCGCTGCTTGCCGCGCTCGAGCGGCCGCGCAAGGCCCGATCCAATCGAGCACTGATCAGCGGCGCGGCGATCGCGGCTGCGAGTGCGGGTGTGCTCGTGGCCTGGCAGCTGTGGCCGACCAGTCCGACGTCGGCGACCACCTCGGCTTCGGCGACCACCATCGCCGCGCTTCCTGCTGACGCGGGTGAACCACCACAGCCCATCGCCGTGCTGGGCGATGCGTCGATCGAGCGTGGACCCGTCGGCTCCGTCGACGCAGCGCCAGAGCTCACCCCGATCGCGATACCGCCGGCGGCTCCGACTCCCGCCATTCCGCCTCCGAGCTCGCAGAAGGCTCCGGCGCAGAAGGCCGCAACCCAGATCGCGATCAAGCCATTGGAGGTCCAGCCCGAGCCTCCGAAGCAACGGCCGCCCAAGCTAGACGGTTGGCTGGAGCAGCACCTGCGCGCGATGAAGTTCCAAGACAACTACGATGGGGCGAATTGTCTGAAGGCGCTGGTCGATATCCCACCGATTCCCGCCGACAAGCTGCGCGACGTTCAGTACACCCAGATCGCGTGCACCATGCTGACGGGCCGGTGCACCGAGGGGATCGCCCTCGCCGAATCGATGGGCCGCTTCGCCGACATGGGACCGGCGACCAAGGCGAAGCGGATCGATGAGCTCGACACCAGGAACTGCCCGCTTGGCGCGCCGCCAGCGTCCAAATGGGCGGCACGGGCGCTCGATCAGCTCTCGACGATCTCCGACAACCCCTATCGGCACGCCCGCTGTAAGCCGATCTTGGAGTTCATCGCGAAGCACCAGCTCCAGATCGACCCGGTGAAGCTCAAATTTCGCAAGGCCGAGTGCGCAGTGCACGATGCGGCGCTCGACAAGAAATGTGATGAGGCAGAGTTGGCTCATCGCAAGCTGAAGGAGCTGGAGCACGGCAAGCCGATCACGCCAGAGCAGCGACTCGAGCTCGAGCCCGACTGGGATCGATCATTTCACCACCTGTACAGAGACCACTGTCCCAAGAAATAGCCTGTGCCCCCGACGTCGCGCCGATTGCACGTGGTGCGCACAAGCTCGAGAGACGCTGGGTAAACGCGTGGCAACCGAGGTCGGCGAATCCCGCTGGGACGCATGCGAAATGGCGTGGTTCTGCTGATCCGCGCTGGCGGCACACGAGCTGCAATCCTGGCAGGTCACCGGTATCACCCACCACCCGAGGAGACGTTCATGAAGCACCAGCTCGAGAGTATCGATTCGCGCGACCTCGCCTGCGTCGTCGGAGGCAAGAGCACCAACAAGAAGCTGACAAGCCCACCGAAAAAGGACGGTAGCGTGGTCGAGAAGGTACTCGAGACCGCCCACCGCGCAGCCGGCGCAGACGGCTCGGTGGCCAGCGGCGCGATCAACGGAGCAGGACCTGGCGTGATGACTGCACCGGGTGCGCTACCGCTGGCGATTCACGAGGGCAGCAAGTCGCTGGGCGATCGTCGCGTCGTCAAGGCGTGATCCCGCCAGGCGCTGGCCAGGGGCTAGCCCGAGACCGGCCGCACATAGACGCTGACGTGCGCGTTACAAGCGGGACAGCTGAACCGCAACACGAGCAGCTCGCCGCCTTCATAGGCGACGCAATCATCATCGAGCGGTTGCATCGCCGCACGACAGGTCGGGCAATGGCGGCGTGCGCGCAGGCTCGCGATCGCTTTCGGCGTCGCGGAGATCGCGGTCGATGCGGCGTGGCCAGGTGGGTAGCTCGCGAGCGAGTGTTGGGTTGGCTCGGGCAACTGCTTGTCGCGCCGGCGTCCCGGCAACAACCCCCATCGTCGATCCGCCCACTGGCCGATCGCGATCGCGACCAGCACGATCGCGATGGTGCCCACCACCGTCCACATCACGGCGTGACCAGGTCGCGCGTCACGCTGGCCACGTCGGCGCAACCGCATAGCGCCATCGCGAGATCGAGCTCGCGGCGCAGCGTCGTCAAGGCGGCACCGGCGCCTTCGCGCCCCGCGGCGGCCAGTCCCCACAACACCGGCCGCCCGAGCAGCACCGCGCGCGCGCCGAGTGCGAGCGCCTTGATCACATCGGTGCCACGGCGAACCCCACCGTCGATGTAGAGCTCGGCCCGTCCTGCGACCGCGTCGGCGATCCGCGGCAAGGCGTCGATCGTGGCGGGTGCGGCATCGAGCTGTCGCCCACCGTGGTTGGACACCACGATGCCAGCCGCTCCACGAGCGACCGCGCGAACGGCGTCGTCGGGACGCACGATGCCTTTGACCACGATCGGCAGGTCGGTGATCGAGCGCAGCCAGTCGATGACATCCCAGCTGAGCCCCGCATCGAGCAGGTTCGCCACGTACGCAGCGAGCGCCGAATCGTTGGCCGACGCCGGCATGTCACCGTATCCCGAGGCTTGCACGTTCTCGATTCGCAAGCCCGCGGGCAGCGCAAACCGATTGCGGACGTCGCGCTCGCGCCGGCCGATCAACGGCGCATCGACGGTGACGACCAGCGCGCGGCAGCCGGCCGCTTGAACGCGACGGACCAGCGCCTCGGTCGCTCCCCGATCCTTGTAGATGTACAGCTGGAACCACACCGGGCCCGTGGCGGCGGCGACGACGTCTTCAACCGCGGTGTTGGACAGCGTCGACAGCACGAACAGCGTGCCCGCGTCTCCAGCTGCGCGTACCGCGGCGAGCTCGCCGTCCTCGCACGCGAGTCGATGAAATGCCGTCGGCGCCACCGCGATCGGCATCGCGATCGGATGGCCCAGCATCGTGGTCTCGAGCCGGCGCTTCGAGACGTCGACGAGCACGCGGTAGAACAACGTGATTCGATCGTACGCGTCCTGATTGCGTCGAACGCACCGCTCGTCGTCGGCGCCGGCCGCGTAGTAGTCCCATGCCAGTTGCGGTAACCGCGCCTTGGCGAGCGCTTCGAGCTCGTGCAGGTTCACCACATCCACCCGGCATCGTTACCACAGCCGAGCGGTCAACGCGGACCGCTCAGGCGCGGCCGAAACCGCTGCGCGAGATCGCGGGAACCGGGAGGCCGTCCCAGATGATCGGCTGGGTCTCGAGCGTCGCGGCTTTCGGTGCCTTCGCGGGTTTAGCCGGCTTGGGCAGGAACTCGAGCACGAGCTTCGAAAACTCGGCGGGCGTCTCGAGTTGCGGCGAATGGCTCGCGTTGTCGATCACCTTTTCGACCGAGCCCGGAATCTGCTTGTAGCTGGTGATGCCATCGAGCGGGATCACGGCGTCCTTCTTGCCGTAGATGATCAGCGTCGGAGCGGTGATGGCACGGACCTTCTTGGTGATGTCGAACGACTTCATCGACTCGAGGTGACCCTTCCAGATCGCCGGACCCCAGGTTTCGGCTGCCGCCATCGCAGCCTTGACCGTCGCGGCGTCGACGTTGAGCTTGCCGGTCTTGGACTTCTGGAATGCGCCCTCGACCACGGCCTTCTTGCCTTGGGGCGTGGTCTGCGCGCCGGCGAACCAGTCGTAGGCCTCCTTGGGGAGCTTCGCGAGGCCAAACGTCGCCAGCGGATCGACGAGCACGAGCGCATTGACGCGCTCGGGATGAGCCAGCGCGTACGACGCCGCGATTCCGCCGCCGAGCGAATGACCGATCAGCGTGAACTTGTCCAGCCCCTTGGTCTTGGCGAACTCCTCGATATCGGCGACCGCCTGATCGATCGAGTAGCCACTGTCGGTGACCGTCGACTTGCCGGCGCCGCGCAGATCGATCGCGATGACGCGGTACTGCCTGGTGGGGATCTTCTTGATCAGCGCGGACCACGTGGCGTGCGTTCCCGCGAACCCGTGCACCAGCAGCACGGTCTGAGCGCCCTTGCCCTCCTCGCGATAGTGCATCGTGAACGTGCCGAGCTTGAGGTCGGCTTCGCCCGCGAGCGCGGTGGCCGGGGCCGCAACGAGCAGCGCAGCGAGCAATAGCAGAGGCTTGATCCAAGGCTTCATGACGGGCGGACTCTAGACGAGAACGCCCCGGGCCGCATCGTTTTTTGCGTCGCGGTGGGCCGGATTTTTGGCTGTGAAGTTCATCGGATAGCAATTGCATCGATCTCGTTACGAGTGCACCGGCGCGGCGCGATCACACAGCGCCCGAACGCGTGGATCTGATCGCGAATGCGCGCAATGATTGAAGCCCGTGCTCCCCGATTCGCTCGACGAGCTGGAGATTCGCCACGGCACCAAGATCGGCCGGTTCGTGGTGATCGGCGAGCTCGGCGCCGGCGCGATGGGAGTGGTCTACGCGGCCCACGATCGCGAGCTCGACCGCCAGGTTGCGCTCAAGGTGTTGCGCGGCGGCGCGGCGACCGAGCAGGACCGGCTGCGCGTGCTGCGCGAAGGCCAGGCGATGGCGAGGGTCACCCATCCGCATGTGATCACCGTCTACGAGGTGGGCACCGAGGGCAGCGTGGTGTTCCTCGCGCAGGAGCTGCTCGACGGCGGTGCGCTGTCGGGATGGCTCGCCGGGCGCCACACGCAGGATGAGATCCTCGACAAGTTCGTGCTCGCCGGTCGCGGTCTGGCGGCCGCCCACGCAGCGTCGCTGGTGCATCGCGACTTCAAGCCCGACAACGTGCTGCTCGGCAAGGACGGGCGGGTCTGCGTCTCCGACTTCGGCCTCGCGCGGGCGCTCGGCGCGTCGGTGGAGCCGTCGCCCTCGCCGTCGCACACCGGCGAGCCCGCGCAGACGATCAATCCGATGAGCCCGCTCACCCGCACCGGTGCGGTGATGGGTACGCCGATGTACATGGCGCCCGAGCAACACCTCGGCGAGCGTGCGGATGAGCGTTCGGATCAGTTCAGCTTCTGCGTCGCGCTGTATCAGGCGCTGTACGGTGAGCTGCCGTTTGCCGGCAAGACCTCGGTTGCGCTCGCCGATTCCGTGATCCATGGCCGGCTTCAGCCCACGCCGCGCGGCCGCAACGTCCCCGCACGCCTTCGCAAGGTGTTGCTGCGTGGGCTCAGTGTCGAGCCCGCGGATCGCTACCCATCGATGGATGCGCTGCTCGCGGATCTCACGCGAAAGCCGCGGCGCGTGCTGCCGCGGATCATGCTCGCTGCCGCCGTCGTCATGTTGATCGGCGGTGCTGTGGTCGGCGGCTATCTGCTGCGGCCGGCGTCGTCGAGCGCGACCGCGCAACGCACCAGGACGCAGGCGCCGCTCGCCGTCGACGTCAAGAACCTCACCAACGATCGCGACATCGCCTGGCTATCGACCGCGATGGAGCGCGGCCAGCTCGACGATGCGCTGGAGAAGTACGACATGGCCGCGGCGCTCAAGCTGCAGGCCGGCGAACCAGCGCAGGCCTCGATCGCAGGGGCCGCGGGCGCGTTCGCGATGGTGTTGCGGGGCCGGCTCGGCGTGGCGCAGCGCCACCTGCGCGACGCGGCGAAGCACAAGGGAAACGATCCGGTGGCCGCCGCGTACATCGATATGGCCACCGCCGCGCTGTCACTCGCGCGCGGCAACCTGCGCGATGCACTCGAGCGCAGTCAGCGCTGTGCACGCGCATTCGCGGAGCCGGTGCCAACGCTGTCGGCGATGTGCCTGCAGCTGCAGGGCGAAGCGGCAACCGAGCTCGGGATGACCGACGCGGCGCGTGCTGCGTTCACCGATGGGCTCGCGGTCGCGAAGGCGAACAACAGCCTCGAGCGCACCGCCACGCTCGAGCTGGCGATCGCCCAGCTCGATCTCGATGCGGGTGATTACGAACGCGTCGCAGCTCAGACCGCGGCCGTGCAGGCGAGCACCGGCGAACGCGGCGCCGTGATTCCCGAGGCCACAGCCTGGGTCCTGCTGGCGCGTGCCCGGCTCGAGCAGGCCGAGTCGCAAAAGGCGCTCGAAGCGCTGGATCAGGTCAAGCCGGCCACGCTGCAGTCGTTCTGGATCCACATCATGCACAAGGTGGTGCTCAATCAGACCGTGGCGATGCTTGGCGACCCCGACGGGCTCAACAAGATCGAAGAGGCGCGCAACGAAGCGGACCGCGCCGGGTTCATCGGACTCGCGCTCGAAGCACGGCTCGCCCGCGTCACCGTGCAGCTGACCAACAGCGCCGAAGGCGCGCAGGACGAGCTGGCTGCACTGGTGTCCGATGCCAAGGCGCGCGGCTTTGCGCGGATCGCCAACCGCGCCGAGACGATCAACGAGCGCTGAGCTCGCGCGACCTCGGCAGGGCTCCGTCGTCTGCTCGTTCGCGTGGCCGTTTCCGATCGATTTCTCGCCGCCAGCGACCTATGCTGCCGGACATGGCGGACTGCCAGCTGTGCGGCACCACCCATCCGGATCACGTCGCCGTGTGTCCGCAGCAGCGCACCGGGCAACAGCTCGGAGGCAAATACGTGATCGGCCCGCTGCTAGGAGTCGGCGGCATCGCCGCGGTGTACGCGGCGGAGCACCCGATGCTGCGCCGCGAGATCGCGGTGAAGATCCTGCACAGGCGGTTCGCCAAGGATGCCGAGCTGTCGGCCAGGTTCGTGCGCGAGGCGCGCGAGACCGCGGCGCTCGGGCACCCGGCGTTCGTGCACGTTCACGACGCGGGCGTCACCGAGGATGGCTGCCCGTTCATCGAGATGGACAAGCTCGAGGGCAGCGACCTGTTCAGCGTCCGCAAGGCACAGGGCCCGCTGCCGTTCCAGCGCGTCGTTGCGATCGCGATCCAGGTGCTCGACGCGGTCGCCGCGCTTCATGCGCGGGGCGTGATCCATCGCGACATCAAGACCCAGAACATCTACGTGCTGCCCAGTGACGGGACCGGCGAGCGGATCAAGCTGCTCGACCTCGGGTTCGCCAAGGTCGAGGACGAGCTCAAGCTCACCTCCAAGGATCACATCCTCGGGACGCCGTTCTACATCAGCCCCGAGCAGTACCTCGATCCCAGCGCGGTCGACGCGCGAGCCGATCTGTTCTCGGTCGGGATCGTCATGTTCGAGGCGCTCACCGGTGACTGGCCGTACGCGTGGAAGAACAAGCGCGACCTGCTGAGCAAGGTGATGAAGGGCGATCTCGAGCGTCATCCCGCCGCGCGACGGCCCGATGTTCCCGCTTGGGTCGATGCGATCGTCGCGCGGGCGCTGGCGCACAAGCGTGAGGACCGGTTCGAGTCGGCGCTCGCGATGAAGGCTGCGCTCGAGCGCGGTGCGCCGCCGGAGAAGCCCGGCTTGTTGCAGCGGATGTTTGGATCGTGATGGTGTCCGAGCACGATGAGAAGTCGATCAGCTCGAGACGCCCTCACGCCGCGAGCTGCCGGGCACTCCATTTGCAAGGCCTACGAGGTAGAGGCCACCGTGATCAGAAAGCTGCCGTCGGGAAAGTTCCGGTTGTACTCGCGCAAGAAGAACCCGAAGACCGGTAAGCGTCGCAACCTCGGGACCTTCAGCACGCGAGCGGCGGCGCAGAAGCATGAGCGAGCCGTGCAGTTCTTCAAGCGCCGCTGACCAGCGGTTCGCGGTTTCCCACTGAGGGTGAACCGCGATTTGGTGGTGGAAGCACCTCCGATCAGGTGTGTATGGTCCGCCACGTGCCGCTGAGCGCGCGTGTTCGTCAATGGTTCGACTGGCTTCGGGCGCGAGATCTGCGCGTGGTCGCCGAGCTTGCCGGCGTGGGCATCCTCGCGCTGGTGTTTCTGAACATCGGCCGCGAGGTCAGCGGGCTGGATACCGACAGGTTCGACAAGGCGATCCTGCTCGCGCTTCGCAACACGCCCGACGATCCGAAAGGTGGAGCAGGGTTCGAAGGCGCGGTGATGCATCTGTCCGCACTCGGGTCGGGTGCGGTCACGTCGTTGATCGTGTTGATCGCGACCCTGTACTTCGCCCTCGCCGGCCGCTGGCGCTACGCGCTGTTGATGATCGCATGTGCGGTCGGAACGTTGATCGCGATGGAGCTGCTGAAGGGACTCTACGAGCGGCCGCGCCCGACGGTGGTGACCCAGCTCGATCCGCCCGGCGGCCTTTCGTTCCCGAGCGGCCACTCGATGATCTCGGCGGCGCTCTACCTGACGCTCGGCGTGTTGATCGCGCGGACCTTGCCGCGGCGCAGGCTGCGGATCTTCGTCGTGGTGACCGCGGCGACGATCGCGGTGATGGTCGGAGTGACTCGCCTGTACCTCGGCGTGCACTACCCAACCGACGTGCTCGCCGGCTGGACGGCGGGGATCACGTGGGCGCTGATCTGCGGGATCGTCGTGCGCCGACTCGGCCGCGAGGGTGTGAAGGGCGTGCCTGCGCAGCCCGATGATTGAACAACGAGGCGCTACGAACCGCTGTACGGCTGCCGGGTGTCAACGGTGAATGGGCGGTGCTGGATCCAGTGGCCGTGCGCCGACAGTTCTTGGTCGCCCGTGACGATCACGATCCGTTCGTTGCGACGGTCGAGCGCCTCGGTCGCGTCGCGCGGCAGATCGCCGTATGCACCGCCCGAGGGCCGCTCCGCCCACAGCTCGATGCGCTGGCTGCGGTCGGCCCACCACCACTCGATGATGAGCGGATCGATCGCCGGCAAACCGGGGTGAACACCCGGCGATGGTTGCTGGACACGGCGGCGAACGCCGACCGCCCTCACGCCGTCGCCGAGCGGTTTCAGGTGCGCCCATCGGCCGGCGACCACGATCCGATCGGGACCGGGGCCCTCGATCGCGAGCTCGATGCGCTGCGTCGATGCGTCGAAAACTGGCGGTGACCCGAGACTCCCGACGATCGGCCAGAACTCGAGCGCCGGTCGGATCACCAGCGTTGCGTCGCCGAGCCGGCACGTGATGCCGGGCGACCGCCATGCATCGAGCTCGTGGCGCAGCTGCGCCGGAACTCCGACGCCGTGCTCATCGAGATCTCCGAGCACGTGACGAAGATCGCGCGACAAGGCGGTCGGCAGCGCGAACTGATCATGGAGCTCGTCATGCCAGTCGGTGAGCGGAGCGCGATAGTCCGAGACGATCAAGCGAGCGACGATCGATCGAAACAGCACGACCAGCGCGGCGAGCATGTTCGGCCGCTCAGGCATGCGAACCGCGCGCAGCTCGACGATGCCCATCTGGCCATGGCGAACACCGTGGTGGGGCAGGAGCGGGTTCCACAGCCTGTCGAGGTTGACCTCCGCATGATGTCCGCTGCCCGTGCGATCGATCAGCAACGAGCTGAGCGCGAGCCACAGCCGCTCGGGTGCGAGCTCACCGCGATCGGCGAGCCACTCCAGCCAGCCAAGGGTGAGCTCGAGCTCATCCCAGCGCTCGCGCGAGCCTTCGTCGGGGCGCGGCCCTGGCGATGCGGATCCCACGAGCTCGCCCGCGAACCAGTACGACAGCGACGGGTGGTTGTTGAGATAGCGCAACAGCGCGGGCAACACATGTGGGTAGCGCACGAACGGGCTGGCCGCTGGGTGCGATCCACCCAGCGAGATCGCGCCGCCGCTTCGCGAACCCGCATCGCCGGTTTCGCGATGGCGCACCGCCGCAAGTCCGGCGGCACCGGCAGCCCGCCAGATCGCGCGCGCCTGGCGTGCGAGCTCCAGTGCGCTCGCACACGGTGCCGCGTCGATCTCGATGACCCCAGCAGCGGGCGCGATCGTGAGCCAGTGATCGCCGCCGATCTCGCTGGGCGGACTGATCGGCGACGCATCCAGCGCAGCCCGAGCTCCCATGGGGGTGCCGAGATCGTGCCACCGCACGCCGAACGCGAATCGCGGCGCCGACTGGCCGGGCACGTGCCGCCCGATCACCCGGCTGACGGACGCACCGGGGAGCTGGTCCGCAAGTGCGCCGGCTAGCGCGTATGCACGGGCGAGCTTGTCGCCGCCCTCGGGATCCGTGGTCCACGCCGGTTCGTTCGAGTCGGCGCGAGTGAATGTCGGCTCGGCTCCGACCCAGACCTCCACGCCGCGGCGCGCGAGCAGCTCGTCATGCAATGCCAGCGATGCGTCCAGGTCGTCGATCATCGCGGCTCCTCGCCCAGTCATACCGCCTGGACCCCGGCGGGGGGAGGGCGGTTGGCGGCGAACGTCCGGCGGTTTGAAAGTCGCAATCTGGTTGCGATTCAACGTACGCTAGCCGCACAACTCGTCAGGAGGGGCCCGATGCGTAGAACTGTGGTCGTGACCATATTGGCAGTCTCGCTCGGTGGCTTGGCGACCGGGTGTTTCAAGACCCAGATCAAGACCGGCAAGACCGCTTCGGCAGTGACGCAAACCCACAAGCAGTGGTTCGCACTCGGTCTGCTCAATGTCTCGAGCACCGCCGGAGAGGATTGCGCCCACGGGCTCGCAGACGCAGAGAGCTCGACCGGAGGCACCGATCTACTTGTCCACCTGGCCGGTGCAGTCGTCGGAGGCGTCGTCGGGGCATTTGTTTGCCCGATCGACGACACGAGCAACAGCGACAAGGCGGTGTTCGGTGCCTGCTTGGCCGGAACGTCATCCGTGGGGGCGATGCTGGTCGGCTCGCGGACCGTCGAGTATCACTGCGCCGAGTGACGCGCGTGCATCGCGCCGTTGCGCTCCGGCGCGCCTAGCGCCAGTCGCTGGTGATCGGCGAGCGTGCAGCGGTTCTGCACGACCTTGATGCCGGCGGCTTCGAGCGCCTTCGCCGCCTCGTCGTTGGTGATGCCGAGCTGAAACCACACCACGCGCGGCGGTGGCTTCATCGCGAGGATGTCGTTGATGTGCTCCGGGATGACGTCGCCCCTCCGAAACACATCGACGAGATCGATCGGTTCCGCGATCTCCGCCAACGTCGCCCGAACGGGCTCCCCAAACAACGTTTCGCCAACCAGCTCGGGGTTGACCCCGAGGATCCGATAGCCTTCGTCGTACAGATATTCGGGCACGTAGTACGCGGGCTTCTGTGGCTCGCTGTGAATCCCGAGCACGGCTACCGTCGGTGACGACTTCAGGATCTTCCTGACCTCATCGATCGTGGGCATGTCGGACCTTAGCGTGCACCGCGCAGCGTGGCATCGTTTGCGCGCGGATCGTGAGGCATGTGCCAACGACTGTGACCACGCGCCCGTCGCCGAGCGGTTGCGTCACGCCACGTCATGGACGGTGTGAACGCTTCGATGCATAGTGCGGCCCACATGCGCGGCTTGATCGTTGTACTGGCTGTCTTGGGGTGCGGGAGTCGCACGAGCGAACCTGCAAGTAGCAGTACCGGGTCGGCCTCGGCAGCGAAGCCAATCCAGCCGCCACCGGCGGCAGCGGTGAGCGCTGGTGTCGGAGCTGGACAGGCTGGCGCACCCGCTCCCGGCGCGCCGAAGGTGCCGAGCGCGTCGGAGGGCTACGACTTCACCGAGGTGGGCCGTGCGCTGTTCGCGGTCGGGGCGTGCGGCGGAACGATTCCGCCTCAATACGATCAGGACGTCGTCGAGAAGCACTGTCGGCAGGTCGATCAGGTCCAGGACGACTACCGCGCGAAGTGGGTCACGCGGGCGCGTGCGTTCTTCGCGCAGCATGTCCCCGCGAATGTTCCCAAGGTCGTGGTCTACCCATTCGCCGGTGGCGATCTGTCGACGGCGCTCACCGTTTACCCGGATGCTGACGAGATCACGACGATGTCGCTCGAGCCGGCGGGCGATCCGCGAACGCTTGCGGCGATGATCCAAGCGACGCCGTCCGCTCCCTCGAAGACGGCCAAGCCCGTCAAGCGTGGCAATCCCGCGCTCGGCCGCGCGCTCGCCACGGTTCACAAGGAGCTGCGGTTTCTTTACCGCGTGAATTTCAGCAACACGCTGAACATGATCGAGGCGATGCGTGGCGGCGCGTTGCCGACGCAGTTGATCTTCGGATTGTCGGCGCTCAAGGTCCACGGCTACGAGGTGGTCGGCCTGCGGTACTTCAAGCTCGACGAGACCGGCGCGATCAAGTACCTCACGGCCGAGGACGTCGCGGCGGCGCCGGCACTCGGGTCTGGCAAGAATCAGGCGCGCAACGAAGTGTTCGCCAACGCCGAGCTGAGGTTTCGCAAGCCAGGTGGCCGCGTCCAGGTGTACCGCCACATCCAGGTCAATCTCGACAACGCTCACCTGACCAAGGACCCGCGGGTGCTCAAGCACCTCGAATCCAAGGGCACCGTGGCTGGTATGACCAAGGCCGCAAGCTATCTGCTGTCATGGCCGGGGTTCTCGATGATGCGCGACTATCTCACCAGCCACGTCGCATGGATGGTGTCGGATGCGACCGGCGTGGCGCCCAAGTGGGGCAGGCCGGCGGGCTACGAATACGAGACGTATGGTGGTTTCGTCGCCCCCCACATCTCCGCAGGTGATGGCATCGCGGCCGATTGGCGCCGCGAGTTTGCGTCCCAGCCGCGCCGCCCACTCGGGTTTCGGTTTGGCTACTACGACAACAACCTGGTGAACCATCTGGTGGTGATGCGCAAGAAGTAAGGGCGCACCTTGCACGAGCGTGTGGGCGAGAGCGCCACATTCACCGTCGACGAATTGCGAAAAAATCACCGCGCCGACCTCGGATTCGCGATCCGCTCGGCGCTAGCATGGTCAGCGATGGGGACCGCTGGGTGTCCACGCTGTGGGGGCGTGGTCGCGCTGCACGAGGGTCGTCCGTTCGTGACCACGAACGGATCGATCGAGCTCTGGCATCCTGCCTGTTGGGACGAGCGCGACTTCGCGATCATCGTCGATGCGCCGCCGGTCGAGCTGACAGCGTCGCGGCCGCGCTGGCGACCATCCCGAGGGTTCAACAGCGCCGTTGCTGCGGCGGTCGCGACGATCGCGATCGGTGGTGCAGGCGTCGCGTGGCGTCGCGCATCGGCGACCCCGGTGACCGCCACCGGACTGGTGAGCGTCACCGAATCCGCGCTCCGATCTCGCGACCCGCACGCCACCCGCGAGGTGGTGCCGCCGCCGAGCACGTACGTCGAGACGCCCCTCGAGCTGAAGTACGCGGTGCCTCGGATCAGCGATCGCCGCCTCGACACGCTGTACCCATCGCTCGACGGCTGGATCCATCCGGTCACCGGTGGTCCCGAGATCATCCCCGCAACAGGCGGCAGGCGGTTCGGCGCGGTGCGGTACGGCGTCGAGCGCGCCGAGTGCGGCAGCGGACACTGCGGGGTCGATCTCGACGGCCCGCGTGGTCGTCCAGTCGTGGCGGTCGCCGCCGGCGTGGTCGTTCGCGTCGAGCACAGCGAGGAAGGTCGCGATGGCAAGAGCGGCCGCTACGTCCGGATCCAGCATGACGACGGCACGCTGACCGCGTACATGCATCTCGACGAGATCGCACCCGGCATCGAGGTCCGCGATCGCGTCGATGCCGGTCAGTACGTCGGCACGCTCGGCTCGACGGCGGTGCACCACAGCGCGCCGCACCTGCACTTCAGCCTCGAGATCCCGAACAAGCTCGGCTCGCGGGGCGACATCACCGACACGCACTACGTCGACCCCGCGCCGTTCCTCGTGCGCGCGACGGTCGCGCCGGTTCCCGACCGCCGGCATGCGCGGAAGCCTGCATCGTAGGTCCGAGATATCGTCGTCGTGTAACCGGTCGACAAGGCGAACAAGTAGCCGACTGGCTCGCTCACCGGCGCTAGCCGCCCTCGTTGCGCGCCTTCTTGCGGACCTTGATGCCGAACAGCGTCCGTCCGATCGCCGCGACCGGATCGAAGTAGCGATCGACCACCCGCTCCTTCAGCGGAATGATCCCGTTATCGGTGATCCCGATGTGCTCGGGGCACACCTCGGTGCAGCACCGCGTGATGTTGCACATGCCCGAGCCGAACTCCTTGCGGATCTCGGGGATCCGGTCGTCGGTGTCGAGCGGATGCATCTCGAGGCTGGCGAGCCGGATCATGAACCGCGGCCCGACGAACGTGTTCTGCTCGCGGCCCTCGCGGTCGCGCAGCACGTGACACACGTCCTGGCACAAGTAGCACTCGATGCACTTGCGGAACTCCTGAACGCGATCGACGTCCTCCTGGTACATCCGGTACGTGCCGTCGGCCTCGCGCGCCTTCGGCTTGAACTTCGGGATCCGCTTGTTCTGCTGGTAGTTCCACGACACGTCGGTGACCAGATCCTTGATCACCGGGAACGTCTTGAGCGGCTGGGTCGTGATCTCCTCGGTCTCGCTGAACACGTTCATGCGCGTCATGCACGCGAGCCGCGGCTTGCCGTTGATCTCCATGCTGCACGAGCCACACTTGCCGGCCTTGCAGTTCCAGCGCAGCGCGAGGTCGTTGGCCTGCTGCGCCTGGATCCGGTGGAGCACGTCGAGCACGACCATGCCCGGATCGACGTCGATCTCGAACCGCTTGAACTCGCCGCCGGCTTTGTTCCCACGCCAGACGTTGAAGATGCGTTTTGCCATGACTGCTCCTACTTCACGTCCGCGCCGACGTTGCCGGACTCGAGATCTTCGATCTTGGCGTTGGCGATCGCGACGAGACCGGCGGGGCCTTCGGGGCGAGCGCGCTTCTCGACCTCCATCGTGCCAGCCGCGTTCTTCTTGATGATCACGTTGTACTTCACCCACTCGGCGCTCTCGCCGGGATGGTCGAGCCGGGTGTGCGCGCCGCGGCTCTCCTCGCGCATCAGCGCTGCGCGCGTCACCGCCTCGGAGGTGATCAGCAACGATCGCATCGACAGCGCCTCGTGCCAGCCCGGGTTGTACTGGCTGGCTCCGGGGGCCTTCATCGTCTTGGCCTCTTCCTTGAGCTGCTCGAGCTCCTGGACGGCGGTCTCGAGCTCGTCGCGCTTGCGGACGATGCCGACGCCCTTGCTCATCGTCGCTTCGAGCTTGCCGTGCAACAGATACGGGTTCGTCCCGTCCTCACGATTCAGGATCTCGGTTGCGCGGCGAACGGCCGAGCCGATCTGATCGCTGTTGGCCTTGGGCGCGGCCGACAGGCTATTGATGTATTGCATCGCGCCGTCGCCCGCGAGCTTGCCGAACACGATCAGATCCGAGAGCGAGTTACCGCCGAGCCGGTTTGCACCGTGCAGTCCCGCCGCGCACTCACCACAGGCAAACAGCCCAGGAACCGTGGTCTGCTGGGTGTCGGCGTCGACGCGGATGCCGCCCATGAAGTAGTGGAGCGTCGGGCCGACCTCCATCGGCTCCTTGGTGATGTCGACCTCGGCCAGCTCCTTGAACTGGTGATACATCGACGGCAGCTTGCGCTTGATGAACTCCGCCGGGCGGCGGGATGCGATGTCGAGGAACACGCCGCCGTGCGGCGAACCGCGGCCCGCCTTGACCTCGGCGGTGATCGCGCGGGCCACCTCGTCGCGGGTCAACAGCTCGGGCGGCCGGCGGGCGTTCTTGTCGCCCTCGAGCCAGCGCTGAGCTTCCTCGACGGTCGACGCGGTCTCCGGCGCGAACCGCTCGGAGATGTAGTTGAACATGAACCGCTCGCCCTTGTTGTTCTTGAGAATTCCGCCGTCACCGCGGACGCCTTCGGTGACGAGGATGCCCTTGACCGAGAGCGGCCACACCATGCCCGTGGGATGGAACTGGGTGAACTCGAGGTCCATGAGCTCGGCGCCAGCGTCGTACGCCATCGCGATGCCATCGCCGGTGTACTCCCACGAGTTCGACGTCACCGGCCACGCCTTGCCACCGCCGCCGGTCGCGAGGATCACCGCCTTGCACCGGAACACCACGAATCGGCCGGTCTCCCGCCAGTACCCGAGCACGCCGGCGATCCGATCGCCATCCTTGAGCAGCTCGAGCCCGGTGCACTCCATGTGGAAGTCGATGCCCTGATGGATCCCGTGATCCTGGAGCGAACGGATCAGCTCGAGGCCGGTGCGATCGCCGACGTGGGCGAGCCGCGGGTAGCGATGACCGCCAAAGTTGCGCTGCGAGATCAGCCCTTCCTTGGTTCGATCGAACACGGCGCCCCACTCCTCGAGCTCGCGCACGCGATCCGGCGCCTGCTTCGCGTGAAGCTCCGCCATGCGCCAGACGTTGAGGAACTTGCCGCCGCGCATGGTGTCGCGGAAGTGGACCTTCCAGTTGTCGCGGCTATCCACGTTGCCCATCGCGGCGGCCATGCCGCCTTCGGCCATCACGGTGTGGGCCTTGCCGAGCAAGCTCTTGGAGATCACGCCGGTCGACAGCTTGTGCGCGCTGCACGCGATCGCGGCACGCAGGCCAGCGCCACCGGCGCCGATGACGATCACGTCGTGATCGATGGTTTGAAGCTCTGATACGTCGAGGGCCATGGGCTCACCAGGTGTTGAGATCTTTGATCACGCCCATCGAGACCAGGCGGATGTAGACGTCGGTGAGACCGACGGAGAACAAGCTCAGCCACGCGAACTGCATGTGCCGCGCGTTGAACCAGCTGACTTTTTTCCACGTGCCGAGCGCGAGCGTGTTCTTGCCACAGGACATGCAGTCCTTGCGACCGCCGACGAGGTGGCGCAGCGAGTGACAGCCGAACGTGTACGCGGCGATCAACAGGACGTTCACCGTCATGATGATGCTGCCGAGGCCGACGCCGAACTTGCCATTGAGGAAGTACGACTTCACCGCGCCCTGGCCGAGGAAGAAGATGAACGCCAGCGCAGCGTAGAGCGCGAACCGATGCAGGTTCTGGATCAACAGCAGCTTGGTCTCGCCGTTGTACGTGCGCTTTCCCGCGAGCGGACCGACGGCACATCCCGGCGGCGATCCCGCGTACGCCCGGTAGTACGCCTTGCGGTAGTAGTAGCAGCTCATCCGGAACGTCAGCGGGAACACCAGGATCAGCATCGCGGGCGACGGTGGCAAAAAGCTCGGCCACCACGCCGGCCACTCGCCGAACCACGCGTGCGAGGCATCGACGCCACCGGCCACGCCCGACTTCGCCCACAGGATCGGCTCGTACATCGGCGACAGGTACGGCGCAGCGTAGTAGTGCTCGCCCTGCCAGAGCGCCCACGTCGTGTAGACGACAAACGACGTGAAGACGATGAATGTGATACCCGGGCCGGCCCACCAATTGTCGGTTCGGTACGTCTTTCCGAACCCTTCGGCGTGCCCACCTATTACGGGCAGATGTGTAGCCATGTCGCGGCGGAATATAGGGAAAGGGGTGGGGTGTCGCAACGCGGACCGCGGGGAAACGCGGTGTGATCTCGAGTCACTCCGCCATCGATGCTGTCCTCGGAGCGTTCGTTGCGGTCATGCGCGGTCGCTCGTAGGGCCAGCTGACTCCAATGCGTCCGCATGCTGGACAACGCCGACGCTCGCGAGCGTGATCACGTGGGGTTACAAGCGGCACGCAATCTGCTCGTACGCTCCCGGATGCGAACGCGTAGAGTCGACGCTCCTCATTCTATGGCTGGCGCGGTCACACGAAGCGAGCTCCGCCGAGAGCTCAAGCGATTTCCAACAAAGCAAGATCTGAAGCGAGATTTAAAGCGCTTCGCAACGAAGCGAGATCTACGTCGCTTCGCGACGAAGCAAGATCTAAAGCGTTTCGCGACGAAGCAAGATCTCGAGCGTTTCGCGACGAAGCAAGACCTGAAGCGATTCATCACGAAGGACGATGCAAGAGCGTTTCTCACCAAGAAGGACGCCGCGGCGTTCGCCACCAAGCTCGACCTAGAGCTGTGGGCGGGCGCGTTGGAGCTGCGCCTCCACGAGCGCTCGGAGCAGATGCTCGCCGCTCAGGAGGAGCGGTTGTTTACCCGTCTGAGTGCGGAGATCGCACGGCTGGTCCGAAGCGTCGAAGAATCCATGCGCGGAGCAATTGCGGCGGTCGACGAGAAATATGCTGACTTGCCCGGGCGTGTACGCGCGTTAGAGAGCAGATAGGCCGCGCGCCATAGTCCTGTCGCGTTCACGCCACCTGGTGCCGGGCACGTATTTGGTCAAGGTCAAGAACTACGAGTGGACGGAGTCCGGACCGTTCACGCTCGAGGTGCATGGCACTGTTCCCCCAGCGACGGCGTGCTCGTCGCCGCTGTTTGCGTCCGGCGTGCTGAGCTGCCCCGCCGGCACGACGTGCACCGGCACGCCGGCGATCTGTCAGTCGCGCTCGGTCGGTCGGGTACCTATGCGATCGGAGTCAAGGGCGACGACAGGTGATGCGGGGCCGTTCACGCTCGACGGCCACGCGACGGTAGCGCCTTCGACGTCGTGCGCCTCGCCGCTGTTTGCGTCCGGCGTGCTGAGCTGCCCCGCGGGTACGACGTGCACCGGCACGCCGGCGATCTGTCAATAGCGTTCTGGTACGTCAGGCGCCGGGGCCGCTGACGACGCGCGCAGCCGGAATCTCGGGGGTGACCATCTCCGCGATGCGGTTCGCGGTGCGGCCGAGCAGGCCCGCGAACGAGACCAGCGAGAACACGTTTGCGGCCGCAGCGGCTAGTAGCATCACGATGGTCTTGCTGTGTGAGCGAGTCTCTGGCAATCGCGACTGCACCCAGATGCTGAACAGCGACAGCAGCACGAATCCGATCGTTCGCTGCGCCGCAGAGGACCACAGACCCTCGTCGTCGCGGCGGCTTGCGAACACGCCGATCGCCACGCCGATCATCGCCATGCCGAGGGTCGCGATCACGGGCCCGAGCACCGAGAACATCGCCAGGTCGTCTGCGTCGCGGAATCGGAGATCCGAGGATACCGAGCCCGCAAGGTTGGCGACCTGGTTCAACTGAACACCGCACTGCAGCAGCACCAAGGTGGTGCCGAGCACGACGGCGAGGCGCGGCATTCCGTCGAGACGTGCCGACGCCGCGCGCAGTGTGCCCGCTGCAAACAGTCCCATCGTCACGATCGCGACGATCGGTGCCGCGAACATCAGGATCACCTGGCCACTCGGGGACTGCGCGCTCAGCGCGAGGAGCGCGATCGCGAGTGCGAACATGAGCCGGTACAGAAGCGCACCGCGCGCGAGTCGCAGACCGCGGATCGCCACCGGAAAATCCCCCGTCGGTTCGCACCCGCGCGCGGCCATCGCGGATGCAATGAACAGCAAGGCGCACGCCTCTGCCACCGACCACCCGAGCATGCAAAACCTGTAGCGCGTCAACGTGGCGATGGAGCCGGCCCCCAGGAGATCGGACAGCGCCTCACCGAGGTATGGCACCCACCACGACGTCAGGTGGACGACGACCAGCAGCACCGACGCGACGGGCGCTCTGCGCCAGCTATCCGCGGCGATCGTGAACAAGAGGGCTGCCGCGAACCCGAGCACGCCGAGTGCACGACCGATCCACTGGAGCATCGACATCCGACTCTCGATGTCGTCCACAAATAGCTCCGACACGGGGCGCAGGAACGTTGCGAGTGCGACCAGGCTCAGCCAACCAGCGACCTTGCCCACGGTACGCGCCCGACCCGGGGATCGGTTTGCGAGCTCGAACGTGCCGAGGGCGAACATCACGGTGCTGACGAAGTAACAACCGGTCGCGATCAGGTTCACCCGGCGTAAGGCCTCGCGATGCGAGAACAGATCATCGCCCACCCCCAGCCACGCGAACGCACCGAGCGCCTGCGAGATCACGCCGATGAGGAGCGCGACGTAGATCGTCAGGGGGACGGCATGGAAACAGCGGCGGGTCAGGGTGGGAGTCATGAGACGAGCTACCGCCATTGGATGTGATCACAGACGGATCTGGAAGCTCGTTGTAGCGCCGCGGTGACTTTCCTCACTGCTGCGCGTGCATCGCCAGGACGTCGGCGACGCACAGGGTCAGCTTCTTCGCGGTCGGCAGATGCAGGAACTCGTTGGGGCCGTGCGCGTTCGAGCCGGGGCCGAGCACGCCAGTGATGCAGAATTGCGCCTTGGGGAACTTCTCGCCGAGCATGTACATGAACGGGATCGTGCCGCCTTCGCCCATGTACATCGCCGGCTTGCCGAAGTGCCGCATCGACGCGTCGTCGAGCGCCTTCTCGAGCCATGGCGCCATCTCGGGCGCATCCCAGCCGGCGCTCGCGGTGCCGCCCTCGAACTTCACTTTGGCGCCATACGGCGGATCCTTCTCGAGCGCTTGCTTCACCGCGGCCTGCGCAGCGGCGGGATCGACGCGCGGTGGGATCCGGATCGATAGCTTGAGCCTGGTGACCGGGCGGAGCACGTTGCCGGCGTTGCCGATCGGCGGCCAGCCATCGGCGCCCGTGATCGCCATGCCGGGGCGCCAGGTGCGGTTGAGGATCAATTCGACGTTGTTGTCGGTGACAGGCCTGACGCCGGGCTGGAGCGGGAACTTGTTGTAGACCTCGTCGCCGATCACCTGCGCGGTACGCTCGGCCTGCAGGATCCGCTGGCGAGGGATCTGCGTCCCGAGCGCGGCGAGCTTGATCTGACCGGTGTGGCTGTCGTCGATCCGATCGAGCAGCTGGCGGATCACGCGCTCGCTCGCGGCGATGACGCCGGTGCCGTCGCCCGAGTGGATGCCCTCGGTGAGCAGCGAAACCTCGAGGTTGCCGATCACCAGACCTCGCAACGACGTCGTCGACCACAGCTGATCGTAGTTCGCGCAGCCCGAGTCGAGACAGACCACGAGCGACAGGCTGCCGATCCGCGGCGCGAGATGATCGATGTACGCCGGTAGGTCGTAGCTGCCGGATTCTTCACACGCCTCGATCAACACGACGCAGCGCGCGTGCGGGATGCGGTCGTGGCGGAGCGCGTTGATCGCGGTCAAGGACGCAAAGATTGCGTAGCCGTCGTCGGCGCCGCCGCGACCGAACAGCTTGTCACCCTCGATCACGGGAATCCATGGCCCCAGGCCATCGCGCCACCCGGTCATCTCGGGCTGCTTGTCGAGGTGGCCATACAGCATCACGGTGTCGCCCGCCTTGCCGCCGGTGCCCGGGATGTCGATGAAGATCACCGGCGTGCGCTCGCCGAGCCGAACCACCTCGAGCGTCGCCCCGTCCGGTAGCTGCTGCTTGGCCCAGCCTGCGAGTAGCTCGACCGCCTTGTCCATGTGACCGGTCTTCTTCCACTCGGGATCGAACATCGGCGACTTGTTCGGGATCTTGATGTAGTCGACCAGCGTCGGAACGATCGACGCCGCGTACTTCTCGTTGACCCAATTCGTGGTGGCTTGTGCGACGGGCATGGCGGGACTGTACCGATTTCAACGCCGGGATCTAGGAGCGCGGCGGTGTCGTTCGCGTTCCACGGAAAGGCCGTTCAATGATCGCTGGTCCGATGCGCGTCATCGCACGCCTAGCCAGAAAACCGGGGACGGGCCCCGGTTTTCGCGCAACCTCGGTCGCCTACGAGAGCCTGCATGGCGACGTCGACGGCCCCGGCTCGAAGATCGCGAGCTGGACGTGTGCGCCGTCGCAACCGTCGCTGCTCGTGCCGCAACGGGCGTTGCCCATCCTGTTCAACCTGTGGCTGCTTCAGGGCAAGCCGCCGAGCGATGGCAAGCCGGTCGAGATCGTCATCAAGAGCTTCAAGTTCCGCACGCCCTAGACGCGCGCGCGTGGTGTTCGCGCGGCGCGATCGGCCCGTCATCATCGCAGCAGACCTGCGTGGATCATGATGGCCAGCAGGTGTCCAGGGCCTGACAGCTGGGCTCGCCGTAGCGCTTGCACAGCTGCTCTCCGATCGATACCGTGCAGTCCTCGAACGTTTCGACCGTGGCCATACAGCTCGAGGAGACAAGCAGCAACGCGTCGACGCAGCCGCTGAAGTCCCCGGTGGATGCGCTGAAGCTGCCGCAATTGGCGACGTTGTTCTCGCCACCCGATTCCGTGAAGTACCAGACGCAAATGGTCTGTGCCTCGGCGCTCGTAAGGCTACGAAGCAGCTTGTGTGAATACACCCCGGACGGTCCCGGGGGCGCCAGCGCATCCCGGAATTGAGTGCACGTCGCTGAGCACTCTCCGGTCGAGATCTCTGCGCACGGCTTCTGCTCGAGACAATCGGCGCACTCGGTGAGCGCCCGTGGAGCGTTGATGTCAGCTGCGGTCATCTCGCAGATCGCGAGCTGGTCGTGGTCGAGAAACCCGCACGCCTTCACCGCCTCGCAGGCTCGCTGACCATCGAATGTTCCGTCACCGTCGGAACTTCCGCACGCGGCGAGGCCGATCAAGGCGGGCGCCCACCAGGGAACGCGGGAGCGCAGGGGCAGGAGATACCGGGACGGACGTTGGGTTGGGTTGGAGGCTAGTGACGTCACATCCGCCAAATGCAGGCCCACGTCTGCTGTCGCAAGGAATCGTCCTGGCGAGTCGCGAATGCAGCGCAGCTGTGCGGAACCTCCCTGAAAATCCAGGCTGCTAGGAGCCGGTCAGAGCGCTACACAGCGCCAGAGGGTGCCGTACTATTGGTGCTATGGAGATCCGGTTGTCAGATGACAAGCGCCCCCCCAAGCGCGAAGGGGAGCGTCAGACGGGACTCGTCCTCGACGAACGTACGCGTACCAAGAAGCCGCCCATGTACAAGGTGCTGCTTCACAACGACGATTACACCACGCGCGAATTTGTCGTCTGGGTGCTCCAGACGGTGTTTCACAAGAACGAAGCCGACGCGATCGCCATCATGAGCCACGTCCATAATAACGGGATCGGAATCGCAGGCGTCTACACGTTCGAGGTCGCCGAAACCAAGGTCACGAAAACCATGCATCTGGCCAAGGCCCAACAGTTCCCCCTTCAGCTCTCCATCGAGCCGACCGACTAGCGAGGTATCCATGCTGTCTCCAGAGCTCCAAGCCACGTTGCAACGCTGCGTCGAAGACGTGCGCGCTCGCCGCCACGAGTACCTGACGCTCGAGCACTTGTTGCTGGCGATTCTGGACGATCCCAGCGGCGCCGACATCGTCGCCAAGTGCGGTGGTCAGGTCGACCGGTTGCGTGGCGACCTCGAGCGGTTCCTCGACGAGCAGGTCGACGAGCTGCCGGAGGACGAAGAGTCTGGCCCCGATCAGACGCTCGCGTTTCAGCGCGTGCTGCAGCGCGCGGCGATGCACGTCCAGGCCGCTGGGCGGCAGCAGATGACCACCGGCAACGTGATCGCGTCGATGTTCCGCGAGCGCGACTCGCACGCGGTGTATCTGCTCGAGAAGCAAGGCGTGTCCCGGTTCGACGTCATCAATTACATCTCGCACGGCGTATCGAAGGTCGATACCGGCAGTGGACCGGTGGTGCCGCGCACCCGGGGTGTCGACGACGACGGTGCCGAGGACAGCAAGGTCGCCAATCCGCTCGAGAGCTTCTGCACCGATCTCACGCAGCGCGCTCGCGAAGGCAAGATCGATCCGATGATCGGCCGCGCCGCCGAGCTCGAGCGGATGATCCAGGTGCTGTCGCGCCGGCGGAAGAACAATCCGTTGTTGATCGGCGAGCCGGGCGTCGGCAAGACCGCGCTCGCCGAGGGTCTCGCGCTCAGGATCGTCGAAGGCCAGGTCCCGGAGCCGCTGAAGGTCGCAAAGGTCTACTCGCTCGACATGACCGCGGTGCTCGCGGGCACGCGATACCGCGGTGACTTCGAGGAGCGGCTCAAGGCCGTGCTCAAGGTGCTCACCGGCGATCGCGACGCGATCCTGTTCATCGACGAGATCCACAACATCATCGGCGCCGGCGCGACCAGCGGCGGCACGATGGACGCCGCGAACATCCTCAAGCCACCGCTGGCCAATGGCGAGCTGCGCTGCATCGGTTCGACGACGTTCAAGGACTACCGGCAGGCGTTCGAGCGCGACCGCGCGCTGTCACGGCGCTTCCAGCGGATCGACGTCGGGGAGCCGACGATTCCGGAGGCCGTGGAGATCCTCAAGGGACTCAAGTCGCGCTACGAGGAGCACCACGGGGTGAAGTACACCGATCCGGCGATCGAAGCCGCGGTCGAGCTGTCGGCGCGCCACATCACCGGCTCGCACTTGCCCGACAAGGCGATCGACGTGATCGACGAGGCCGGTGCGAAGGTCCGGTTGATGGATGCCGACGCGCGGCCGACCGAGATCCGCCCCAACTTGATCGAAGAGGTCGTCGCGAAGATCGCGCGGATCCCGACCCGCTCGGTGTCGACCGCCGACAAGACCAAGCTCGGCAACATCGAGGGCGAGCTCAAGCGGTTGATCTATGGCCAGGACCACGCGATCGACCAGCTGTCGACGGTGATCAAGCTGTCGCGCGCGGGTCTCGGCAATCCAAACAAGCCGACCGGGTGCTTCCTGTTCGCAGGGCCGACCGGTGTCGGCAAGACCGAGCTCGCGAAGCAGCTGGCCCAGGTCATGGGCATCGAGTTCATCCGGTTCGACATGTCCGAGTACATGGAGAAGCACACGGTGTCGCGGCTGATCGGCGCGCCGCCCGGCTACGTCGGGTTCGATCAGGGCGGCCAGCTGACCGATGCGATCAACAAGCATCCGTATTGCGTGGTGCTGCTCGACGAGATCGAGAAGGCTCACCCGGATCTCTACAACATCCTGCTGCAGGTCATGGACCACGCCACGTTGACCGACAACAACGGCCGCAAGAGCGACTTCCGCAACGTCATCCTGATCATGTCGAGCAACGCCGGCAGCCGCGAGATGGCGGCAGGATCGATCGGGTTCGGCGACTCGGTCGCCGACAGCCGCAACGCGAAGAAGGCGATCGAGCGCGCGTTCACGCCCGAGTTCCGCAACCGGCTCGACGCGATCGTGATGTTCGATGCACTGCCCGTCGAGGTGATCCGCAAGGTCGCGCGCAAGTTCCTCGACGAGCTCGATGGTCAGCTCGCGGAGAAGAAGGTGCAGCTCGAGGTGAGCCCGGCCGCGATCGACTGGTTCGTCGAGCACGGCTATGACAAGGCGATGGGCGCGCGTCCGATGGGGCGGCTGGTGCAGACCACCCTCAAGGCGCCGCTCGCCAACGAGCTGTTGTTCGGCAAGCTGGCCGACGGTGGCACCGCGCATGTCGATGTCATCGATGGCAAGATCGAAATCCGCTGCGAGCCATCGCCGAGCTCGCCGCCGGCGAATTAGCCAGCTGCTCGTCCGCGGCGACGGTCATCGAGATGATCGCGCGACCCGATCTGCCTCGTGCTACGTTGTGCGAACGATGGTTGGGCCTCCCGAAAAGAAGCTGCGATGGGACCGCGTGATCTTGGCGCTGGTGATCCTCGTCGGACTGGTCGCCGGAGGCTACCTGCTGCTTGCGCGATAGCGGGAACCGGGAGGGAGAACGGCGCGTTGCGATGTTTCGGATCGGTCAGTCCGGCGTGACCGGGTCGTCCTTCTCGCGGAACAACCGGGTTCGCACGCGCGCGTGCTGGCGCGCCTTGTAGGCCTCGTGGCTCGACGCGCCGGTCTCGTTGCGCAGTGCGGTTCCCTTGTCGGCGATCTGGAACTCGGTGAGTACGAACACCACGTGTGACGCGTCGGGCAACGTCTCGCCCCGCGGTAACAGGCGCTCGATCCGCAGTGGCAGGTCCGCGACGAAGTTGACGATCCGGTACTCGGGACCCGAGAACTCGTTGTACGGAACCGCCGTCGATAGGCGGGTCTTGACACTGCCGTGCTCCGCGGTCGCTTCGAACGCGCGCATCAGCGCCTGGAGATCGACGAGCTGATTCACCGACTCGCCCGGCACCACGTAGTTGAACGGGATCAGCTGGCGCGTCAGCGTCGCGATCATCGGAACCAGATCCTCGCGCTCGGGAACGATCAGCCGGAACCGCAGCTTGTCGTAGATATTCGCGGCGAGCGTCGAGCGCTTCGCGAGCAGCTTGGTGATCTGCGAATCCACCGGCTTGCGGCTCCACTCCCACTCCATGAGCGGAGCGCCTGCGGCGCGCAATTGCTCGACAACCTGCATCACCTTGAGCTCGATCTCGCGAAAGATGATCTCGTCCGACACCGACATCTTCACGAGCGCAGCGCGGCCGTTGATGTGGTGGATGATGTGCATCACCTTGAGGACCACGCACGCCCACTTCTGGTGCGGGCCATCGCTCGAGGCGACCAGGAACAGATCGCGCGCCGGCAGGTCGCCGGCCACCGCATCCGGGATCGCCATCGCGAACGCGCGCGTCAGGTAATCGACGGCATCGGCCCGGATGTCCTCGAGCCGTCCCATCTCATCGTCGGACTCCGGGTTGAACTCGTTGAGTCGCAAGAACCGATCGACCTCGGCCAGATCGGTGAACGCGAGGCCGTGCCAGTCGATCACCGAATCGCCGCGCAGCAGCAAGCGCACCGCGGCGACATCGCCGAGCGTTAGCTCGTGCGTGCCGGGAGGACGGGCCACCCGAGGCAGGACGGTGCTGACCACGCGTCCAGTCTAACCCAACACGCGTGCCGGGCTGCGAGATCGGGCGCCAGATGGTTGGGGCCCGCGAAACGATGATTCGCTCGCCGTCACGCCCGATCTATCCCGGGCGTAGGTTGCTCGCCGGTGCCATACCGATGGGGGCCTGCCGTCGTCGCGCCGCGCCCGCAGGGCGGCTCGGCCACGATCATCGATACGATCTATCGCTTCGAGGGCCCCTGGGCGCGCTTCCCGGGCTTGGTGAGCCGGAGCGTCGCGGTGAACAGGCCCAAGATCCCGAGTCCTGCGAGCACATTTCCGATCACTGCGAGCATGTACGACCTCATCAGGAACGCGCTGAACCATGCGCTTGTTCCAGCGATCATGATCGCGCGAACCTCGACCGCCGGTCCACTTCTCGACGACCTCAGATCCGCTCAGAGCTGGTCCAGGTCCGGCCCGGTTTGCTCCGGCTCGGCCCGTGCTACTGCGGAGCGCTGGTGAGCACGCCGAGTCGACCGAGCGTGAGGTCCGGACCGGGAGCGCGGCTCGCATCGACGTAGTACAGCCGGAACCCGGTCGGCAGCTCGACGACGGACGGCGCGAGCTCATCGCGGTGCTCGAGGAAGGCTTCGACGCGGTCGACGACTGGACCATAGGGCCACACCGTCAAGGCCGCCGGTTCCGACACCGCGGCGGCGGCAAATCCGATCGAGTAGTTCGGCGGGATCACCACCGGGTCACCGAACTTGATGCCGGGAGCGCTCTCCTGACCCAGCCCAGCGAACCACAGCCGGATCGACTCGGCGCCGCTGGGACCGGCGACCACCACCTGCGGGCTCGCGAGCTCGGTCACCGGCGTCCAGAACGGCGTACCAGGTGTGCCATCGCCTACCTGCACATCTGAAGGGCGGAGCGCGATCCCGTGGTCCTCGAGCCCGCTCGCGATCGGTCCGGTCGCCAGGCCGATCGCCCCCGCGCGCTCGTAATACAGGATGACGCGATCGTCGCGGTGCACCGCCGCGGGTGCGTGGATATCGGGACCGGCGAGCAGCGTGATCGGGGTGCTGAACGTGATGCCGTCGGTGGAGCTCGCGACGCGGAGCTCGAGCCCGTCGCCAAGTTCGAAGTACACGTACGTGATCCCGCGATCGATCACGACGCTGGGCGCGCGAACGGAGGCGGCGTCGTCGAGGACCGGCAGCGGCGGATCGACCCTGAAGTGAATCCCGTCGCTCGAGATGGCGCGCCAGATCGCGCGCTGATCCAGCAGACCGGGAATCGCGACATCGAGATAGAGCACGACGTCGTCATCACGGCGTGCGCTGGCCGGCTCGACCACCTGGCGTGGGATCCGCTGGATCTCACATCGCTCCAGCCCGAGACAGTCGGCGTCGGTGCTGCAATCATCGCTGTAGCAGACATGAGCGTCGTCGCAGAACTCGCCATGCTGGCAGTCCGCGGTCGACGCGCAGCGGCCGCGGCACAGCCCGCCGATGCACTCGGCCATCGCGTCGCATTGGTCGTTGCTCGAGCACGGCAGGTCGCAGCGATGTTCGCTGAAGTTGCAGATCCGTGGTGCATCACAGTCGCTGGCTGCGGCGCAATACGCGATCGTACATGCGCCGCACACGCAGCTCTCACGGCTGTTGCATTCGCGCGAATCGCTGCACGCGCGACCGGGATCTGAAGCCCCCGGCACGCACAGTCCACCCGGCTGCGAGCTCGGCGGTGCGAAGCCCGCGCGATCGAGACACACGCGCGCCGGACCGAGATCTCGCCATGGCGCGATACCGATGCTGGTCGCGCCGAGCGAATCGGGCTCTGGTCCCAGCCCGCACCCGAACATCACGCACGCGAGCACGAGCGCGCGGAGCATCATAGCCTCACCGTCGAGCTGATCCCGACCTGCACGATGTCACCGCCCGCACTGAACGCACCGCCCGGGAACAGCGCCATGTCCTTGTGGACCAGCTGGTGTGCGACGTGCTGCCACGCGATGGCGAGATCGATGTCGATCGGCTGACGCCAGATCGCGGTCGGCGCGATCCGGACCCCGGCGCCCGCCGTCGTGAGGACGCGCGCGCCATCGGCGAAGCTGGTCAACCCAGTCTGTGGTGGCATCGGCGATGGCAGGTAACCGGCACCGGCGCGAAGTCGCATGGCCCCGGTATGCCACTCGGCGCCGAGCCGCCCGGTGAAGATGTCGCGCAGATCGGCCGGTGGTGGGGGCTGCGATACCAGTGGCGGCGCGATGTCGAGGGCGAGCAAGACCCGCAGGTCGGGTACGCCCGTCCCGAGCGTGCTCCAGCGCTCCCACGCCAGCTCGGCGGTGATGAGCAGATCGTCGCGCGGCTCGACGGCAGCGGCGACCGCGACCCGCATCGGCGTGAAGTAGTGCACCGAGCGCAACCCGATCTCGGCGGTGCCTGTGACCACCTGCGGCACGTTGACGTTCGCATCGATATCGAGCGCGAGGTCGAGTGACAGCTCGCCGCGAAACGTCGCCGCGAGATCGACCGTTCGTGCCGGCGACCAGCGCGCAGCGATCAGCGGTGCGATGCGTGGCGGCAACGAAACGTCGACCTCGGCGGTGCCCTGCGTGGCACCGCCGATCACGCCAACGTCGAACGCCAGCTTTCGCGATCGAGCGTCGGCGAGCAGTGAGGCGCCGGCGCCGAGGGCAAACTCGCCGTATGCAATGGCTGCGACCGGCTCGACGACGATCCGCTGCGAGGCGGTGGCGAGCCGGGTGAACTGGGGCTCGGTCATCGGCGCAACGGAGATCCGGGCGAGATACGCGTCGGGCAGATACAGGCCGACTCCTGCGCCGAGCCGAACGTCGCCGAGGTCGAATGGAATCGCGAGGCCGAGCGACGTACCCCGGGCATCGCCGACCTTGGCGTCGCGATCGTTGATCGATAGCCGCGCCAGCGACGACTGGTAGCCGAGCAGGACCTCGGGCCGGGTCGCCAGCGCGACCGCGGCAGGGTCGACGTGAATCGCTTCGGCCCCCACCGCCGTCGCCGCACGAGCATTGGCCATCGCGGTCGCCGCCGCTCCAAACCCGAGCTCGTCCAGCGGCTCGGCGCCCGCGACGCCAGCCGCGAACACGAGAGCGGCGACGATCACGCCGCGGATCACGGCCGGACCTCCACCGTGAGCCCGCCGGAGATCACTGCACCGCCGCCGCGCAGCGATGGATATCCCGGGTTTCCGATCTGAGGGCCGGGCGCCATGTCGTCCTCGTCGGGAAGTGAGGTGAACGGATCGTAGGTGCCGCCCTCGTGGACCAGCTTGTCGAGTGTGAGATGACCGATGTGCTGCAGCTGGAGATGGGCGTCGACCCGGATCCGGCCCCACTGGTAGCCGGCGCCCACCGCAAGCGTGTGGCGGTCTCCGTCGAACAGGTTGGTGACGCCGGTCTGGACCCGCGGCACGGCCGAGGTCTCGAATCCGTATCCGCTCCGGATCGCGAACGCGGGCGTGACGAACAGCTCGGCGCCGGCGCGCACGGCGAACGTGTCGTCGAAAGGTACCCGCGGCAAGTTCGCGGCGACCGCTCCGACCAGCGGGAGCACGCTGTCGACGCGAACATAGGGTCCGCGATAGTCCGACCACTTCGCCCAGCCTGCGTCGAGCGACGCGACGAACCGCGGCGCGATCCATCCGGCACCAATCACGACTTGATGCGGCGTGAACTGACCCGATGCGCGAAGGTCGAGATCGAACGCCTCACCGGCCACCATCGTTCGCGCCGTGGTCGCGAACGGGACCTCGAAGCGCTGGCGGTACACCGCGCCGACCTTGAGGTGCTGGGTGGGCCGCCATTGCGCGCCGGCAATGATGCGAGCCACCGTCCGCGCGCGCTCGTCGATCCGTGGCTCGATCCCGCGCAGCGCACCCTCGCTCGCTTCGATCTCACCCGTGAGTCCGGCCAGCACGTTCACCGCCGCGCCGAGCGCGAGATCGTCGGTGACGCGTACGGCTGCGCCGGGCAGCACGACGATGCGCGACAGCCGATCGCCATAATACGGAAAGCTCGGCTGATCGGAAGCCGGCGCCATGATGCGCGCGATGTTGCGAGGCAACAGATGCAGCCCGATGCCGACGACGATGCGATCACGCCAGCTGCCTCCGAGTGGCAGCGGCGTCCGCATCGAGATCTGGACGCCGAACGGATCGGCGAGCGGTCGCCGCCGGTTCGCGATCGTGAGGCGCGAGTAGGCTCCAACCGTTCCCAGCGACAGCTCGACCTCGGGGCGCACCGCGAGGCCGGCGGGGTCGTAGTAGAGCGCCGCTCCGTCGTCGACGGTGGCGACTCCGGCGCTCGCTTGTCCCGCGTGCCGCGACGTGAACCCGAGAACCTCCATCGGATTGGCTGATGCAGGCGAGCACAGCGCGATCGTTGCGATCGCACCGAGCTGACACACCAGCCACCGCATGCAGGTGCCGTAACACGAGCCCGTGGGTGGCGATAGGGGGCGACCGCGAGTACGCTGCGCCGCGATGGCTCGATGGTGCGTTGCGCTCGTGGTCGCGAGCCTGGGCGGCTGCGATGGTGCCGATGTTGCGCCCGACGCGCCGGATTACCAGGAGCACTGCGTTCCGACCGCCGAGCCGTTCGGCGTGTTGACCGGTCGGCTCGCGATCCGGTCGACGCTGAACGTTCACGTTGACGCGGCCGGCTTGATCGAGACCGACACGACGACGCACATGTTGCTCGCGGTCGATCTGACGCAACAACAGACGCAGCTGACCGTCGCTGCTCAGGTCTGCCAGATCGAGATTCCCGCGGTGCCCCTCGCGGGACAGGAGCTGCCGATCGAGTTCGAGATCCCCCAGGCGGCGATCGACTCGATCGGCGTCGTCACCGCGGAGGCGACGCTGTCCTCACCGGATCAAACGTGTGCGTCGTTCTCGTCCGCGCCGATCACCATGGTGGTGGGCGCGCGCATCGACCCCGGCGTGATCGCCACGGCGCCGCTGCCGACGGTCGACGACATGGGAATGTATGCCGCCTGCTCACCGAGCGCCGCCACCGCGTGTGCCAAGGCGACCGGCTCGAGCTGTGCGTGCGATCAAGAAGGCGACACCAAGCCCGGCGTCACGGTGATCGCGCACAACGTGCCTGCGCTCGATCTCGATGAGGTGTACGTGACGCTACGCACGACGTTCAGCCTCACCGGCCAGGTGTGGTCCACCGATTCGATCAAGGGCACGATCGACGCGTCGCTCGAGACCGGCGTCGTCGGCTGCACGCTCGAGGGCGAGGTCGCGTGCACGGTACAAAACCTCAGGCTCGTCCGTGCACTCAACCCCGTGATCACCCAGCAGATGGCCAATCCGTCGCGGTTCCGCACCGCCCGCGTCGATCCTGCCAGCACCTGCGCCGACATCATCGCGAATCAGGCCGTGCTGTTCCCGCGGTAGAAAACCGCGGTTCGCCAACAGCGCCGCCGGGAGCGGCTTGGTCAGCGCTTACGCAACAGGCCGCGCGAGGTCCACCAGCTCCACACGAGCAGCGCGCCCGCGACGCGCGCCGTCCACCATCCCCACACGGCACGCTCGTCGTCGCCGCGGCCTTCGAACACGAGGGCCGCGCTCGCGCCGGCGATCCCGATGGCGGCAAAGATGAACTGGTGGCCGAGGCGGTACATCAGCTGCGTCGAGGCTTCGATGTTCTTGAACCGGAGCTGGAGCTCGCCGGCGTGCGCGGCGCGCATGAACTTGCGCAGCTCGGCGGGGAGCGCGGTCACCGCCATCACGACGTCCTTCGAGGTCTCGACGAGCAGCTGCGACCAGTCACCTTCATCGCCGAGCACGAACCGCTCGAGGTACGGCCGGATCACGGTCATCGGATTGAGCGTCGGATCGAGCTCGGTGCACAGCCCCATCAATAGCAACAGCGTGCGCTCGAGGACGATCAGCTCCTTGGGCACGTGAAAGTTCGCCGACAGCTCGCGCAGCGAGATGTCCATCTTCCTGAGATCGGTGATGCTCTCGATCCCCTTCTGAGGATCGAACTTGATGTCCTTGAGGTTCAACGAGTCGAGCGAGATGTTCTCCTGGAACTTGTCGTGGAAGTACTCGATCACCTGCTCGAACATCGCTTCGTTCGCGCCGCGTGCGACGAAGCCCATCTGCTTCATCGAACCGACGATGCGCGCGGTATCGCGGGTCAACGCACCCTGGATCAGCTCGACGATGCCCGCGCGTACGGCGGCCGGAATCTCGGCGACCGCTCCGAAATCGAGAAATACGATCTCGGGTGGGCCACCTGGTCTGCCGGGGCGCACCAGCAAGTTCCCGGGGTGCGGATCGGCGTGATAGATGCCGTCGGTGAAGATCTGCTGGCAGTAGATCTCGACGACCTGGCGAGCGAGCTGGCCGCGATCGAGGCCGAGCTGCTTCACGCCGAGCTTGTCGGTGATCTTGCAGCCGGTCTCGAAGTGCGTGACCAGCACGCGTGACGTCGAGAGCTCGCTGACCACACGCGGGAACGCGACGTCGGTGCGACCTTCGAAGTTTGCCGCGATCCGCGCGGTGTTCTCCGCCTCCGCGGTGTAATCGAGCTCGTCCATCACGATCGCGCGGATCTCGCGATACAGCTCGTCGAAACCTTCGTACGGGACGAACCAGCCGATGATCCGGAAGATCCGGCGCAGCGTGAGCAAGTCGCGGCCCACCACCTCTTCGATGTCGGGATACTGAACCTTGACCGCGACCTTCTGACCGCTATGGAGTCGCGCGATGTGGACCTGACCGATCGAAGCCGATGCGATCGGTTGCTCCTGAAAGCTCGCGAACAGCTCCGCAGGCGACTTGCCGAGCTCTTCGCGTAGCCGTGATTCGATGTCTGTGAACGCCCGCGGTGGCACCGCATCCTGAAGACCCTCGAGCTCGCGGCGGAACTCCTCGGGCAAGAAGTTGGTCATGATGCTGATCAGCTGCCCGACCTTGATGAACAGGCCTTGCAGACCCACGATCGTGCGCTCGATCCGCCGAGCGTTGCGGAGGTGAACGCGCCGCAGTGCGTGTTCGATCCACGCCTCGGAGGCAAACCGCGCGCGCGTGCGCAACCATAGATAGCTCCCGATCACCACGAACGTGGTCCAGTACGCGCGGACGCTGCGCACCTTGAGCGCCGGACGCTTGCTCAGATCCTCGGCCTTGTACCGGTGGCGGGGAATCGGAGCGATCGAATCGGATGCCGAGCGCTCGCCCTGGGGGCGGCCTTCCGCCGCTTCCTCCCTCCTCGCGGGCTCCGCCATGAGCGCAGAATAACCGGGGGGTCGATGATTTGATAGGCGCCACCTGAGGGCCCGCGCCAGTTGCGTGGTCCGCGGAACAGGGGTACGCAAAGGGGATGGGCGCCACCGACGACGACGCACCGGCCAAAGCGGAGCGATCGCCGACGATTCCACCACCTGCTCCGCGCGATGACCACGATCGCGATGGGCTCACCGATGTGATCCGTCAGCGACTCGAGGCGCTGGTTCCCGAGCTGGTGAAGAAGACCTTCGCGGCGGGTATGGGCGCGGTGTTCTCGACGGAGGAGGGCATCCGCCGGATCGCGCGCGAGAGCTTGCCCGAGGTCGCCGGATACATCGCCTCGTCGGCCGATGGTGCGAAGGACAAGGTGTTCGAGGTCATCGCGCGTGAGACCCGCGAGTTTCTCGCCAACCTCAACGTCAGCGAGGAGATCGCGAAGATCCTCACGACCCTGTCATTCGAGATCAAGACCGAGATCCGGTTCATCCCGAACAGCGATCGATTCACGGGCGCAGAGCCCGACGTCAAGGCATCGGTTCGACTCAAGCGCACCGACACCAAGCCCGATACCAAGGACGGCAGGGACGCCAAGGACGATGACCACGGCCGCGACCGCGGACGCTTGCGGTTCTGGCGACGCGATGACGGCAGTGAGCCGGATCCCGACGAAACGCCCGAGAAATGACGTGTTAGGATGCGCCCCGATGCATCGGGGTGCTGCGGTTCTGCTGTTCAGCGCGGTTGGATGCGCGCAGCTTGCTGGGATCGACGAGACGACAGGTGGCGACCCTCCGCGCGATGTCGCGAGCCTCAGGATTCAACACGTCTCGGTAGGCTCCACCGTGATCGCGGGGGCCGAGGATCTCTCCGGCTTGACCGCGACCTATCTCGTCCCCGATGCCACCGCACCGCAAGGTTTGAACCGAGTTGCTGCGACGCTCAACGGACCCGACACCTGGGAGGCGGAGGTCGATGGTACGCCGCCGGTGATGTTCTACATGCCGGAGCTCACGCCTCCCGGGCGGTCGCCAGTGCCCCGCGTCTGGGACTTCGGTACGAGGACGATGTATGGGCCGTTCGTCTTGCTCGAGCATCCGAGCTCGATGCCGCCACCGGAGCCGGCCATGCTCACGGTTCAAGCGATGTTACCTGCTGGTGGCTTCGTCGGATCCGAAGGATTCGCGCTCTACACGGTCGGATCGTGGACCGATCGTCCGTTCTCGACAGCGGACGTTAACTTTCCGACGACCCCGGGACAGCCGACGTTCGGTCCGGTCACCTTCGACTATCGGAGCTCGACCTCCCGTAGTGGTCTTCCGTTCGTCAAGATCGTTGCTTCCGACACGGTCCTGTTGCTGCGCTACCTGGGTTCTGCGTTGACCGGCGTGATGGAGGCTGCGCCGTTCACGCAGACCGGCAACGACCTGATCTCGGGAACGATGGTCGACGTCGTCGCAAATCAGACGCTCGACGTTACCGTTCATCCGATGGCGGCAGCTGCGCGGTTCGATCGACCGCGCCCGGCAACCACGACGGTCGCGATGGGTTGGGCGCTGTCGGCGGCCCCCGGGGCGGCGTACACGCTCACGCAGGGACCCGTGCTGCAAGGCGCCGGGGTCGTTCCGACCGATCCGACGCTGGTGATCAACGCTCCGTACGGAAATCCGTTCGCGTCCAAGGGGTGGAGATCCACGTTGCTGTGGAACGTCAACGCGACGCGGATGTACGCGCCTCCGTCGCGCCCCCCGATCACGCTCTCCGCGGGACTTCAGCAGTTTGTCGAGCCCAGCGCGGGATTGATGCTCGATCTACCCGCGGGGCTGCCGGAGTCGATCGTGTTCGACGGAGTCCCTCTCACCCAGGATGGGTTGACCCTGCCGGCGCCGACCCGTGCGGTCACCGTGACATTTCTGTCCAACATCATCGATAACACCTTGTACCGGCTCGACGTGTACGAGCTCGTCGTCAACGAGGCGACCACCGGACATGACTACGTGCGCCGGCTGGCGATGACGTCGATCAAGCCCGAGTTCGTGATTCCACCTGAAGTGTTCGAATCGGGCGATCATCTCTACACATTGCGAGCGCACTGCGTGCAGGGCGGCCACCCGACGCTCGATGACGGCGATATCACCAACCGTGCGCTGCCGATGACGCTGGGCTACCTCGATAGCGGCGTATTTCAGGTGGGGCCATGAACCGACGACCAGCGCTGCTCGCGATCGCCACTGTGATGTTCGTCGCGCTCGGCACGGCGGCCGCCGAAGACGCTGATGCGCTGTTTCAAAGCGGCAAGCGATTGCTCGCGGAGAAGAAGTATGCGGAGGCATGCAAGGCGTTTCACGAGGTCGACAAGATCGATCCGGGGATCGGCGCCAAGCTCAACGTCGCGCGCTGTTTCGAGGAGTGGGGGCGACTCGCCACCGCGTATCACTGGTACGCGAGCGCCGAGAAGATGGCCATCGATACGCGCGATGACCGCGCCGCCAAGATCTCCGAGCTGATGAAGAGCTTGGACGCACGCGTTCCTCGGCTGGTGCTCCGCTCGTCTGCGCCGGCGGCGATCAGCGACGTGGCGATCGACGACGAGCCGGTTGCGGGCGCGGTGCTCGATACCGATCTGCGCGTCGACGCAGGTCCACATACGATCAGCTACAAGCTCGATGGCGAACGGCGCACGCAGGCGGTCACCATCAGCGGTACGCGCACCGAAGCGACGTTGGCATGGCCCGCGGTGACCGGTGTGTCGGGCGCGGCGACCACGACGGCAACCGCACCAGCGCCCGGACGGACGCGGCGGATCATCGGTCTGTCCGTCACCGGCGGTGGCGTGGTGATGATGGGCATCGCGGGCATCATCACGCTCGGCGCCAAGAGCAAGTACAACGACGCGCTCGACGAGCACTGCATGGGCTCGACCACGATGTGCAACGAACAGGGCCTCGCCCTCACGCACGACGCGCGCAGCACGGCGAACATCGCCACCGTGATCACCGTCATCGGTGGTGCCGCGGTGATCGGCGGCGTCGTTCTCTATCTGACCGCGCCCAAGCGTACGTCCGGCGCGGAGCACGCGATCTACGTCAGCCCGGTGGTCGGCCACGACAGCGCCGCGGTCGTGGTCGGCGGCCGCTATTAGGGTCAGACGCCCGCCTAATGGCGGGAGTCGAACAGGTCGTCCGACGTGGGTTCGTCGGGCTTGTGAGGCTTCGCATCGGACTTCGCGTCCGACCTGGGGTCGTCGGGCTTGCGAGGCTTCTCGGACTTCGCGTCCGACTTGGGGTCGGTCTTGGGTCTCGATGCCCGGCGATCGGACTTGGTGCGCGACGAGCGGCGGCCTGACTTGGGATCGGTTGCATCGACCGTGAGGTCGATCGCGGGCGGATCGCTCGGATCGCTCGGAGCGCTCGCATCGGCGGGGTGCGCGTCTGCAGGCGGCGTCACTGCGAGATCCGGTGAGGCGACTGGCGCGGGCTTCGGCGGCGAGGGCGGGGTGCTTGGCTGAGCCGCGGGCACGACCGGCGACGTGGTTGGCTTCGCAACCGGCGGCGCTTGGACGTACGGTTCGTCGCGGCGCTCGATCGATGGCTCGTGCGTGACGCTGCTCAGCACGTAGCCGCCGAGACCGGACAGCGCGACCATTCCCGCGATCGCCCAGCTGGGCAATCGCCGGTGCATCGGCATCACCTCGCCCTTGCTCTGCGACACGCTGGTGTGCGACGGCGGTCGCCAGGCGGGCGGGGTGAGCGCGGCAGGGTGGAGCGGCGCCCCGAGTGATCCTGGCAGCGCCGGCTGCGAACCGCGACCATCGAGGATGCGCGTGGCACGACCGGAGATCATCGCCGCGCTGATCGGATCCGTCGCAAACGGCGCGAGCAGCCGCGCGAGCTCGCCGACGTTCTGGTGGCGCTCTGCTGGATCGCGCGCGAGACAGCGCATGATCACATCCCCGAGCCCGGGCGGCAGCGGAACGTGCAGCGGCATCGGTGCCTCGGTGCCGACCTTGATCACCAGATCGGCGTACGTCTCGCCGGCGAACGGCGGCTGACCCTGTACCAGCTGGTACATCACGATCCCGATCGACCACACGTCGCTGCGAGCGTCTGCACGTTTACCGCTCTTCATCTGCTCGGGCGCCATGTAGGTGGGAGTGCCCATCACCGTCTGCGTCCCGGTAAGATCGGTCACGTTGACTGCGGTCTTGGAGATCCCGAAGTCGAGGATCTTGAGCAGCAACGATCCGTCCGGCCGCTGCGTGACGAAGAAGTTCGACGGCTTGATGTCGCGATGGATGATCCCGAGGCTATGCGCCTCGGCCATGCCTTCGCATGCCTGCAGCATCAGATCGCAGACCACGTTGGGTAGCTGCGGGCCGTGGTGGACGAGCACCTGGCTGAGATCGCTGCCTTCCAGGAACTCCATCACCATGAACGGCACCCCGCTCGAGAGCGTGCCGACGTCGAGAACGCGGACGATGTGCTCGCTGCGCAACCGAACATTGGCCTGCGCCTCGCGGAGAAAGCGCGCCACGGTATCGGGATTCTGTGCGAGCTCCGGGAGCATGATCTTGATCGCCACCGGCTGATGCAGATACAGGTGCGTCGCACGAATGACGCGTCCCATCCCGCCGGTGCCAATCACCTCGTCCACGCGGTACTTGTCCAGCAGGACGGTGCCCGGACTCAGCTCCATGAGTGCCCCGACCGGGTGATTTCGCTGTGCCGGGCGCGCGATCCATCGCCGATCGCGTCGCTGTGCGCGCTGATGTTACCGCTTATAGCGCTGGGCTCGCATGCCTCGCGCGTGGCGCACCTCGCACACCGGGCGCCGCCTTCAAGATCACGCGGTCGGGGCACCCGGGCGATTCTAGCAGGTGTTTTGCAGTGGTCCCGCAGGCAGCCGATCCTACTGCCGCGACCGCGTGATTTGCTGCACCGCGGATCGCGCGGATCGCGCGGGCTACGCCGGTTCGGCGCTGGGTCACCGTTGGTCGCTCGGTGCTCGCACCTCGCGGTGGCGCACCTTCGGTCGCCGGGCGGGGTACCGGTGGCGGGCAAGGTGGCATACATACCCGCCCCGGGGACATGCCTCGGCGGCTTCGATGCCGTGAGACCCGCGCAGCAGGGCTGCGCGCCTACACGTAGCTCAACCAGTGGTCGTGCTTGGTGTCGTTGCCTTTGACCACCGAGAAGAAGGCCTCCTGGAGCCGCCGCGTGATCGGTCCCGCCTCACCGCGACCGACCTTGCGGTGGTCGATCTCGCGCACGGGCGTGATCTCGGCCGCCGTACCGGTCAGGAACACCTCGTCAGCGGTGTAGAGCTCGTCGCGTGCGATCGGCGCTTCTTGCACCTCGATCTTCTGCTCGCGCAGCAGATCGATCGCAGTGCCGCGGGTGATGCCCGCGAGGATCGCGGCGGAGCTCGGCGGCGTGCGAATCACGTCGCGCTTGATCACGAAGATGTTCTCGCCGGTACCCTCGGCCACGTAGCCCTGCGGGTCGAGCATCAGGGCCTCATCGAACCCGCTCTTGATCGCCATCCGCTTGGCGAGCACGGACGAGACGTATTGGCCGCAGATCTTGCCCTTGTTCATCACCGCATTGCCGTTCGAGCGGGTGAACCCCGAGATCATGCAGCGGATGCCCTTCTTCAGGCCTTCGTCGCCCAGGTACGCGCCCCACTCGTAGCAAGCGATCATCGTGCGTACCGGGGGCTCGAACGAACCGAGGCCGAGCGCGCCGTAGCCGAGGTACGCCAGCGGCCGCAAGTAGCACGAGGACATCTTGTTGACGCGGACGACCTCGAGGCACGCAGCGATGAGCTGATCCCGCGTGTACGGAATGTCCATCGTACAGATCGCGGCTGAATCAAACAGCCGATCGATGTGCTCGCGCAGCCGGAACACCGCGCTACGGCCATCCGCGCGCTGATACGCCCGGATGCCCTCGAACACACCGACGCCATAGTGCATCGTGTGCGCGAGGAGGTGGTCGGTGGCGCCGTCCCACGGGACGAGCTGACCGTCGAGCCAGATCGAGTCGAGCTTCTTGATGCCCATGTCTGCTTCGTACCGCACGCGCGCGTCGGATCACAAGCACCACTGGGCATGCGATCGGTCCAGCACACATGTGACGCAGTGCGCTGTGCGAAACCTGCTACGCAGCGTCACGCCGGCGACGCGACCAGCTGTAGGTACGCCACCCGGATATCGTGACGCCAGCGCTCGAGGTGATCGAGCAGCACGGCACCATCGGGGAACCCGGAGCGGCGGGCCAGCTTGTCGAGCTCGTCACGCGCTTCGGGCAAGCGATGGATCGGCTGATCCTGCACGACCCGCAACCGATGTTCGATCAACCGGAGGAACCGATAGCCCGATACCAGCACCTCGACCGCGCCCGGTGGCGCGACACCCACCGTCGCCGCCGCCTTGAGCGCCGCCGCCGTCGAGGTGGTTCGGAGCTCGGGATGGCGATGGCCATGGACCAGCTGCAGGTACTGCGCCGCGAACTCGATGTCGATGATGCCGCCGGCGCCGGTCTTCAGATCGCCCCGACCACCGAGCTCGCGCTCGATCCGGTCGCGCATCTTGGCGACCTCCTGCGCGACCGATCTCGGATCTGCGACCTCGGTTTCATAGACGGTTTCGGCGGCGAGTCGCTCGACCTCGGCTCCGAGCGCGCTGTCGCCGGCAACCGCGCGCAGCTTGGTGAGTGCCTGGCGTTCCCACTGGCGCGCGACCTCGCGGTGATACCGCCGCCACTGCGAGAGTGACGTGACCAGCAGCCCCTGCGAGCCCGAGGGACGCAACCGCGTATCGACCTCGTAGAGCCGCCCACGTTCGGTCCGCTGCCGCAGGGCTCCGAGCAACCGCTGTGCGCATCGCGAGAACCATTCGATCGTGGCGAGCGGGACGGCCCCATCGGATTCGCCGTCGTCACCCGTGTAGACGAACACCACATCGAGGTCCGCGGCATAGCCGAGCTCGCGGCCGCCGAGCTTACCGAGGCCGAGCACGGCGAGCCGGGCACTGCCGGGTGGCCGGCCGTGGCGGGCTGCGAGCTGGGTCTCGATCACCGTGAGCGCGCGTCCAAGACAGGCCTCGGCGATCGCCGTCAGCTCGGCACACACCTCGAGCGGATCCAGCGCACCTGCGAAGTCGGCGAGCCCGACCCGCAACACGTGGCCATTCTTGACCTCTGCGATCGTGCTCCACACCCGCTCGGGATCGCTCGCATCGATCGCGGCGAGTCGCTGGTCGAGATCGGTTGCGACCTCGGAGGTGGTGCGGGTGGGCGAGGTGACCCCGAGCTCGGCGAACAGATCGATCAGCTCCGGCGTGTCGACGAGCGTGCGCGCGAGGTACGCGCTGGCACCGAGCAGCGACCCGACCAGCCGCGCGATCGCCGGATTCTCGTCGAGCAGCCGCCAGATCGCCCAGCCCTCGCCGCGCCGGGAGATCAGATCGGTCAGGTAGCGCAGCGCCTGGTCCGGATCCGCCGACGCGGCGATCTCCTTGAACAGCGCGGCCCCGACGCGCGCCGAACGCTCGGTGGCGGCCAGCGACAGCGGAGATCCCATGTATCGTCGAGCACGCGACAGCTCGGCGCGTGCAGCCGACGGCTCGCGAAACCCGAGTCGATCCAGCGCGGCGAGCTCGTGGGGCTCGGACAGCTCGCCGCCGAGCACGTCTGCGATCTCGAGGTTGTCATCGCCCGGATCTCCGAGCGTCGCGAACAGCTGTGACACCGCGGTCGTGTGCATCGCGAGCTCTCCGGCAAGCTCCTCCTCGGTGGCGAAGCCGAGTCGCCGCGCGAACGCGACACGCGCGGCCGGATCGTCGGGGATGGTCTGGGTCTGCAGCCCGGCATCGAGCTGCAACACGTGCTCGGCGTGGCGAAGCCAGCGATATGCACGCCGCAGGGCGCGGTGCTCGGCATCCGTGACCAGGCCGGCGAACAGCAGCGCATCGAGCGCGGCGAGCGTGCCGCGGCATCGCAGCTGCGGGCGCTTGCCGGCATGGATCAGCTGCAGCGCTTGCACGAAGAACTCGATCTCGCGGATCCCTCCCTCGCCATTCTTGAGATCGAAGCCTCCCGGATCGCCGGTGCGGCGCGGGCGCACCAGCTCGCGCTTGATCCTGCGATTGAGGTCGCGCACGTCATCGATCACGGTCGGCGCGACGAGCCGCGGGAACACGAACGGTCGCAACATCTCGAGCACCTCGCCGCCGAGCTGCTCGCTGCCGGCACACGGCCGCGCCTTGATCCATGCCTGGCGCTCCCAGGGCCGACCGAACACCTCGTAGTAGCGCTCCATCTGCGCGACCGAGTTCGCGATCGCGCCCTTCGCGCCTTCGGGGCGCAGCCGGAGGTCGACGCGGAATACCACGTCACCTTCGGTGACCTCGGACAGCGCGGCGGTGACCCGGGTGCACAGCTTGGCGAAATATTCATGCAGCGAGATCCCTCCGACCTCACCTTGATCCGATGAGTAGACGTAGATCACGTCGACATCGGAGGCGAAGTTGAGCTCCTCGCCGCCCAGCTTCCCCATCCCGATCACCGCGAGCTCGGCGTCGCGCTCGCGACCTTCGTCGTCGATATATCGAGGCGCGCCGTAGCGACCACGCAACTCGGCATCGTGAAATCCGATCGCAGCGTCGAAGCACGTGTCGGCCAGGCGCGACAGCTCGCGCCCGACCTCGGTATCGAGCCCCAGCTCGAGCTCGCGGACACCCAGCCGCACCAGCTCGTCGGCGCGCATGCGGCGGAGGGCCGCGCGCAACTGGTTCGTGGTGGTGACCGATCGGATCGCCGCCTCGATCTCGGCGACCAGGACCTCACGAGGCTTTTCGCGACGCAGGTAGGGGTCACGTGCGACCCTGACCAGGCGGTGGGGATCGCGCGTCAGCAGACTGGCCAGGTAGGGGGCTGCCTGACATGACAGCGTTGCGATTCGCACGCCGGCATCGTCCAAGCCCGCGAGATCCAGTCCACACTGGGACGCTGCGTCGAACAGTCGCTCGGCACGCCGGCTTGCGTCTCCCTCATCGGGGGCCCCCCTGGCGAGGTCGGACGGCCTGAGCACGGTGACACCATACCTTGACAGGCGAAGCGCCCCGAATTACCCAACACGCTGATTCTTCACGTTATGCGCGATTTGTACGAAGTCCTCGAAGTTGATCGACAGGCGTCCGCCTCCGATCTCAAAAAGGCGTACTACCGACTCGCGAAGAGGTACCACCCGGATCACAACCCCAACGACAAAGAGGCCGAGGAGAAGTTCAAGGAGGCATCGAACGCCTACCAGGTCCTCTCCGACGACGATCAGCGCGCGCGTTACGATCGCTTCGGCTTCGACGGCATTCGTCCATCGGCAGGTGCCGGCGGTGCGAATGGGTTCTCGAGCGTCGAGGACATCTTCTCCGCGTTCGGCGATCTGTTCGGAGACTTCTTCGGCGGTGCGAGCTCCGGACGACGCCAGCGCCGCGGCGCGGATGTCCGGATCGAGCTCGCGCTATCGTTCGCCGAGGCCGTGTGGGGAACCACCAAAGAGGTCAAGGTCACGCGGCAGGTGCCATGCACCACGTGCAACGCCACCGGCGCGAAGCCCGGAACGCACCCGGAGATCTGCTCGACGTGCAAAGGCAAAGGCCAGGTGGTCCATGCACAGGGCTTCTTCATGGTGCAGACCACGTGTCCGCAATGCCGCGGGGCCGGCAAGCAGATCAAGGATCCGTGCACGGATTGCCGAGGGCGCGGCACGAAGCCGGAGCAAGGCTCGCTGACGGTGACGGTGCCCGCGGGAGTTGACGATGGCCAGCAGCTGCGGGTCCCCAACAAGGGCGAAGCGATGGCCGGCGCCTCGTCGGGAGATCTATACATCGTGCTTCGGGTCGAGCCCGACGAGCGGTTCCAGCGCGATGGCGTCAACGTGCTGACCGAGGTGCCGGTGAGCTTCGTCAAGGCGGCGCTCGGCGGTGAGGTCGAGATCCCGATCCTCGACGACAACTGCGAAGGGACCGATACGATCGACCTCAAGCCAGGGACGCAGCCCGGCGATCATATCGTGCGGCGCGGGCGCGGCATCCCGCACATCGGCCGCAACGGCCGTGGCGAGCACGTCGTTCAGTTCAAGGTCGAGATCCCGAAGAAGCTGACCGCGAAACAGCAGGCGTTGCTGCGCGAGCTCGCCACCGAGATGGGCGAGGACGTGAAGGACAAGAAGGGCCTGTTCGGCCGCAAGAAGTAGCGCGTGCTCGTGCGGTCAGCGCACCGGGATGTACAGCTGAACTTCGACGCGGCGATTGGCGAGCCTGCCGCGCTTGCGATCGTTGTCGGAGACCGGCTCGGATGCGCCACGTCCCTCGACGATGATCTGGTCGCCCGGCGCGCCGGCGCTCATCAGCGACAGCCGCACCGCCTCGGCGCGTGCGCGGGCCAGATCGATCGATAGCGCATCGATGTCTTGAACCGGTTCGCCCTTGGCGGCGCGGGCGAACTGCTTGGCTTCGCGATCGTCGGTGTGGCCGATCACCATCACCTTGAGCGTTGGATTTGCGACAAGCACCTTCGCGATCCGCTTGATCTGGCGGCGGGCCGCGTTGCGCACGGCGGTCTCGCCTTCACCGTAGGTCAAGCCTTCGATCGTGCCGCGGATGCTGTCGATGTCGGCCGGTACGATGTCCGGACAACCATCGTCGTCGCTGATGCCGTTGTAGGTCTCGGACTCGAGCGGACAGCGATCCGCGATGTCGAGCACGCGATCGAGATCGTTGTCGATGTCAGGACAGCCATCGGTATCCTCGAACCCGTCGCGGTCTTCTGCCCGCGTGACGCACAGATCCTTCTCGTCGAGGATCCCGTCCTTGTCGGTGTCGGGAGGAGGCTCCGCGATTCCGGTTCGACGCGTCTGCGTGCCGAGCGGGATGTCAATGCCGAACCCGACGTCGAGCTCCGCGGTGACCGCGTTGTCGATGCCAGGAATCAACGCGATGCGTGCGTCGAACCGGAGCAGAAACCCTTTGCGGGTATCGAAGCGCACGCCTCCTCCCGCATACGCTTCGGGGATGACCGAGCTGGCGAAGGTGCGCCGCGCCGATGACAGCGAGATCGGTGCACCGAGCCCGACGACCGCAAACGGAAAGATCTGTTCGCGCGGCCTGATCGTGAACCGGAGGTGGACGCGCGGATCGAGCCACAACACACTGGCGGATTCGGCACCGCCCGTTCTCGTCGTGCTCGCCGGTGAAAATGCGAGCTCGGCCTCGGGGATGAGCCACTTGTAGAACAACGGTCGCGACGCCCGAACACCGAGCTCCATGGTGCTGTTCAACGATGGATGTGCCGGCGCGCTGCTCACGTAACCAAGGTGTGAATCGCTGCTGAAGATTCGTGGGCCGAACCAACCACCGACCTCGAGATCATCTGCGGCTGCCGGCGCGACCCCGATCAGGGATGCTACGGCCGCGGCCCAGGCCAGTCGGTGCATTGTGTGCAGTATACGTCAGCGCACCGAGAACCTGGGTGGGTTGCACGGTGCTGTACCGACGCACAGTGCGCACACGATCAGCGTGCTGACCGCACGACGCCATCACCGGGCAGTCCCGTGAAATCGGTACGCGGCAGGAGCCCGAGCCATTCGTCGGTTCGAGGCGTGAAGAACACCTCCGCGTAGATCCACTCGTTGAGCGACGCGAACGAGTCAGGCGTCACGGTGCGATAGCTGTCGATGATGCGGCGCCGAATCTTCGGCCGCAGTTGAAACTCATCGATCGCGCTGTCGGCGACCACGTGCTGTTCGAGCCGCGCGAGCATGCGGGCGAGGTCGTCAGCCGATGCGATCAGCCCGGGCGCGGCGTTGTGGAGCCTGGTGATCAGCGCCCGGCTGCCGGCATCGAGCACGATGGGAGCTCCGGTGCCGGCCCCGCGCAGGTTCCAGTGGCGCTGGCCGATGGCAGCCCACACGGCGGCGTCATCGGACGACAGCTGTCCCGGATCGACACCATCGGCAATGATTCGAAGATCGGGCACCTCGATCATCGCTTTCGACATCGTCGCGCGCTGCGCGCGAGCGACCGCGGTGGCGAGCTCGTGCTCCGAGCTGAGCCGACCAGCATCGGGCAGGTACTGGGTGCCCGCGATCGCCTTCCACGCATCCTCGCTGGCGGCGAGGGCCCCGCGATGGTGTGCGACGACCACAGCGCGTCGCTGGTCGGCGCTGAGTCGTTCGACCTTGCGCGCGAGTGCCAGGCTTGCGGTCAGCTCGGCCTTGAACGCCGCGGGCGCATAGAGACCGGGCAGGACGTCGAGGACCGTGCCATCGGCTGCGAGCACGTAGTGCGCGCTGTTGCCGGTGGTCGTGCGCTCGAGCTTGCGGCCGTCGCCGAAGTCGATCGTCACGCGTGGCACCGGCCGCTCGCTCGACCAGTACAGGATGAAGTTGCTGCGCAAGAACGCCGAGACATCGCGGTTGGCGTAGAGCGTGGCGCGGAACAACCGGCTATTCGCGCACGACAGGTCCTCGTCGAGCCGGCCGAGCATGCGCAGCGCGAGGATCGGCTTGTGCTGTGCTCGTGCGGCTGTTTGCGCCGTATCGAGGTCGGTGTACCAGTACATCCGCGAGACGGTCGCGTAGCGCTGCGCGGCGACCTTGTCCGCAGCGAGGGCGAGTGCGTCGCGCCTGGCACCCGGCGCGGTCTGGTCCCACCGGGCGAGGACCTTGTGGAGGCCTTCGGGACCCTCGGCACGCAGCGACACGACGTCGGTCAGATCCATCGATGGGGCAGGCGGAGCCAGCGGCGCTGCGATGGCGGTGGCGCAGCCGGCAACGAGATACACGGGCAGCGGCGCGGAGCTCAGCTTCGGCATGGACCTCATTCTGCTCGCGGCGCGGTGGAGCTGATGTCAGGCCTCGGTAATCCCGGTCCTTACGTCCGCCTTACATCGCGAGGTGGCACAATGCACCGGTGCGCATCCTGGTGGTGGAAGACGAGCCAAGTCTTCGCGACGGCATCGTCGATCTGCTGTCGGGTGACGGTCATCAGGTGGTGGCGGTCGCGGATGGCGTCGCGGGAGTCGAAGCTGGGCTGCGCGATCCCTTCGATCTCGTCGTGCTCGACCTGATGTTGCCGCGGCTCGATGGCATGGAGGTTTGTCGCCGGCTGCGCGCGGCGCGTCCGGGCTGCACGATCTTGATGCTGACCGCGCGCGGATCCGAGGACGACAAGGTGCGCGGGCTGATGGAGGGCGCCGACGACTACGTCACCAAGCCGTTCTCGGCGCGCGAGCTGCTCGCGCGGGTTCGAGCGCTCGGCCGGCGTGCGCCCGCGAGCGAACCGCTCGACGAGGTGGCGGTCGACGGCGTGATCATCGATCTCGCGCGGATGGTCGTCGTGCGCGGTGATGTCCGGACCGGCCTGACGCCACGCGAGGTCGGGATCGTGCGCTGGTTGTACCGCCATCGCGATCGCGTGGTGTCGCGCGCGGAGTTGCTCGAGCAGGTGTTCGGGCAGCGCGGCGATCTACAGACGCGCGCCGTCGACATGGCGATCGCCGTGCTGCGCAAGAAGCTCGAGGCCGATCCCGGACACCCGACGCTGATCGTTTCGGTGAAGGGGGCCGGGTATGCGTGGGGAGCCGACGCGCGGCAGCGAAGAGGCTCGGGGTGACCACGAAGCGCGGCGTGTCACGCACGGTCTACGCGGCGGTGCTGCTGGCCGCGGCGCTCGCAGCGCTGTTGATCGCGTGGTTCCTGGCGGGCTGGGCCGACGTGCGAGCTCGTCAGCGTGCCGAGCGTGCGGCGCCAACGCTCGAGGCCGAGCGGCGCGGGGACGAGCTCGCTCAGCAGCTGCGCGGCGAGCTGTCCGTGCTGCTCGCGCGCGAGCTCGAGCGCCCGTACTTTCACTACCAGAATTTGTTCCACGATCCGCGATCGTCACTCGGCGTCAGCGTCACGCCGTCCCCGCTCGCGTCTGCGATCGAAGAACCGATGGTGATGGGGTACTTCCAGCTCGATGCTGATGGCCGCGCGAGCACGCCGACGAACAACGACGAGCTGCCCGAGCTATCGTGGTCGGCGCGGCTGGCCGAGAATCGCCAGTTCCTCGGCGAGGTGGTGCGCAGCCTGTCGGGACCGCTCGCGCCACCACCGCGTCCGGTACGAGTCGCGAAGGCCGAGGTGCCGCCACCCGCTCGCGTCAAGCCGCCACCTCAGCCGCAACCACAAGCGCTCGATCCATCGAACGCGCCATCGAACGCGCCATCGAACGCGCCATCGAACGCGGGCGACCAGGTGCCGCAGGTCGCACCCAAGAAATCCAAGGTCGTCCAGATCGACCCGACCAGCTATCAGCAGAATCGCGTCGCCAACACCATCTATTCGAAGAACTACCCGAGCGACGATCACCGTGGGACCAAGCAAGCGCCGCGCGTCGGCGACAAGCTGTCGGACCTGGGGCAACAACCCACCCAGCCCGCGCCGCCTGCGATGCCGTCACCCGCGCCGCCCCCACCACCTGTGCCCGTGACCATCACGGTCTCGCCGCTCGAATGGAAGACGTTCACGTTCGGTGGTCAGCCGTCGCTGGTCGCGGTCCGTCACGTCGAGACCCCCGATGGTCCGCTATCGCAGGGGTTCGTGATCGATCGCAGCGCGCTGACCGGCTGGCTGGCGGCGCGAGCCGGGGATGCGGTCGTCGAGTTGCGCGCGGGCGACGGAGGCTCCGCGGAGATCGCGACAGGGTGGCACCTCGCCGTCGCGGCAAACCCGCGGGCGCTCAGCGCGGCGGCGGTCAACGCGGCACAGATCTCGCGCGGGTTCGTGATCCGGTTCTCGATCGTCGGAGTGATCGCCGCGCTTGCGGCGGGGATGGTGGTGCTGCTGGTCGCGCGCGCAGAGCGGCTCGCGCGCGAGCGCAGCCAGTTTGCCGCCGCCGCGGCCCACGAGCTGCGCACACCGCTCGCGGGACTGCAGCTCTACGGCGACATGCTCGCGGACGGCCTCGGCGATCCCGCGAAGGTTGGTGACTACGCGAGGCGAATGAGCGAGGAGGCATCGCGGCTCGGCCGGGTGGTGTCCAACGTGCTCGGGTTCTCGCAGCTGGAGCGCGGTAACCTGAGCGTAGATCCGCAGCTCGGCGGGCTCGGCAAGGCGCTGATCGAGATCGCCGAACGCGTCCAGCCGACGCTCGATCGCGCCGGTGCTGCGCTCGATCTCGACGTCGATCCCGATCTCTCCGCGGTGTTCGATCGCGACGCGCTGGCGCGCATCATCGGCAACCTGCTCGACAACGCCGAGAAGTACGGCCGCGGCGCCAGCGATCGAACGATCGGTCTGACCGCACGTCGCGCCGGTGATCGCGTCGAGGTGGCGATCTCCGATCACGGACCGGGCGTTGCACAATCCGCCCGCTCGCAGCTGTTTCGTCCGTTCTCGCGCGGGGTCGCCAGCGATGGCCCCGCGGGGCTCGGTCTAGGTCTCGCGCTGTCGCAATCGCTCGCGCGCGCGATGGGCGGCGATCTCGAGTACCGGGGCACGCGCGATGGCGCGACGTTCGTGTTGATCCTGGATGCCGTGCTCGAGGGCCCGTGATCGTACCCGTGCAGTTTGGCGACGCGTACGCCGAAGCTCAGCGACGCCGTGTTGGCCTCAGAAGCTGTTCTTCCACGCTCTGATCTCGGCGAACACGCTGACCGGATCGCCGGCGGCGCCGCGCGCCTTCGCGGCCGCGATCACCGCAGGAGCCGCGGCACGCAAGAACGGGTTGGTCGCGCGTTCGTCGCGGATCAGCGACGGCGTCGACGGCGTGGCCAGCCCTTGGACGCGTTGCGCGACCGCAGCATTTTCAGGCTCGACGGCGGCCGCAAACCTGAGGTTCGCAGCGGTGTACTCGTGACCGAAGTAGACCTTGGTGTCCTCGGGCAGCGCCGCGAGCTTGGTGAGCGACGCGTGCATCATCGCGGGATCGCCTTCGAACACCCGGCCGCAGCCGCCACCGAACAGGGTATCGCCGGTGAACGCGCAGCCCTCGATCACGAAGGTCACCGCGCCGAGCGTGTGCCCGGGGTTGTGGATGATCCGGACCCGTCTGGTGCCGAACATGAGCTCGTCGCCGTCGTTCACCGTCCGGGTAACCGCGGGAATCTTGGGGGCGTCCACGGCGCCGGCGATCACCTCGATGCCGGCATGACGCGCGACCAGATCGGCCACACCTCCGACATGGTCATGATGGTGATGGGTCGCCCAGATCGCGACCAGCGTCACGCGCTCGCGCTCGAGCGCGGCTTCAACCGGAGCTGACTCGCCGGGGTCGACGACCGCTGCACGCTGATCGTCGATCACGAGGTAGGCAAAGTTGTCCTTGAGGCAGGGAACCGCGACGACTCGCATGCGGCAGTCATAACGTGTTTCGTCGCTTTCGCGGCCGGGAGCGCGGCGCTACCGTGCGCGAATGTCGAACGCCACGATGAAGGCCGTTGTGCTGTACGAGCACGGCGGTCCGGAGGTGTTGAAGCTCGAGCAGATCCCGATCCCCGAGCCCGGCCCGGGCGAGGTGCGCATCCAGATCAAGGCGATCGCCCTCAACCACCTCGACCTGTGGGTCCGCCGCGGTGGTCCGGCCTTCAAGCTCCAGTACCCGCATCGGCTCGGCTCCGACGTCGCGGGGATCATCGATGCGGTCGGGCCCGGTGTTGCGGCGAAGCCAGGAACCAAGGTCGTCGTTCAGCCCGGCGTGTCGTGCGGCACCTGCATTCAGTGCCTCGGGGGTCACGACAATCTGTGCCGGTACTACAAGATCCTCGGCGAGAACACGCAGGGTGGCTATGCCGAGTACATGGTCGTGCCGGCCGCGAACCTCGCCCCGTACCCCGAGCGGCTCGGATTCCGGCACGCTGCCGCGTCGCTGCTGACCTTTCTCACGGCATGGCAGATGGTGGTGCACAAGGCGCGCGTGGCCCCCGGCGATGTCGTGCTCGTGCACGGCGCGGGCTCGGGCATCGGCGTCGCCGCGATCCAGATCGCCAAGCTGTACGGCGCTCGCGTGATCGTCACCGCGAGCACCGACGAGAAGATCGAAGCGGCCAAGCAGCTCGGCGCGGACATCGGGATCAACTATGCCAATCAGGATTTCGTCGCGGAAGCGCGATTGCTCACGCAGAAGCGAGGCGTCGACGTCGTGATCGAGCACGTCGGTGGCGACGTGTTCGCCGGGAGCATCAAGGCGGTTCGCAACGGTGGCCGGATCGTGACGTGTGGAGCGACCGCAGGGTTTCATCCCGCGATCGATCTCCGGCACATCTTCTTTCGTCAGGTCGAGATCCTGGGCTCCACGATGGGGAGCAAGGCCGATCTGCTCGCCGTGCTCCAGCACATCGCGGCCGGCCGGCTCGAGCCGGTCGTGCACCGCGTGCTGCCGCTGGCCAGCGCTGCGCACGCGCACGAGATCCTCGAGGCGCGGGGCGCATTCGGGAAGGTCGTGCTCGAGCCGTGACTGGCTACTCGGACGATGGATACTGGACGAGGTAGAGCACCTCGTTGGTCGCCTTGGTCCAGGCCAGCGTGTAGAACGCCTCGCGCGCACCGCCGCAGGTGTCGCCGCTGCTCTCGCCCGTGAACAACCGGAGGTCGTCGCCGACCCCGAGCAAGTAGGCCTCGAGGCGGTCGATCTCTGCATCCATCAGGTGAAACGTCCACCCCGGCGTGTCGGTGCGCATGCGTTGGACAAACGCCGCGGCAGGATCTCGCACCGGCTGGATCTGCTGCCAGGTCGTGGGCCGCACGCCGTCACATTCGTCACCGAACAACCGCTGGCCGGCCATCAGCACCTCGTTCATCGCGGCGGACGAGAACCGCCGGGCGCCGGTGACGTCGACCTGCATCAGGCCGATGAAGCCGTGGGCATTGGTCAACCCATCCGGCAGCTCCAGCTCCGCTGCGGTCACGAGGGGAGCAGCGCTGGCATCGTCCGCGATCAGCTCATCGCCGTTGTCCACGGACGGGTCGGTGACCGCATCGCACCCACCTGCTGTCAGTGCCATCGCCGCGATCACCAGGCCGGTCATGATCGGGGTGGAGCTGATCATGAGTGAAGCGAGAGCAAGACGCGTTCCGCCAGGGCCGCCCGCGAATTCACGCGGTTGTCCGAGTGCACACACGATCGTGCGGTCACGCGATTGGCCGGTCCCAGGCCACTCGATGCGCCAGGAGATCGCGCGCTACCGGTCGAGTGCTGCGAGGATGTCTACAGGCCCGACGACCGTGACGCGGTCGGAGATCGGCTTGGCGTCGATCGTGATCCCCTCACTTCCCGTCGCGAGCGTGAGGTCATAACGGACCAGCGCGAACCAGGTCGGCGCCGCAGACGCAGGGATGGCGAGCAGCTTGCCGTCGTAGTCGGTGCCGCTCCACAGCCGTGCGTGGCGGGCGTGGGCAGATTCGCGGTCGCGCGTGCGGTACGCGGTGATCGAGCCATCGAGCTCTCGGATGTAGATCAAGTTCGTGCGCGCTGCGGCGTGAACACACGCGACATCCCACAGCGTCGGGGCGTATGGCTTCGCGGCGCCCGCGACCACCGCCACCCGAGGTTTGAGCACGAGCCGCGCGTTCGCGGTGGCGCGATCGATCACCGAACGGGCGAATAGCCGCTTGGCCTGCGCGCGCGACACCAGCTCGTGATGAGCCGACGCGGTGATCGCCGCGATGGTTTCCGCGGCGAGTGGCTGCCGTCGATCGTCGGTCCGCCATCGGCTTCCTGCACGATTGCGAAACACGCGCGCCGGCGCGGGCGCGCTGCGCCCTGCGAGCTGGCGGATCAGCAGGAACAACCGCTGCGCCTCCACCCTGGGAAGGGCGCGGTCGATCGAAGCGACCAGGGGTGCGAGCTCGCCGGGCTCGCGGTGCTGTGCCGTTCGCAACAGATGATCGGCGCGTTGCACCAGCTCGTGTGGCCGATCGGCGAGCAGCCGCGCGACATCGCCCACGGACCCATCCACCAGCCCGCGCTCCACCGCCGACGTCACGCCGCGGATCGCCGGCGCGGCGGGCAGCGCACCCGGGACCGCGGCTCCCAGCTTCGCGCGCAAGATCTCGCCGACAGGCGCGGTCGTGAGATCCGTACCTCGAACCGTCGCAAAGGCGAGCGCTGCAGCGGGAAGCCGCGCGGCGTGCTCGTACGGATGCGTGCACTCGCCGATCCGCTTCCATAGCGTGCGGTACGTGCGCACGCCTTCGCGCAGCTGCTCGATCGGCTGGCGATCGAGCGCCTCGAGGATCGCGCGGCGCAATCCTCGTCGGACCGAGTGGAGCTTCATCGGCTCGAGCAGCTCCGGGTTGCCGCCGAGGAGCACCGCCGCCACGCGGAGCACATCGCTCGGCGATTGCAGGTGGCGCTCGGTGGCGCGGACCACCGCGCTCGGATCGGGCGAGACCATCCACAGCCGGGCGAGCGCGATCGCCCGGGTCTCGCGGTTGGCGATCTTTGCGGGCAGCCAGCCCACGGCCTTGTCGCCGAGCGCGTCGATCATCGTCTCGATCTCGATGCGGTCGGCCGGCGTCATCGGCGCAGGATCACCGACGAGGCGCTGAAATCGCGCGCGCGCCGTGCCGATCAGATCGAACGCAACGTACAGCAGCTGGAGCGTATCGGTCGTCGCCGGCTCGCTCGGTGTGATCGCGATGAACGGCTCGGTCGGTGCGATCCGGTGATTGCAGATCGGACAGCCCGCAAAGTTGCCGCCACCCCAGCATGGCTCGCACACCAGGTGGCCGCATGGCGATAGCGCGCGCACCTTCGAGACCCGCGCGCACCACGGGCACGGCTGATCCGGGCAGGCACGCAGCCAGCTGATCATTCGCCGCGCATAGCTCGACACCGCCGTCATGGTGGACCCGTGAAACGGCGCCGTCGTTGCGCGGGCGGGATCGACCAGACACGTCAAGGTGTCGATCAGCCACTTGCGCAGATCGATCGCCGCCTGGCCGGGAAGCCTGCGCACCATCATCGCGAGGTCGAGCGACATCACGAAGCCGAGGCGAGCGAGCTCGTCCTCGAACCTCTCGAGATCGGCGCCGCGACTCGGACGCGTCGCGGCGTTCGCTGCGCGTTCCGGATCCAGCACGACAGTGTGGGTGCGGGACAACAGCAGCGTTCGGAGCGCGTCCATCGAAAAGGGTGGGCGGAGAGTGGATGCGCTAATGGATCAAGCACACCCGGAGCCGCCCGGCGGACAGGCTAGCACGACCGAAACCAGCGGGAGTGCGCCGGGGCGGTCTGCAGGAGCGAACGTGGTGCGCGCTACTCGAGCAGCAGCGCACCGTCGCTCGCGACGGTGTACTCGTGGTCGAGGTTCGCATCGCGAATCTGAGCGTAGATCCAGCCGTCCGAGCGGAAGTGCGGGAACAGTGCGTACTGCCCGGGCTGCATGTGGGTGAGCCGCGTGATCTCACCGGTCTTGAGCTCGAGCAGGTAAATGTTTGCGGCGCCCTTGGTCTGGTAGTCCGCAAAGCCGGGATCGTCGGGCCCCGAGAACCCGAGCTCGACGGCGTCTGCGCTGGTCACGTAGTGGTGATAGACGATCCACCGCTCATCGAACGAGAACGCGGGCTTGCCGCCCGATACGCAGTAGCGCGCGATCTCGGGTGTGGTGATCGAAAACGAGGTCCCCGACGGCGTCGCGTTGACCTTGCGCAGCACGTAGCCGATCTGATGCTCGCCCGGGCCGGAGACCCGGCCGATCGTCAGCTTGGCCGATGGTGACAGCACCGTGTCGCCCTCGAACGGCGTGTCGACGTTGACGGTCGCGCGCGGTGAATACGTGGTGCCGTTCCAGAACATCGGCGTGAACGACGAGTACGCGTTCGAACCAAACGAGGTGTCCGGATCCGAGCGCGTCGCGACCTTGCCGCCGTCATCGGAAACGAACTCACTGTCGATCGCGAAGTAGTCGCCGCCCGCGAGCTGCTGGCCCACGTGCTGGTAGAGGCCGATCTGGTTGATCCTCTTGCAGGCAGGCTCGGTCATCTGGATCGTTGTCGGGTTTGACGTCAGCACGCTGATCCCACACGTGTTGCGCGGGCCGCCCTGGAACACGAAGCCGGAGTTGTCGGGGAAGAACGCAGGATCGTAGGCGGCGTTGATCGTGACGATCGCATCGCGCTGCAGATCGAAGATGTAGGAGCCGGGCACGTTGGAGACGCCCTGGGCGACGAAGCGACCGTCGGGCGACGACCGCGTCCAGAACGACGAGACGTGGGTGACGTCCTTCAGCACGCGGAGCCGGCCGCGACCCGGGAGATCCCAGCCCGTTCCGTAGGGCTGCTCGACACCGAGTGGGATGTTCTGCAAGCACAGCTTCGGATCGGTCTTTTCGCCGCAGCCGAACATCGCCAGGCCGTTGCTCTTGTTGACCTGCCGCCAGCCCATCGTGGCCATCGCATCGACGTGCGCTCCCACGTCATTCGAGATCCCGGCAAAGCACGTGCTCGGCGGCGGATCGTTGGGCAAGGTGTCGTCCAGCTCGGGCAGCCCGCGCGCGAACCATTCGGCGACGATGTCGAACTCGGGCTGGGTGAGCGCGGGGACGTCGTTCTTGGGCATCGCCGCCGCGGCCTCGAATTCGGCGAACCTTGCGACCGCTTCGTCACCGTACGCGACGTGGAACGCGTAGCGAAACCACGGCAGCTTGGCTGCGCTCGCGTACACGCCGAGCTTCTTGGCCTCGAAATCGGACACCGGAACCTCGGGCATCGCGCGGACGCAATCGATCATCTTGCGCGCCGATTCCTGCGAGCTCACCTGGAGATCGGTGAGGCAGTCGGTCATCGCCTTGTCGCTGAGCGCGCGCCAGTAGCTGAACCGCTGCCGCGTCATGCCGTGGCAGCCTTTGCAGCTGTTGGTGTGAGCGCCGGGAACGTTGGCACCGAGGATCTGAAGCGCCTGCATCGCGAGCTCGTCATCAGGCAACGTCACCTGATTGCGGAAGACCGGCAGGGTGGGCGCATCGATGCCAACATCCGCTGGGGTCGCATCGACCACGGCGTCGGTCGAGCTGTTGTTGGTTCCACCGCAACCGATCAAAAAACCTATGGCCGCTAGAGATCGACGCATGCGCGCTGGATGAAACCCCAAGCTGCCAGCTCCGTCACCTGCGAAATCCATTCGATCCACTAACTCCTGTGCGTTGCCTCTGCATCACTCCCACACCGGCGTAACTCCGCAGCACATCCGGCGGCAGTGATGAACGCACGTTTGACTTGGCCAGAGCCGTTCGGAATACTTCAGCTTGAAGGAATTCGGGGAGATGGCCGTCGAACGGGCCAAAGGAGACCTCATGAGTCGTATGCGACGTCTGTTTGTCACCATCGGGTTACTGCTCGCGACCGGGATCGCAGCGGCCGGGTGTGTGGTGCGAGGCAGCGGGCACGCATCGATGGGCGTTTCGACCACGCCAGTCGTTGTCTACTCCGAACCGCCGCCCGCGCGTGTGGAGGTCGAGACGGTGCGTCCGGGGTACGTGTGGATCAAGGGTCGCTGGGACTGGCGTGGCGGACAGTGGACATGGGTGAGCGGTCGCTGGGAGGTCGAGCGGCCAGGGCAGACCTACAGCGATGGGCGCTGGGAGCGTCGCGGGAACTCGTGGCACTGGGTCGATGGCTCGTGGACAACCGTGACGACCCACACGCGTTCACAAACGACCACCGGACCGAGGCATTCGCACACGACCACCACGACGCAGACGCACGAGCCCGGTGCCCCGCCGACGACCACGGTCACCGTGACCAGCAGCTACCCCACGGCAGCTCCGCCACCGCCGCGCGTCGAGAACTATGGCGGACCGCGGGCGGGCTGGATCTGGATCAGCGGCCGGTGGAACTGGCAAAACGGCAACTGGGTGTGGGTCGACGGGCGCTGGGAGCACGAGCGCGCTCATCAGGTGTGGCGGCCTGGGCGATGGGAGCTGCAGGGCAATTACTACGTGTGGATCGAAGGCACCTGGAGCAGCCGCTGAGCTTCAACGGACGACGATCTGCATGACCTGAGCCGTCGTCCCACCGCGGCTGTCGCGCAGCACGAACCACAGCCACTTTGGACCGTCATCCGGCGTGGCCACGCCGCGCGCGGCGTCGAGCAACACGCCGTCGCGTGAGGCCGCCACGTACCATGCCGCGCTCGGTGCACCAGATCCGAGCTGGCCGCTTCGCATCGTGCGAGCGCGATCCGCACGCCGCGATGCCGCGCATCAGAACCCCACCTGGGCACGCAGCGTCACGCGATCTGCCGAGCGCGTGATCGGTGAGCCCGCATCGCCGCGACCGAACGGATTGCGCTCATGATCGTATTGCACGGCGAACCGCGCATCGCGCCAGTGCCCGGCGGCGACCACGGACAGCGTCGAGAACACCTGGTCGACGCCGAGCATGACGCCTTGCTGTTCGCTGGCGTCGCGGTCGGCATCATAGCGATCGTAACGGGCGCCCAGCTGTGCGTACGCGCCGAGATCCTGGACCACGCCGACGGACATTCCGAGGTGCCGCGCGTCGCGCCCCTGTGCGACCGGATCGGCGTAGACCAGACCGCGGTCGAGGTTGGTCGCGAGCACGCCTTCGGCGAACGCCGTACCCAGGCCGAGTCTGCAGATCCGCCAGTGCGCCCGGACGTCGGCACCGATCGCCTGGCGCGAGAAGCTCTCCGACGGACCTCCCGGGGAACCCGGAATCACCTGCAGCTCGTCGATCTGGACGCGGCCATCCTGGCTCTCGTCGATCCACTGCAGCGACTCCTTGGTCGGCGGAGCTCCCGGGTGAAGGCCGCGGCCCTTGAGCGCCGAGATGCCCGCCTCGATCCGGAGCTCGTACGGCCCGGTGACGTCCGCACCGATCCGTCCCACGAAGTCATAGCTCGAGCTCGGATCCTTGCCATGCCACTGCGCATCGCCCGGCGGTGCACCGTTCACGGCCGCAACTGACCAGCGAACCAAGCTGTAGCCGCCGCGAATCATCACACCGGCGTCATAGCTGCCTGGGAACAGCGCGCGCGCAAACGCCGGCGACTCGACAAATGGCTTGTCGCGCTCGTTCGCGGGAACCTCGACGCCGAACGGCGTCTTGAACAGTCCGGCGGACACCATCACGAGGGGCACGGTGTCCGTCGCCGGCAACGGAACCGTGTAGCCCACGTACGCGGAGATCAGACGGGCCGCCGCACCTGTGATCGTATTGCCATCGAGCTCGAGTGCACCGAACATCGCGTCGCGATGCGCGTTGGCGCGCAGCCGCGCGCGCCGGATCAGCACACGCACCTCGTTGCGTGGCTCGCCGGTGGTGGGGTCAAGCTCGTTGGACGAGTCCTGACTCCACGGCACCGAATCGGCCTGGACGTAGCCGGTGAAATCGAGCTGCCAGCCCGAACGCGTCACGGCGGGCTTGAGGCCGGCATCGATGTCGGCATGCGCGATGCTCGCGGAGATCACGGCCGCGATCGGGAGCAACCAGTTCCTCATCGAGTCTCCTGCATGCGAACAGAGCAACCCAGACGCCGCTCCGCGCAGCATGGTGTGATAGCCGTCCGGCCGACGGGGTTACAGCGCGGTTACTCGTCGAAACCCGCGACCGAAATCACGTGGGACCGCCCTGTCGCGCGAAACGCGAGGTCGCGAGCTGGACAGCGCAACGGATCCGTCGACCACACCACGCCTGACCCGCACGGTCATTCACCGCGATCAGCACCGCGGCGGCCGCGACGCGCACCGTGCTGCTACGTGCTCAGCGCGATCAGCACCGCGGCGGCCGCGACGCGCACCGTGCTGCTACGTGCTCAGCGCGATCACGCGACGCGCGCCGTGCTGCTACGCGCTCAACGCGATCAGCACCGCGGCGGCCGCGACGCGCACCGTGCTGCTCGGATCCGCGATCGCCGCGATCAGCCCGGGCGTGACCACACGCGCGCTGCGATGCGCCGTGATCGCGGCCATGCGCTGATCGACCGGCCGTTGCGCGTCGCTCAGCGCTGCATCGATCAGATCGATCCCTCGCTGATCGCCGAGCTCCGCGAGCTCGCCGGCGGCGTCGATCGCCAGGTCGGGAGCGGAGAGCGCCGCGACGAATACGGCAACCGCAGCGTCGCGCTGACCTGCATGGGCAAGCACGCGGCCCGCGGCGAGCCGGACGCGGCCGTCGGTGTCGTTCACGAGTCGGCGGGCGAGCTCGGTGGCCTGCTCGGTGCCCAGCGCGCGCGCCGCTGAGTTCGCCGCACCTGCGCGATCGGTCCAGTCGTCCGATTTGATCGCGCGCTCGAGCGCGGGCGCCGCGAGGTCCGTGCGCTTGGCCGCGATCGCCGCCTCGAGCGCGACCATCGGGTCGGTGTCGCGCTGCGCGATCGCGACCAGCTCATCGCTGCGCTTGGCCGCGACCAAGAGCTCGATCCCCGCAAGCCGAACCGCGAGCGCCTGGTCACCGAGCGCCTGCTTGCCGAGCGCTCCGAGGTTTCCGATCCCGATCTTGGCCAGCGCGCTCGCTGCGACCGCGCGAACCGCGACGTCGGGGTGCCGCAGCTGGCGCGCGATCACCTCGAACGCTTCACGATCCCGGAGCGTGCCGAGCCAGCGGATCGCGGCGATCCGGACGCGCGGATCGGGATCCAGCACGGCAGCGCGCAGCTCTCGGGCGGCGATCGCTCCGACTTTTCGTCCGATGCCGTCGACCACGATCCGCCGCGCCTCGGGGTCCTCGGAGCGCAACATGTCATCGGCGATCTGCGGCGCCTGGGGGTGCGCGTGCAGCACCGCGATGGCCGCGGCGGCGACCACGCGATCGTCGTTGTCGTCCATCCGCATGGTCACGGCTTCCGCGAAAACCTCGAGCTGAGCCGCCGCGATCGTCTCGATCGCCGTGAGCTTGAGCTTGGCCGAGGGCGACGCGAGCGCCTGTCCCAGCGTGGCGATCGCGAGGTCGCGAACCAGCTCGCGGTCATCTTCGCCCCGTTGCGTGCGATAGCTGCCGTAGGCCGCCCGGATCTCGCGGCGATCGCCGAGCGCAACCGCAGCGCGCACGCGCATTCCCCACAGGGCGTCGTCGTCGGGATGCGCCTGCAAGCCCTCCACGGCGGCGCGCTTCGCGCCGGCATAGTCGCCGGTTTCGTACAGCGCGATCGCTTGCTTGGCGTGGTTGGCGCACCCGGCGAGGACAGCGACGAGAGTGATGATCGGTAGGTTGCGCATGAACAGCTCCGCTGAACGTGACACGTAGACAGTGGCCGTGCTCGACGACCCGGTTACATCCGTCGGGAGATTACCGCTGGTGCCTGCCCCGGCCCGCCGCTGCAGACACGATCTCGCCGCGTTAGGTTGCATGGCTCCACGATGCCGCGTGCTACAAGCGAGCCATGGCGGCTCCGAAGCGCGCGCTGCTGTTCGACCTGGACGGCACCCTCGTGGACACGGAGCGCGAGACCGGCGAGGCGCTCGCGCGCGCGCTGGCACGCGGGCAGGGCATCGCGATCGAGCGCTACGACCGCGATTTCGTGATCGGCCGCTCGTGGGTGGCGATCCATGACAGCCTGCGTTCGCGTTATCCGCGGCTCGCATGGACCCGCGAGCAGCTCGTGGCCGAGGTCGCGATGGTGCGCGCCGGAGTGCTCGAGCAGCTCGGCGTCACGGTGCTGCCAGGTGCGCGTACCGTGCTGGGGTGGACGAAGCGGTATCCGCGTGCGCTGGTCACCGGCAGCTCGCGCGTCGAGGTGACCCAGGTGCTGCCATTTCTTGGGCCCGACGCGGCGTTCGATGCGATCGTCTCGTCGGAAGACGTTCCGCGCAGCAAGCCCGCGCCGGATGGCTACCTGGCTGCCGCCGCGGCGATTCGCTGCTCGCCGGCGGATTGCATCGTGATCGAGGACTCGCAAAGTGGGATCGCGGCAGCGAAGGCCGCGGGGTGCGTGGTCTTGGCTGTTCGCGCAGGTAATTCCGGCGGCTGGGACCAGTCCGGAGCCGACCACATCATCGACACCCTCGAGCTGCTCACTCCCTCCCTGCTCGACGAGCTGGCCGCGATCACGCCGCGGGACTATGGTTCCGGAATGGGGTCGGTATCGTGAAGCTCCCTGCCGAGGTGACGATCTTCGAGGTCGGCCCGCGTGACGGGCTTCAGAACGAGGCCCGCCAGGTTCCGACGCCAGACAAGCTGCGGTTCATCGACGCGCTGGTCGGTGCCGGGATCCGCGCGATCGAGATCACGAGCTTCGTGTCGCCGAAATGGATCCCGCAGCTCGCGGACGCCGCCGAGGTTGCGCGAGGCGTGCACCGGCCACCGGGCGTTCGGATGAGCGCGCTGGTCCCCAATCGCCGGGGGCTCGATACCGCGATCGCGGCCGGCATGAAGGAGATCGCGGTGTTCTTGTCGGCGTCGGAGACCCACAACAAGAAGAACGTCAACAAGACGATCGCCGAGACCCTGGCCGGGTTCGCGGACGTCGTGCCGCGGGCGCGCGAGGCGAACCTCGCAGTTCGCGCGTACGTCTCGACGGTGTTTGGCTGCCCGTATGAGGGCGAGATCGATCCCGAGCGAGCGGTCACGTTGACCGGTCAGCTGCTCGACATGGGCGTGTATCAGGTCTCGCTCGGTGACACGATCGGCGTCGCCAACCCGCGGCAGGTCGAGGACGTGCTCGGCCGCGTGCTCGCGAAGCATCCGCCCGCCGCGATCGCGGGGCATTTTCATGACACCCAGGGCACCGCGCTCGCGAACTGCCTGGTGGCGCTGACGATGGGCGTCACCACGATCGATTCGGCCGCCGGTGGCCTCGGTGGTTGTCCGTACGCGCCGGGCGCTGCGGGCAACCTCGCGACGGAGGATGTCGTGGCAATGCTTCATGGCATGGGGGTCAAGACCGGCATCGATCTCGACAAGCTCGCCGAGGCGTCGCGAACAGCGGCGACCTTCGTCGGTCACGAGCTACCGTCGAAGTACCTCAAGGCTCATCTCGGCAAGCAGGCGAGGGCACGACGGCAGGCCGAGCGCGGCGGCTGATCGGCTGCGACCGTCGAGCCGGCGATCGAGCTGTGGCCGTGGTGCGTACGATCGCAGGGCAGGCTACCGCGTCAAGGTCGCTTCCGTGGTCGTCGCGTTGTCGTTGTGGTCCCACGCCGTGAGCCGGATCGTCATCGCCGCGGCCGCTGGCGGGACCTCGACGAATCCATCTGCATCTTCTGCGACCATGCACCGTCCGGTCGGGTGAACGGCAAACTGGGTCAGCGCATAGCGGAACGTGCGAGCGCGATTGTCGAGATCGGATCCTGGCCACTCGCCGGCGAGCTGCCCGGCGGCGTTGCCGAAGTCGATCAACCGGGTCGCGTAGGTCGCGTACGGGCTGCCGATCTTGTCGATCAGATGCGTGAAGTCACAGCGCGGCGACGATTTCACGATCTGGCCGTCGACCAGGATGTCATAGCTGATCGCAGCGATCTCGAAGTTTCGGTTCGACAGATCGTCGCGATCGGAGAGCTCGACCACCACGTCCATGGGTCCGGTCTGGAGCTCGGTGTGCTTCGTCGCGCTGCTATCGAGCAGGTAGACCTCGCCCTGCACGGGCGCCACCGTGTCCTGATAGGGCAGGTAGCGCGCTGGATCGAGCGCGATCATGTGCTCACCGTCGATGACATCGACGTGGGTGTGCCGAAAGTAGTCCTGGATCTCGGGCGTCCCGACCGGCCCGGGCGCGAGCGTGGCAATCACCTCGCCGCGTGTCACCTGCACCGGCTGCATGCGCGCCGCGATCAGGGCCGCGCTTGGCTGGACGTGCATGAGCTGAACGATCGCGTGCGACAGCGGATCCCAGATCGCGATGACCGTGGAGTAGGGATCGGTGTTGTAACCGCGCGCGCCGAACCAGTCGAACACGAGCGCCGTGCCGGTCACCGGTGCGTGGACCTCGATCGAATCGGACGTCGAGGCCCGGATCACGTCGAGCGCGGTGTGAAAGTAGCCGCGGCCGGTGATCTGAATCGGTGTTCCGAACCGGTTGAGCGCGGAGCTCTGCCCGGTCGCGAGGGGCCACCCCAGATCGAGTTGAGACAGATCGAGCTGTAGCGAGTAACCCTCGCTGGCGAACGTGCGCGCGATCGAGGCATAGCCGCGGCCGTCATGCGGTCCTTCGTTGAAGGACGAGTTCGGGAGATCCGACTTGCCGTCGGACGTCGTGCACTCACCCTGGTAACAAGCCTGGCCCAGCTCGCACTGGCACTGCGGATCGAGCTCGGGGCTGGTCGAGCACGCGGCACTGGCAACACCAATCGCCAGCGAGATCGCAAAGCTGCGCATCGAGCGGATACGAGCACCTGGCGTGCCATGCGGCCGTGCGAACGGAGTTGCATAGTTCCGCGCACGCCGAGGGGGAGTACCCACCTGCAATGGCTACGACATGGACCAGTGATACCGTCCGCGCATGTCTGAGTTGCTCGTCGAATATCGCGGTAGCACTGCATGGGTCACGCTGAACCGGCCGGACGTTCGCAATGCGTTGTCGCGCGACTTGAACCTTCGCTTGCGCGAGCTCGCAGTCACGCTGGGGGCACGTCAGGACCTGCGCACGGTCGTGCTGACGGGGGCCGGCGAAAAAGCGTTTTGTGCCGGAGCGGACCTCAAGGAGCGGCGCGGCGTACCTGCGGCGGAGTCAGCCCCGTACATCAACGCGATCGCCGGCGCGGTGAACGCATGGGGAGAGCTCCGCAAGCTGACGATCGCCGCGATGAACGGGTCGGCCTACGGCGGGGGCCTGGAGCTCGCACTGGCGTGCGACCTCCGGATCCTCGCCGATGGTACCGAGCTGGGTCTGACCGAGGTGCGCCTGGGCATCATGCCTGGCGCGGGCGGCACGGTACGGCTGTCGCGGCTGGTCGGTGAGGCGCGGGCGAAGGAGCTGATCCTGCTCGGCCGACGGATCTCGGCGGCGCGTGCGCTCGAGATCGGCCTGGTCAATCAAGTCGTGTCGCGTGCTGGATTGGCGGCGGCAATCGACGCCATCGTGGCGGAAGCGGATGGCTGCGCGCCGCTTTCGATCAGCTCCGCGAAGTCTGCGATCGAGCGGGGCTATGGCGAGCCACTCGATAGCGCGCTCGAGATCGAGCGTCAGTGTTACGACGTCACGCTGTTCAGCGCCGATCGTGACGAAGGATTGGCGGCATTTGCGGAAGGCCGCCCACCCAAATATCTAGGCCGGTAGGATCATGTTGCGCTGTAGTCACGGGGATTTCGGCGCCCTACACGACCGAGACATGGGGAGCTGAGTCTCCGCGACGAGGCCCCGATTCGGGTCACACACACCCGCCCTCGAGATCATCCGCACGGCGATCCGGCGTGTTGCACACAGCCGTTCGCGGTGGGGCTTGGCCTGCGCAGTGCAATGTCCGCTGCCCATGGCGGCGTTTGACTCCTTATTGAAGCGTCTAGGGCTGGTGAGGCTCTCGCAGTACGGGCTCACGCTCACTCCGGAAAACCGCATCCTGTCGTTGCGCCCGACGGTCCTCACGGACGGTCTGGGGGCGCGGATCGTCGGTTGGGAGGATGGTGATCTGGCCGCGATGGAGCTCGAACGCTGGGCCCCCGACGGTGCGAGCCAGCCGGCCGGGCCTCGCAGAACCGCGCCGCCACTGCCCGCAGTCATGCCCAGCGCGACACCGCCCGTGGCGTTCGCGTCCGTCGCGCCCGTCGCGCCCGTCGCCGTCGCGCCCGTCGCCTCGCCGGCAGCTTCCGCTCCACCCGTCCGTGTGGTCGCCGCCCCGCGTCCGCTTCCCGGACTGCCGCCGATCGACGAGGCGACGCCGACCGCGCCGATGGCGCCGGTGGTCGCGATGCCCCAGCCCGTCATGCCCCGCGTCGTCGCGGCGCCACTGCCGAGAATCGTTGCGGAACCGCCAGTTCAGGCCCCAGTAGTGGCACCCGACGCCAATGTCGAGGAAGATGACTGGGAATGGACGATTGCGCTTGCACGCGCTCGCGGCGACTCCGAGGTCCCGGCCAACTCGCAGCAGGTCCGAGCCATCGATCCGATGGCGGACGACGCCTGGCCCAAGACCGAGCCGCTGTCGGAGCTTCACGCCGAGGAGGAGGGGACCGGATCGGTTGCGGATATCGCGGGGATCGTGCGCAGGGCCCGGATGGGTCGCGTCATCCTGCCGGCCAAGCCGACCGAACCGATGCCCGCGGTTGCGGCGCCGACAACCGCCCGTTCGACGGTCATCCCGGTCCCGAGCTTGCCGACCGCGGATCGCTCGGCACATCTGGCCCCGGTGGTCCGTTCGCAGCCGGCACCACGCCAGCTCGCCAAGGGCACCAATCCGTTGCAGCCGAAGTTCATGCCCGAGGAGACGGTGCGCGCACCTGCGTACCAGGATCCGGACGCGACGCGTCCGGCGCTGGTGCTTCCGCAGGCCGCAGCTCCGGTGTCACTACCGAGCATCAAGCGCGTTTCGCGAGGCTAGCGCGCTATTCGATCGCCGCGGCGCTCACCGCAGCGCTGGCTGCCTGCGGTGGTAAGGCCGAACCGAAGCCGCCGCCGATCAAGGTCCAGTCCAAGGTCGATGCTCGCAAGGCCGAGCGGGGCGCCAAGGATACCGTCACCGAGATCTACGAGACGATCGATCGCGGCAAGGCGGACAATCTGTTCTCGCTGCTGAACGATCCGTTGCTCGTGCTCGGCCCGCGCAAGGCCGACGCGTTGACGACGCGCTCCGACGCGCTGGTCGCGCTGAGCAAGTACATCGATCCCAAGTCGAAGGACCGGGTCACGGTCCAGTCGAGCTCGCTCGAGATCGTTGCTGCGCCTGGCGGTCGTTCGGCGTGGGGCTACGACGTGGTCACGGTCGATGGCGAGCCGATGGTGGCGATGATGATCCTGGCGAATGATGATGATCTGTGGTCGGTGACCACGGTGTCGCTCGCTCGCACGCCATCGATGAAGCAGATCCGCAGCGAGCTCAAGAAGGTCGCCGTGGTGCCACCGGCGGCCAAGGCGCCCTCCAAGGTCGACTCGCGCGCGAGCGACGCCGTCGAGCGATTCCAGGATGGGCTGCTGGATCAGGGCTCGTGGGGCGACGACCTCGCGAGCAGCGCCGACGCGGTTGCGATCGGGCCCGCCGCCGGCGACATCACGCACGGGAAGAAGGATCTGAAGAAGCTGTGGAAGATCCGTACCGATGCCAACACGCGCGCGGCGATAAGCGGCGAGATCACCGCCGCGATCACGCCAGATGGCCAGCTCGCGTGGGTGACTGCGCCGGTCACCCGCGTCGAAAATGACGAAGACCCGGTGCCGCTCCGCGTGTTCGCGGTGTTCGAAAAGGACGACGACAAGTGGAAGATGATCGCCCTGCAGGAATCGGTTGCGCTCGACGAGCCGGGGGCCGGCGCGAGCTTCGTGAAGATCTTGCCACCGGCGCCAAAGCCGCCCGAACCGCCGCCAGCGGCGGAGGAATCGCAGACCCAGACCAAGGCCAAGAAGTCGAAGAAGAAAAAGAAGAAGAAGAAAAAGAAGAAGGCCAAGGTCGAGATCATCGACGAAGAGTGAGCGCTCGTCTGGTTCCAGAACGCCGGCAGATCGCAGGCGTGGTGGTGGTCGCCGTGCTCGCGGTCCTGATGGCATGCGAGCGTAAGGCGGCGCCCGAGCTCCAGCGGATGGTGCTGCCGGACGTGGCCAAGATGCTCGACATGACCGCGGGCTGTGACCCGGATGCGGTCGCCGCCCGGTTCTGTTTCGTGTTTCCGGTCACCGACCTCCACGAGGTCGTGGGGCGCGCGTTCGGAGCATGGGAAGCGCTTCGCGACAAGCTCGCAAAGGAACACGTGCGGCTGATCGAGGTCGCGCAAGACGGAGAGACGTTCGCGCAGCTGATGTTCGACGACAACGGCCGGTTCGAGCGCCAGCGTCGAGCCGGCACTCCCAACACCGATTGGCAGGTCGAGTACGACGGCGACGGCAAGGTCGTACGGTTCTTCGAGGCCAAGGGAAACCACTCGGGTGGCTACGTGCGCAGGGTGGGTGACGCTTGCGTCGTGATCAACGATGTCGATGCCGCCGTGCGCGCGTGCAAGCTCGAGGGCGAGCTGCTCCGCCGCGACCAGGATCGCTACGTGGTCAAGGCGACCCAGCGCGCCGGGCGCATCGAGCTCGAAGCCGGTGACCACGAGGTGCGCGACGTGCAGGGCCGGATCACCGAACGCATGCAGGGCGGCACGCTGCGACGGATCGAATACACGCCGACCGCGGTGAAGACGTTCGCGATGGTGAACGGCCAGCGCACGCTCGAGGAGACGCTCGAGCTTGGACCGAACGGACTACCGCTGCGCCAGGTGATGCATACCGCCAAGCCCGAGCTCGTGCTGACGTTCTCATACCCGCCGTACGATCCGAGCGCGATTCCTGCTGCTGCTGCGCCCGCGCCCGCCGCACCACCCGCGCCGCAACAGCTGCCGCCCGGTCATCCAACGCTGCCAGCGGATCATCCGTAGCCGACCGGGCTGGGTGTCCGGGCTCACGAGGCAGGCTGATCCGGCTTGATGAGCCTGCCCTGCGCGGTTCGTGTCACGTCCTCATTCCCGGCGCTTCGCGTCCGGTCGACGAGACGTACTCGTCGTAGCTGCCGCCGTAGATCCGCGGGCCGCCGAGCGAGAGCTCGAGGACGCGGTTGGCGAGCGCGCGGAGGAACTGGCGATCGTGCGAGACGAACATCAGCGTGCCTTCGTAATCGGTGAGCGCGCGGACGAGCGCCCGCTTGGTGACGATGTCGAGATGGTTGGTGGGCTCGTCGAGCACCATCAGGTTGGGGGCGTCGTACATCAGCTTGGCGAGCGCAACGCGAGCGCGCTCCCCGCCCGAGAGCACGCGCACGGGCTTGAACACGTCATCGTCGTGGAACCCGAACGCGCCCGCGAGGTTTCGCAGCGTGCCCTGGTTGGCGGATGGCGCATGGGCGGCGAGCTCGTCGAGCACGCTGTGGTCGGCGGTCAGCGCATCCATCACGTGCTGCGCGTAGTAGCCCATCGACACCGATGCACCGATTGTCGCGCTGCCGGCGTCGGGCGCGAGCACGCCGGCGATCATCTTGAGCAGCGTCGATTTGCCGGCGCCGTTCTCACCCATCACCGCCCAGCGCTCCTTGCGCCGCACCGTCATCGTGAGCCCCGCGTGGACCACGCGTGCGCCGTAGGCCTTCTGGATCGCCTCGATTCGCACGACATCGTCGCCCGACCGCGCGGGCGTCCGGAACTCGAACTGCTTCTCGACGATCCGCCGGGGCGGCTCGACCTTCTCCACCTTCTCCAGCTTCTTGATCCGGCTCTGGACCTGAGCCGCCTTGGCAACATGGGTCTTGAACCGCTCGATGAACCGACTCTCCTTGGCGAGCCGCGCCTGCTGGCGCTCGTATTCCGCCTCGCGGCGCGCGGCTTCGATCTCGCGCGCACGCTCGTAGAAGTCGTAGTTGCCGGTGTAGGTCCGGAGCTCGCCGCCATCGATCTCGACGATCTTCGAGGCGATCCGGTTCATGATCTCGCGGTCGTGGCAGGTCATCACCACCGTGCCGGCGTAGTCGCGCAAGAAGGTTTCGAGCCACAGGATCGACTCGAGGTCGAGATAGTTCGTCGGCTCATCGAGCAGCAGCAGCTCGGGCCGCGCCAGCAGGATCTGCGCCAGCGCGACGCGCATCTTCCAGCCTCCCGAAAGCGTGCCGACATCGGCCTGCATCTGATCATCGGAAAACCCGAGACCGTGAAGGATCGACTGCGCCCGCGACTCGAGCTCGTAGCCGCCGAGGTCCTGGTAGCGCGCCTGAACCTCGCCGAACCGCGTCACGACCTCGTCGAGATCATCGCCGGCAGCTTCGAGCTTGGCGGTGAGCTCTCCGAGCTCCGCGCCGAGCGCCGCGACCTCCCCCGCGCCCGAGCAGGTCTCCGCCAGGATGCTACGCCCGCGGAGGTCTCCCACGTCCTGGCGGAAGTAGCCGAGCGTCAGCTTGCGCGGCCGCTCGATCGCCCCATCGTCGGGACTCTCCTCGCCGGCGATCATCCGAAACACCGTGCTCTTGCCGGCGCCGTTGGGCCCGACCAGGCCAACCTTCTCACCCGAGTTGATCTGGAACGACGCCTCGACGAACAGGATCTGTCCGCCGTACTGCTTGCTGACCGAGCTGAACGCGATCACCGAGGAGCTCCAGTCCTTACATTGGCTCGGATCGCGATCGATCGCATGCGAGGTCGCGGCGATCCGAAGCGATGCAACAGGCAGGAGCGCGAGGAGCGGGTACAGCGAGGCGAGTCAAGAAGGTGAGCTATATAGCATGGACCGTCACAGGTCACGTCCCGTCGTCGCCAGGCGCCTTGCGGGCGCGGGCCTTGCGGCTGCGGGCGATCTGCACGGCTGCCTTCTGGCGCTTGCTGTCGCGGCCGCGCTCGGTGGTGAGCTTGTGAAAGCTCGCGAGTCGTTCGGCAGGGACGCGGTCTCGAACGGCGCAACCGGGCTCGTCGCGATGGCGACAATCGCGGAACTTGCACCCGTGTGCGAGCTGCTCGATGTCATCGAACGCCACGTCCTCGCCATCGTCGACCCACTGCGCGAGCTCGCGCATGCCCGGCGTGTCGATCCACAGGCTACCGTCATCGCCGATCAGCAGCTCGCGACGCGTCGTGGTGTGGCGACCGGTGGCATCGCTGCGGATCGGCTGCGTCGTCTGCGCGGTTCCGATCAGCGCGTTGAGCAGCGTGGACTTGCCGACCCCCGACGAGCCCACCACGACGCAGCACCGGCCGGGGCCGCCGAACGCACGGATCGCTTCGAGCCCGGCACCGGTGATCGTCGAGAGCGCCACCACCGGCACGTCACCGGCGCCGCGCGCGATCGCGAGCTGTTCGGCGGGATCGGTCACCAGGTCGATCTTCGAGAGCACGATGACCGGCTGGATCCCGCCATCTCGCAACACGCCGAGATATCGATCGAGCCGCGCCTGCGAGAGATCGGCATTCGCGGACGTCATGACGATCCCGACGTCGATGTTGGCGCCGATCGGCTGGGGCAGCGTGGCCTGTCCAGCGGCTCGGCGGACCAGCAGGCTTCGGCGCGCCAGGATCCGGCGCACGACCGCGGCGCCGCCACCGGTGACCGCTCGCTCCCAGTGTTCGGCCAGCACCCAGTCGCCGACGGTCGGCAACGCTCGCTTGTCCTCGGCATCGTGAAACGCCTTGCCGGGTAGCTCGAGCCATGCCGTGGCGAGCCCGTGCTGTGCGCCGACGCTGCCGGGGCCGAGTGCGTGGTAGGCCCCGCGATGTTCGGTGGCGATCCGTACCGGTTGCCACACGCCGTCAGGGTCCTCGGCGCGGGCAGTGGCATGCCAGACCGGGTCCCATCCGAGGGCGGACAGCGGCTGGTCGAGCATCCAAGGTGCTTACTATGGCGGCGCGATCGGCGGTAGCTTCATCGTGATGGCCGATGACGCTGGCGACCAGCTCGCGCTCGCAAGGATCCGTGAGGTCGCGGAGGAGATTCCTCATAGCCACGCGCTCGGGATCAAGGTGCTCGAGGTGACGCGCGACCGCGCGGTGTATCTGTTGCCGTACGACGCCAGGTTGATCGGGAACCCCGAGACCGGCGTCCTGCACGGCGGCGCGATCACGGCCTTGCTCGACGGCTGCTCGGGCACCGCGGTGTTCGGCCGGATCGGCCAGCTGCTGAGGATCGCGACGCTCGATCTGCGCATCGACTACCTGCGCCCCGCCGAGCCGGGCAAGCCGGTGACCGCACACGCGACGTGCTACAAGCTCACACGCAACGTGGGGTTCACCCGCGCGGTCGCGTTTCACGAGGACCCAGATGACCCGATCGCGCACGCGGTGGGCACGTTCATGGTGTCGGGAACTCCCGGCGGCGCTGGATCTCCGGGCACGCCGCCGCCGATCCGCCAGGGCACGCCATGACGCTGATCGAGACGCTCGCGGAAGCCAGGCGGACCGAGAACTACCAGCTGTTGCTCGATGCGGTGCCGTACGCGAAGTTCATGGGCTTCACGGCGAGCAAGCACGGGGACGAGCTGATCACCACGCTCACGTTTTCTCCGCACCTCATCGGTAACCGCTCGCTGTCGGCGCTCCACGGCGGCCCGCTGGGCGCGCTGCTCGAATCGGCGGCGATCTTCGAGCTGCTGTGGCGCTCGGAGACCAACGTGTTGCCCAAGACCATCACCTTGACCATCGACTATCTCCGCACCGGCGCGTCCGTCGACACCCACGCCCGCGGCATCGTCACGCGGCATGGCAGGCGCGTCACCAATGTTCGCGTCGAGGCCTGGCAAGCGGATCGCGGCACGCCGGTGGCGACGGCCCATGCGATCTTTCTGGTCATGGGGAGCTAGGCAGCGCCAACGTCACGCGAGAGGTAACCGCATCGTCACCACGGCGCCGCCACCACTTCGCGGCACCAGCGTGACCGCACCACCGAGGGTGGTTGCGACCGAGCGGGCGATCCCGAGGCCGACACCGACGCCTGCGCCGCGCGCGGGTGACCGAAAGAACGGATCGAAGGCACTGCGAACTTCCTCGGTGGTCAGATCGCGACCGTTGTCGGAGACCTCCACCACGACCTCGTTCCCGCGTTCCTCGACGGACACGATGATCTTGTTGGTGCTGCTGGTGTCGAACTCGTCCTCGAAGCCAGAACCCGAGAACATGATCATCGCGAGCACCGCCTGACCGATCCGGGATTCCTCGCCCTGCACCGGACGCACCGGCTGGATGTGACGGATCACGCGGGCCCTCGACTCGAGCGTCGGAGCGGCGAGCCGCAGCGCCGACGACACCACCAGCGCGAGATCGACGTCCTGGCGGGCGCTGCGGGTGGCGAGCATCTGGAGCGCGCGAACGCTGTCGGCGATCCGGTCCGAGCCCGTGACCAGGTCCTCGAGACAACGCATCGCCGGCGCGCGTAGGTTCTCCGGCATGTTGCCGCACTGCTTGCGCAGCGATCGCAAATTCAGCAACACCGAGGTCAGCGGATTGTTGATCTCGTGGGCGAACCCGGAGGCGAGCGCGCCGACCAGGCTGATTCGATCCGCCTCGAGCAGCGACAGCTGGGCGCGCTGGGGAGTGCCGGCGTCGCGAATCACCATCACATAGACGACGCCCGATGGAATCCGATAGTGGCCGAGCGCGATGTCGAGATCGAGCTCGGCGCCATCCTTGTGCAGTCCACCGATCTCGAGCGCCGGCGGCACCGGCTGTCCGTCGCGAAAGCTGGTGCACAGCTGCAGCAGAAACTCGCGCTGCTCGGGAACGAATGCCTCGATCACCGGCAGATCGCGGAACTCCTCGTTGGTGTACCCGAACAGCGCGGCGCACGGGCCGTTCGCGTACCACTGCTCGAGACCATTACCGCGATCTGCGATGACGAGCATCCCCGTGTCCGCCACACCCACGGCGTCCAGCAGCGCCGACACCAAGCTGGTGACGTCATCGTTTTGATCGGTCAAGCGCGCTCTTTGACGAAGGTGCCGAGCACCTTGTCCTTGGTCACCCCCGGGAACTGCAGCACCTGGTTGTGCATCGCGACGTAAACGCCCGGGGTGAGGAGTTGGACAGCGAGGAGGGCTTCGGTGAGGTTCTGCAGCGCATCGGTGGAGCGCAGCTCGTACGGACGCATCGCTCCGGTGAACACGATCGGAGCTCGCGGCGTACCGGCGATCTCGACGACACGCTCGCCGGAAACCGCCAGGCGATCGGTGCCGTGGACGACCACGACCCCCGAGGTCTCGCGGGCCAGCTGGGCGGCGGTCTCGGCGATCAGCGTGTGATCGGCCGCCGACATCTCGAGGCTGTCCTTGTTCATCAGCTGAACCCGCTGAACCTCGACGCCGCGGAGCTCGAGCGATGCGAGCATGATGTCCAGCACCGACACGTGATTGGCGAGGACGCCTGACAGCTCGTCGTACGTCTTTTCGATCGTACCCCCCGTCGAAATCAGTGCGATGCGCTTTGTCATGACACGCCCGTCCGCCGCGCGTTGATAACACGTCGCGCCTCGGTTCCGGGGCGTTGGCAGCGTCGAACACCGCAGAACGGCGCCGGCGTAAAGTTCGCGAAAAGTATGGGATCCCCACGGATCTGCCGCGGATCGTCGAGCTGGGACCACGTGTTCTGGCGCGAGGGCCGATGTGCGCCCGATCCCACGCTCCTCAGGCTTGCGTGGCGAGGGCGTGCCGGCGCAGCCGATCCGCGAGCAGCGGGAGCCGGTCCTGGCCCCACGCGACGAGCTCGCCGATCCGGAACGACGGGACGCCCCACAAGCCCACGGCATTGAGATCCGCCGCGTTGTCCTGCGCTGCCTTGGTCGCAGCGGGGTCGCCGATCGCCTGGCGCAGCTCGTTCCATGGCAAGCCCGCGCGCTCGACCACGAATCGTAGGTCGACGTACTCGGATGGATCGCGCGCTTCCGCCCAGATCCCTTGCATCGCCGAGCGCGCAAACGCGAGTGCCCGGTCCGGAGCGTGCTGGTGGATCCAGTGGGCCACCGCGAGGCAATTGTCGACGCCGGCACCGAGCGGATCGCACAGCTCGCCGAACGGAATCCCGAGTCGATCCGCTTCGCGCTTGGCATCGCGCACGATGTAGAACCGCTTCACCGTGGGGAGCGGCATTCCGCGCGACACCATCGGTGCGATCGCGCGGAGCACGAGCGGCACCCGGTGGGGCGCGAGGATCGGCTCGATCTGCTCGAGCGCGATGTACGAATACGGCGAGCGGAACGAGAACCACATCTCGCAGGTCAGCGGCTTGGCGGAAAGCGTGAGCGGGCCGCGCTCGGCTTCGGGGCGCACGGCGATCACACCGCGCGGCTCGGAGCCGGTATCACGCGCGAGCTCGGCCTCGAGGAACGCGAGCCGATCGACGCCCCAGTACCAGGTGCCGCCATAGTGGATCATCGCGCCCTGGTAGTGCCCCGCCTTGCGGAGGTCTGCGTACGCCGCGTTGAGGATCGGCGCGACGGAGCCGTGGGACTCGGAGCCCCATTTGCCGAGCAGCCGTTGCAGCTGCTTGCGATCGTTCGACCACAGCGCGGCCGACAGCTCGAGCACGGCAGCGAGCTGCTGATCCGCCGGTCGCTCGCGGATCAACGCGGTCCCGACGTCACGCACCATCCCGGAGTCGGCTTCGCGCGCGCTGGTGAACTCGAGGTTCCAGTACTGGGCGAGCTGCTGGGCGTCGCGGATCGCATACGCAGCGCGCAGGGCAGGGGCGGGGTCGACGTCCGAGGCGGGCGGGGTGATCACGCGAATCGCGAGCTCCACCGGATAGGCGTCGACGAGGCGCTGGACCGCCTGGGCCGCCAGGTAGCTCCAAGGGTCGGCGATGTCGAAGTAAAGCTCGAGCCGGCGCGGTGAATTCGAGAGCTTGCCGCGGACGGCGGTCAACGCGCGACGCGCGGCATCTCCGGTGGGGCCCAGCCAGGTCGCGATGGCTTTGCCTTTGAGTCGCTTGGCGATGATCATGCGGCGGGTCAATATACGCCGCTATGGCCGAGGACAGCGAGGACGAGCAACCCGAGGTTTCGAGCGGGCTGCCGGGGAGCGCCGTCGACCCGAGCCTGGTGCACCCCCAGCGGATCCGCGACGCGATCGAGCTCCTCGAGCACCTGGGCGAGGACCTGCGGCGACTCGCGGTGCTGGACGAGCCCGAGCGAATTCGCCTGGTCAGCGCCGCCGGGCAGCTATCGCGTCCCGATCGCTATAGCCGCAAGGCGCTCGGCAAGGTGCTCGCGCGCGCGAGGGTGCGCGCCAAGCGCGACGCCGATCGCGCGATCCTCGATCAGACCGGGATCCGCGCGCTCCGCCGGGAACCGGTGTTCCGGACGCCACTGCCCAGACCGGCGACGCCACTCGACGCGCCGGTTCGCGACGACGCCGAGCCCGATCCATGGGCGGAGGCCGAGGCACGCCGCGCCGAGGGTGCACGCGTCGCCAACGCGCGCATGTGTTACGTGTGCAAGGTGGAGTTTCACGAGCTCCACGGGTTCTACGATCAGATGTGTCCGCCGTGCGCGGAGCTCAACTGGCGCAAGCGCAACCAGACGGCAGACCTGCGCGGCCGGTTTGCGCTGGTGACCGGTGCGCGGGTCAAGATCGGCTACCAGGCTGCGATGTTCCTGCTGCGCGCAGGCGCCGAGGTGATCGTGGCGACCCGGTTTCCGCGCGACGCGGCGCGGCGATTCGCACGCGAGCCCGATGCCTCCGAGTGGACGCAGCGGCTGCACATCTACGGCATCGATCTGCGGCACACGCCGAGCGTCGAGCTGTTGTGCCAGCACCTGCTCGCGACGCTGCCCAGGCTGGACGCCTTGATCAACAACGCGTGCCAGACCGTGCGCCGGCCATCGGGTTGGTACGATCATGTCCTCGCCGGAGAGTCGGAGCCGCATGGGCAGCTGCCTGCGCCCGAGCGGGCCATGCTCGACCGCAATCGGTCGCTCGGCGAAGGTCTGGTGCGCGCGACCGGCCGCGAGATCCAGGCGACCGGGCTGTGGCGGTCGGCGGTGCTGTCCCAGGTGCCGCTGCTCGCCGAGGATCTCGATCGCGGCAATCACCTGTATCCCGAGGGCCGGCTCGATCAAGATCTGCAGCAGGTCGATCTGCGCGACTTCAACAGCTGGCGGATGACGCTCGCCGAGGTTCCGACCGCGGAGTTGCTCGAGGTCCATCTCGTCAACGCGGTGGCGCCGTTCGTGCTCAACGCTCGGCTCAGGCCGCTGCTCGCGGCGGTGCCAACGCGCGACGCGCACGTGGTGAACGTCTCGGCGATGGAGGGCCAGTTCTATCGGCGCTGGAAGACCGACAAGCACCCGCACACCAACATGGCCAAGGCGGCGCTCAACATGATGACGCGGACCTCGGCGATCGACTACGTGCGCGACGGCATCCACATGAACAGCGTCGACACCGGCTGGGTCACCGACGAAGATCCGCTCGCGCACGCCGAGCGCAAGACCCGCGTCCACGGCTTTCACCCGCCGCTCGACATCGTCGATGGCGCGGCGCGAATCGTCGACCCGCTGTTCGACGGCATCACCACCGGCAATCACGTCTGGGGGCTGTTCCTGAAGGACTACAAGCCCGCGCCCTGGTGAGCGACGAGCCAGTCCTCGTCGAGAGGACACCGCCCTCGCGGGTTCGTCGCACCAACATCGTTCGACGACGTCGAACGGAAGCTGTGATTGCCGGCGTGCCGGTGGGATCACTAGCCAGGTGATCGGACGCGTTCGCTGTTGCGACGATCACCAGCTGCGAGCAACCGGCAGGAATCAAAGACACCGACGAGGCGGTGCGGACCGCGGCGATGTGGGCATATCGCTTGCTCAGCTGGCTCTCCATGATTCGCAAACAGTTGTCCTCGGTGGTGTTGTCGATCGCGCTTCTACCCGCATGCCTGAGTGGCCAGGATGCCGCAACGGATCCCAGCTGCACCGGCGGCAAGTGCGACGGCACTGGAGACGATGGCGATCTCGACCTCGCGAGCGAGTTGCCCGAGCATTGCAGCCTCGACGAGATCGTTCGGATCACCCGTCCGGTGGCGAGCGACAAGCTGGTCGATGGCTCGTTCTCGTACGGCTTCCGCTACAAGGCGCCGGCCACGCCGGATGCGCCGGTGCTGGTTTACTTGCCTGGCGGTCCTGGAAGTGCTTCCACCTCGCGAACACCCGACTTCGTGCCGGAAGGTTGGGGCTACCTGATGACCGATCCGCGCGGTGTCGGTTGCAACACGCTCGCGGAGCTGCCCGAGCCCGACGTGTCGTCTGCGTTCTTCCGCACCCAGGAGATCGCGCGCGACGTGGTGGCGGCGATCGAGGATCGCCAGCTCACCAACTACATCGTGTTCGGCATCTCGTATGGGACGGCGCTCGGGACGACCGTCGCCCACGAGCTCGAGCTCACCGAGCTGCCCGCACCGACGGCCGTCGTGCTTGAGGGCGTGCTCGGTCGCGCGTTCGGTGAAGACTTCGTCGGCGCCGAGTACATCCGGCAATGGGATCGCGTTCGCGCCGCGCTGCCTGCCGACGTGCGGGCCGAGCTCGACACGGCTCTGGCACCGTTCGGCTTCACGGCCGTGGAATGGTCGCGCGTACTGATGGGGCTGTTGCCGCTGGGACCGCTCGAGGTGCACGGTTACCTGGCCACGCTGTCGAGCTCGGTTCCCGAGGAGACGAGGCAGGAAGTGCTCGCCGATTTGGCGGCGCGCGCCGCACAGCGCCCGTTCACCGGACCCGGCGAGGTCGAGATGTATCGCCAGGTCGCGTGCCGCGAGCTCATGGATACCGTGCCCGAGAACGACCTCGACGTGGTGTTCGAGGCGGGCCAGCTCGTTCGCAACGCCAGCGAGGAAGGCACCAAGTGCAAGGGCTTGACGGTCACCACGCCGTACGACGCCGCGACGCTACAATTCACGCCGAAGACGTATTACTTCCTCGGTGATAGCGACGTGGCCACGCCGATCTGGCAGGGCAACTACCACTTCGACAACCACCTCGGATCGGCCACCAAGATCGTCACCCAGAACGGAGGCCACAATCCGCTCGAGTACAACCAGATCGACTGCGCGCCGAAGCTGATGGCGAGCATCGCCGCTGGTGGCGCCGACCTCGAGACGCTGCTCGCCGAGTGTCCGATGCCGGCGACGCTCGAGACCAAGTAGCAGCTACGGGCCGGCCTTGACCGAGCGGACGCTCAAGTACTTGGCGTAGACGTCGCGGACCTCGTCGATCCGCCACGTCGAGGTCTTGCCGCTCCAGCTCACCGCATCGTCATCGTCGACGTACTCGAACACCTTGACCCAGTTGTTGTCGGGCTTGCCCTCGGCGTCGAACGGGTCCAGGTCGATGTACTGAGTGTTCAGCACGCTGCCATCGGGCTGGCGAACCGAGGTGATCTTGTCGCCGATCCACTGGCCCTTGGCGATCGCATCGCCGTAGTCGAATAACTTGTCCACCGACGACTTGGGCGTGCTCGGGTGGAACAGCTCCTTCTCCCAGAGCTTGTTGCTCTTGCCGTCGTAGCTGAGCAGCAAGCCGACGCACGCCGAATACATCCCATCGTGGTCGTCACTGTGACGGCCGCCGCGGATCTTCTTGGAGATCGTGTCGCCACGGTCGACGATGTCGCTGAGCCGCCAGTAGCCGGTCATCTCCTGATCCCCGAGCTCGTGCATCGGATCACCCGTCATGTAACCGCGCTCGCGCAGCTCGTCATGATCGCTGAAGCTCTCCGTCGAGCGCGTGCCGGAGACATGGAGACGCAGGGTGAGCTGCTGGCCGCCGCTGGCAAGGTTTCCGACGCGCGGATGAAACAGGAACGACCCGTCGTCCTGCGCGATCGCGCCATCGTCGCCATCGTCGATCCGGAAGTGATCCTCATGGTTGGGATCATCGGACAGCCACCACGAGAACCGCTCGGGGTCGGTCGGCAGCAGCATCATCACGCCGTGGGCGTCGTACTGGTCGGACGCTGCAGGTGGAAAATCGACCCCAACTCCGGCAGTCGATCGGGACGGGTCGTGATCGCCGCCTTGTGCGACATCGTGCTCGGGCTCGATACAGGCGAGCAGCGGCGCGGCGACAGCGAGCAGCAGACACAGCGTGGTCATCCTCATCGTGATTTCTCCATGACGTCAGCGGGCGTGATCTCGCGTCCCTGGCGCGCACCCCAATGCGCGACCGAATCACGTCTCAGCAACTCGCGGACCAGCGCCGATCGGCGCACTTGATGTGCGCATCCGCGGTGTTGCGCGCGTGGACGAAGCCTCACAACGTTGCACCATCGGCGTGAGGTCATTTCAAAGGTGCAGGGTGGTGAGAGCGGTCTCCGCCGTCGCCGGTGATCGGACGTGCGCGGATGTAGGGGTAGCGAGCGAGCGCGATGGATTGCTACCCTGGACAGACAACATGAAGACCGTCGCGATCAGCCTCTGGGAGGGCCAGGTTCGCGGAGCGAAGCCGAACGCCGTCACGATCCAGCTCCCGGTGGCGGCGCCGGTAGAGCCCGCGTCGACGCGCGAGCTGTTCGTGGAAGCGTACCGGCGATTCAGCGTTGCCTGCCGAGCAACCGAGGAGCCGGGCGTTGCGATCGTTGCGGTCGACGAGCGCACCCGCCGCGCCGCGGGTATTGTTCGACTATGTGCTCGCGTCGGTCGCACGGTTGCGGCGATCGTCGGGCGTCACGACCACTGTGATCTGTACCTGCCGCACGGTGACCAGCTCGCGTTGCGTCAGCTCGCGGTCGTGCTCGGCCCGGTGCAGAGCTGGCGGCGTGGCGACACCCCAGCTCGCTATCGCGTGATCGACCTACGCACCCGCCATGGGATGCTCGATGAGCACGGCCGTGTGTTGCGCGGGATCCGCGCCGAAGGACCATCGATCGTGCGGTGCGCGGGTTACGCGCTGTTCATCCTGCCGATCGGCGATCCCAGCGATTGGCCCGAGCGCGCTGATGACGCGTGGGCGATGCTGCCGGAGCGGGTGTACTTCGACGAGCTCGAACATGCACCCGAAGGCTCGATGCCGCGTGCATGGCCGGGCCGGCGTGACAGCCGCACGAGCGTGGTCCTTCGCACGAGCGCCGCGCTCGACACCGGCATGCGACTGGCGAGCGAGATCGACGCCGCCGGAACGCTCGAGATCATCGGCCCGACCCGCACCGTCAAGCTTCGCGTCGGGCATCACGCGCTGGAGACCGGCGTGCTGCTGGGCCGCTATGCGCGGTGCGACGGGAACGGGTTCGCTGACGACGCGACGCTGTCCCGCGTCCACGCGCTGTTGCTACAGGACCACGACCAGCTGATCGTCGTCGACACGGCGAGTGTCAACGGGACGCGCGCCGCGAGCGGTGATGCCGCACGGGTCACCGTGCTCGATGACGAGCTCCAGCTCGGCAAGCAGACTCGCCTGCGCTGGCGCTGGCTGGGCGGTTGACGAGCGCCCGGATCCACCGCGACACGGTACGCTCCGTGGCATGCGCGATCCCTGGAGCGTCCTCACGCCGTTGCAATGCACGGTTGCTCGCGCATTCATCGCCGAGCGTGAACGCGAGCGCGCGCACCTCGTGGTCTATCTATCGGGTGCACACGCGTATGGATTTCCGTCTCCCGACAGCGATCTGGACCTGAAGTCCGTGCACATCTCGCCGACCTCGGAGCTCGTTCGACTCGCTCCGCTAGCGCAGGTCAGTGATCGCGTCGAAGTCATCGACGGTGTCGAGCTCGACTACGGCAGTAACGAGCTCGCTGCAGTGCTGCGCGGCGCGATCAAAGGCAATGGCAATTTCCTCGAGCGGATCCTGGGCGAGCTGGTGCTGGGCGGTGACGAGGTGCTGCTCGCGGAGGCTCGCCGTGTCGTTCGGCCGCTGCTGTCGCGGCGCGTGGCCAGGCACTATGCAGGCTTCGCGGCCAGCCAGCTCCGGCTGTTCGATGACAAGCCCACTGCCAAACGCGCGTTGTACGTGCTCCGGACCACCGCCACGGGACGCCACGCGTTGATCCACGGCGAGATCGTCACGGACGTGACGAGATTGACCGAGCTGCTTCCGCACGAGCTCGACGAGTTGCTCGAATTCAAGCGCCGCGGCGAGCAGCAGCTGCTGGCTCCCGAGGCGGCCACGCGGTGGCGCGAGCGACTCGTCGCGGCAATCGCAGCGGTCGATCGTTGTTGGCCATCGTCCGTGCTGCCGGAGGAGCCGGGCGGTACGGCGATCGAGGATGCGGATGCCTGGCTGCTCGAGGTCAGGCGAACCCACTGGGGCTACGTACAGCCCACCGTACGTTCGTGACCAGCTGGGCCGCCGATCCATCCCCGCTGGCTTCGCGATCATCGATCGATCTATCCATTCGCGGGCCCAAACCAACCGATCCGAGAACTCGCAACGGCCGTGCGGTCCTCGGTTTCCGGGTCTGCTGGGGTCAGATGTTCCGGCGATCGCGTGCCGCTGGATGACCGGCAATCCACTTCCGGGGTCTAGACCCCTGGCTAACGCACCTGCCGGCGCGCCAACTGGCTGAGAAATCACGAGGTGTGGCAGCGCGGGACGCACGATGTCGCGGTCTGGTCATTGCTCATGTCTCGAGCCAGGTCACACTCGGAGGCTTCGTGCGGCTGTCCAACCTGGGAATCGCTGTCCTGTTCGCCGGTAGTTTGACGCAGTCCGCCGGAGCTGCCGCGCCCTCGAAATCCGGCGAGCCCCCCTCTGTCGGCGCGGGGTTCACACCGCGGGTTCATCAGGCAACCACGTGGGGCCAGGTCACCGGCCTCACAGGCTGGCGCGCGATCTGGGACGACGACACGGGCGTTCCGCTCCAGCTGTGGGGCGATAGCCCGGTGATCGGCGGCGCGGTCGCGGATCCAGCGGTCGCCGAGCAGGCCGCCCGTCAGTTCCTTGCAGCGCACCTCGCGACCCTCGCTCCGGGGGCGTCGCCGTCCGACTTCGAGCTCGCGGCGAACGAGCTGTCGCGCAACGGCGATGTTCGCAGCGTCGGATTCATTCAGCGCGCGAACGGCATGCGCGTGCTCGGTGGCGCGATCGGGTTCTCGTTCAAGCGCGATCGGCTGATCCTCATCAGCTCGACCGCGCTGCCCTACGTGTCGGTAGCCCGACCGGTGCAGCGGATGAGCGCGTCGAAGGCGGCCACCCATGCGGCCGAATGGTTGCGCGCGGCCGGCCGCCGCGCGACGACCAGCATGACGCAAGCGTTCGCACCGAGCGAGCCGGTGATCGTTCCGATCGTCCGCGAGCGAACCGCGGCGGGCATCGACGTCCGCTATCGCGTGGCGGAACAGGTGGTGGTCGACGCCGCGGATGGCCCCGATAGCTGGGACGTGTGGATCGACGCCAACGATGGCTCGCCGATCCTTCGCACCAACCGGATCCACTACGCGAGCGGCACGGTCAACTATCTCGTCCCCGATCGATTTCCCGGCAACGGGCGAGTGCCACGCCCCTCGGCGTATGCAACGCACCTCGTGAATGGCTCCGCGACCACCGCGACATCCGGCGGCATGGTGAGCTGGGCAGGCACGGCCAACGCATCGGTATCGCCCGGTCTCAAAGGTCCCTACGCGGTGTTGACCAACGAGGTGGGCGAGCTGGTGTCACAGACCCTCACGCTTGCGCCGGGCGGGTCCGTCGTCTGGGATCAATCGGGGAACGAGCTCACCGAGGCGCAGCTGGCCGCGTTCACATCGACCAACTTCGTCAAGCAGTTCGTCAAGGACAACATCGCACCCAACCTGGCGTGGCTCGATCAGCCGATCTCGGTGACGGTCAACGAGGCAGGGAGTTGCAACGCGTACAACGCCGTCGACGGGATCCACTTCTTGCGCCGCGGTGGCTGCGAGAACACCGCGTTGCTCGCGGACGTCGTGTATCACGAGTTCGGACACGCGCTGCATCGCGCGTCGATCATCCCGGGTGTCGGGCGGTTCGATGGTGCGATCTCGGAGGGGTTGTCGGACATGCTGTCGGCGCTGATCTCCAAAGATCACAAGCTCGCCCCGGGCTGGCAGATGACGCCGGCGCCGCTGCGCGACCTCGATCCTCCGAACAAGGAGAAGCGCTGGCCGGAGGATGCGACCGGCGAGGTGCACGACGACGGCGAGATCGTCGCGGGGACGTTGTGGGATCTGTGGAAGTCGCTCGAGGCGACCCGCGGCACCGACGCGGCCTACGAGCTGATGCTCGACTACTACTATGCGATCATCCAGCGCTCGACCAGCATGATGTCGGCGTACAACGAGGTGCTCGTCGCCGATGATGACGACGGCAACCTGACGAACGGAACGCCCAACGCCTGTGCGATCTCGGCCGCGTTCGATCGCCATGGCCTTGCGGATCCGAGTCATTCGCTCAAGCTCGAGCTGTCGCGCAACGAGCTCGCGATCAGCCTGAAGTCGACGCTGGGTGCGATGGCACCCTGTCAGCGCAGCGTGCAATCCGCGGTCGTGGAGTGGAAGGTGAAGGGAGGCCAAGGCGGCACCGTCGAGCTCGCGGCCACCGGTGCGACCGAGCACGCGGGTGAGATTCCGTTTCAACCCGACGGGACGTCGATCCAGTACACCGTGAAGGTCACGCTCAGCGACGGCGAGGTTCGCCAGTTTCCCAGCAATCCGGCGGATCCCTATTACGAGCTCTACATCGGTGCGGTGAAGCCACTGTGGTGCTCCGGGTTCGAAGCCGGGCTCGGCGGCATGGTCGCCGGCCCCGGCTGGGAGCTCGGGCTGCCGCTCGGTGTGGCAGGCGATCCGAAGGCGGCGGCGAGTGGATCGATGGTGCTCGGCACCGATCTCAGCCTCGACGGGGCCTACAAGGAATCGGAGACGGCATATGCCGAGACCCCGGAGATCGATCTCGCGGGCAACACGCGGGTTCGGCTCCAGTTCAAGCGCTGGTTGACGGTTCAGGATGCCAACAGCGACCAGGCGAAGATCCTCGCCGACGGTACCGAGCTGTGGGTCAATCGCAACGCCACGGCCGGCGACGGGATGGCGATCGATCATCTCGATCGGGAATGGGTGTTCCGCGACCTCGACCTGAGCGGCCAGGCACAGGATGGCAAGGTCAAGGTCCGGTTCGAGCTCGCGGCCGATGACGGGGTCAACTTCTTCGGCGGCTGGAACATCGACGACGTGTGCGTCGTGGCGATGACCGGCCCAGCGGTCACCTGCGGCAACGGGGTGATCGATGAGGCGGAGACCTGCGATGACGGCAATCGGCTGGCGGGTGACGGCTGCAATCCAAACTGCGCCGAGGAGCCCGAGGAGCCTGGGGACGGTGGCGGGTGCGCGGCTGGTGGACCGGCGGGCCTGATGGGTGCGCTGTTCGCGCTGGTCGGGCTGCTGCGGCCGCGCCGGCGTCGATAACGGCTGCGCTGTTCGCGCTGGTCGGGCTGCTGCGGCCGCGCCGGCGTCGATCACGGGCTGCTCGCACGGGCGCTGCGGAGCTCCGGAGCACCGTTGGCCCGCGCCGCGGCCGCTATCGCCGAACAACGCGGCGGATGATCGCGGTCGCTTCAGGAACCCGGGCTGCGGCCATCACCCCGAAATAGATCGCACCGAACACCGCGATCGAAGCCACCGACGACTGCCAGGCGGCGACTCCGAGCGTCGTGCCCAGCTGCCCGACGGCGTAACCACCCGCGCCGGCGATCACGGCAGCGACGGTCGATCCGAGCGCGAGCTTCACGGGTGTGGCGATCGGTCCGATCCGCGCAGACAGCCAGCGTCGAAGCAGGACCAGCTCGACCCATGCCGCGACGCCCGCGGTCGCGGTGAGGCCGAAGGCACCCCACACCGCGTCGTACCCGAGCGCTTCGCGGACTGGCAGGGCCGCGGCGTAGCCGAGCACCGTGGTCAACACCAGCCGAACCAGCGCGGCGTGGAGGGGCGGCTTCGGATCGCCGAGCGCGTAGAACGCCGATGCCATCATCCGGCTCTGCGTGTTGGGAAACAGTCCGATGGCCGAGCCCAGCAAGATGATCCAGACGACCTCGGTCTCCTTCGCGCCGAATCGTCCGGTCTGAAACAGCAGCCCGATGATCGAGCCTCCGATGGCGACGAATGCGATCGTCGAGGGCACCACGAGAAACGCGACGCGGCGCAGGGCTGGACGCAGCCGGCCATGCAGGTGCTCGGCGCGCGCTCGTTCTCCACCGGTGCCGCTCGACATCTCGGGGAGCTCGGCGGCCGAGACCGCCATGCCGAACAGGCTGATCGGCAGCAAGTACAACGTCTGTGCGTTCGCCATCGCCGCGACGATCGGTCCAGTGAGATAGCTCGCGATCACCTGGTCGATGTACGCGGATAGCTGCACCGAGCCGCGGCCGAGCAGCACGGGGACGAACGCGCGCAGCGTGGTCTGCACGTTCGGATCGCGAACCGCCAGCGAAGGCCGAAGACCGCGGAGCAGCGCGATCACCGTGGGCAGCTGAACCACGAGCTGACCGCCCGATCCGATCACCGCTCCCCACGCCAGCCACGTGGCGATGCCGTCGTCATGACCGGCGAGCCGCCGCCCCGCGACGATCGCGGCAGCGATGAGCGCGGCGTTCCACAACACCGGCGAGACATACGAGAGGAAGAACTTGCGGTGGCTGTTGAGGACGCCGAGACACCACGCCGACATCACCAGCAGCGCGAGGCCGGGGAACAAGATCTGAACCAGCTGCACGGTGAGCGCGCGTGTCGCCTCGTCGAACCCGGGCGCGAGCACATCCACGAGGACCCCGGCGGCGAGCACGCCGGATGCTGCGATCACACACGCCACCAGGGCCAGCAAGGTGCCGACCGCCCGGGCGAGCTTGGACGCTTCATCGTGGCGACCCTCGGCGAGCAGCCGGGCGTAGACCGGGATGAACGAGGCCGACAGCACGCCCTCGCCGAGCAGGTTCTGCAGCACGTTGGGGATCCGCAGCGCCGCGCGAAACGCACCGGCAGCCGCCGACAGGCCGAGGTAGTGCGAGATCACGCGGTCGCGAATCAGACCGGCGAGCCGAGACAGCAGGATGCCCGCGCCCACCGCCAGTGCGCCGCCGGATCGGCGAGGGGCAGGGGCCTCCGGCATCGGGTGATTCTCGTCGGCGGGTGCCACGGCCGCAAGAATCCAACGCCGCGGAACGGCCGTGCATTCGATCGGTCAGCGAAATACCAGGGTGCGAGTCAACGGCTGACCGCGACGGGCCCCCTGGAGCTCCACGGTCTGCATTTGATCGAGCCTGGCGTAGATCCCGAGCAGCTGATCGATGCTCTTGATCGCCTCTCCATTGATGGCGTTGACCACGTCTCCGCTGCGTAAGCCGAGCGCGCCAGCCACCGAGCGGGCCGACACGCCGCTCAGTCGCAGCCCCCGCAGCTCACCATGTTCGATCACGGGCGTCGCGCGAACGCCGCGCAGCGCGGTCGTCCCGGAGACCAGCGCCGCGACGAGCGCGCGATCGACGCGATAGGTCTGCTCGTCGAGCTTGGTGATCTGAGCGTCCACCCAGGTGGCGGGTCCGGTCGCAGGCGTTGCCGCGCCGGCGTCGCGTGGACCCGCCACCGTGGTTCGCAGCGACAGCGTCCGTCGCTGCCCGGCGAGATCGAGGACGTCGATGGAGGTCGCCGTGATCCGCGCGATGCGGCCCAGGCCAGGAACGCGGTCACCGAGCGTCCACATTCCCTGGATCTCGGTGTCGAGCACGCGAATGGTCGCGCCTGGCGTCTCGCCCAGGATCGTGGCGATCAGATCGCCATGGGTGGCAGCCATTGGTCCGTCGGCCGAGGTTGCGCGGCAGGTCGAACAGAACATGTTGCGGCTGACCAACGAATCGCCGGCGCGATGATCGACCCGCGCAGGTCGGCCCATCGACGGCGGCACGGGCGCTGGCCCTGGGGCTGGGATCGGCAATGGAACCGGCGCAAGCAATGCGGCGATCGCGTGCGAAGCGAACACAGCGCACACCGCCGCAGCGATCATCACGACCACCCACGCTCGAGAAATCAGCGAAACCACGACGGCCACGCGCAGCCATCGATCAAGCTTCGTGCCACTGCGAACCTGCTCGCCAACGCGCCGGATCGCCGCGATGGTCATGCATGCGTTGCCGTGGAGGCCATCTGATCGCGAATCCCACTGCCATGCTGTCATCGCCGCGGCGGGGCCGATGCGTCCATGTATGATGAGCCGTGCTCGCCCCGATCCCCAAGACCGTCGGCCGCTACCAGGTCCTGGAGCGGCTGGCCGTGGGCGGAATGGCGGAGCTGTTCAAGGCAACGCTCACGGCGGACCACGGGTTCGAGAAGCTGGTCGTGATCAAGAAGATCCTGCCGCATCTCGCGCAGGATCGTGCGTTCGTCGAGATGTTCATCGACGAGGCTCGCATCACGGCGCGGCTGGACCATCGCAACATCGTGCAGGTGTTCGAGCTCGGCACCGATGCGGATACGCCGTACATCGCGATGCAGTACGTCGACGGCCTCGACGTGCTCGCGCTGCTCCGCGAGTGTGCTCGCGTCCAGGTTCGGCTGACTCCTGATCTGTGCGCGGTGATCGCGCGCGACGTCCTCGATGCGCTCGATCATGCCCACAACGCGGTGGACGCGGCAGGCAAGCCGCTCGGGATCATCCATCGCGACATCTCGCCAGGCAACGTGCTGTTGTCGTGGCGCGGCGACGTCAAGTTGACCGACTTCGGGATCGCGCGCGCCGCGGAGCAGCGCCACAAGACCGACGCCGGCACGCTCAAGGGCAAGTACAGCTACATGGCGCCCGAACAGGTCTCGGGCGGCGAGATCGATCCGCGCGCGGACTTGTTCGCGGCTGGGATCGTGCTGGCCGAGATGGTGATGGCTCGCCGGTTGTTCACCTCGACCAACGAGCTCGACGTGCTGCTGATGGTGCGCGACGCCAAGCTCGATCGGCTCCACCGCTATGCGTCGGAGTTTCCGCCCGAGCTACGTACCATCACCGTGCGCGCGCTGCAGCGCCGGCCCGAGGACCGCTGGCAGACCGCGGCGGAGTTTCGGGACGCGGTGGACGATTGGCTGCACCGAACGACCCGCGCAGGGTCACGCGAGCTGGCGACCCTGCTCGGCAAGGTGGTCAACGCGCCGACGTACGATCCCGATGACGGGGTGGTCACCGACGTCAAGGATGCGACGATGTCCGGCCCGCTGACCAGGATGAACCAGGCGCGCGCCGACGCTGAAGCCGCGCAGGCCAGGGCGGAGTACATCGCGAGCCAGGCGATCCCCTCGGGTGAGATCGACAACAACGGTTCGAGCGGCGTGATCAGCGTCGATGACGGTGAGCCGCCGCGGGGTGCGGTTCCGCCGGCGGGCCCGCGCGAATCCGGCGACGTTCGCGAACAGCCGGTGCTTCGCGTGTTGTACCGCCTCGCGAACACCAAGGGTACCGGCATGCTGGTGCTCGAGGGCCGCGCGGGTGTGCTCAAGGAGGCATACTTCCTCGACGGTCAGCCGCAGTTCGTCAGCTCCAACGTCGAGGCCGAGCGATTGGGCAACTTCTTGGTGGCGCAGGGCGCGCTCACCGCGCAGGCGTTGCAACGCGCGATCTCGGTGATGCACCACTTCGGCGGTCACCTCGCCGACACGCTCGTCGGCCTCGATATTCTCGATCCGCTCGACGCCTATCGTTTGCTCGCGCAGCAGGTCGCCGCCAAGCTGATCGAAGCGTTCAGCTGGCAGAAGGGGCGCTACAACTGGACCCCGAATCATCCGAATCCGTGGAAGACGCGGCCGCTGCACCTCGACGCATACCGGGTCATGGGTGCGGGGGCCAAGCAGCTCGCCGAGCCATTGATCGCAGATTGGCTGCAGGCTCAGGGCTCGGCGTTCATCGTCGGAGAGCCATTCCAGGGCGATCCGATGAGCCCGTTCGGGCTGGGCGAAGCACCCGCGCGGGTCTACAGCCTGCTCGATGGACGGACGCGGCTCGAGGAGCTCGCGGCGAAGGTGAGATCGCCAGAGGCGCGGCTCAATCTGCTGCGCATCGCGTATCTGCTGGTTCAAACCGACCTTGCACGGCTGTCGTGACGGCGATCCTCACCGTTCAAGAGCTCGACAAGCGATTCGGTACGCGCCGCGTGCTGTCGGGCGCGTCGTTCGCGGTTCACGAGCGCGATCGGATCGGCATGATCGGCGCCAATGGCTCGGGCAAGTCGACGTTGCTCAAGATGCTGGTTCACCGCGCGTGCCAGCAAACGGGTGTGCTGGCTGCGAGCCGCGAGCGCGATCAGCTCGAGCCCGATGCGGGATTGATCACCTGGAAGCGCGACCTGACGCTCGACTATGTGGCCCAGGAGCCGGTGCTCGATCCGGAAGCGACGATCGGCGCGATCCTCGGCGCGGATGGCGCCGCAGAGCATCAGGTAGAGACGATCGCGGCGGCGCTCCAGCTGCCATCGCGGACCGCGGTGATCGCCAAGCTGTCGCTCGGCGAGCGCCGGCGGGTTGCGCTGGGCCGTGCGTTGCTCGGTCGTCCCGACGTGCTCGCGCTCGATGAGCCGACGAACCATCTCGACACCGCGACGGTGGAGTGGCTCGAGACCAAGCTGGCGGGCTGGCAGGGTGCGCTGATCGTGGTCACGCATGATCGCTACTTCCTCGATCGCGTGGCGACGCGGATCCTCGAGGTCGACCGCGGCAAGGTCTACAGCTACGAAGGCGACTACGCGGCGTTTCTGATCGCGCAGACCCAGCGGCTCGCCAACGAAGCCGAGGCCGAATACCAGCGCGTCTCGTTCATCCGTCGCGAGATCGATTGGATTCGCCGAGGCCCCCCGGCGCGGACCACCAAGGCGAAGGCGAGGATCGATCGATTCGACGCGGCCGTCGCTGCGGCTCCGACGGCCGACGATCAGCGCGCCGATCCGCTGTCGCTGCGGCTGCCGGCCGGACCACGACTCGGTAGTACGATCGTCGAGCTCGACCGGGTGAGCCGGACGGTCGGCGGCAAGCTGTTGTTTCGCGATCTGACCCTCGTGATGAAGCCGGGCGATCGGATCGGCATCGTCGGTGCGAACGGAGCAGGGAAGTCGACGCTGATGCGGACGATCCTCGGAATCGATCGACCCGACGCCGGCCACGTCGTGCTCGGCGCCAACACCCGCCCTGCATATCTCGAGCAAGGCCGCACCGAGCTCCGCGATGACGTGACCGTGCTCGAAGAGGTGGGCGATGGCTACGACTTCGTCGAGCTGCCGAGCGGTCGAGTGCACGTGCGCGGGTTTCTTCGCATGCTCGCGATCCCTGACTCGGTGGCCGACACCAAGGTCGGTCAGCTGTCGGGTGGCGAGCGCAATCGCGTGCAGCTCGCGCGCTTGCTCCGGCGCGGCGGAAACCTGCTCGTGCTCGACGAGCCGACCAACGATCTGGACCTGCCGACCCTCGGCGCGCTCGAAGAAGGGCTCGTGAGATTCGAGGGCTGCGCGCTGATCGTGTCGCACGATCGGTGGTTCCTCGACCGCGTCGCGACCGCGATCCTTGCGTTCGAGGGCGACGGCAAGGTGACGCTGTATGAAGGCAGCTACGCGTTCTACGCCGAGCGCCGCCCATCGTCCGCGCGCGAGCCGAGGCAAGCCAAGCCCTCGAAGCCTCCGCCCAGCGCGCCGGCGCGTCCCACGGGGCCGCGCAAGCTGACGTTCAAGGAGCGCGCCGAGCTCGCCGGCATCGAGGATGCGATCGCAGCGGCCGAGGCCAAGGTCGCCGAGCACGAGGCCACGCTCTCCGATCCGTCGGTGTTCAAGGACCGCGGCGCGGAGATCCAGCAGCTGATCGGCTCACTCGACCAAGCCCGCGCCGAGGTCGAGCGGCTGTTCGCGCGCTGGCAGGAGCTCGATGCGATCGCCGTGGCGGAGAAGTGATCCACGCCGAGCGGTGGCCGTGCTCAGAACGGTGAGCCCGCCGCGGCCTTGTACTCCACGATCATCCGCCGGAGCTCCTCGGCGAGCTTGACGCGAACCGTCACCACGTTCGCGCGTTCCTCGGGATCGTTGTGGAGGTCGTAGAGCTCGGACGTGGCGCCGGCCTCGATCAACTTCCAGCGGCCCTTGATGACCGCCATGGTCCCCTTGCGGCCGGAGCTGCCATCGACGAACGCGATCCCGCGATCCGTGGGCAGCGGACGCGCGCCGCGGATCGCGTCGACGAGCGATCTGCCATCGGGCGCAGGGCGTCGCGGTGGCACGAAGCCGGCCAGCTCGAGCAGGGTGGGCGCAACGTCGGTCAGCGAAACCACGCCATAGATCCGCTGCACCTTGACCCCGGGACCGGCGATGATCAGCGGTACGCGGGCGATGCCGTTGTAGACGTTGCTCGCGGCGAGCGGCTGGTCGTGATCCCCGAGCCCTTCGCCACGGTCGGCGGTCAACACGATCACCGGCGCGCGGTCCGGCGGTCGCGACGAGAACGCGGCGAGCACGCTCCCGATCATCGCATCCGCATCGCTCAGGGCTCGATCGTAGTAGGGCCGGCGGTCCGCCTCGCTCAACGACCGATCGATGCGGCGTTGCCAGTCGCGAGGTTCGGACAGATGGACCCACAACAACATCGGTCGTCGCTGGGTGGCGGCGGCGTGCTGATCCAGCCAAGCTGCGACGCTGGTCTTCAACTCGTCGCCGGTCGTCGAGCGGGTCATGACGTCGAACCCGCGTTCGAGGCTGGTCATGCCGGCGACGCTGCCGCAGCACACGAAGCCGGCGGTCTCGTAACCGGCTGCGTGAAGTCGTTCCGCAACCGTGATGTGACGCGGGTCGAGCGCGCGCCGTGCGTTCGCCGGTTGCGGCCGGATCCGCGCAGGAGCGATTCCCAGGTGCACAGCGGGCAGCGAACCCTCGATCGCGGTGCTCGAGGTGAATGCCCAGTGGAAGACCGCCCCGCGATCGCCGAGCGTTCGCAGGGCCGGCATCTCCGCCAGCCCGCCATACACCGGCGTGTGATCGGCGCGCATCGAGCCGATCGTCACGAGCACGATGTCGCGATGCGGCTGGCCGGGGAGCTCCGGCAAACGCAGCGCGGCTGCGGGAATTCGCGCATGAATGCGCTCGAGCTCGAACGCTCGCTCGATCGCGAACCGGGACAGCTCGCCATCGCCCCACACCTCGAGCGTGCGTGTCGCCCGGGCCTGGGAGAACACGAGCGCGATCGCGATCGCTGCGACGGCGGCTGGCACGATCACCGCACTGGCGATCCGCCTTGCGGCCCGCTCGCGGCGCCACACCAGATGGACGGTCACTGCCAGCCCGAGCCCAGCGATGACCGCGACCAGGGTCGCCACATCGACGGCGGGCCATGCGAGCCCCGCGACGATCGCCGCCGTTCCGATCGCACCGCCGAAGATCCACCGCGGGCGCAGGATCGTCCGCCTCGTCTCCCCACGCCAACGGCGATCGATCTCCCGCGCGACCGCCGTGAGCAGTCGAGCTACCGGCGCCGATGCGACGACGGCGATCAGCACGGTCCCGACGATCGCGATCGGCATCGCGAAGCCGACGGTGAGAGGCTTGAACGTGGTCCACGCCGCCAGCAGCCACGCCGCCTGAAACACCGACCACGCCAGCGCGAACGTGCCGAGCCAGATCACCCCGACCCAGCCTGCGAGACGCGGCGCCGAGCCATCGGGCTCCACCAGGCGTTCTGCAAGCTCTCGTGGCTGCCACGCGATGATCAACGCGCGCACGCCGACGCTCGCCAGCAGGAGCGCGGGTGCGAGCACGACCGCGACGAAGCCGATGCACGCGACGCCGTTCCAAGGATCGGTCATCCGGTGTGCCTCGATCGCTCCGGCCGCGAGGGCTCCCGCGCACGAGGCGACCGCGCTGGGCGCGAGCCAACTTGCTAGCGCTCGCGCGCGATCCGAGCCCATCGTGAAGCGAAAATTGTACTGCCAGCGCGAGATCGTACCAACCTCGGGTATGCCAGTCGTGCGCCTGTTCGCGGTGTTTCGAACGCCGCGGATGGCAGTGCTGTTCGCGCTCGGATGGTCGTCGGGAATTCCGCTCTACCTGACCGGTCTGACCCTGCAAGCGTGGCTGACCGAGCTCGGCGTGAGCCTGGATCGGATCGCTGCGGTGCCGTTGATGGGGCTTGCCTACACCCTGAAGTTTCTGTGGGCGCCGGTGCTCGACCGGTTCCAGCTTCCGCTGCTCGGGCGCCGGCGCGGTTGGATGCTGACCCTGCAAGTTCTGCTCGTCGTCGCGATCGCGGCGCTGGGGATGTGCGATCCGATCGGCGCGCCGAACACGCTGGTGGCGATGGCGATGATCGTGGCGCTGCTGTCGGCATCGTTCGACGTCGTGCTCGACGCGTACAACGCCGATCTGCTGGCTCCCCACGAGCGTGCCGCAGGCTCGGCGGCGTACGTCCTGGGTTACCGCACGGCCATGGTCACCACGGGCGCGCTGGCGCTGGTGTTGGCGGATCATCTGACGTGGCCTGCGATCTACGGCGTGATGGCGGCGCTGATGGTGATCGGTATCGTCGCCACACTCCTCGCCGAGGAGCCGGCGCCCGGCGGCCGGCGGTTGGCTTCGTTCGGTGAGGCGCTGTATCGGCCGTTCGTCGAGCTGTGGCACCGCCTTGGACCTCGAACCCTCGCCCTCGTGCTCGCGTTCACGGCGGTCTACAAGTTCGGCGATCACTTCGCGCAGGTGCTGGTGATCACGTTCCTCAAGCGCGGCGCGGGCTTCGAGTACACCGAGATCGCCGCGATCTACCAGGTGCTGGGTCTCGCAGGCACTGCGCTGGGCGGCATGACCGCAGGCATCCTCGTGTCTCGCTTCGGTCTCCCGCGGATGCTCGTGGCCTTCGGTGTGCTGCAGTCGGTGACGAATCTCCTGTACGCGGCCCTGGCGGCGGCGGCGAGCGGCGACGCGTTGTGGTTGTTCAGTACCGCCGTGCTCGTCGATAACCTCGCGAACGCCATGGGGACGGCGGCGTTCCTCGCGCTGCTGATGTCGGTGTGCTCGCCGGCGGTCAGCGCGACCCAGCTAGCGCTGCTGACCTCGCTGAGCTCCGTGGGCCAGCGGGTATTCGGCCCGTTTGCCGCCAGTGTGGTCGAGGCGGCCGACTGGACCGGGTTCTTCGCGATCACCTCGGCCCTCGCAATCCCCGGAATCGTGCTCGCGGCGGTGGTGTCACGCCAAAAATTCGCCCATTCACCCGCCAGTTCGTAGCGTCGACCCAGGTGCGGTCCTGGGTGATCATTCCGGCCATGGCGGTCGTGTCGGCAGGCGCGGCCACTGCACTCGGTTCGAGGTCGCCTGAGCTGATCGTGGCGGTGGGCGCGGCCGGAGGCTCTGCGGCTGCCGCGATCCGCGCGCTCGCGGGAGACTCACCGGCGTCGCTGGCAGCAGCGGCGATCGCGCCGCTGCTCATGATCGCATCGTGGTTCGACGCCGGCCTGGTCCACGACGCGATGGTCCGTGGAGCCGCGTTCGATGCGAGCATGCTCGACGACACGATGATGTTGCGAACCGCGCTGGCGTTTGCTGCGATGGGCTGGTGCATCGTCGAGCTGTCGCGACCGACCTCGACTCCGCTGGTGGCTGCACTACCCGCGGTCGTCGCAGGCGTGCTGGCGCCGAGCACGGTCGCGCTGATCGCGATCGCCGGCGCTCGTGCGATGTCTGCGCCATGGCAGCGCCCGCGGTGGGCTGTGATGATTCCGGTGATCGGGACCCTGGCGATCGCCGCAGCCGTGGTCGCCGGCGGTGCGCACGGCGGGCCGGTCGCCGAGCTCGGCGCGGTGTGGTTCGGACAACCGGCTACACCGATCGATCCCACCGGTTGGCTCGCGCGCGCCGGCGACGCGCTCGGCCCGCTCACCGCGGCGGCATCGATCGCAGGGCTCATGTTGCTGGTGCGGCGGCGCCCTGCCGAGCTCGCGTTGCTTGCGTGTAGCGCGGGCGCCATCCTCGTCGATCTGCGCGCAGGTTCGATCGGCGGCGTGACGATCGGCGCTGCCGCACTCGCCGCCGCGTTCGCGATCGGCCGGCTCGCGGCGCTGATCAAGCTCGGTGCGGGACAGGCGATCGCCGGCGCAACCGCGGGCCTGTTGCTGGTGATACCACCGGCGTGGGTCGCGATCGACCACGAGGTTGCCAGCGTCGCTGGGCCACGCTAGCGCCAAGCGCGATCGTGAATGGTGCTAGGTTGGTGCGGTGGAAGTGATTCGCGGCCACCAGCTCGCTCCGCCGGGCATGACCACCGCGGTCGCGATCGGAAACTTCGATGGCGTGCATGTCGGGCACCAGGCGCTGATCCGCCGGGCGCGTGAGCTCGCCGGTCCACTGCTCGCGCGCGCCGTGGCGTTGACGTTCGATCCGCATCCCGCGGCCGTGGTGGGCACGGGTAGCCCACCACCGCGGCTGAGCTCGCTCGAGCGCCGGGTCGAGCTGCTGGACGCTGCGGGTCTCGACGCAGTGGTGGTCGAGCCATTCACGCGTGAGCTCGCAGCCAAGCCCGCCGCCGACTTCATGGATCACATCGTGATCGGGGCGCTCGGCGCCCGGGCGATCGTCGTCGGCTATAACTTCAACTACGGCGCCGGGCGCGGCGGGACGATCGAGACACTGCGCGCGCATGGCGATCGACGCGGCGTGGCGGTCTCGGTGGTTGCTCCGGTCGACAATGCAGGCGAGGTTGCGTCGTCGACCAAGATCCGCGGCTATCTGCGCGCCGGCGATCTGGAGGCCGCCCGGCGCTTGCTCGGTCGGGAATGGGATATCGATGGAACCGTGGTGCATGGCGCCAAGCGCGGCCGCGCGATCGGGATCCCCACGGCGAACATCGCCACCACGACCGAGCTCGTGGTGGCGCCCGGCATCTATGCGGTGCGGCTGTCCGTGGAGCGAGGCCCGGCGCTTGCCGCCGTGGCGAGCCTGGGCACCAATCCGACGTTCGTGGACCAGGGGGGCCTCGTGCTCGAGGTCCACGTGCTCGATTGGGATGGTGACCTCTATGACCGCCACGTGCGGACCACGTTCGTGAGGCGACTGCGCGACGAGCTCAAGTTCTCCTCGGTGGATGCACTGGTCGAGCAGATTCGCCGCGACGTCGACGACGCGCGTCGCGTCTTGTGATCACTTCGGCGGGCTCTGCGCGCGAAACTGTTGTGGATCGATGCCGAGCCGCTTGCACCAGCGCTGGATCTGCTGGCGTGCCTTGCCCATGGCGCGGCCGACATCGGCGAGATTGCCGGCATGCTCGCGCAGCAGGCGGGTCAGCCGCTGCCGCAGCTGGTCGTCGTCGCTGAGCGGTCCCGGCGCTGTCTCGGTGACCGCTTCGGGGAGCTCGGGCACATCGATCGTGTGATCGGCCAGCGTCGTCGCGCTCTCGAGTGCCTTCTCCAGCTCGCGAATGTTGAGCGGCCAGCCGTATGCGAACACGCGCGCGGCCGCCGCTGGCGTCAGCACCACCGGTTTGCGCGTGTACTTCGGGAGCAGTGCGCGGATCATCAGGCCGAGATCCTCGCGGCGATCGTGGAGTCCAGGCAGCTCGACGATGAAGCCGGCGAGCCGCGCCCACAGATCGGCGCGAAACTGCTTGTCGCGAACGAGCTCGGGCAGATCGACGTTGGTCGCAGCGACCACGCGTAGATCGACCGCCCGTGACGCGGTGGCTCCCAGCGGCCGGACCTGCTCGTCCTGCAGCACGCGCAGCAGCGCGGCTTGCGCGGGCATCGGCAGCTCGCCGATCTCGTCGAGGAACAGGGTTCCATTGTGCGAGGCCGTGACCAGCCCTTCGCGGTCGGACGTCGCGCCCGAGAACGCACCGACCTTGTGCCCGAACAGCTCGCTCTCGATCAGGGTTGCCGGAACCGCGGCGCAGTTCACCGCGACGAGCGCACCGGGACGTCCCGACAGGCTGTGGATCGCGCGCGCGAGCTGCTCCTTGCCCGTGCCGGTGTCGCCAAGGATCACGACCGAGCTCTTGCCGCGTGCGATCTTGACCACCTTGTCGAACATCGCTTCGAGCACCGGCGACATCGTCTGAACACCTGCGGGCAAGCTCGCGACGGCCGGGTCGTCGGCGGTCGCGTCGAGCGGCGCGGTGGTCGCGTCGAGCGGGCCCTCGCGGTAGACCAGGAACGTTCCTCCCAGCGTGATCACGTCGCCACTCGCGAGCTTCGCCACATTGATCGTGCGGCCGTTGACCAGCGTGCCGTTGCGCGAGCCCGCGTCCTCGATGATCCAGCCTGTGGGCTCGCGGCGTAGCACCGTGTGCTTGGCGGATACCAGCGCGTCGGGCAACCGGAGCCGGAGCACCGCGCGAGCGTCCTCGGTGGCGCGCGCCCACGCGCGGTCCTTGTTGCTACTGCGTCCGAGCGCAACCTCGTCAACATCCACGAGCCAATGCCGGCTCGGCGCCACGAGCGGCTGTGCTGCGTCGAACGCGACGATCAGGCACGCAGCCGAGCTCGTGTGGCGACCCCGTTGGGGCCCGGGATCCAGCGTCCGGCCGGGCAGCAGGGTATCGACCATGTTGGAAATTCTAACGCGGTTCGTTCGGGCGGCAGCAGCGCTCGATTGTTCGCCGCAGCTTCGCCACGGCCGAGGCGTCATCGGGATCCGCTGGCACCGCAGCCGACAGTGCTTGTCGAATCGCCAGCGCGTCGCGAAACGCCACGAGTGCGTTGTTCGGCTCGTGATGAGCAACCAGTGCGTCACCGATCGCCGCGTGACATTCGGCAAGATCTCGTTGCCACGCGGCATTGCTGGGATCGGTCGCGGCGATTCGCTTGCGAAGCTCGAGCTCGGCGCGAAGCGCGATCAACGCGAGCCCGCTCTCGCCGCTGGTGCGAAGCAGTGCGCCGATCTTGCCGTGACTGACCGCGAGGTCGCGCTGCCAGGAGGTGTTGCGTGGGTCGGTGGCTGCGAGCCGCTCGCGAATCGCGCGTGCGGCCCGGTACGAGGCGAGCGCGGCGTTGCGATCGCCCGACTTCGCCGCGACGTTGCCAATCCGGTCATGGCTCACCGACAGATCGCGCTGCCAGGTCGTGTTGCCGGCGTCGCTCGCGACGAGCCGGTCGATCACCGCCATTCCCGCGCGTGCGGCTGCCATCGCACCGGCGGTATCATCGAGCTCGAGCAGCGTGTCGCTCACCTTGTTGTGGGCGACCGAGAGATCGCGTTGCCACTCGGTGTTCTTGGGATCGAGCGCCGCGAGCTTGGTCCGGATCGTCAGGGCGGCCTTGAATGACGCGAGCGCAAGGCGATTGTCACCCTGCTTCGTCGCGACCGTGCCGATCAGCTCGTGACCTGCGGAGAGATCGCGCTGGCGCGCAGGATCGTTCGGGTCGCGGTCGGCGAGTCGTTGCCTCACCGCGAGTCCCTCGCGAGCGGTGATCATCGCTTCATCCAGGTCGTTCAGCGCGAGCAGCGAATCGGTGATGTGAAAGCTGCTGATCGCCAGGTCTCGCTGCCACAGCGCGTTGGCCGGATCCTTGGCGACCAGCTTCTCGCGGATCGCATACGACGCCCGGTACGACGCGAGCGCCGTGCGCCGATCGCTGATCAGCGCGGTCACCGCGGCGATCCGATCGTGGCTGATCGAGACGTCGCGCTGCCACTGCGTATTGTTCGGATCACGCGCGGCCAGCTGCTCGCTGATCGTCAGTCCGGTCCGGTAGTGAGCCAGCGCGGGCTGGGTTTGCCCGAGCACGACGAGCACGTCGCCGACCCGGTTGTGACTGACCGCCAGCGCGCGCTGCCAGCGCGCGTCGCTCGGGTCGGCTGCCGCGTGCTCGGTCGCGATCGTGAGGGCGGAGCGAAACGCCGACAGCGCTCCGGCGGTGTCGCCCTTCGCGCGCATGACGTCGCCGAGGTTTTGCAGCGCGAGCTGTCGCTTGCGCTCGGTGTCGGAGCTCGCCGATGCCGGTCTCTGCTCGTAATACGCTCGCGCTTTCTGGGCGACCGCATCGAGCAGGTCGAGCTTTCCCAGCGGCGCGAGCTTGGTCTGCAGATCGCCGAGCATGAACCCCATCAGGTCCTCGGCATCGGCGCGGCTTCGCTCTGCTTCGAGCTTCAGCTGCTCGGCTTCGATGCGGCGCCGATCGGCGACCTCCTGCTCGCGAACGATCCGCCTGATGCTCACCGTCAGCACCGCGGTCAGCACCGTGAGCGCCGCAACGGCCACCGCGATGGCCGCGCGATGGCGGCGGACCCAGCGACGAGCCAGCTGCCACGTGGTGTAGCGATGGACGGCGACGAGCTTTCCGGTGACGAACCGGCGCAGATCATCGGCGAGCTCGTTGGCGCTGGCGTAGCGATCGGCCGGGTGACGCGCCATCGCCTTGTCGACCAGCGCCAGCAGATCGCTCGGCACGCCGGGAGTCAGCTTGTCGACAGCGATCGGTGGCTCCCGCCGCAGCTTGGCAAGCACCTCGTGACCGTTGCCGGAATCGGCGTACGGCATCTTGCCGGTCAGCACGTGATACAGCGTCGCGCCGAGCGCATAGACGTCCGCACGCTCGTCCACCTCACGAGCATTCGCCTGTTCGATCGGCATGTAGCCGGGCGTGCCCACGGCGTGTCCGGCGATGGTCAAGGCCTGATCGCTTGGCCTGGTCGGCACATCCACCGTGTCGTCGGTGTCGGCCTCCGCGGACTGCAGCAGCTTGGCGAGACCCCAGTCGATCACCACCGTCTCGCCGAACGCGCCGATCAAGATGTTGGCCGGTTTGAGATCGCGGTGGATGACACCGCGGCTGTGTGCGTAGGCCAGCGCATCGGCGACCGCGAGCACGTTGGGCAACAGCGCGAGCCGATCGTCGAGCTGCGGAGTCCGCTCGATCAGCTTGTCCAGCGACATGCCTTCGACTCGACGCATCGTGTAGAACGGCTCACCGTTCTCCCAGGTTCCCACCTCGTAGATCGGGACGATCGCGGGGTGCTGAAGCAGCGCGGTGACGCGCGCCTCGCGCTCGAATCGCGCCCGCGCCTTGGCATCGGTGGTCAGCAGCTCCTTGAGCGCCACCGGGCGACCGATGCGTCGATCTTGCACCGACAGGATCCGCCCCATGCCGCCGCGCGCGATCTCGGAGCCGGCTGTATAGAAGTCGCGCTCCACGGTCGGTAGCACCGCGAATCGATCACCCGATGGGCTCAACATCCGGTCGGCGTCTGTGGCGAACGCACCCGGCACGGTGTCGCCTGCGATCACCGACGCAGGTCGATCCGGCCTGGTCGGCGCCGCGGTCGACGGCACGAGATCCGGCGTGCCCGTCGGTATCGGCTTCTCCCGGTCCACCCGAGCACGAGCATACCAGCGCAACACCGGCGCAACCCGCCCGCAACGCGGCCGGCCGGGATGCGCGGCGGACATCACCTCGCCGCAGCTATCCCGCGAACTTGGCGGGCGGGGTCCCGGGCATGTCCGCTGCAGAGCTGGTCGCTGCCGGCGATGATGCTTCGACCACGACCACGATTCGCGACGCCCGTCGGTGACCTGGTCACCGTCACGCGCGCTCGCGTGCCGTGTCGTCGGGGCAACCGCCGGCGGACACCTCGGTGGGTTGCGGTCGCGATCGCGTCGCTCGCGCTCGCGGGTGCGCACCACCAGTCAGCGAGCTCGCAACCGGCGACCATGCCGGCGAGCGCGCTGACGATCAGCGGTGTCGCCGCAGCTGTCGGCGTGGTTCCCAAGCTTCCCCTCGATCCCGACGGGTACCGCGCGACGCGAACGCTCTCGCAATTTCAGACCGGAATCACGTCGCGCCTGGACATGGCGAGCGATTCCCAGAGCGGTCCGGTGGGCGGACAGTCGATCTCGCAGCTGGTCGAGGCGACCGGACCATCAGCAGCGCACGGCGACCTGGCCGAATGACCATCCTATCTGCGCGACCGGACGATCACCTCGATCGGCGTGTTCGGGATGCAGGCAGCACCCGCGATGCAAGCCGGCGTGGTCGGTGGGGAGCCACGAGCGTCCGACGTGCGGATCCCCTGTACGGCGGGCTGATCGCGATCTCGTATCGTCTGTAGCAGCCACGCGGCGCTGCGCCGTGCCCGTGCCAGCTCCGAGCGATCCGCGAGTTGAGACCCGAGCGCATCGATCTTCGGGTAGCCGAGGTGGCGGATGTCATGCGTCGATCGCGCCCTACCTGCGACAGCCGCATGTTATTGAGCCGGCCATGCGCTTGCGAACCTTGGGTCTCGCCGCGGCACTGGCCGCGTCGCTGGTCGATACGTCTGCTGCCGTCGTTCAGCACAAAGGTGCAGAGGACGGCATGGTCACCGCTGGGCATCCGGCCCGTGCACGACGCGCGACGACGTGGTCGCGTCCGACGCAGTTCGATGCCGTGGGCCTGCCCGGCTGGTCGGCGCTGTGGGATCGCGACACCGGAGCTCCGTTCCGGCTGTGGGGAACCAGTCCTGCGGTGCCCGGCGCGGTCGCGCAGCCCGCGATCGCCGAAGCTGCTGCGCGCGCGTTCCTCGCCAAGCACATCGCGCTGCTCGCGCCCGGCGCTGCGATCAGTGACTTCGTGGTGATCGCCAACCAGCTTTCGGGATCCGGCGATGTCCGCAGCATCGGTTTCGCGCAGCATGCCGATGGCGTTCCCGTGCTCGGCGGCGCCGTCGGGTTCTCGTTCAAGGCAGATCGCCTGATCATGGTGAGCTCCACCGCGCTACCAAACGTCGCCGTGCCAGCTGCTCCCTATCCGGTGGGGCAGAGCACGCTGTCGACGAGCGCGATCCGCTGGCTCGCGGCCGATGGTCACAAGGTCAGGCTGCGTTCGGCAGGCTCGCACCGCGTGATCGTTCCGGTGATCCGGGCGCGTGGCGCGAGCGGTCCGGACATCACCTATCGGATCGCCGAGCAGCTGGTGGTCGAGTCGATCAACGAGCCCGGGCGCTGGGACGTCTGGGTCGACGCACGCGATGGTGCGCCGATCGCACGCCAGAGCACGATCTCGTTCGCATCTGGCACGGTGCTGTTCAACACGCCGGATCGCTGGCCGGGCGGGACGCGGACCGCGAAGCCCGCGGCCAAGGCAACCCACATGGTCAACGGCTCGGCGGTCACCGCCGACATGCTGGGCAACGTGAGCTGGTCGGGAGCTGGCTCCGCCACTGTCGCGCCGGGGCTGACGGGTCCACTCGTCGAGGTGATCAACGACGCCGGCAACGCCGCGGTCACCTCGTTCATGTTGAGCGATGGTGGCTCGATCATCTGGAACGCGGCCAGCATCGAGTTCGACGACGCACAGCTGTCAGCGTACGTGTTCGCGAGCACCGCGAAGGAATTCACGCGCCAGCACCTGAACCCAAACCTCGAATACCTCGACGAACAGCTCGCGGTCAGCGTCAACGAGAACGACTCGTGCAACGCGTTTTCGACCGGTGACGATATTCACTTCTTCCGCAAGGTGACGAGCCCGGACATGGCCGGCGACAACTGCGAGAACACCGCGCGGCTCGCCGACGTCGTCTATCACGAGTTCGGTCACTCGCTGCACCGCCAATCGATCATCCCAGGCGTCGGTCAGTTCGACGGTGCACTCAGCGAGGGTCTGGGCGACACGCTGGCGTCGGTGATCACCGGCGATCACGGCATGGCGCGCGGGTTCTTCCTGAACAGCGAGCCACTGCGCGATCTCGATCCGGAAGGGCTCGAGAAGCGCTATCCGGATGATCTGACCGGAGAGGTTCACGATGATGGCGAGATCATCGGCGAGACGTTGTGGGACCTGCGCAAGGCGCTGATCGCCGGCCTCGGCGAGCCGGAGGGCACGGCCGCGCACCACAAGATCTTTTACGGGATCATGCAGCGTGCGGCGGATCTGCCCTCGACGTACCTCGAGGCGCTGGTATCGGATGACGACGACGGGGACCTGACCAACGGCACTCCGAACCTGTGCGCGATCAACGCTGCGTTTGGCACCCACGGGCTCGCCGATCCGCGTGTGTCGCTCGGGCTGTCGGCGCCGGTGCGCGATGGTCGCAAGGTGACGATCACCGCGGCGCCTCCGGTGTCTTCGGAGTGCCCGGGCGCAACGCTGAGCTCGGCGATGCTCGAGTGGCGACTCGCTGACGGCGCAGCGACGCAGGTCGCCATGACCGGCGCCGGCGCGATGTACAGCGGCGAGATTCCGGCGCAGGCTGACGGTACGATCGTCGAATACAAGGTCGTGCTGGCGTTCAGCGACGGGACCAAGATCTCGTACCCCGACAATCCTGGCGATCCGTACTACCAGGTATATCTCGGTGAGGTCGAACCGATCTGGTGCACCGACTTCGAGGCCGGCGCCGACGATTGGACGCACGGCGCGGCGCCGTCGTCACGCGACGAATGGGAAGTCGGTCCACCGATGGGGCTCGGTAGCGATCCCGAGGCCGCGCACAGCGGCGACAACGTGTTCGGGCTCGACCTCAGCACCGATGGCAACTACCGCCGCAACGGGATGATGTGGGCCGAGTCGCCCGAGATCGATCTCGGCGGCCGCACCAACGTTCGGCTCCAGTACTACCGCTGGCTCGGCGTCGAGGACGGATTCTACGACGGCGCGCACATCCTCGCGAACGGCACGTCGGTGTGGAGCAGCTTTGCCAGTGCGAGCGACCCGCACGCGTCCGGAGTCAGCCACATCGATCGCGAGTGGCGATTCCACGACATCGATCTGACGGCGCAGGCCGCGGCAGGCAAGGTGAAGCTCCGGTTCGAGCTCAACAGCGACCCCGGGTTCAACCTCGGTGGCTGGACGCTCGACGACGTTTGCATCGTCGCGGCCAAGCCCGCACCTGCGTGCGAGGACGGCAGCGCACCGCCATGCGATGGCGACAACGGCGGCCAGATGCCGGGCACCGGAGACGACGCCGGTTGCTGCTCGACCACGAGCAACCCGGTCGCGCCGTTCGGCCTCGCGCTGCTCATCGGCGGCTTGCTGATCCGCCGCCGCCGGTGATGGGGTCAGACTCAAGTTGCGCAACAAACGCGTCCGGTATTCGGACGCAAGTTGCGCAAGTTTGATCTGACCCCAGGCTCGGCTCGGCGAGCCCGGATCCAGAGTTCACGGACAAGTTCCGCATCGTGCACATCAGCATCCAGCACAATCACGTGCACTTGATCATCGAGGCAGAGAACCGGATGGCGCTCGCGCGTGGGATGCAGGGATTCCAGATCTCGGCCGCGAAGCTCATGAACGCGAAGATCAGTGTCCGGCAGATGCGAACGGTCCGTCGCCGCGGCCAGGTGTTCGCTGACCGCTACCACGTGGAGGTCATCAAGTCGCCTCGCAAGGCGCGGCATTGCCTGGCGTACGTGCTGAACAACTGGCGCAAGCACAAGCACGACCGGTCCGCGATCTCGCGAACGTGGCAGATCGATTCCTACTCGACGGGACTCTACTTCGCGGGGTGGAAGGAACGCGCGCACGATCCGTTCCTGTGGCGAGGCCCCGACACCTACGATCCGCTCGTGGTCTACCTGCCACGGACGTAGATCTTGAGCGAGGGCTGGAAGCGGCATGGACTGATCCGCACGCACGAGGTACCGAGCACGCCGAAGCAGCTCGCGATGAAACGCGGCTAGGGCGCCCCGGTACGAGGCACCGAACGCGGACCTCAGGTGCGGATCGCATCTACGCAGGAGCGTGACTCGCTCGAGCGTGCGACCGCCCGCGCCAAGCACGAGAGGTGCTCGCGGCGCGGCAGGCCCTCGACGCTGTGGGGCCCAGCGTCGGACGTCGACGAAATCGGCGCGATCGCTATGGCCGGGAGATGACGCGTGCGCCCGGGAGCCCAGCTGGACGCGGAGGCGCAAGCTTGGCGCGCAGCCGTGCAGCACTCACTGCAGACACGATCCCGCGGACGAGCAATGCGAACGCGATGAGCTTCGCGACCGAGATTCGCAGCGAGATCAGCACGACGCCACCGAACAGGAGTGAGACGACTTGTACGGCGATCCAGATCACGAGTGCGGTCGTGAGCGCGGGGATAGGTGCCGAGCGCGCCCAGACGAAACAGCCGATCATTGCGGCGGCGACGAACACGTTGCTCAGCAGGTCGAATCGCGCGCCGGTCAATTCGGCGGCTGTTGGCGGGGCCAATGTCGAGTCGGCGGCAAAGACGTACAGGACGAGGCCGAGAACCAAGTGTGCCGCAGCCACGACCAGCAGCGTCATCGACGCGGTCGCGAGATTGGTTCGGAACGCGCGAAAGTCAGGGTTTGCTGCCTCCAGACGGCGATCGAGAGCGCTCATGTCCGTGCGCGAGACCTTCGCGCCGCACGAAACGCAGGAGCGGTCCCCGAACCGAACCTCATTCGAGCACGAGGAACACGGGATGCTGATCTCGAGAGCTGAGCCGGACACGGGTCACGAGTAGCACGGGTCAGACTCGAGTTGCGGAACATACGTCCCA
>JBFWXW010000001.1:0-257431 GCA_050187075.1 Kofleriaceae bacterium | reverse complement strand
TCACCGAGGCCGACGAAACCACCGGACTCAAAGCGCGGTTCGCTGCGTGCAGTCGACGCACACAAGCACAGCGCGGTGACGAGCCCCGAGCGCACGCAATAATCATATCCCCAGGCGCGCTTGCACCCACATTAACGACCGGGGCAAGCTCGTAAAAACCGCGATGCTCACCTTCAGCACGAACCCGGACGTCGCCGAGCAGCAGATGAACGCGATCATCTTTTACCTGACGGCTTTCGGGTACATCGATGGCGAGTTCGACTTCACCGAGAAGACGTTCGTGCGGATCTATATCCGACAGCTGGTCACCGCCCGCGCCAACGCGGCGATGCCCAACGCGGACGCCAAGACCAGGGACGAGGTCATCGAAAAGTTCGTGGCCCACTTCCACGAGGTGTTCGAACAGATCGATCGCGGCGTGCGCGAGCTGTTCGATGAGGTTGTCGCCGATGGTGAGGACGTCGAGAAGTACGTCTATGCCAAGCTCAAGCTGCGCAGCTACGAGATCTTTCAGAGCTTCGATCACGACAACCAGAAGCAGCTGCTGTCGACGATCGACGAGCTGATCTACGCCGACGGCAGCGTCCACCCGGCGGAGGCGAAATTTCGCACCGAGCTCGCGCAGCTGCTCGACTCGACGGCGCAGCTGACCGCCAGTGACATCGAGATCCTGCGCGATCAGAGCAAGGTCGAGATCGGCGACGCCACCAAGGTTCGACCGCGGCTCGAGGATCATCCGTTCTTCGCCAAGTTCGAGCACCATTACTCGTCGAACCCGGAGCTGATCAAGCAGCAGGTGGCTGCCGATCTCGATCTGATGCGCCGGTTCCGCACCAAGCTCGCCGACCAACGCGCGGCCGGGGCCGGCAAGCTCACCGGACGAACTTCGATGGCCGACTTCATGGGCGACGCGCCGTTCCTCGACGGCTTCGTCTATGTTCATCCCGCGCAGGCCAACCAGACCTACGAGCTCACCGTGCTCGGCGATCTGCACGGCTGCTACAGCTGCCTCAAGGGTGCGCTGCTCCAGGCCGACTTCTTCGCCAAGCTCGAGGCGTGGAAGAAGGACCGATCGAAGCCCGAGCCCAAGCTCGTCCTGCTCGGCGACTACATCGATCGCGGGATGTTCAGCTACAACGGCGTGCTACGCGCGGTGATGCAGCTCTACCTCGCCGCCCCCGAGCACGTGTTCCCGTTGCGCGGCAATCACGAGTATTACATCGAGTATCGCGGCCGGATCTATGGCGGCGTGAAGCCCGCCGAGGCGATCAACACACTGATCGGTCACATGCCCGGCGAGGTATTCGCCGAGTACATGAAGATGTTCGAGGAGCTGCCGAACATGCTGTTCTTCGACGACCTGATGTTCGTGCACGCCGGCATCCCGCGCGACGCCGACATCAAGGCCAAGCTCGTCGACATGGCCGCGCTCAACGATCCCGACATTCGGTTTCAGATGTTGTGGAGCGATCCGTCCACGGCCGACTACATCCCGGATGATCTCCAGGCGCAGAACGCGCGGTTCCCGTTCGGCAAGCTGCAGTTCGAGGCGTTCATGCAGAAGCTCGGCTGCTCGATGCTCGTGCGCGGTCACGAGAAGGTCGATGCCGGGTTCCGTCCGATGTACAGCGATCAGACGTCGCTGCTCACGGTGTTCTCCGCCGGCGGTGCCGACAACAACGACCTGCCCGACGACTCGAGCTATCGGTCGGTGACGCCGATGGCCGCGACGATCCGGCTCGAGAATGGCACCGCGCAGGTCACCCCGTGGGCGATCGACTATCAGCGGTTCAACGACCCCAAGCGCAACCGGTTCTTCGCCTCGCCCCCCGAGATCGAGCACAAGGCCGGCTGATCCCCGGCACGTGCGGTCGCGGTCGAGCTCCTGGTACGTCTACCTCGCGCGCTGCGCGGATGGCTCGCTGTACTGCGGGATCGCGCGCGACGTCGCGAAGCGCATCGCCGAGCACGATGCGGGCAGGGGCGCGCGCTACACGCGTGGCCGTGGTCCGCTCGCGGTCGTACTGGTTCGCAGGTACCGGACCAAGGGCATGGCGCTGCGCGTCGAATACGCGATCAAGCAGCTCGCGCGAACCGGCAAAGAGAGGCTGATCACGTCGCCCCACGAGCTCCGCAGGCTGATCCGGCGGATGACCGGTGCAGCCAGGCCGACCCGTCGTGTGAGTCGGGACGGTCGCGCAGGGATGACAGTTGGTTAGCAGGCGTGAGCCCACCCGGTGATCCTCGAAGTGATCCTCGGGTACGCTAGCGGCGATGTCGAGGCAGTTCGTGATCTCGTGTCTGCTCGTGCTCGGTAGCGCTGCCACGGTGCGTGCGAACGGCCGCCCGCCAGGTACCTCGACCATCAACTTCAAGCGAGGTGATGAGCAGCACATCGCGGCCGGCATGACGTTCGGGCTGCTGATCTCCAGCGACGGCGGCGCGACCTGGGAATGGATGTGCGAACAAGCGGTGGGCTACGGCGGCATGTACGACCCCGACTACACGTACACGTCGAGCGGCGCCCTGTTCGGGACAACGTTCGATGGCCTCAAGGTGATGCGCGATGGCTGCGTGTTTCAGCAATCGACGATGGGCACCAAGTTCGTCACGACCGATACGCAGGGCTCCTCCGACGGAGCGCTGCACATCGGCGTCGCCAATCCTCCGAGCACGATGGGCAACGATGGTGACTATGCGATCTACAAGAGCACCGACGACGGAGCCACGTTTCCGATCTCCGCGATGCCGGGCATGGCCAACGACTGGTGGTCGACGCTCGAGGTCGCTCCGACTGATCCCGATCGCAGCTTCATGAGCGCATACCGGTTCGTCCCGCCAGACAACATGAAGGTGAACTTACTGTTCCGGAGCGACGACGGCGGGCAGACCTACGATCCCCTGCCGGTCGATGATTTCTCTCCGGTCGCGAGCAACTCGTCGATCGAGATCCTCGCGATCGGCAAGAAGGACGTGATGGTCGGCGCCACCGAGGTGGCCGCCCGCGATCTCGTGTTCGCACGCGTGACGTTCGAGAACAACAATAACCTCGGCGACGGCGTGTATCGCAGCATCGACGGCGGCGAGAACTGGACCAAGATCCTGGCCAAGCAGGATCAGATCTCGCTGCTCGTCCGCGCCAACGGCGATCTGGTCGCCGGCACCCAGCTGGTGGGTTCGTTCGTCTCGCATGACCAGGGCGACACCTGGGAGCCGTTGGCCAACGCGCCGCATATCAACTGCCTCGTCGAGAATTCCTTGGGCGAGGTGTGGGCGTGCACGCAGAACTTCGGATCGCCACAGATTCCATCCGACGGCGCGGGCATCATGAAATCCACCGACCTCGCGACGTGGACGCCGGTGCTGCGATACCAGAACATCTCCGCGCCGGTGACGTGCCCGGCGGGAACGTCACAGCACGATGATTGCCTCCAGATGTGGTGCGCGCTGAAGGCGCAGCTCGGGATCCAGTCGACCGCGATCGATTGCGCGGCTCCGACCGACGCTGGTGTCGACGCACCGACGTCGATGAAGCCGGATCCGGGCTGTTGTGGTGCGAATCGTGGTCCCGGTCCCTCGGGCATTCTCGCGTTGTTGGTGATCGCAGGCATCGCCTTGATGCGGCGCCATCGCGTCCGGTTCGTGCGCTGACCGCCGCGTTCACCGCCGCGCGCGCGACAATGGTTTGCGCTCTGGCGTAGGCTTTCGCCATGTCAGATCGCACGTCTCCCGCGGGTCTCGATCAGCTGCGCACCGAGCTGGGTCAGATCGATCGCGACATCCTCGCGCTGGTCGCGCGCCGCCAGGCGCTGGCCCAGCGGATCGGTCAGATCAAGCGCGACGCCGGAATTCCCACTCGCGACTATCGCCAGGAGCGCGATGTCGTCGAGCGCGCGCGGGCGTCAGCGGTCGAGCACGGGCTCACGCCACAGCTCGGCGAGGATCTCATCCTCACGCTGATCCGCGGCTCGCTGACGATTCAAGAGCAGGACACGGTCGCGTCCACCGGCGAGGGCAGTGGCCGGCGCGTGCTGGTGATCGGCGGTGCGGGCAACATGGGCCGCTGGTTCGTGCGTTACCTCGGCGCTCAGGGCTACACCGTCGAGATCGCGGATCCCGATGGCAGCGCGCCGCCGGGCGTCATCCATCATCGCGACTGGCGCACGGTCACGCTCGATCACGAGCTGATCGTGATCGCCGCGCCGATGCCGGCGACGGCGGAGATCCTGCGCGCGATGGCGAGCTCGCCGCCGCGCGGCACCGTGTTCGATGTCGGATCATTGAAGAGTCCGCTGCGAGGTGCGTTGAATGCGCTGCGGGCGGCCGGCGGCAACGTCACGTCGGTCCATCCGATGTTTGGTCCGGACACCGAGCTGCTCAGCGGTCGTCACGTGATCTTCGTCGACGTCGGCGTGCCGGCGGCGACCGCAGCCGCGCGTGCGCTGTTCGAGCCAACGATGGCCACGCTGGTCGAGATGGATCTCGAGAGCCACGATCGCTTGATCGCGTACGTGCTCGGGCTGTCCCACGCGCTCAACATCGCGTTCTTCACGGCGCTTGCCGACAGCGGCGAAGCCGCGCCCAAGCTGGCGACCTTGTCATCCACGACGTTCGACGCGCAGCTCGCGGTCGCCGCGAAGGTCGCTGCCGAGAATCCCGATCTCTACTTCGAGATCCAGACGCTCAACGACTACGGCACCGAATCACTCGCCGCGCTGCTGTATGCCGTCGAGCGGCTTCGCTCCGTGGTGCGTGCCAACGACCTGTCCGGGTTCCGTGCCCTGATGACCCGCGGTCACGTGTACTTGAAAGATCGAGGCCGAAGGTGAGGCGAAGTCGAAACCGCGGAGTGTGCCGCTGCGACCGATGGTCAGAGCTTGTCCGGCTACTTGGCCGGCCACCGGACAGCCCAGAAGCCATGCTAATTAGCGGAGATCGTTAACAGACAAGGCGGCGTGGCGCTTGCTGGGGCAGAGCGCCATGCGCCAGCCTCGCGTTCCAGTTGCCGGAGCCCAGCACTGCGAGCACCGGCGTCTCGCGATGGGCACCACCTCGCTGCGAGGCGGCCTCGCCGTGGCCCTGGCGGTTTCGATCTGTTCGTCTGGTCTCCTGCTGTCTGCGTGCGCGGAGACTGCACCGGACATCGAGGACGGCGAGACCGACGAGTTTCCCACCGGCAAGGCCGATGGCGGGATCGCTGAAGGCTCGCCCGAGGCGCTCGGCGTGCTCGCGCTCGTCAACGATCCCGCGACGGCGGTGGCGGTGCTGGACGTGGATGCTGGGCTATCGCGCCGGGTATCGAACAACATCGTCGGCCATCGCCAGGGGCCCGATTCCAGCGACGGCACCAGCGACGACGATCGATTCGACACGCTCGCGGAGCTCGACGCGATTCCCTACGTCGGTCCGGCGACGCTGAACGCGCTGCTCGACTACGCGAGACAGCGCGGCCTCGTGGGCTCCGGGGGCGGCGCCAAGATCGACGTGATCTTCTCGCCACAGACAGGCTCGGCGACGCACAGCGCGCGGATCGCGTCGCTGATCAATACCGCGCAGCACAGCCTCGACATCGCGATCTACAGCTACTCCGATGCGGCGATCGCCAACGCGCTGCGCGCCGCGGTCGGGCGCGGCGTCGAGGTGCGGTTCTTGTTCGAGACCGCGAACGACGATCGCAAGCTGGCGACCGAGGCCGAGCGTGCTGCCTCGAAGTCCGGCCGGATCGAGTCCGACGGCATCGACGTCCGCTGGGTCAACAAGATCCTTCATCACAAGTTCATCATCGTCGATGGCCCGCGCGACGACACCAGTCGTGTCGACACCGCAAAGCTCGTGACCGGTAGCGCAAACTGGTCGGCCGGGGCGGCGACGAGCTTCGACGAGAACACGCTGTTCGTCGAGAACAGCCCGGAGCTGATCGCCGCGTACCAGCACGAGTTCGACGTCCTGTGGGCCGGCTCGCGCGAGTTTGTCGGGCCCGCGCCTGCACAGCCACGATCGACCGCGAACGTCACGCCGGAGCAAGTCAACGACGATCCCGACGTCGCGGCGTTGTTCACGTCCCCAAACTTCCGCCTCGGCGGCGCAGAAGGCACGACCTGGAGCGTCGACAAGAATTCGACCGTCGTCGGCAACGTATGGGTCGATGCGATCCAGCGCGCGCAATCGTCGATCCACATCGCATCGGGGCACCTGCGATTGCGATCGGTGGCGGAGGCGCTGGTCGCGAGGAAGCAGGCCAACCCGAGCCTCGACATCAAGGTGTATCTCGACCAGCAAGAATTCATCTCCGAAGCCGGGCAGGTCGCTCAGCTCGAGAAGGTCGCGACGTGTCTCGCCGGCGCGACCACGCCCAACGCGCGCCGCGACTGCCTTGCCAACGACTTCTTGTTCAGCAAGACGCTGGTCGATGCAGGCATCGAGGTTCGGTTCAAGAGCTATGCGTACCGCTGGGACTACACCTACGCGCCACAGATGCATTCGAAGTACATGGTGGTCGATGGCAGCGAGCTGATTTCGGGCAGCTACAACCTGTCGATGAACTCCGAGCAAGCGACGTTCGAGAACGCGCTCCACCTGCGAGGCGCAAGCCAGGGCGCGTTGATCGCGCGGTTCGAGGACAACTTCGGGACGATGTGGGCGACCGCGCGATCGCCTGACAGGCTCCCTGCGCTTCGCGATCAGATCGGGAATGATCAGAGCATCCCTCTGGTGTTCGCCTCGCTCGCGCTGACCTGGGCGGAATTCGACGCGCTACGCGGGCTGATTCGGGAGAACTGTCCGGTCGTGGATTCCGCGGAGTACCGGATGAATCCGGCCGCGCATCGTAGCTGTCCCCGGCAGTAGTTTTATAGTTGTTCCGCGTGGATAGCTGGCGACCATCGCCGAGAATAGCCGCCGATCGCTCGCGCGGCATGACGTGTTGGGGCGTGACGTCGCGCTGCCTGGGAGCGATGGCGGTCGTTGACAAGGCCGGCTAGGATGCCGCGATGGTTGTCCAGCGTCTCGTAGCTCGCCTGCGATGGTTCATCGCGGCCGCGTTCGTTCTAGGTCTCGTTGCGGTCGTTGCGTGGCGGGTGCTTGACCAGCCGAGCGATCCGTCGGATGTGGCCTGGCCAGGAACCGTCGAGGTCCATGCGAAGCTGCGCACCGGCACCGCACGGACCACGGCGATCGCCGCCGGCATGGCCATGCACGTCGAGCCGCTGTTCACACAGCTATCGGCGACGGCCGTCGACGACCGTGCGCGGTGGGTGCGGATCGTGGCCACCACGACGCGGACCGGCGATGAGGTCGTCCGCGAGGTGATGCAAGACCCCAACATCGAGCAGGCCTTCGTCGCACCGCAGATCACGCTCGCGCATCCAGGTCCGCTGGGGCACGAGCACGGTCCGCGCAATGGTGGAGTGCACGAGCTCAATCACCTCACGCTGGGCGCCGATCACTGTCCAGTCACCACGCCATCGTTCGAGTCGTACCAGGGCTACCTCGGTGCTGCTCCCGCCGGCATCGACGCCCCGGCGGCGTGGCAACGCGGTTATCGCGGCGCAGGTGTGTGGTTCGCCGACATCGAGGGCGGCTGGAACGCCGATCACGAAGATCTTCCAGGCGATCGGATGACCCACGTGGGTGGCACCGAGATTCGCGATCCGAGCTGGAGCGCGCACGGCACCGCGGTGCTCGGCCAGGTCGTCGGGCGGGATAACGGCAAGGGCGTCGTCGGGATCGCGCCCGAGGTCGAGCGCGTGTTCACGTCATCGATCGGCGGCACCAGCGTCGCAGACGCGATCGATGTTGCCGCATCGCAGCTTCGCCCCGGCGATGTGCTGCTGATCGAGCTCCAGGGGCTTGGACCGCGCAACCGCTACGTGGCGGTCGAATACTGGGATGATGTCTACGACGCGATCCGTGCGGCCACATCGCGCGGGGTCGTGGTGATCGAGGCCGCGGGTAACGGCAATGCCAACCTTGACCATCCCGCATACGACCGCAAGTTCGATCGTACACGCCGCGACTCTGGCGCGATCATCGTGGGCGCGGGTGCACCGCCGCGCGAAGGCTTCCGCGATCTCGAGCGGCTCGAGTTCTCGAATTACGGTACGCGTGTCGACGTCCAGGGCTGGGGCCGCAAGGTCGCCACGCTTGCGTACGGCGACCTGCAGTCGTGCGCCGGCACCGAGCGTCACTACACCGGTGAGTTCAGTGGCACGTCGAGCGCGTCGCCGATCGTTGCGGGTGCGGCGATCATCCTCGAGGGGGTCGCCCGCAGCCGCGGCAACGTGCTCACGCCGATTCAGCTCCGCGATTTGCTGCGCGCCACCGGCACGCCGCAGGCAGGCGATGTCAGCGAGCCGATCGGACCGCGCCCGAATCTGGCGCGCGCGATCGAAGCGATGTGATCGGGTAAGGCGAACGGGCTGCAGGCCCACTTGCTCGTGGCCGGCTCGACTGCAAGTGGAAGTGCACGGAGCACGTGGAGGCTGCGCCTGCCCGCCAGGAGATAGCAGGCAGCGGTTCCCACGGCTTCTCGACCGAGCTAACGTGCGCCGCCATGAACCGAGCGCTGGTGTTGATCGCCGTTTTGGGTGCCGTCGCATGCAAGAGCAAAGCAGCACCGCCCACGCCAGCTGAGCAGGGCTCTGGCTCTGCCGGCGCTGCTCAGCTCGCGGCGACGTCCTTCGATCGAGTGTCCCGGCCGCAGTTCAACCGGTGGGCGGTCCGCTTGAATCTGCCCGTCTACTGGATCGCCGATCACGACAGCGACAACACGATCGATCCCGACGAGGTTGCCGACCTGCTGTTCTATCCAACCCAGGGTAGCTGGGTCGGCGACGGCAAGCTCACGCCCGCATTCACCGCGGCCTATGATCAGATCGTCGCAGCCTCCACGGCGCCGCCCCTGGATACGTCGACCGACGAGGGCAAGCGGCAGAAGCTGGTCGGTCAGGACCTCGATCAAGGCCGCGCCACCCTCGTGCTGTCGAACCTGGCCGAGCTGTCCGCCGACGACAAGGCGTTCGTCGGCCACATGCTCAAGGTGGCCGCGCTGGTCGACGCGCTGTACGAGCTGCAGAACGGATCGGCCGCGCTCGCATCCAAGCTGCCGAGCGATCCGGCGAGCCGCAGTCTGTTCCGCCGCAATCGCGGTCCCAAGTGCGTTGGCCCGGCGACCGAGAATGATCCGCTGTGCTCGGCGATCCCGGGCTCACCGAAGCCGATCTTCGATCTGTATCCCGCCGAGCTGCAGAGCGACCCGAAGTTCTGTGCGGCGCTCGAGAAGATCAACAAGCAGCTCGTCTACGATCACTTCAGCGTGGTTCGCGGCACCGGGACACAGCTCAAGGCGGTGCCGTACACCCAGGCGTATCCCGAGCAGATGACCGCGATCGCCAGCGAGCTCGCGGCGGCAGCCGACAGCGTCAAAGATCCCGGCGAGACCGCGCTGGTCGCATACCTGCGCGCCGCGTCGGCGAGCTTCAAGTCGAACGACTGGGAGCCCGCGAACGAGGCGTGGGCGAAGATGAACGTCGACAACTCCAAATGGTACGTGCGGGTCGCCCCCGATGAGACCTACTGGGAGCCGTGTGCACAAAAAGCAGGGCTCGAGGTTTCGTTCGCGCGGATCAACCAGCGCTCGAAGGAGTGGCAGTCCAAGCTCGTGCCCGTGCAGCAGCAGATGGAGGACCTGATCGCGGCGCAGGCCGGCGCGCCATACAAGCGGCGCAAGGTCACGTTCCATCTGCCCGACTTCATCGACATCGTGATCAACGCCGGTGACGCGCGTGATCCTCTCGGCGCGACGATCGGTCAGAGCTTGCCGAACTGGGGACCGGTCGCCAACCAAGGCCGCGGTCGCACGGTGGCAATGACCAACATCAACACCGATCCCGATAGCATGGCGGCGCGCCGGTCACAGGCCGAGAGCATGTTCGACGCCGCGAGCATCCAGCTCTACGCCGGGACGACCGAGCCGGGGCTGGTCTCGACGATCCTCCACGAGGCGATGCACAATCTCGGTCCTGCGCACGAGTACAAGGTGGCGGGCAAGAAGGCTCCCGAGGTGTTCGGTGGGCCGCTCGCGCAGGTGATGGAGGAGCTCAAGGCGCAGACCGGTGCGCTGTATCTGTTCGAGTTCCTCCGCGGCAAGCAGGTGATCAGCGACAAGCTCGCGGCGCAGGGCAGGGTGGACGCGCTCGTGTGGGCGCTCGGTCACATCTCGCAGGGCATGTACACCGGCAGCGGCGGCCGCAAGACGTACTCGAATCTCGCGGCGATCCAGATCGGTTTTCTTCTCGATCGAGGCGCGCTGACCTGGGATGCCAACGCCGCCGCGGCCAACGGCAAGGACAAGGGCGCGCTGACGCTTCATGTCGACAAGCTCGGTCCGGCGATCGACGAGATGATGAAGGTCGTCGCCGGCATCAAGGCACGTGGCGATGCCAAGGCCGCCAACGAGCTCGCCGCGAAGTACGTCGACAGCAGCACCGTGGTCCCGCACGAGATCATCCAGGAACGGTTCCAGCGGTTCGCCAAGGCGAGCTTCGTGTATTCGGTGAAGCTCTAGCCATGCGGGCGAGGCTCATCACATTCGTGTTGCTGGCGGCGGCGTGCGGGTGCTCGAACAGCGGCGGCGGCGACGACGACGACGGTAAGCAGGATAGCGCTGCCGGCACGCTCGAGCTCGTCGGCCACAGCGACCTTGGGGCACGCGGCATGAACGCGGCGCTGGCCGTGGCGGGCGACGTGGTCTACGTCGGCTCTCGGATCGACAACCGGGGCGTGGCGATCGTCGACGTCAGCGACCCCGCACAGCCAACCGTCGTCGGCGAGATCGGATTGCCCGCCGAAGGCCTCGCAGGCATGTCGTCACGCGAGCTGCGCGTCATTGCCGATCTGAACCTGTTGATCGTGATGAACATGACGTGCTCGGCGGCGCTGCACGGGTGCAGCATTGGTGGCGAGCCCGAGAACCTCAAGCTGTTCGACATCACGGACCGGCGCGCACCCGTGCTCGTCGCGACCTATCCGATCACCGGCACGATGATCCGCCCGCGGGGCCCCCACGAGATGTTCGTGTGGCGCGATGCGACGCGCACGCTCGTCTACGTGACCACACCGCCGTCGGCGCCGTCGCTGGAGATCGTCGACGTGACCACTCCGAGCGCGCCGTCGTTGGTCGCCAAGTGGGACATCTCGGAAGCCGGCGCCATGCGGCATGGCAGCGAGGACCTGTTCCACTCGATCTCGGTCTCCGATGATGGCACGCGAGCCTACCTGTCGCATCAGCGCGGTGGCCTGCTGGTCGCCGACACCAGTCAGCTACCGGCGATCTCGCTGATCACACCGCCGGAAGCGGCGTTGCTGTGGGCCCCCGCGCAATCGCTCGGGCCTCACTCGGCCGTGCCGGTTCCGGGGCGCGACGTTCTGATCGTCACCGAGGAGATCTACCCGATGCCGTTCGGCAGCGGATGCCCCTGGGGTCACACGCGGACGGTCGACATCTCGAACCCCGCGGCGCCTTCGGTGCTTGGCGAGTTCAAGGTCGCCGAGAACGACGGCAGTGTGTGCGGAGCGCCGAACGAGCGCACGACGTACACCGCGCACAACGCGACGGTGACCCACGACCTCGCGCTGATCACCTGGTACGCAGCAGGACTGCAGGTCGTCGACATCTCCGATCCAACACATCCGACGCAGCTCGCCGAGCTACGTCCCGAACCGCTGCCAAGCGTCGCCGTCGAGGATCCCGGCGTCGGCGGCGTGCCGGTCGAGATGTGGAGCTATCCGGTGATCCAAGACGGGCTGATCTACGTGGTCGACGCGCGCAACGGGCTCTACATCCTGCGCTACCACGGCAAGTGGCAGGAGCAGATCGCCGACGAGACGTTCCTCGAGGGCAACAGCAACTTGTAGGCGCACGCGCGCTCGTTCGCGATCCGGCCATGCAACGAGTCATGGCCAGGCGAGAGCTCGAGCGTCGTCAGTGCTTGGTCCGAGTGCCGTCGTCCACCGACTCGTCTTCCCACCGCCGCGCCATGCGGAACATCCCGAAGAACAGGCCGCCGGCCATGAGTCCGAACACCAGCGTGGCGACGATCGCTTCGGTGGGACCCTCGACATTCGATCCGGTCATGAATCCGAGCGCCGCGATGATCGGGAGAAGTATCAGAGCGAAGATTGCCGCCATGCTCGCGAGCTCTGCCGGATCCGTGCCGTAGCGAGCGCGCCGATCGCACAGCCGTTTGCGCAACCACCGCGAACGCCGGCGCGGCGGCTGCAAGTCATGCGCGAATGCCGCCGGGCCGGAGCTCGCAAGTTGCGAGGAGCTCGCCGAGGAGCTTGGCCCGAAGCGTGAACAGACCCGTCGTATCCACCAAGGAGCTCACATGAGCAACCTCCCACCTTCCGCTCCGGCCGGTCCGGCCGGTCCGGCCGCCCAGGCGACCCAGGCCTTTCAGGTCGTCGTCGCCTATGATTTCTCTCCGTCCGCCGAGCAGGCGCTGTCTCGGGCGATCGATGTCGTGGCTCGGGCTCCGCAGCACGTGCTTCATGTCGTGATCGCGCTCGATCCCCACGATCGACTGATCAACGCTGTACGGAATGGTTCGGTGAGTTATCAGACCGCAGACGAGGTGCAAGTGCTGGCGAGGGACCGCATCGCGGCGACGTTCGGGGCACATGGCACCACCGAGGCAGTTCAGTTCTACGTCCATGCACGGATCGGCAAGGCGGCCGACGAGATTCTCGATGTCGCGGAGCAAGTCGGAGCGGACCTGCTGTTCGTCGGATCGCACAACAAGGCCGGCCTCGAGCGTTGGCTGCTCGGCTCGGTGTCCGAGCGCGTCGTCCGGTACGCGGGTTGTCCGGTCATGGTGGTCAGGCCCAAGACCTATGCCGACGTTCAGCTGTTGAAGGTGACGCGATATGACCATCAGCGCGCCCACCATCGCGAACCACATCGCTACACGTACACGAACAACCAGGTGATCATGCGGCCCAAGGACTGGCCGTTGATCTGATCGCTCATGTCGATTCGAGCAACTCGGCGAGCGCCGCGGTCAGCTCATCGATCTTGATCGGCTTGGTCAGATAGCGCTGGAACCCAGCCTCACGCGCCCGGGCCATGTCCTTGGCGGAGGCCGCTGCCGATAGCCCGATCACCGGGATGGTTCGAGTCTCGGGCCATCCGGCGAGTTGCTTCACGGCATCGAAGCCGCTCATCCCGGGCAGGTTGATGTCCATGATCACGACCGATGGCTGGTGGGAGCGGACCAGCTCGAGCCCGATCTCGGCGGTGGGAGCGGTGAGCAGTGCAATTCCCGGGAGGTCCTCGATCAGCTCGCGCATGAACGCGATGTTCGAGGGGTTGTCTTCGACGTAGACGATCTTGCGAGCACGCGTGGTGGCGGTGCTCGCGAGCGAGCTATGCGTGGGTGCCGGCGCTTTGCGCGCTGGCGCGGCCGAATCGATCGGTAGCTCGACCCAGAACGTGGACCCGCGATCGGTTTCACTGGCGAACCCGACGCCGCCATTCATCAGCTCCGCAAGTCGCTTGCTGATCGCGAGGCCGATCCCGGTCCCCTCGATCGGACCTGCTTCCTGGCCTGCACGATGAAACGGCTCGAAGATTCGCGACCGCTTGGCTTCCGGGATTCCGATTCCATCATCGATCACCGAGATCTGAACCTTGGTGTTCTCGCGCGACACCTTGAACGTGACGTGGCCTCCCGCGCGGTTGTACTTGATCGCGTTTGACCCGAAGTTCATCAGGATCTGCGCGAGTCGCGTGCGGTCTGCCGTGACCGGAGGCAGCGCGCTCGGCAAGACCGCGAGCGCGAGCTGAACATTGCTCCGAGCCGCCATCGGCTCGAGAGTGTTCACCACCTCGTCGAGAACTTCGCGCAGCGTGACCGGCTCTGCCGAGATCGCGACGCCGCCGGCCTCGATGCGAGCGAGGTCGAGCACCTCATCGATCAGCTTCAGCAGGTGCTCGCCACCGCGGATGACATGGTCGATCCGTTCACGCTGGCGTGTGCTCGGCGGTTCCTTGCGATCGCGCTGGATCAGCTGTGCGAACCCGAGGACCGCATTGAGCGGGGTGCGGAGCTCGTGGCTCATCGACGCGAGAAACTCGCTCTTGGCGTTGCTCGCAGCCTCCGCGAGCTCGCGGGCGCGACGCAGCTCGTCGCTGCGTAACCGATCGTCCGTGACATCGACGATCAGGGAGACCGTGCCACGTTCGGCCGTCGGTCGATCGACGACCCGCAGGGCACGACCTTCGCGGGTCTCGAGCTCGAACGAGCCGGACGGCAGCTGATGATAGGCGAGCCACCGCGCCCGCGTGCTCTGTGGAGACTCATCCCTCACTTCGACCAGGCCAGTCGCCAATGCGGCGTCGAGGATGTCCTCGAACCTTCGGCCGATGATCGGTCCGGACATCGCCGGTCCGAGCAGTTGCCGGAACGCGCTGTTGACGAGGACCAGCCGATCCTCCTCGTCATAGAGCGAGAACGCGTCCTGGATGCTATCGACCGAGCTGAGCAGGTAGGCATTCGCACGCCGGGCCTCGTCCTCGATCCGCCGCCGGTCCGACACATCGCGGATCGCGGCGGCCATCATCGGTCCGCGCGCGGTGCTGATCGGGGACAGACTGATCTCGACCGGGAACTCCGAGCCGTCACGCCGGAGCCCGGATAGCTCGAGCCCCGATCCCATCGGTCGTGTCCGCGGTGACCGCACGTAACCGGCCACGTGCCCGGGGTGCTGCGCCCGAAACCGCTCCGGGATCAGCATCTCGATTCGATTTCCCAGCAGGTCCGACCGCGAGTACCCGAACATCCGCTCGGCCTGTTGGTTGACCCGGACAATCAGACCGGTCGGATCACAGACCAACGTCGCGTCGGGGGCGGCCTCGAACAGCTCGCGAAATTGCAGTTGCTCGTCGCCAAGCTCATGCATCAATCGAAACCTCGGGCAGGGTCAGGCAGAACACGGCTCCGGGCGACGCATCTTCGACCCAGATCCGCCCGCCATGCGCCTCCACCGCGAGCTTACAGAAGGCAAGCCCAAGCCCCCGGCTGGTGCGCGCCGGTTCCGCGCCCGCCTGAACGAATCGCTCGAACACACGGTGGCGATGCTCGGCGGGGATCCCGGGGCCTTGATCCGCAACCCGGATCTCGGTCATGTCGCCCGCACGACTCGAGGTGAGCCGGATGGTCGAGCCCTCGGGAGCATGTCGCAGGGCATTGTCGACGAGGTTTTCGGTGATCCTGCGCAGCAGATCAGGATCCGCCGACGTTCGCTCGCCGTTCGCAGTGACCGCGAGAGTCACCCCGGTGGCGTTCGCGCGGGGGCGCATCTCGGTCGCCAGGTGATCGAACAACGCGCCGAGGTCGATCGATTGGCGCAGCGGAACGAGTCGTCCTTCATCGGCTTTGCTGAGATCGAGCAGGTTCATGATCATGCGCAATAGCGCTTGGGTCTCTGCGTGAATGTTTTCTGCGGCGCCGGTGGCGCGAGCCGACGCCTGTGGATCGCGGAGGATGCGTTGGCCGAGCAGCTCGATCGTGTTGACCGGATTCTTCAGATCGTGAACGAGGAACGCCACGAGCTGTTCCTTTTGCAGCTGCAGCCGCATCAGGTCATCTCGCTGCCGGCGCACCACCTCGTACAGCTCGCTGCGCTCGGCGGCGATCCGCCGTAGCTTGATCGCGGCCCCGACTCGGGTGAGCAGCTCGCTCGGGCGATAAGGCTTGGTGATGAAGTCGTCACCGCCCGCATCGCGCGCCCGATCAAAGGTGTCCACGTCTCGCTGCGCGGTGACGAACACGATCGGAACGCCCTTGCCGGACGGCAGTGCGCGCAGCCGATCGCAGGTCGCGACCCCGTCGAGCCCCGGCATCCGGATGTCCATCAAGACGCAGTCGGGACGAAGCTGCTCGAACAGCGCGAGCGCTTGTTCGCCGGTGGCCGCGAGCTCGACCCGGGCCCCCTCGTCCTCGAGCGTGGCGGCGGCCAACGCGCGGTTCTCCGCGTTGTCGTCGACCACGAGTACGGTCCCGCCCTCGAGCTCCGCCATGTCGCCCGGACAGCATACCTACATCGGATCTTGCTTCCAACCGCCTGTTTCGCAGGGTTTCTCGAGGACTCGACCCCGCCGGGCAATCGGTATCGCGCTGCCGCGAGGCGTTGCCGAGCGTCTGCGAAAAAACTGCGGCTGCCCGGCTCCCGGCGCACGCGCTGCGTGAACTACCGCGCAAATAGCTGGATTTCCCTGGCACACCCTTCGCTATAAACACGTCTATGGCTCGTCCAGCTCGGATCTTGGTGGTCGATGATGAGGTGAACGCGCGGACGGCGTTGGGGGAGCTGCTGCGGGACGAAGGCTATGACGTCGAGATCGCCGCGGATGCGTTCAAGGCGCTGGGCAAGTTCGAAGCGTTCACTCCCCACGTGGTCGTGACCGATCTCAAGATGCCTGGCATGGATGGCATCGAGCTGGTCAAGAAGCTGCGCAGCGCAGAGGATCCGCCAGCGGTGGTCGTGATGACCGCGTTCGGCGCGGTGTCGTCGGCCGTCGATGCGATGCGCGCCGGTGCCGCGGATTATCTGACCAAGCCGCTCAATTTCGACGAGCTGTTGGTCGTGCTCGCCAAGGTGTTCGAGACCCAGGAGCTTCGGCGCGAGACCCGCCAGCTCCGCCAGCGAGTTCGCGATCGCGTCTCGCCGGGCAATATCGTGGGCAATAGCCCGCCGATGCAGCGTGTCTTCGAGGTCGTTGACCAGGTCGCGCCGAGCCGCGCGACCGTGCTGATCGCCGGCGAGAGCGGAACCGGTAAAGAGCTCGTCGCGAACGCGATCCACCAGCGCTCGCCGCGTGCAAATGGGCCGTTCATCAAGCTGCACTGCGCCGCGCTCGCCGAGTCGCTCCTGGAGAGCGAGCTGTTTGGGCACGAGAAGGGCTCGTTTACCGGCGCGACGGCGCGCAAGGATGGCCGGTTCCAGCTTGCAGATGGCGGAACGCTGTTCCTCGACGAGATCGGTGAGATCTCGCCGGCGATCCAGGTCAAGTTACTGCGATTCCTGCAGGAGCACGAGCTCGAGCGCGTCGGCGGCACCCAGACAATCCGAGTCGATGTCCGCGTGATCGCCGCGACCAACCGCAACCTCATGGACGAGGTTGCGAAGGGTCGGTTCCGCGAGGATCTGTTTTATCGACTCAACGTGGTCGCGGTCGAGATGCCGCCGCTCCGCGAACGGCGCGGTGACATCCCCGCACTCGCCAAGTTCTTCCTGGATCGCTACGCGAAGGAAAATGGCAAGGCGATCGAAGGATTCGCACCGGAGACGCTCCACCTGTTGACCGCGTACGACTGGCCGGGCAATGTGCGCGAGCTTGAAAATGCGATCGAGCGGTCGGTCGTGCTCAGCACTGGATCCAACCTCGAGCCGCGATCGCTGCCAGCGCAGGTCCGGCCGAAGATGGTGCCCGGGGGCATGCCGATCATCCCCGGCGCGACGATGGCGGATCTCGAGCGCTACGCGATTCTCGAGACGCTGAAGGCGACCGGAGGATCGACGTCGAAGGCTGCGGAGATGCTGGGCATCAGCGCTCGAACGATTCAGTACCGGTTGCACGAGTACAACGAGGCGCCACGATCGGACGTGGAGGTCGTACGTAAGGACAAGGGGCAGGCCAACGGGACGGGTACGCCCGATAAGTCGTGACCCGGAATCCGCTCGACGAGCTCTTCGCCTACATCGGGTTTGACGATCTCGATGTCGCACGGTTGCGAGTGCTCCATCCGGTGCTGCATCCGTTCTTTCCGACCATCGCCGATCGATTTTACGACGCGGTGTGGAGCGATGCGAAGGCGGCCGCCGTGCTCACCGGGCCGGAGCAGATCGAACGACTCCGGGTCACCCTGATCGACTGGATGTCGACTGGCTTGCTCGGTCCATTCGACGATCGGTTCTACGAGAAGCGATCACGGATCGGCCGCCGCCACGTCGAGATCGGCCTGCAGCATCAGTACATGTTCACGGCGATGAACGTGGTGCGCAGCGCGTACAGCGATCTGATTGCCAAGTTGCTGCCCGCGGCCGAGGCGTGGTCCACCATGCGGTCGGTCAACAAGCTGCTCGACATCGAGCTCGCGATCATGGTCCGGCACTACCAGCTCGACTCCGACGAGCGCTTGCTCGCACGCGAGCGCACGATCCAGGCGGATCGCATCAACGCGGTCCAGACCCTGGCCGCCGGACTGGCTCACGAGGTTCGAAACCCGCTGAACTCGGCGAAGCTGCAGCTCGAGCTGCTCGAGCGGCGATTGCGTCGTGCTGGCGACGACCCGAAACTGATCGAGCCGGGCGAGCTTGCGCGGACCGAGATCAAGCGACTGACCGCCCTGCTCAATGACTTCCTGGCGTTCGCGCGGCCTCCCGAGCTCAACACGGAGCAGGTGGACGTCGCGACGATCGTCCGACAAGTCACAGAGCTCGAAAGGATTTCCGCCGAGCGGCGCGGAGCGGCGCTGACGCTAGGGCGATGTCCTGCGCAGCTGGTGGCTGACGTCGATGCGCACAAGGTCCATCAGATCGTGCTGAATCTCGTCCGCAATGCGATCGAGGCCGTCCACGCCCGGGGTCGCGTGGTCGTGGAGCTCGACTTCGATGCGGAGCGATTTCATGTTCGTGTGCGAGACGATGGTCCGGGGATCGCGGACTCGGTTCGCGGAAGAATCTACGAGCCATTCTTCTCGACCAAGGAGGGTGGGACTGGGTTAGGGATGTCGATCGTCCACAGCCTGGTCACGTTGCACGGCGGGACGATCGAGCTCGAGACAAGCTCGGAGGGGACGCGGTTCGACATCGCGATCCCGCTACGTCGGGACCGGGCAGCGTAGCGCGACGCACTCGCGTGTTCGTCGTGACTCCAGATCTGCGACTCGATCGTGACGGGGATCGCTCGCCCGACCGTCGCACCGCACCAGCTGCGGCGAATCAGCGGCCGTTGCAAAATCTGCGCGAAATCACGGACAGGACGCGCGATTTCAAGCACATGCACGATGGATGAACCGGCGCAGCTCGTGCAAATACCGGTTGCATGCGTCGCCTTTGGATCGGTTTCGGTCTCGTCCTTGCCATCTCGTTCGGTCTGCTGCTGTGGGTGGGTTCGCGGATCTATCAACTCGCGCCGCCGATCCCCGATCGCGTCGTCACGACCGACGGACGCGTGCTGTTTGAAGCCAACGAGATCTCCGCCGGGCAGGACGTATGGCGCTCGTTCGGCGGAATGCAGCTCGGTTCGATCTGGGGGCATGGTTCGTACGTCGCACCGGACTGGACCGCGGATTGGCTGCATCGCGAGCTGGTCGGCTTGCTAGACGCTTGGTCGCTGGATGGATACGGCAGGCAATACGCAGAGCTCGACGCGGTCGCGCAGGCTGGGCTACAGGAGCGACTACGCGCGGAGGTCCGGCACAATACCTACGATGAGACCGCGCGAACGATCACGGTCACCTCGCAACGTGCCCGCGCCATCGAGGCAAACGTGGCCTACTACACGGCGCTGTTTGCGAACGGCAACGATGCGTATGCACTGCCCGGTAGAACCATCACCGAGCCCGAGCGCGCGCACGCGCTGGCCGCATTCTTTTTCTGGTCATCGTGGGCTGCGGCGACAGATCGTCCGGACGACACGATCACGTACACCAGCAACTGGCCGCACGAGCCGCTGATCAGCAATCGTCCGACGCCCGACGCAGTCGTGTGGACGGGGGTCAGCATCCTGTTGCTGCTCGGCGGAATCGGTGCGCTTGCGTTCTGGCATGCGGCGAGGCGCAAGGAGGATGTCCCCGAGGCGCTTCCTCGAACGGATCCGCTGTGCGGCTCGAACCCGACGGGCTCGCAGCTCGCGACGGTGAAGTACTTCTGGGTCGTGTGTGGGTTGTTCTTGCTGCAGATCGTCGCCGGCGTCATCACGGCGCATTACGGCGTCGAGGGCAACGGCCTGTTCGGGATCGCGCTCGCCAAGGTCCTGCCGTACTCGGTTGCGCGGTCGTGGCACGTCCAGCTGGGGATCTTCTGGATCGCGACAGCATGGCTCGCGGCGGGGCTCGCGATCGCACCGTCCGTCGGCGGCGAGCGCCGCGGCCAGCGGTTTCTCGTCAACGTCCTGTTCGTCGCCCTGGTGGTCGTCGTGCTCGGCTCGCTTCTCGGCCAGATCCTCGCGATCAACGGTCAGCTCGATGCCAACGGCGTGTGGTGGTTCGGCCACAGCGGCTACGAATACATCGACCTCGGCCGGATCTATCAGTTCGCTCTGCTCGTCGGTCTTGGCCTGTGGGTGTTCCTGGTCGCGCGGGCGCTGTGGCCGGCACTCCACCGACGCGAGGTCCAGCGGCCGCTGATCGTCATGCTCCTGATCTCGACGATCGCGATCGGCGGGTTCTACTTTGCGGCGCTTGGCGCCGGACGCCATACCAACCTTGCAATCGCGGAGTACTGGCGCTGGTGGGTGGTTCACCTCTGGGTGGAGGGCTTCTTCGAGGTGTTCGCGACCGTGATCATCGCGTTCTTGTTCGCGCGACTAGGGTTGGTTCGATACGCTGCGGCCGGCCGCGCCTCGGTCCTGGCCGCGACGATCTTTCTCGGCGGCGGTGTGCTCGGCACGCTGCACCACCTGTACTTCAGCGGCACCCCGACCGTCGCACTCGCGTTCGGGTCGGTGTTCAGCGCCCTCGAAGTCGTGCCGCTCATGTTCCTCGGCTACGACGGGTGGGAGAACTGGCGCCACACCCGCTCGACCTCATGGATGGCGTCGTATCGCTGGCCGATCTACTTCTTCATCGCGGTCGCGTTCTGGAACGTCGTAGGGGCGGGGTTGTTCGGCTTCATGATCAATCCGCCCGTCGCCCTCTACTACATGCAAGGGCTCAACACGACGCCGGTCCACGGTCACACCGCGCTATTCGGCGTGTACGGGATGCTCGGGCTCGGCCTCGTGTTGTTCACGGTCAAGTCTCTGCGGCCGACGCTGGTCTGGCCAGAGCGCCTGCTCAAGTTCGCGTTCTGGTCGATCAACATCGGACTGCTCGCGATGGTGTTGATCAGCGTGTTACCGGTCGGGCTGCTGCAAACCTGGGCGGCGATCGACGTCGGCTACTGGTACGCGCGTAGCTCGGAGTTCTTGCAAACCGGACCGATGCAGACGCTACGCTGGCTGCGCGTGATCGGTGACACGATTTTTGCGATCGGTGCGTTCGCGTTCGTGATCGCCGTGGTCCGCATGACGGTGAGCCGCACGGCCGCGATGGTCAGGACCGATTCGGCGAGCGCGGTGTGAGCATGCGTTCGCTATGGCCTCGCGAGCACGGCGCGTATGCGCAGCTCGGCGTCCCGCTCGCAACGGCGCTGTTGGTTCGATCGCCAACCTGCGCGGCGGTGCTGCTCGCGCTCGCTGCCTGCCTTGCGTTTCTTGCCAACGAGCCGTTGCTTGTGCTGCTTGGTCACCGGGGGGCTCGCATTCGTCAGACCCTGCGCCGCCGCGCGATCGCCAGGCTCATCATCACCGCCGGCGGCGCGGCTCTGGCGGCTGGCGCTGGACTCATCGGAGCACCGAACGCGACGATCGGGATCGTGGCCGTCGTGGCGATCCCGGCGGGCCTCATGATCGCGCTCGCCGCGACGCGGTCGGCGCATTCGCTCGGTGGCGAGCTGGTTGCAGCCATCGCGCTACCAGGTGCCAGTGCGACGGTCTTGGTTGCATCCGGCGCGTCGTGGACCGTCGCCGTCGCTTTGTGGTGCGCGTGGTCACTCGGCTACGCGGCCACCGTGATCGCAGTCCATCGCGTGCTCGCCGCCAAGCGCGGAGACCGCGGCTGGTCACCCCTGATCGCGCTCGCGACGATCGCGATCGCGGTCGCGGCATCATCAGCACTGGTGGTCTCAGCTCCATTGGTGATGATGTCAGTGGTCGTCGCGATCTGGTTGCCGTCGCCGCGCCGGCTACGATCGATCGGTTACGCGCTCGTGGCCGCATCGTTCGCGAGCGGGATTGTGGCTGTCACCGCTGGGTGATGACACAGGCGATGTCGCGAGCTCCCGAGGTCGCGCGTTGCTGGCGACCGGCGTGCGCGTTCGCTACACAGCGGTTCGCCGATGTTCGAGCAGCATCGGACGGATGTCAGCGTCCCGGGACCATCACTGCGCGGCCGCGGATCTCGCCACGGCGAAGCCGTTCATCGACCTCGGGCGCTTGGTCGATTGCGAACGACTCGACGCGCGGCGGAGCTGACCGTCGCGGGCAAGCACGACGAGCTCCATCAATTCGGTCAGCGTCCCCGGTAGCTCGTGGCGATCTCTGCGCCATATGGCAGCGCGAAAAAATTCACCGGCAATGTACCGAGCGGCGAGCGAGTATCGCGTGATACGGCGTCAACGCAGCATCGGCGAGCGGGGCTGCGCGAACCCGGTCGAGCTCACCGAGCGCCACCAGCAGCCTCGCGCTCGGGACCAGCATGCACTCGGCCATTCCGCCATCGAGCCCTAGCCCGCCGCCTGCGACGCCGATCTTGGTTGCATGCTCGCAGTAGTTTTTGCGGCCAAGCCGGCAGGGTCTGCATCGTCCACAGCCCCACGGGCCATCGAGGCATGCGAGCCATGTTTATGCGCGCCTTCGAGCAACAAGCACGGGACAGCGCGCGTTGCGCGCCACCTTCTCCGCGACCGATCCCATGACGACACGCCGGAGCCCGGTACGACCGTGGGTCCCCATCACCACGAGATCGATCGTCGGATCTTCATCGATCGCTGCCAGCGTTTGAGCGCCTGGAGAGCCGCTGCGTGAGCCTGTCGCGACCTGTTGTGAGCTGTTCGCTCTGAGCTTGGTGGCCGAGCGCTCGAGCGCTGAGGTCGCTCGTCGAGCTAGCGCGCTGGCGAGATCGGCGATCATGACCTCACCCGAATAGGCGACCGGTACCTCGATCACATGCACGAGCGAGATCGTCCCTTGGGGTTGAACCAGCTCGGTGGCGACCTCCATCGCGTACTCCGCGCTGTCGGAGAAATCGGTCGGAACCATCGCATGCGCAAACGGGCCGTTCGTGGCGTCGAGACGCGCCGCGATGACCGAGCATGGAGCATGGCGGATCACCTTCTCCGCGACCGAGCCGAGCAGGATCCGGATCAGCCCCGTTCGTCCGTGGGTACCGATCACGCAGAGGTCATAGGGCTGATTTTCGAGCTCGCTCACGATGATCGCCCATGGAATGCCGGTGAGCAGCTTGCGACTCACTCGCTTCGCGCCCGCCGCGGACGCCTCCCGAACGGCCGCGTCGAGCCCGCGTTCGGCATCGTCGATCAGCGGTTGCGTGATCGAAGCTGGGAACGGTCCCTCGAGCGAGTAGCTGGAGACCGGCATGTGCAAAGCGTGAATGATCACGAGCTCTGCGTTCTGTTCGTTCGCCATGCGCGCGGCCATTCGAAGCGCTTGCGTGGCTCCGGGGGAAAAGTCGATCGGGCACAGAATCTTGGAGAGCTTCATGCTGCGCGCTGATGCAACGCTTCGGCCAGACCAGGATCGTCGGGCAGCCGATCGCGCACTACCACGCGGACGGCGGTGGAACATGCGGCTGTTCGTCCGAATCGTCGCGTGCGAGACGGCTACGGTACACATATGCTCCGGCGACGGGGTCGAACCGCCAGTATGTCCGTTGCCCGCCGGGGCGGCGATAGATCAACCCATCCGGCAACAAGGTCACGGACCCACGTTGGACGGCGTCGTCGGCGCGCTCCTCGATGGATCCGGTGAACACGGGCTCCAGGCGATCTCGAAACCCGAGCCGGTACAGGGTCACCCACGTCGCGTGCTCGCGATGTCCGCCAGAGGTGATGGTCACGACGATGGTTGGTTCAAGATACGCGCGACCGAATGCGAGCGCGACGATCTCGTCCGCCGAGCCACCGCATGGAAGCCCCGGAGCCCGTGCGATGAGGCGGTTGTTCGCATCGACGATCGCCACACCTTGCGTGAACGACGCAAGGATCATTTCGTCCTCTGGGCCGTGGGTGACGTTCGCTGCGAGCGCGAGTCCAGGATACCGGGTGGCGGCACAATCTTCGTCAGCGGGCGACCAGGGGCTCATCCGATCGACCACGTCGGACGTTGGGGTCGTGGTCAACCGCACATCGCTCAGACCGCGAAGCCACGGCAACTCGGGGATGTCCGGATCCTGCGGCGAATTACACGCGATCGCGAGCGCGCCCACGGCGGCCATCCATGCATTCATGGGGATCTCTGGAGCACGAGCTGTGCCCATTGCGTGGAATCTCCGTTGGCAGATTTCGCGCATGGATTGCGCTTGGTCCCGCCTGCCCGCAGCCCCTGACCGGTAGACGTCGGTGATGACACCGCGCCAGCTAGCGTGATCGCCGATCACGGGATGCACGACGTCGTGCTCCTACATCTGCCCGGTACCGACGTCCGGGCTCATTGCTACGACGGGTGATCGCAGGTTGAGCTCATGAGCTCGCGAGCTCGCATGCGACTCTCATGTGCGGCGAGCTCGCCAGTGACGACCGCGCTGCACGCCCATGCTTGCTAGCCAGAACAGTAGTGGCGGTGTAACACCGCACACGATCGCCGTACCGATCGACATCGGTCTCATCGCCGCAAATCGAAACAACTCGCGCAGCGCCGGGATCACCAGCGCCGCGACCGTGAATCCGGTGACGAGCGCGACCATCCACGCTGCGCCCGGATTTCCGCTGCTACGATCGCGAAACGGAACCCGGCCGCGTGACGCAAACACGAGCGCGAGGTTCGCTGCGATCAACGATACGAATCCAAGGCTGCGCACGAGCTGTGAAGGCGCGCCACCACCATTCACGTACGCGATGACCGCCAGCGGACCGAGGAGGGTTGCCATCCCGAGCGTGATCGCGAACGCCACCTTCGTCATGTCGAACAATCGGTCCTCGCGACGTCGAGGTGGTCGATCCATCGTATCGGTGCTCGATGGCTCGAGCTCGAACACGATCGAGCACGTGGGATCGATGATGAGCTCGAGGAACACCACGTGGATCGGAAACAGCAGCGTGGGCCAACCAAGCAACGGGGGCAGCAGCGCCAGGCCAGCGATCGGGACATGGACGGCAAGTAGATAGCTGGATGCCTTGCGCAGGTTGTCGTAGATCGTCCGGCCCGTCCGGATCGTCGAGACGATGTGATCGAGGGCTTCATCCAGCAGGATGAGGCCGGCGGCTTCGCGAGCGACGTCCGTTCCTCGGCCCATCGCAATTCCAATATCGGCGGCCCGCAGGGCGGGGGCATCGTTGACACCATCGCCGGTCATTCCAACCACCTCGCCGCGAGCCCGCAGCGCCTGAATGATCCGCAACTTCTGTGCAGGCGCGGCGCGCGCGACCACTTCGATGCGACCTAGCGCTTCCCGAAGTTGGTCATCGCTACACCGATCGAGATCCACGCCGGTCAGGATCGGGTCATCTGCCAGCCCCGCGACGCGCGCGATCGCCCGAGCCGTCGTCGGATGATCGCCCGTGATCATCACAACTCGAACACCGGCCCGGCGGCAAGCGTCAATGGTCTGTGGCGTATCCGCGCGCAGCGGATCCGCGAACCCGACGAGGCCGACGATCTCGAACGCGAACTCATGCGGGTCGCTCGCGGGAAGATCGTACGATGACAATGCCCGCGCGACCCCGAGCACGCGGAGCCCATCGCGCGCCATCGATTCTGCGTCTCGACGCCAGCGCTCGGCGATGTCGGGATCGAGGTGACACAAATCGATGATTGCCTCGGGGGCGCCCTTGGTCGCGACGACCACGCGCGTAGGACGATCGCCACGCCAGACGTGGGTTACCGCAAGCAGGCCCGGCCGCAGCGGGTACTCCCTCACCCAACGCCAGGTGGGATGGATGTGCTCGGTACTTTCCAAGCTGCCGTGAGCGAGTGCGGCGAACGCGCGATCCATCGGATCGGTGGGGTGGAGCGGACAAGCGAGCAGGCCGAACTCTACGATCTCGTGAGCAGTCTCCGGGAGCTCCATGGTGTCCGCGGTCACGGCCACGTTTACCAGCGGTCCGACGAGCTGGCGAACTTGCATCCTGTTTTCCGTCAACGTGCCGGTCTTGTCGACGCAGAGCACGGTCACGGCACCGAGCGTCTCGATGGCGGCGGCGCGCCGCGCCAGGACGCGATGACGTGCGATCCGCCAGGCTCCGAGCGCGAGGAAGATCGTCAGCACCACCGGGAGCTCCTCGGGCAACAGTGACATCGCGAGCGTGATCGCCGCGAGTGCAGCATCGACCCAACCGCGATTCGACGCGAGGTAGAGCAGCCCGAGTCCTACCGAAAGCATCGCTGCTACGAGCGCAACCCGCTTGACGGCAGTCATCACCTCACGCTGCAGAGGAGGTCGTGACAGCTCGATCGTGCCGAGCGCAGCGCCGATCCGGCCGACCTCGGTAGTTGCTCCGGTCCGAACCGCCACGCCGATCGCGTTGCCGGCACTGACGAGCGTCCCCGCGAACACGGATGCTCCTTGCTCGCCCGGCGCTGATATCGTGGCTGCCGTCGCGTTCGGATAATGAACTACCGGCACCGACTCACCGGTCAGCAACGATTCGTCGACCGTAAGTGGCGAGCCCGATCGCAAGATCAGATCAGCAGGAACCCGGTCGCCTTCTGCGAGCTGAACGACATCGTCGACCACCACCTCACGTGCGTCGATCGTCGTCCAGCTGCCGTCGCGCAGCACCCGCGCCTGGGGACTCGCCAGATCCCGGAGCGCATCGAGTGCCTTCTCGGTTCGCCACTCCTGGGTCGCCGTGATCGTGATGATCGCTACGACGGACGCTGCGAGCGCAAGCGCTTCGCTTGCATCGCCGAGCCCCAGATAAATTGCGGTCGCGGCCAGGAGCAGCAGGAGCATCGGTTGCCGGACAATGCTACCGATCAGCTGAAACCAGGTTTGCTTGGCTCCGGTCGGGAGCTGGTTCGGGCCGAGCTCGAGAAGCCGCGCGCGTGCGGTCGCCGTCGACAGGCCTACCGGGTCTTGCTGTGGACCAGCGCTGCCCATGATCTGCGGTTCGGTAATGCAGGCCATAGGCCTCGCTGTCTGTCACCCGTTCGCTGCTGGCCAGTAGACGCGCGGACGCAAAAAAAGCGCCGAGATCTCCGCTATCCGCAGTTTCAGCGCGGATCATCGCAGTCCGGTGAAGCCGCAGACGTGGGCCGCAGCGGCCAGCGCACCGGGTCGCCCCGAGCTCGTGCCGGGGACTGGTCGTGATGGCACGTCATGCACGCGCCGCGTCGTTTCGCGACGAGCGTGTCGGACGGCGCGAAGCTCCCTGAGCAGCACGACCCCGTAGAGCGCGAACGCGATCGTTCCGTCAGCTGGCCGACGGTCATCGCCAGCATGACCTTGCGGGGTCGGTTGAACCATCGACCACACCATCAGCATCAGACCGACGATCGTCGGCGCCGCAGACCAGCTGAGCACGCGTCGCGCGCTTGCGCCGGCGATCCAACACACGAAGGTCATCATGGCTGCGCTCCCTAGCGGGCACGAGCCCGCGCTTGCTTGCTGGATGGATGCGCCGGGCTGTGACAGCCTCCGCTCGCGCAGCTCACGGTGCCAGCACGAACCGCTGCAAGCGAGCTCGCGTGATCGCCGATCTCGTTCCAGGTGAGCCAAGGAAACCAGCCGACTGCGGCCCGTCACACGGACACGGTCGCTCGCGGAGCGCGCGGGAGATTCAATGCGTTTCGATGGCGATGCGGTCGTCGCGCAGGACGCGGGAGGTCAGCAGATAACGCTCCTCGGCCTCGAGGTGAGCGCGCAATGTTTCGATCGCGTCGCGAAGCTCGTGGGTCTGCGACGTATGAAGTCGCGATCGCATCTCGCGATGCTCGTGAACATGATCTTCCATCATCCGATCGATCCTCACACCCGCGTAGGCGTCGGCTTCCATCAGGACCGGTCGCAGCAATTGCTCTTCGAACTTGTTGTGGGCGTCGAACGCGAGGCGCAGGCGGGTCACCTCGCGCATGAGTTGTTCGGCGCCCGTGTTCCCCGCATCAAATGCATCGGCGAGCTCTTCACAACGCGTCATCATCGCGCGAAGCCCATCATGCTGTGCCTTCAGCTCTGCGAGTGCCCGGCTCGGCGAGTACCTGAGTTGTGGCGTCATGGTGATCTCTCACATCAAAGGGCGTGCCGACCCTGAAGCCGAAAATCGCGCATAACCTGCAACGTGGACTCAATTCGTCGCCCAGTTAGCGCACGCGCTGCGAGGAAAGAGTCGCTTCCCCTGCCTCGTCGGGCGTGATCCGATGGCGCGGGCAATGCACTGTGGCCAGGTATGACCAACGAAATCACGTTCCGTGGCATGGACCCGAGCCCTGCGGCCGAGGCGGAGATCACGCGCTGCATCATCCGGGTTCGCGATACGTACGAGCGCATCACCCGGTGCGATGTAGTCGTCGAACAGCCACACCGGCACCACCGGCAGGGAAAGGTGTTCCACGTGCGGATCGAAGTGACGATTCCTGGCGGCGTGATCAACGTATCTCGCGATCCTGGTACCGACCACGCTCACGAAGATCTCTATGCGGCGATCGCTGATGCGTTTCGCGCGGCCCGCCGCCAGCTGCAAGGCTACGCGGAGCAGCGCCGAGGTGATGTCAAGCTACATGCCTGAGATCTAATCGCGAGCGCGCTGCAGCACCCGAACGAGCAGCAAACCCGAGATCGCAGTGATCGCCACCATCGCGATGGCGACCGGAGCGGACCCGGTGGTCACTCCGCAGAGGTCCATGACCACGGTGAGCACCGCGCTCGAAGCGGCCATGATCACGCCGAACCCAGAACGATCGGCGCGAGGCCGTTATGCGAATGGCGAGCCCACAGCGTGACGCCGCAAATTGCTGGTGTCGCGATGACCAAATCGAACCAGTCTTGCGCGATCGCTTGGATCTGCCAGTTCGCCGTCTCGCGAGCGTAGCTCGACGGGACCACGATCCCCGCGAGGGACGCGGCGGCCAACAGCCCGGCCACCGCAAAGCCTCCGGCTATCGCCCAACGAATGGGAGGCGTCGGTTCATCGTGGGCGATCGCGTTCACATCCATGACCCGACGTCATGCATCGTGGGTGCCGAGTGTGCGGCTAGCTCGCTTCACGCCGCAGTAAGTCGCTCAACGCCCACAACGCATCCGAGGCTGTGAGGATCCCGGCGACCCCCGTCTTGTCGATCGCGACCAGCGAGCTGCACCGCATCGCACTCATGAGTTGGAGCGCCTGGTCCATGGGCGTCTCAGGCGCAACCGCGATCACCGTCTTGGTCATCACGTCTTCTGCGCGGATCGCCTCGAGGTCCGTCGCCCCACGTGTCCGATCGATCCGGAGGTCGCGATCTGAAATGATCCCGACGAGCTTGCCGTTCTTGGTCACCGGCAGGTGGCGGAACCCGTGCGACCGCATCAGCGCGAATGCGGTTGCCACCGTGTCCTGAGGGGAGATCGTGCAGGGGTTCAACGTCATGTAGCGAGACACGGAGGGCATCAACATGGCCACCTCACAGCTTGGTACGAACCACCAGAACATTTCGATCGGCATGATTGACGACCTTCGCTGCATTCGTGCCCAGGATCCGATCGATACCGCCATAGCCATGGGATCCGAGGACAATCAAATCCGCTTCGCACTCGCGTGCGGTGCGGCAGATCCCATCCCACGGCGTCGCGAATTTCACCTCGGTGCGCTCGATCAGCTCGGGGCGGATATCCGTGACCAGTCGGGCCAGCTCTGACCGGGCGTTCGCGGTGAGATAATCCTCGAGCCGGGTGTCGGTCATGGTCAACAACTCGTGCGGCATGTCGGGCGGAACGCCGATGGCACGAAACAGCACGAGCTTGGCCTTGGTGAGCTCGGCCAGGCGAGCCGCAGCTTGCAGCACGAGCTGCGCACGCGGTGACGAATCGACGGCGGTCAGGATGCGTTTCATGCCCACCGGTTCTTCACGAACTGGACCAGCGAGACTCCGCCGTGCGCAGTGCAATTCGCGAAATCGGTGCGCGGCTGCTGATCCTCCCGCGATGATTTGCGCGAGTGAAGCTCCGGATCGCTGGTTACCGACCCCGACGCCGTTCGGTCACTGGATGGCTCGATCCGGGGCGCCCCTCAGCGATCGTATCCCGGTGCGGCGCGGGCTCGGGGAGGTGTTCGTCCGATGACGGCACCAATAGCTGCGCGAGGTCGTGTGGGACCGAGGCGTGCAGCGCATCGTTGGCTTCATGCGAAAGCTTGTCGGCGAGCACTCGACAAACGCTGGCGATCAACTCGTGAGCGCGTCCCGGCGAGTGGCCGAGGGCCTCGATTCGAGGTTGTGCCGGGTAGTCGTTCGGCTCCGCAGCGCGCAGCGCAGCGGCCAACATCGGTGGTAGCTCCTCCCCGACGAGCTCGGAACAGGCGGGCGACAGAGAGCTGCCGACGGCGGCCATCACGGCGCGAGTGACCCGGCCGGCCATCGTGTTGTCGATGCCGGCGTGGTCGGCCACGCGTGCGAGGAACTCGGATGTTGTCATCATCGCGATCTCCGGTGTTTCGTGATCGTCAGTACGAGCGCGCTGTCATCCACCGCGACGATCGCGTGTGGAACGTCGCGCTCGATCGTCAGGAGCTCACCTGCCGTGAGGTGGAAGCTTGCTTCGAGCAAGGCGACGATCACGCGGCCGTCCAGGACTTGGAACGTGGTCGCATGGTTGCGGCGGTGTTCCGCGACGTGCGTTCCGCGATCGAGAACCGTCAGCACCATTCGGGTATCCGAGCGGCGACTGATCGTTCTGGCAGCCCGACCTGCGGGCCTGGGATGGGCTCGCATCGCCCGAACTTCGTCATCGAGATCGATCGTCTCGATCGGAAGCGGGTGAGGATGGACCGTCTCGCCAGACGCAGAACAAAACGCTTCGCCAGCCTGCATGTTCGAGCACTGCTGCAACCGCTACGCCACCGCGTGCACGGCAGCAATCGAACCAGCCCGCGGTGTTCCGCGTTTCGCGTTCGAACGCAGGCACCAAATTCGCGCACGCTCTGCCGTGCGTAACGGCTGGGTCGCAAGATCGTGCGCGGTGTGGCCGCGAGGATTCGCCTCATGACACGCGCTGTGCATCGGGGCGTCCGGCATCGATCAGCGAGTGGCTTGCGCATCACGTCGATCGCGGCGGATCCCGGGATGACCCCGAGGTAGCTCGTGACCCGACATCGTGGCCGGAACGGGTGACATCGCGCGCGGCAGTTTCATCGTACCTAGCGCGTACCTCAGCGCGTGCCTAGCGCACGTGGGCGAACGAAGCTCCGGGTGGGCGCGGTCGTCGATGGCGTGCCGGGTTCAGCCCCCACCAACCGCTCGGAGTCGTCCTGCGGGATCGCGCCATCGATCGCTGCGGCGAGCTCGAGCGCGTCTCGGTAGCGCCGCTTCGGCTGCTTCGCGAGGACCCGTTCGATCACACGGTCGAGCGATCTGCAGTGTGGCCGCGCCGGGAACCGTAGCGAAGCTGGGACGACGTGGTCTTCGAGCTGACGACGAAGGACGGCGTCCATCGTACCTCCGGCGAATGGGGTCGTTCCGGTGAGCATTTCATAGAGCACGATGCCGACGGCGTAGAGGTCTGCTTCGGGCCCCGCGGGGCTGCCCATGATGACCTCTGGCGCCATGTAGGCTGGCGTACCCGGGACGACGTCTTCTCGGCAGCCTGCGGGAGGCGCCCCGGCACACCGCGCAAGCCCGAGATCGATGATGGTGACATGACCCTCGTCGTCCACGAGCACGTTGTCGCTCTTCATGTCGCCGTGAATCATTCCCGCTTCGTGGATCGCGGCGAGGCCACTCAGGAGTTGATGTGCGATCGCACGAATGGTTTGGAGCGATGGCAAGCCTTTGGCGCGGATCCACTCGCCGAGCGATGTGCCGCGCGCTCGCTCCATCACGACATACGCGGTGCTGTCGGGGGTGACGCCGTACTCGACCATGCTCACGATGTTGCGATGACGAACCTGCTCGCCCGCGTAACCTTCCTGGACGAGCAGTGCGTGTGGAGCAGGCCATTCCGCGCTCTCGTTCAGGATCTTGATCACGAGCTCACGACCTCCGCTCGGAGATCGCGTGGCATACACATCGCCTGTACCTCCGGTGCCGAGCAGCTCGCAAAGCTCGTAGCCTGCGACATGGCTGCCTCGAGCGGTCATGGACCCCACAGAAAGCAGGTGCTGTGCCGATCCAGGAAGCGCGACGACTCAGAAAACCCGCAAGGCGTGCGCTCGGCCGGCCGTGGTCAGCAGTCGGTGCGTAGATCTCCCGACCGCGGAGCGCCGGCCGAGGGCCACGCGCTCACTCGGTGACGCCGATCAGCTGGCGCGCGGCGGCGAGCAAGTTGATGTCGGTCGTGCCGGCACCGAGCTCGAGCATCTTGGCATCGCGTGCGAGCTTCTCGATCCCGAGCTCCTCCATGTAGCCGTAGCCGCCATGGATCTGGATCGCGGTGAGCGCGGCATCGACGGCGAGCAACGCGCTGGTCGCCTTCGACGTGTTGACGAAGGGCAGGTCTTTCACACCGTGCTGTTGCATCCACGCCAGCCGGAACACGATGTTCTCGACGGTGCGCAGCTTGATGAACAGGTCGGCGATCTTGAGCTGCACCGCCTGGAACTCGCCGATCGAGCGGCCGAACTGCTTGCGGTCTCGCACGTACGCCAGGCTCGCGTCGTAGCAGCGCTCGATGATGCCCCACGCCATCGACGGCACACCCGAGCGCTCGTTGCCCAGGCTGTCCTTGGTATCGCTGCGACCGCCGCGACCCTTCTCCTTGCCGCCGAGCAAATGTTCGACGCCGAGCGTCACGCCATCGAAGAACACCTCGCTGGTCGGCGAGTCGCGCATCCCCATCTTCTTGAACGGCGGGCCCACGGTGACCCCTGGCATGCCGCGCTCGACGATGAACGTCGCGATGCCGCGCTCGGCCTCGGGCTCGCCGCGATCGATCCGCGCATAGACCAGGAACACGTCCGCGCCGGGGCCGTTGGTGATGAACGTCTTGCTGCCGGTCAGCGAATAGCCATCGCCGCTCGGCGTCGCCGTGGTGCGCATCGAACCGAATGCGTCCGAGCCCGCGCCGGGCTCGGTCAGACACCAGGAGCCGATCTGCTGCAGGGTCGAGATCGGCAGGCCCCACCGCTCGATCTGATCCGCCGTGCCCTTGGTGGCGATCGCGCCGCCGACCAGCCCGACCGACACGCCGAACCCCATCGCAAAGCCCGGCGACACGCGCGATAGCTCCTTGATCAGGACATGCATCATCATCGGATTGCCACTGGCTGCGGCGAGCAGCTTGTCTGGATCGTCGCTGCTGCCACCTTCACGCAGCTTGGCGATCCGCTTCTTGATCGCGCCACCGATCATGGCGTCTAGCCCGAACGTCCTGGCCATCTGCTTCATCACCCCAAATGGCATCTCGGTGCCGGCCTCGAACGCTGGGATCTTCGGCACGAGCACCGACTGACACCATTGCCGGATCGCACCACCGATCATCTGGGTTTGCTCGTCGAGCTGGAACATGCCGACATGGTAGCCGGTACGCCCAGGTAGGTGTGCTGTGCAGGGTGCACACGGATTCTGCGAAACCCGCATCGAGGCTTGGTGTCGATCCAAGGCGACCTTCTCGCGCGATGGACAAACAATGGCCTATCGAAACGATCTCGATGCCCTCGAAGCCCGTCAGTTCTGGCTGTCGCGCGAGATCCATCTCCGCAAACGTGAGCTCGCAGAGACTCGCCAGCTGCTCGACGAGGCGCGAGGGCGGGTCGCGCTCCCCGTGCTCGACAACATCCGAGTCGCGTCACCGTGCTCGGCACGCTGGGAAGACATGACGGGCGACGAACGCGTGCGGGCGTGTGGAGCCTGCAGCAAGAACGTCTACAACCTGTCCGACATGACGCGCGCCCAGGCCGAAGCGCTGATCATCGAGAACGAAGGCCGGCTGTGCGTGCGGTACTTCCAGCGGGCGGACGGAACCATTCTGTTGAAGGACTGCTCGGTCGCGGTGTCTCGCCGGCGTCGGAAGCGCGTGCTCGCCGTGGGGCTGGCGGCCGGGCTCGCGGGATCTCTGCTCGGCTACGAAGCGCTGCAGGAGGAGCCCGAGCCGCGCTACGTGATGATGGGTGGGATGGGGGGCGAGCCGGATCACGGAGCCGCCGAGCTGAACGGGCCGCCCGCGAACATCACTCGAGACAATGGCCCCGACGAGCCGCCAGCATCGATGAAGCTGCCGCCCTCGAGGCGCTGATTCGACAGGGACCGATCGGTCAGTTCTTGTTCTTCACCGCGAACAGCAGGTTGTCACAGCCCACCGATTTCGCGGTCTCCACGACGCGATTGATGACGACAACCGGCGTGTCCTTGTCAGCCTGAAGGATCACGACGCCGCTCGGATCCTTCTGTGCCTGTAGCGCCGTTGCGAGCGGCTTGATCAGGCCCTGCGCCGAGAGCGCATCTTTCAGCGCGATCATGACCTCGTCGCCCAACGTGATCTGATCTCTCGTGATCACGATAGAGGGTGCCGCGCGAATCACATCGCGTTGCGCCGCGGCTATGCGAGGCGTTTCGGCGACCTTCTCGGGTGCGGCCGTTGTCGGCGCACAGGTTGCGGGCGCCTTCTTGCGCCGCTGTGCCTTGGGCGGTTTGGTTGTGAGCGCAGCGGGATCCGAGAGTGCGACATCCTTCAGTCCTACCTTGATCGCGAGATCCATCGTCGCGATGAGCTCCTGATACCGGACGCCATCGATCGCCGCGACCTCGATTGCCGTGCAGTCATTACGGACGTTGCGGAGCTGGGTCTCGAGCCGCTGGTCGAAGCTCGATGAGTTGGGGATGCGCGGCACAAAGCACTCAGTGCCGGGGCCGCCGATCCACGCACCCTCACGATCGATCAGCACCGAGGCGGCGGTGCATGCTTCGACTCCGCTGTCGCGCGTCGCGCGGGGAGGGCCGATCGGACGCTCGTCGAGTGAGGTCTGGGTGACCAGCTTGTCTGCGTCCGCGAACAATGCCGTCGTCACGTAGTTCGCTGCGATCGAGTGGACGACCGTCGTGCCGTCGACAAGCTCGTTGGCGTCGGTTCGATGTTGGAGCGCTTGGTTCAGGGCGATCCCGTCCTCGATCGTCAACGGGTCCGGCAAGATTCGGTACTTGTCGATGACCGCTGCCGGCACAAGGATCTTGTCGGTGAACAAGCGATCGAGGATCGCTGTTTCAAGCTCCGCCCATACCACCAGCTCGGAACCGGTCCAGCTCGTGCGATCCGTCGTGCACGCGCGGATCGCCGGCGGCGACGATCCACAGTGCTGTCGAGCGCACGTGGTGGTCAGCTCGGTGATCATCGTGGGAAACCGCTGGCCATCGATGCTGGGGACCGTCGCGATTGCATCCCAAGCTGTCCGACACGGACCATCACCGAGCAGCGCGCCGCAGGTCAAAAATGCTGCCTTGGGGTCTCGCGGCGTTGCGATCAACGCCTTGCCGCACTCCTGGAGCACAACGGCAAATGCCCGCGTGGCGACCGAAGCAGGTTCGCGCGCAACGGGCTCGCGCTCTGATGCGCTCCCGCAGCTGATCACAGCGGCGAGACACCCAATGAGGACGGAGCCCGACAATGTCATCTGCACCATGCTGAGCGGCGGACTCTACAGCATCTCGTTGCAACTTCGTTGTGCGCTATCTCACGATGCCAGGGTTCTCGATCACCCGCGATCCGGCCGCCGTGGGCTCGCGCCGCCGTCGGTAGACCGCGCAGCGCCTTCGTGCGTCGAACCCAACCCATGACCTATCGGCGCGATCTGGATGCCCTCGAAGCCCGCCACACCGCGCTGGTACACGAGGTCGATCAACGGACACGCGAGCTCGATGACGCCCGCAGGCTGCTCGAGAAGGCCAAGGCCCGGGCAAAGCTCCCCGTGCTCGATAACATCCGCGTCGCGGCCCCGTGCTCGGCGAGCTGGGGAGCCATGGCGGCGATGATCGCGTGCGCATGTGCGGCGATTGCAAGCAGAACGTCTACAACCTGTCAGACATGACCCGCGGCGAAGCCGAGGCGCTGATCGCTGCAACGGTCGGGCGGTTGTGTATTCGCTACTTTCAGCGCACCGACGGAACGATCCTGCTGAAGGATTGCACGATCGGAATCGCTCGCCGCCGACGAAAGCGGGTGATCGCCGCTGGGGTGGCTGCCGGCCTCGCGGGATCGCTGCTGGGCTACAAGGCCCTGCGCGGAGATCCTCCTGCGAGCATCGTGATCTCGGAGAGTGCGCTCGGCGACGTCGTCGGAGGCTCTGCGTCCTCGATGAATGATGTCGAGCCGCCCGTCGCCGAAGCCGTCAAGATGGGGCAGATGATCGAGATCAAAGGCGGTCTTTAGCTCCGCCGCTGCGAGGTGGGCAGCGGCGCTGTCCAAGCGGGGTGCAGTTCGGTGCGCACCGCGCGTGGCCCTGCGCGGATCGCGCGACACGTGGTTGATTGACCCCACGTGGAATGGAGACAACGCCCCCCACGATTGCCCGCCTTACGCGCTGTTACGTCGATCCCGAGCGGGCACATGGCTTGCTGTCCGCTCCCCCGATGTCTGACGCTGTTCGCTGTCGCGCGTGGGGCGCGGTTGTCGTGTTTGCTTGCGTAACGTCCTGTGCGGATTCCGAAGTTGCTTCGGGCCCTGATGCGGTTGCAGACGACCCCGTCGTCACCGAACCGGTCGCGCTCGCGTGCACGCATCCGATGTTCTATCAGCCCGCGCAGTACAACCTCACGAGCACCACTCCGAATGCTTTCGGCGTGTCACAGCAGGGCGAGTGGAACAAGATCCGGACGGCTGCGGACGCGCTGTTGACGGCGCCGTCGAAGATCACCGCGTACTCGACGTACCGGCTGTACTGGCCGTACCTGCAACCGCCTCCGCACGGCGTCGGTTCGTCGTTGAACGTCGGGACGTCGACCACCGAGCACGCCTGGGCACGGTTGCCGCTCCCGGTGACGCTGCCGTCTGCGTACCTGATCGAGTTCGATTACTTCTATCCGGCGGCAAGCGAGCAATCGGGGTTCCGCGTGTTCAGCGCCTACGACGACGTACGCGCGAACTACACTGGCGTGACGATCTATCAGACCGGCAATCAGCTTTCGACCCACAGCCACGCCAACATCGCCACGATCACGAGCAATGACTGGCATCAGTTCGCGCTGTTCGTCAACGCCAACGGTACCTACGACCTCTACGTCGATGGCGTGAAGCGCGTCTCCGGCGGCGCGGTGCTTTCCGGAGCGATCACCGCAATTGGGTTTCTCGGCGATACCTCGACGGTGACGCACAACGGCCAGGGCAAGTGGGACAACTTCCGGATCTCTGCGGGGCCGAACATCCTGGTTCAGGATCAATTCGATGGCGCAGCGCTGTCGACGGCGTGGCTCAAGCGCGAGTCTGCGCCCGGGGCCGTCGGCCTGTCGTCGGAGAGGCCGTACCCCACCGCGAACTATCCCTACTGGATCGCGATCTCGCGCGAGATCGAGAAGCGACTGCGGCTGACCTCGTTCGCCTACGCGGTCACCCAGGATCCGAAGTACCTTGCGTACGCCAAGCCGATCATTCAATCGCTGTGTGGTGTTGGCGGCAATGGTTGGACGACCTGGGGAGACCCAAGCTACAGCGGCGGCGCCATGTTGCTCACGGGCCCCACGTTCGCCACGGGCGTCGCCTATGCGCTCGATGCGCTCGCACCTGCGCTCACCGCCAACGAGCGGTTGTACTTCGCAAACTGCTTGCACAATCGAGCGATCGTGCCGCTCGCCGACGAGGTCTCGCTCGACAATGATCCGACCTCGTGGCCCAACGGGTTTGCGGTGCGGTACGCGGGCCTCGGGATGGCAGCGCTCGCCGCATCGTGTGAGCGAGACGAGTCAGCCGCGCTGGCGCAGGCGCGCACCGGACTCGCCACGCTCTACGACGCGATGGACATCGACGGTGGCTACATCGAAGGCATGACGTATGGCGCCTATGCGTTCGACAACTCGCTGACGTTTCACTACTTCGATCGCAAGGTCACCGGGACCAACGGGTTCACGCATCCGTACCTCGCCAAGCTCACCCAATTCATCACCCACATGCTGGTGCCGAGCCGCACCGCGGACGTGAACTTCGCCGACAGCAGCTCGAGCGCGGCCAACTTCTCGACGACGCTATCGATCCTGTACGACCAGCGGTCCGATCCGTACGCGCTCGCGCAGCTCGGACGCAGGGGCTGGCAACCGCAGCAACCACTCAACCTCGAGCTGTTCAGCGCGGTCAGCTCCGCACCGCCGGTCGCGGGCGAGCCCACCGGCCGCAGCTTTCGCGAGATCGGCTGGGGTGCGCTGAGGACCTCGTGGGCCGATGACGCGATGTTCGTCGCGATGCACAGCGGCCCCAAGTCCAGCCACAGCCATCGCGATGAGAACGGGATCGTGGTGTGGAAGCAGGGCAACTGGCTCGCGCGCGACCCTGGTTATCAAGACTACAACGCCGGCCCCGGCCACGACTTCACGTACGGCTCGCTCGGCCACAACGTGGTGCGCGTGACCACGCCGAGCCACCCGAGCATCGACCAAGCCCATGCCACGGGCGCGCTCACCGCGTTCTACTCCGCACCATCCGGTGGCGGATACATGCAGGGCGATGCCACCGCCGCATATGCAGCGGAGCTGACATCGATGCGCCGCACGGTCGCGCTACTCACCGGCTCGGAGTGCACGGTGACGGCGGATGTGATGACCAACGGTGCGGCCACCAGCACCGTCGATTTCATCGTGCATCCCGAGGCGACCAACGCGACGGTCAGTGGTAACCGGTTCGTGGTCACCAAGGGCACCACCACGACGGCGAACGTGGACGTGTTCCGGCTGGGATCGCCGGCGCCGACCCTCGCGGTGACGCAGCCCGATCCGTGGATGCAGAGCAATCCGACCGCCACGCTCAAGGCCACCATCAACGTGGCCGCGAACGCCACGGCGTCGATCATCGCGACGATGTGTCCGCCGTCGACCAGCTTGGAAAGGCATTCCGCCGGCGTGGGTGCGGCGGCCGTGATCACGCGCATCGGCGGCGCACCCGCCAACGTGGTCGAGGTCAATCCAGCGTCGTCCGTGCCGGTGTTCGCTCTCGACGTCGATGCGAGCGTCGACGTCGGCACTGCTGGGGACGATTCGATCGCGGCACATTCACCCGGGATCAGCATGTACTGGGACGAGTGGGATGCTCCGACCTTCGAGTCGGGGTTGACCGTTCGCCGCGCCCAGGCCGCGGGCGCCAACTTCCTCGTCAACCTGACGACAGCGGACACGGTGCCGCGGAACATCGCGATGCTCTACAAGGCCCCCGCCAATCTGCAGGTTCGCCAGTACATCGGCGGCAGCTTCAAGACGGTGGCCGAGCTCGTCGGTGACAACGCCTGGCGGGTGGTCCGGTTCCACGCGCGCGCACCGTACTTCGACTATCGACCCGATACCGGCGTCCAGGTGCTGTTCGATCTGACCGCGCCGATCACGGTGGCCGATCTGTGGGTCGAGAACGACGCGAATGCAGATCTCTGCGACGTGGGGACTCCTGGCGATTCGACCACCGCGCAGCACAGCCCGGGTGTCTCGGTGTATCCCGACGAGTGGGGGCCGCCGATCGTGGTTGGCGGCTACACCGCGCGTCGCGGCCCGCCGAACAGTAACCTCTACGTCAACGTGGCGTCTGCCGATGCATCGTACGACCTCGAGCTGCTGTATCGCGCCCCGGCCGACCTCGATCTCAAGCAGTGGATGGGCGGAAGCTACGTCACGCTCGCGCGGCTCAAGGGCGACGGACTGACCCGCCGCGTCCGCGTCAGCCTGCGGCGGCCGTACACGGACTACAACGGCGCCGGATCCGACGCGCGGATCAACGTGCAGCTGGCGTTCGGCGGAACGATCGACCTGTTCGAGGTGGTCGGCCGCGGAATGCGGTGACATCCAGCTCGCCGACGATGTCCGAGACGACCTGAGGGACGCGGCGTCCCGTGGTCTCGATCGCCAGATCTGCGCGTGCATAGAGCTTCTCGCGCGCGGTGAGCAGTGCACGTAGCTCGGCGAAGGCGTGCGGGTTCTCGGCCATCGGCCGCTGATCGCCCTGGGCCACCACGCGGTTCCAGTGATCTTCGGCGCGGGCGCGCAGCCAGATCGTCCGGCAGCGCGAGCGCAACAGACCGTAGTTGGTCGGGTCATTGACGATCGAGCCGCCGGTCGCGAGCACCATCGGCGACGGGGTCGCGAGCACGCGGGTCAGCACCTCGCGCTCGATCCGCCGGTAGTACGCCTCGCCATGGAGTGCGAACACTTCGCCCAGCGGCAGGCCCGCGGCCTGCTCGATCTCCTGATCGAGCTCGACGAACGCGACCCCGAGCTTCCTGGCGAGGGCGCTGCCGACGGCCGATTTGCCAGCGCCCCGAACTCCCAGGAGCGCGACCGGCTCGCTGCCGTGCGGTGCGTCGGCTGCTGCCAGCAGCGCGGTCGGCGTGGTCCCGAGCGCGTGCGCGACCTCGGCGAATCGCCGCAGCGAGATGTTGCCGTCGCCGAGCTCGAGCTGGGCGAGGAACCGCTCGGACACCCCGCTTTGGGTTGCTAGCTCGCGGCGCGACCAGCCCCGGCGCTCGCGCTGCGATCGCACGGCGGCCCCGACGGACGTCAGGTAATCGAGCGAACCCGTGGACATGATCGCTTGCAATATACTGCACGTATTTCTGTAGTGACAAGCAGTAAATTGCCTGGTACTCGATCGCCATGGATCCCACGACCTGGCAGACCCACCCAAGTCGCTACAAGCACTGGAAGCTCACGACCAACGGCGACACCGCGACCCTGGTGATGGCGGTGGACGGCGATCATCCGCATCGCCCCGGCTACGAGCTCAAGCTCAATTCGTACGACCTCTCGGTCGACATCGAGCTCGCCGACGCGATCCAGCGGCTACGGTTCGAGCATCCCGAGGTCAAGGCCGTGGTGATCACGGCGGATCTCGATCGCGTGTTCTGCTCGGGCGCCAACATCTACATGCTCGGCTTGTCGACCCACTCGTTCAAGGTGAACTTCTGCAAGTTCACCAACGAGACCCGGCTCTACCTCGAAGACGCATCGGCCAGCTCCGGGCTCGGTTCACTGTGCGCCTGCAAGGGCACCACCGCCGGCGGCGGGTACGAGCTGGCACTCGCGTGCGACGAGACCATGCTGGTCGATGACGGCAACTCGGCGGTGTCGTTCCCCGAGACGCCGCTTCTGGCCGTGCTGCCGGGCACCGGCGGGCTGACTCGGCTGGTGGATAAGCGCAAGGTTCGTCGCGATCGCGCCGACGTGTTCTGCACCACGGCCGAGGGCATCAAGGGCAAGCGCGCGAAGGAGTGGGGCCTGGTCGATCACGTGGTGGCGCGCACCAGCTGGGACAAGGCCGTCGCCGAGCGCGCACAGGCGATTGCCGCGCGCCAGACGGTCGTACGCGGCCCGGCGGTTCAGCTACCGGACATCGCTCCGAAGATCACCGCCGAGGCGATCACGTACAAGTATGTCGAGCTCGCGATCGACAAGGCCGCACGAACCGGTGCGCTGACGATCAAGGCACCCGACGGCGCACCGACGGACTTGACCTCGCCGGAGACGTGGAGCTTGCGCGCATTCCGCGAGCTCGATGACGCGCTGCTGCGGCTGCGCTTCGACCTGCCGGAGATCGGCATGGTCACGGTGCGCACGGTCGGCGACGCGGCACGCGTGGTCGAGCACGACGATGCGCTCGCGAAGGCGACGACCGGGTTCGCCCGCGAGATCCGGCTGCTGCAGCGCCGCGTGCTCAAGCGCTACGACAACACCGCGCGCAGCTTCTACGCAGTCGCCGATCGCGCGGATTCGTGCTTCGCTGGCGTGCTGCTCGAGCTCGCGCTCGGCGCCGATCGGTTCTACGCGCTGATCGACGATGACGAGAAGATCGCGATGCGAACCTCGGTCGCCAATCAGGGCTTCATGCTGACCGCCACCGGCTTGTCGCGGCTCGAGGCGCGGTTCTACGGGGAGCCCGCGCGCGTCCAGGCGGTGCTGTCGCGCGGCGCCGAAGGCCCGATCGGTTCGGAAGAGGCCGAGAAGCTCGGCATCGCGACGGTCGCCGCCGATGAGATCGACTTCGAGGACGAGCTCAGGATCGCTGTCGAGGAGCGTGCATCGCTATCGCCGGATGCGCTCACCGGCATGGAGGCGTCGCTGCGGTTCGTCGGTCCCGAGACGCTGGAGACCAAGATCTTCGGCCGGCTGTCGGCCTGGCAGAACTGGATCTTCACGCGGGCCAACTCCACCGGCCAACACGGTGCTTTGACGCTGTATGGACAGCCAGAGCGCCCGCAGTTCCAGTGGAACCGAACCTAGACCTCCTCACGCACGTTCAGACCGAGGCACATCATGGGCAACGTACTCACCGACGAGAAGATCCCGAATAACGTCAACCTGTCGAGCGACAAGCGGCTGCAGCGCGCGCTCGAGGCGTGGCAGCCGCAGTTCATCGACTGGTGGAAGCAGATGGGGCCGGTCGGCTGGCAGGAGCGCGAGATCTTCTTGCGGACCGCGGTGTCGGTCGAGACCGACGGCTGGGCGCACTTCGACTATGTCCGGATGCCGGACTATCGGTGGGGGATCTTCCTCGAGCCCAAGCAGGACGGCCGCGTTCACGGGTTCGGCGACTTCGCCGGTCAGCCGGTGTGGGACGAAGTTCCCGGCGAGTTCCGCAACATGCTTCGCCGCCTGGTCGTGACCCAGGGTGACACCGAACCCGCGAGCGTCGAGCAGCAACGCAACCTCGGCGCCACCGCGCCATCGCTGTACGACCTGCGCAACCTGTTTCAGGTCAACGTCGAGGAGGGCCGCCATCTGTGGGCGATGGTGTACCTGCTCCACACCTACTTCGGACGCGATGGCCGCGAGGAGGCCGAGGAGCTGCTCGCCCGCCGCTCGGGTGATGCGGACAAGCCGCGGATCCTCGGCGCGTTCAACGAGCCAACCGCGCACTGGCTGTCGTTCTTCATGTTCACGATGTTCACCGACCGCGATGGCAAGTACCAGCTATCGGCGCTCGCCGAGAGCGGGTTCGATCCGCTGGCGCGCACCTGCCGGTTCATGCTGACGGAGGAGGCGCATCACATGTTCGTCGGCGAGACGGGAGTGCAGCGCGTCGTCGCGCGGTCGTGCGAGCTGATGAAGCAGGATCCCAACGGCGATCCGCGCACGCTCGGTGGCATCGATCTGCCGACGATCCAGAAGTATCTGAACCTGTGGTACTCGCTGTCGCTCGACTTGTTCGGTGGTGAGGTGTCGTCGAACGCGGCCGATGCGTTCGCGGCAGGCCTCAAGGGTCGCTACAAAGAGGATCGCTACGACGAGCACAAGCTGGTCGGCTCGCACTTCGCGATGGACGTGCTCGAGGGCGGCAAGGTGGTTCACAAGGACGTGCCGATGCGCAACGCGCTCAACGAGGTGCTGCGCACCGAGTACATCAAGGACTGCCAGCGTGGCGTCGAGCGCTGGAACAAGACGATCAAGGATTCAGGCGTGTCGTTCGAGCTCAAGCTGCCGTCGAACAAGTTCCACCGCCAGATCGGGATGTGGTCCGGGCATCACTTCGCGCCCGACGGCACGATGATCGACGAGGCCGCGTTCCACGCGCGTCGCGGTGAGTGGCTGCCGACCGAAGCCGACGAGGTGTTCATCAAGAGCCTGATGCACCCGGTCTACGAGCGCGGCAAGATGGCCAGTTGGATCGCTCCGCCGATCAAGGGCATCAACGGCCTGCCCGGCGACTTCGAGTACGTGCGGGTCTGAACGCCAGCGTAACGGCCAGTGCGCACGAGCACGCTCGTGCCAAACGTCGCTGCGCTTGGGGTTGGTCCCTGGCTGCGCTGCTTGTTTAGTTTTAGAACCACCCGAGCGCGACGCTCCGCTTGGCACTCTCGTGCATCCGTGCGCCGCAAGCGAAGCGCGCGATTTCCCGGCTTGAGTGAAAACAAAAACGCCGGCCTGCATGCCGGCGTTGAACGGTGAGACGCGAATTGAACTACATCGCGTAGTTCAACCAGAGATGCAAAGCGCGCGAGTCGATGCCTGGATTCTTCCCCTCTGCACCGAGGATCGTGCCGAACACGAACGAACCGCCCACACCAACCTGCGGATTGATCGCATAGTTAGCGCTGACGCCGATCGGGACGGTCCAGTTGTCGGCCATCTCCTTGAACGGAGTCTTCAGGCCGGTCGCCGCGCCGACCACGAGCTCAGGAGTTGCCTTGACACCGACGCCGACCGGAATCCACAGCAGATCCGCGTTCCCTTCGTCGCGCTTGTTGAGTCCGATCCACGCGGACGGGGCAAACGCCACGGAGACCTTCCCTGCGGTGTACTTGCCCTTGAAACCGACCTTTGCGTCGAAGTGATTGAGCATGTCCCCGCGGCTAAGGCCCAGCGCGCCAACATTCACACCCAACGCCATTGGTCCTTTGACGAGGCTATAGAGTGCCTCGAGTCCGACGGCCGTATAGGGTTTGCCACAGCCGTTTTCCTCGCCGGTCACGCAGACGCCGAACCCGGTGCCGCCGCGGAAGCCGTTGAGTGCTGCGTTCGAGTGAGCCAGCGTGAGGGTCAGGTCATCGGTCGCTCCATACGAAATATCCGGGGCGATCGAGATCGGCTTCCCGACCTGTTCCTTGCTGAGGTTGACTTCGATGTTCGCCTGGATGTTGATCTTGCCCTTCTTCAGGGTCACCGATCCGCCAGCCGGTGGTGGCGGCGGAGCCTCTTCCATGGGCGTTCCTTCGGCCGGCATCGCATTCGGATCAGCCACCGCATCCCCCGCGGGTGCCTCACCTGCCGGCATCTCTCCACCAGCCGCGGGATCATCCGGCGGCGGTGCGTCCTGTGCGAATAGGCTCGTCGAGAAAGTTAGACAACCAATAAAAACTAAACCCGAGACTCGTTTCATGATCACCCCTTTGAAGAAACGTTAACGCAAACGATGACGTCGCGCGAAATTTTGCGAAGCGTTCTTCATGCTTCACCGTCGACGAATCACCGCTGACGTCGCGAGATGTACGCTCCGAAAAACCACTACGTTCAGTAGTGGGAACCCTGATGGCTGCGACGTCGCAGCTGTTCGGATGTTCAAACCACCACGCACGAAGTAACAACGCTGCCAGTTGTTGCCTGTAGCAGCGCGGCGGGGATCTCCAGACGCAGATCCGGACACCGAAACGCAAAGAGCCGACGAGTTTCCTCGCCGGCTCTTCACGTCACCTTCACTCCGGTCCGACCATCAAACGTGTGGTCGGCGTCGTGAGGTTATATACGCACTAGCGCTTGTCTTCGATCGCCTTCATCGCGGCCGCGAGGCTCACGCGCATGCGCTCGAACGCCTTACCGAGCTGACCCACCTCGTCCTCCGACACCACCTTGACCGGCGTGTCGAGCTCACCGGTGGAGATCCGGTCGGCTGCTTGCTCGAGTGCGACGAGAGGCGCCGAGACGAACCGCTGCTGAATCATCGCGATCAAGAACAGCATCAACGCGATGACGCCGATCAGGGTCAGCGTCAGGTAAATTGCGTTGCTCTTGGCTGCTTTGAACGGCTCGGCCAGTGGCAGCGAGACCACGAGGCCACCCATCACGTCGTTGATCTTGAAGTCGGTCTTGGAGCTCTTACGCCAACCAGAGGGGTTCTGGTTGTTGTGGCAGTCGACGCACAGGTTGTTCGACGCCACGTCCGCGATCACCATCACGAACCGGGCGGTTTCGCCTTCGCCCTGAATGTCAAACTGGTGCGATTCGCGGTTCCTCGCGACGGCCTCGAGGGCCTTCGACTCGAACGGCGTACGCGGACCCTTCTCCGGGTTGATGTTCCACTTGCTCAGCAGATCTACCTTGTGACCACCGCTCTCCTTGTTGACCGCTGCAGAGGTCAAGTGGACGAACGTCGCGGGCAGCGGGATGTTGCCCTCTTGATCGACGCGCTTGATATCGGCCGCCCTGAACGCGATGTTGTCCTTCGTCATCTTCTGGATGACGTTCTTCGTGTACACCGCGCGTTCGGCGATGACTTGCTTCGCGATCGACTGCGCAGTCGCTTTCGACTGGTCGATGGCGATGTCCTGCTGCTGCTTGTTGATGATGATACCGAGGCCTGCCGAGGCCACGACCGCCATTGCAACTGCCGGGATAATGATCTTGTTTCGCAGACGCCAATGCTTGAATTGAGCCATGTCTCCCCCCATCTGAGAGTGTTGTTGTCGCAGTCCTGACCGCCGAGACATGCATCCCCCACGTGCATGCAGCGACGGATAATCGATTCGTGTGAGTTGCTATCGCCGTACAAGCCCCGCCGCTTCGGCGAGGAACTCTCTTCGCTTGACAGCGTCGGGAAGGCGGTTCCCGAGTGCTTTGACGAGCTCGTCGTACTGACCGTGCCCGATTGTGCTTGCCATTGCTCCCATCTTCCCGAGCTCTTCGTTCAACACCACCTTCGCGAACGGGCCGATGTGTTTCGCGAAGGCCTTCTGCAAAAGATCGATGACCGGTTGCCCGACCGCAGGGCCATTCCCGACGGTGGAATTGACATTGTTGTTGTGATTCACCGTTTCCGTTGCGGGAGAAGCCGGGCGCTGTGCGCCGAGCTTCGCCGATGCAGACAAAAAAGCGATCCCAAGCTTCATCATATTCAGATTTTGAGCGGCGAGTACGAGAATCGTCATGTCATCTACGCGTCGCAGGATGACTTGTCCGTCCTGGTAACCAACCACCAGCATATCGAGCGACGACCAAGAGGACAGTGACTGAACAACCGATCGCAGCTCTCCAAGCACCTGCGTCATCAACTGAGGCTCGTAGGGAGGTGGGAGAACGTGGGCTACCGAGCTGTCCTCGGCGTTGAAGATCATCGAGCCAAGCACGCCCGGGATCTCGTTCAAGCTTGTGAGGATCGGTTGCATCTCTACTTCTTGCCGAGTGCCTTTCCGAGCTTCGCGATCGTCTGCTCGGGATTCTTGTTCGCGCCTCCGGTCAACATGACGAACCCATCACTGACGCGATGGACGTAGAGCGAAGCCTTCTTGTTGTTAACGAACGTCCAGTGCGAGAGCGGACCGAGGCCGAGCAGCGCGGACGCTCGCTCGAGCGGTGCATTGCACATCGCGACTACTGAGCACGACCGCTCGTCGAGGTGCCCGGCGATCTCCTTCACGGTGCCGCTGTCGTCAGCTTTCGCTGCAGCGTGCAACGCCGGATCGAGGCCGAGCAATGGCTCAAGACTCATTAACAAGCCTCCCCCTGAGGCTCATCGAGCATATCGCGAGCAATGGTCGCGGGTGAAGGTTTCCAGAGATAATCGTCGTCGATCCGTCCGCTCAAATCTCGATGGAGTCAGCTGTCTGCACACCTCTCCACACGTACTGAAGCAAACGGTTTGCGGCGCTGTCGTGAGCTAGGCCCGCGCTTTGACGCTCGCGGTCTGACCAGCTGACTCTGTTAGGGTTTTCGCTTAAGCAAATCCCCGAGTGTGCCGAGCGCCGCAGACCCACGCGCGGTGTTCGTGATCGCAGCGACGTCCTCGGCGGTGCCGTCCTTCGAAGCGGCCATCGACAGCGAGAGCCTCCGGCGTTCGTGATCGATCGACATCACGACGGCCTCCACTTGCTGGCCGACGGAGACCACCTCCTTCGGATGATTGATCCGGCGGCCTGCGCCGAGCTCGGAGATGTGCACCAACCCCTCGACCGCGGGCGCGATCTCGACGAACGCGCCGAACGGCTGCAGCCGAGTGACCACACCGCTGACCCGCTGGCCTTCAGCGAGCGCCGCGGTGGCGTCGCGCCACGGATCGTTGGCGAGCGCCTTGAGCGAGAGGCTGATCCGCTCGCCCTTCTCGCCGTGCTCGATCTTGAGGACCGCAACGTCCAGGACCTGCCCGATCCGGAGCACGTCGTCGGGTCTCTCGACCCGGCTGTAGCCAAGCTCGGAGACATGCAGCATTCCCTCGATCCCGCCGAGATCGATGAACGCGCCGAATGGTTTGAAGCTCACCACGGTTCCGCGCAGCACCGCACCGGGCTCGAGACGTTTGCGCGTCTCCACCGCACGCTTCTCGTTTTCGACCTCGAGCAAGGCGCGCCGCGACAGCACGAGGTTGCGCGGCTCGTACCGCGTGATGCGAAACTCGAGCTTCTGCCCGACGAAGCTCGTCAGATCATCGACGAATCGAGCGTCGATCTGTGACGCGGGGCAGAACCCGCGAACCCCGGCGACATCGACCGAGACGCCACCCTTGATCACGGCGGTGACGACGCCCTCGACCGGGATCCCCAGCTCGTGCGCCTGCGCGAGCTCGCTACGCGCCTCGGGCCCTCGGCCGAGCTTGACGCGCAAGGTGAGCACGCCGCCCTCGTCGGACACCACGCGTGCCTCGACCGTGTCGCCGACCTTGACCAGCAGCTTGCCTTCGCGGTCCGACACCTGGCTCTTGTCGAGAACGCCCTCGGCCTTGTAGCCGGCGTCGACGAACACGGTGTCCTTGCCGATCGAGATCACCTTTCCGGTGATCTGGTCGCCGACCCTGGGGCGTCGTGCTCGGGGGGCCTGCGCTTCGGACGCAGCGAGCATCGCGGCGAAGTCTTCTTCGTTGTCGGTCATCGCGGACTCTCCATTTGGCGAAACGCAGCTACCACGGTTGGCTCGTCAGCACATCGATCGGACAGCGCAATCATGCGAGTCGTCAGATCAGCATAGCGCTGGCGGTGAGCTTCGAGGTACGGCGCGACCTCCGCCATCCGCCGCCCGTCGTGCTCGAGCTCGATCGCATCGACGAACGCTTGGCGGTGAGCATCGAACGTGCGCTGCATGGCGGTCCCGGCATCGGCGCAGGTGGCTGCGCGCTCGCCTGCGGCGACGACCAGGCTGTGTGCGCGCCATGCGCGGTCCGTGATCTCGGCCGGCGACGGGGAGCACGACGTACAAGAGACCGCCGCCACGATGACGAACGCGGACCCGGGACGCTGCATCGCGAGGACCGTGCCATGTCGGGCGAGCAGAAGCGATGGCTAACGATCCTCAGTTGAATGGATTGGTTGCCTGGCGAACCGAGCCAGCAGCGACGCTGCGCGCGGTCGCGACATCGACGGTGCGGCGATCGATGTGGCTGGCCCGCCGGAGCGCCCAATCCCATACCGCCGTCGGCAGGATCAGCGAGCTGATCAGCGCGAGGTAGGTGATCGGCGGCGCGACATAGCGTGCGGCGGGTCGTCTCGCCGCGATCGCCCGTTCGATCGTCTTCGCGATCACCGTCGGATCCGCCGACAGCTTGTCGAGCAGGTTCGCCTGCGCGTGAAACTTGGCGATCGCCTTGGCGTACGGACCGTGTGCGAACTTGCCGAGCTGGGCCATCGCGCTGGACTCGAAGTTGGTCCGGATCGCGCCGGGCTCGATCAAGGTGACCTGGATTCCGAACGGATGCAGCTCGTAGCGCAGCGCGTTCGACAGCGATTCGACCGCGTACTTGGTCGAGTTGTAGACGCCGTAGAACGGCAGCGTCACACGCCCACCGACGCTGGACAGGTTGATCACGTGACCGCAGCGCCGCTGTTGCATCTGGGGCAAGAACGCGCGGGTGACGCTCATCAGCCCGAACACATTGGTCTCGTACTGGCTCCGCAGATCGGCGTCCGAGATCTCCGCGGTCGGTCCGACGACGCCGAACCCAGCGTTGTTGATCAGCACATCGATGCCGTAGCCGTTGGTGAGCTCGGCAACACGCCGGACGGCCCCGGCGACCGACGCCTGCGAGGTCACGTCGAGGGTCACCGTGTCGAGCTTCCAGCGGCCGGTCGCATGTCGAAGCTTGGCGAGCTCCCCCAGGTTTCGTCCGGTCGCGATCACGTGGTGGCCGAGCTCGGCGAGAGACAGCGCGGTGGCCCGACCGATTCCTGCGGTGGCGCCGGTGATGAGGACGATCTTGGGTGAATTCATGGACGGCTCCTGGTGTGGCCGGCTGCCACGACGGCGGCGCGCGGGTCGGTTCGCGGTTCGTCTCGCTGCTCGTCGTCGCTCGTGCGCGTGGCGGTGCGGACGGTACGAGCGGTCATGACGGCGCCAAATGAGTATTGATTCCGTGCGCGAGAAGCAATGGGCGCGCCGGACCAACAATGGATAGCGGAGGAATTTCTGATCGTTGGGCACGCGACGCCGCACGGCTGAGATACGCTCAGGCCGTGAGCGCGCATCTGGCGAACCTGCTCGCGTACTTCGATCGCGACGGGGTTCACGAGATCGTGATCTGCACCGGGCGGCCGATCGCGGTGCGCCAGGATCGCAAGTACCAGCCAGTCACCCAGACCGACGTCACGCGCGAGCAGCTCGTGCGACTCATGCAGGGCACGGTGGTAGCGCGATGGCTCGACGTACCGGACGGCGAGGCGAAGCCGCTCACGCTCGCCGGCCGATCGGTGCGAGTGGCGGTGATCCAGCACGGCGCCGAGCTCCTGGTGCGAATCGAACCCGACGCAACACAGCAGATCAGCGCGCCAGGTGCGCGAACCAAGGCCGCGACGGATGCGAAGCTCGCGACCCGCGCCAAGACCGGGACCCGGAGCAAGAGCCCATCGCGCTCCAGGACGCCATCGCGCTCGGCGTCGTCGCCGCATACGCTCACGACGTCGCGATCGAAGGTCGAGGCCGCGGGATTGCCGCTCGAGCTGGAGCTCGAGTCCGAAACGATCCGCCGCCCTGCCGTGGAGCTCCAGGCGGCGCCGTTCGAGGTCGCGTCGGGAGCACCCCCGGCGTTGACCGACGAGAGCTCGACGATCACGCGCGCGCTCGGCGCGTTGATCCATGCAGCGCAAGCGCAGCTCGCCAGCGATCTTCACATCTCGGCAAACCGGGCCACGATGATCCGCGCGAACGGCGAGCTCCGGCTGCTCGACCCGGCGGGGCCGGTCACGACCGCTGCAGAGGCCGAGGCGCTGGTATTTCCGCTGCTCGGACCTCGTCGCGCTCAACAGTTGCAACTTCGCGGCTATGTCGATCTTGCGATCGAGGTTCCCGGGGTCGGCCGGCTGCGCAGCAATGTGTCGCGACACCAGGGCGGCCTCAAGGCGGCGTTCCGGATCCCCATGGCGAAGCCGCCGTCGCTGGACGATCTCGGATTACCGCGCGAGCTGGCGAAGGTCGTCGCGCACCACCAAGGCTTGGTGGTGGTGGCAGGACCGAGCGGGCACGGCAAGACGACGACGCTCGCGGCCCTGGTCGACGTGATCAACGCGAGCAAGCCGTATCACATCCTGACGATCGAAGACCCCGTCGAGATCGAGCACCCACGCAAGGCGGCCGTGGTCTCGCAGCGCGAGGTCGGGCGGCACACGGCCAGCTTTGTCGCAGCACTCAAGGCATCGCTGCGCGAGGATCCCGACGTCATCGTGATCGGCGAGCTCCGCGACCGCGAGACGGTGGAGATCGCGCTGACCGCCGCCGAGACTGGCCACCTGGTGATCGCCACGATGAGCACGCCATCCGCTGCCAAGACGATCGATCGGTTGATCGATATGTTTCCGCCGGACGATCAGTCCCAGGTGCGCGTATCGCTGGCCGGCGCGCTCCGAGCGATCGTCGCGCAGCGCTTGATCCCATCGGCGAGCGGAGCCGGCGTGGTGGCCGCGGTCGAGGTGCTGACGGGTGTGCTGCCGCTGGCAACGCTGATCCGCGACAACAAGCTGTTCCAGCTGCCGAGCCTGCAGCAGCGCGGGCGCGCGTTCGGGATGATCCGGCTGGAGGAGTCGCTGCTGGAGCTGGTCCGCACCGGAAAGATCACCGAGGCCGCAGCGCTGGCGGCGGCGGATTCGCGCAAAGATCTGACCGCAGCGCTGCGCGCGAGCGCGGCACCGGCCACACCGCCACAGCCAGCTGCCAAGGCCAAGCTCGGCGGACTGTTCGGGAAGCGCGAGTGAGCGGTCGTCCGATCGATCAACTGTTCGACCGGCTGCTCGAGCGCGGCGGCTCGGACCTGCACCTCACGCCCGGGTATCCGCCCATGCTGCGAATTCGCGGCGAGCTGGTACCTGATGGGCAGCGCATGCTCGCCGCGGCCGACATCGATGCCTTGCTGGCGCCGCTGCTGTCGCCGAAGCAAGCGGCGCAGTTCGCGACCACCGGCGATCTCGATTTCGCGCATGCGCATGGCAGCCGCGCGCGGTTCCGCGCCAACTACCTGCGCAAGACGACGGGCGCAGGGGCGGTGTTTCGCGCGATTCCGAGCAAGATCCTCACCATGGACGAGCTCGGCGTGCCGGCCGGGATCCGCAAGCTCGCCGATCTGCGCGCCGGCCTGGTGCTGGTGACCGGACCGACCGGCAGCGGCAAGTCAACCACGCTGGCCGCGATGATCGATCACATCAATCGCAACCGCCCCGGCCACATCTTGACGATCGAAGATCCGGTGGAGTTCGTGCACACGCCCCGGCGCTGTCTGGTCACCCACAAGGAGGTCGGCAAGCATGTGCCAAGCTTTCTCGAGGCGATCCGTAGCGCCGGTCGCGAGAACGCGGATGTGATCCTGGTCGGTGAGCTTCGCGGCGCCGAGACCATGAAGGCGGCGCTGCAGCTCGCGAGCTTCGGAATCTTGATCTTCGCGACGGTGCATACCAACTCCGCGGCTGCGACGATCGATCGGTTCGTCAATGCGTTTCCCGCCGAGCAACAGGCGCAGATCCGCGGTCTGTTGTCCGATTCGCTCGCCGGCGTGGTCGCTCAGCAGCTGCTGCGCCACAGCGACGGCCGCGGGCGCGTCGCGGCGCACGAGATCTTGCTTGGCAACATCGCGCTCGCATCGCTGATTCGCGAGGGCAAGACCTCGCAGATCGCGAGCTTCATGCAATCCGGCGCGAGCGAGGGCATGCAGACGATGGATGCCTCCCTCGAGCGCCTGGTCGCCGCTGGCACGGTGCGCGGCCGCGACGCCCTCGAGAAGGCGCTCGACAAGGAGAGCTTCGCGAAGATCCCGACGATCGCACGCGAGCTCAGCGCGGCCGAGCTCGAGCAGATCTGAGCTGGGGCCTGGGGCCTCGGGCCTCGGGCCTCGGGCGAGCCCGCCTGCTCCAGAACTACCACTGCTCCATCTTGGGGATCGTTGCCAACGCGATCAGCTGACCCGAGCCAAGCTGATCCGTGCGAGGCGAGCGTGGCCCACATCGCCCCGGTTACCGCGCCGCGGCCGAGGCTCTGCGCACCAGCGTCGCCCACAGCGCTCGATGATCGGAGACCTCCGCGGCGTCTGACGTCGCGAACGACGTGACGTCGAAGCCGCGCGTGTAGATCGCGTCGAGCTTCATCGGTAGGTAACGATGGGTCGAGCCGCACGCGGTCACCGGCGTGTCGAAGCCGTACGCACGAACGAGCTCCTCCATTCGATTGTCCTGGGTCGTCGTCAGGACCGGCACGACGTGACCCAGCCACGTGAACGGGCTGGTATTGAAATCGCCGGCCATGATCACGGGTGTGGGCTGGCGGCGCGCGTGCTCGAGCACGGGACGCATCTGGGTGCGCCGGTCGCCGACGGTCAACCGATTGTCGAGGTGGACCGCGTAGACGGTGATCGGCGCGCCATCGACCTCGACGGTCGCCGCGACCGCGATTCGCCGGCCGCTGTTGAACCGGACGTTGAAGTAGGGGAGCTCGATGACCTGGGCCGAGGTGATCGGTGCGCGCGACAGGATCGCGACGCCATCGCTGCCGAAGTCTTGGTTGTGTCCGGGCGCGTAGATCGCGTGGTAGCCGAGCCGCTTGCCGAGTGCGCACGCACCGCTGCAGGTGGAGAGCGATCGCTCGTCACGATGCACCTCCTGGAGCACGATCAGATCCGCGACGCGGAGTACGGGATCGCTCTCGATCGCGTGGATGATCTTCGAGCCTGGCTCGCGATGAACATTGTAGGTGACCACGTGGACCCGTCGTGGCAGCTGAGGTGCTCCCGGTTGCTCGGGAAACGTCGTCTCGATCGCGCGATTGATCGGCGCGGTTCGGTTCGCGCACGCGGCGACGGCGATCGCGATGGACAGCCCGACGCTGTGCGCGAACATGGTGTTCACTCTAGCCAACATCGCCGCGCGACACGAAGCCAACGCAGGTGGTCGCCGTCGGTTGCCAGTGGTTACCGACGATCGCGCGCTGGCGGCAGCGGCTTGCTGAGGCCTTGGCGGATCTCGGCGCGCGCCCGCGCCGCGGACATTGCCCACGAGCAGATCGGGCATCGCGCCGGCACGTGACCACGCGCCGGGCAATACGTACGGCCGAAGTAGATGATCTGCAGGTGCAGCGTGCTCCAGCGCGGCTGTGGGAACAGTCGCTTCAGATCGTGCTCGACCTCCTCGACAGTTCGGGCACGCGACAGCTGCCAGCGCCCGGCGAGACGATGGATGTGGGTGTCGACCGGAAATGCCGGGTCGCCGAACGCCTGGGCGATCACGACGCTGGCGGTCTTGTGGCCGACGCCGGGTAGCTGCTCGAGCGCGTCGAGGTCGCGCGGCACGTTGCCGCCGTGATCGGCGACCAGGATCCGGCTCATCGCGGCGAGTCGCCGCGCCTTGCCGGGGGCCAGGCCGCAGCTGCGGATGAACGGCAAGATCTGGCGCGGTGCAAGCTTCGACATCGCGTGCGCATCGGGTGCGCGCCCGAACAGCGCCGGCGTTACCTGGTTGACCCTGGCATCCGTGCATTGCGCCGACAGGATGACCGCGACCAGCAGCTGAAACGGATCCTGATGATCGAGCGGAATCGCCGGTGCGGGAATGAGCTCGTCGAGGATCTTCATGATCCGCGCAGCCCGGACCCGGCGGTCGCGTGGTGTGGCGGTGTTCCGTTCAGGTTTCGGTTCAGGGGTCATTGCCGGTGTCGCCCGCGCCCGGAGCTGCACGCCCGTTGCTGAGTCGCTCGAGCAGCGCGCGTGCGGACGTGTTGTTCGGCTCCGCCCACGTCGCTTCGCGCGCCTTGTCGATCGCGCCGATGATGTCGCCGGTGGCTGCGAGCCAACGCGCCTCGGCGATCCATGCGCGCGCCCGCGTCGGCTCGAGATCCTGCGCGCGATGGAGGTGCTCGACTGCGAGCTCGGTTTGGCCGCGCGCCAGCAGCAGCGTGCCGAGGTAGTAGTGGCCCACCGGATCGTCGGGATCGACCTCGGTCAACCGCCGATACGCGTGTTCGGCCACTTCGGGCGTCTCGAACCGTTTGGCGGTCTTGCCCCACCGCCGGTAATAGTCCGACGGAACATCGCCGGCGCGAGCGACCAGCGTCCATGTTGCGAGCGCGATGACATGCGCGATCGCCGCGATCGTCATATGGGGGCGAGTGACGACACGCTGGCGCCACGCAATCGCGAACCCGACGGGAACCACGATCGCCGCGATGCCGATCAGCGGACCGTTCTCGAGCTGGCTGGTCAGCGCGAGCGCGACTCCGGATCCGATCGCCATCACCGTGAAGCCCGCGACGATCACCGCAGAGCTCGTGGTGATTCGATCCACCGCCCGGCTGATCGCGCGCAGCGGCGCGAGCTCCGCGAGCCAGATCCACGCGGCGTCCGGCACGACGAAGATGTAGAGGGCGAACATCACGAACGCGAACAGCCCGATCTCGAAGCCGCCGCACGCGATCATCAGGTGGAATGCGAACCCGATCGGTAGCGCGATCCACCAAGCGCGCCGCATCCAGATCGTCGCGGCGAGCGCGAGCTCGGCCACCACCGACAGCACCGCCGCCGCTTTGATCCCGACGGTCGCATCGATCAGCGTACGCGGCCAGCCCTGAAGCTGGCGCGCGAGCGTCGAACCATCCAGCCACGCCGGGTCGAGCTTCGAGATCGCCGCCCACAGATACATGATGCCGAGCTGGACGAGCAGGAGCCGCAGCGCCCACGACCGAACGCGCGTGGATGGTTGGGAACCGTCGGGACGCTGCCACGGAATGAAGCACGCCACCACGAGGACCAGCGAGACCAGGTAGTGGTGCTGATAGCCGTCGACCTGGCTGCCAAAGTACATCCATGCGTAGAGCGCCGCGGCGAGCGGTAACAGGACGCGCGTGGCCACGCCGAACGCGACGAGCACGAACGCGTACGCGCAGATCAGCTGGCCCACTTCATAGCCGATTCGCGTCGGACCGATCGCGTCGAGCAGCGGCAGTTGAGCGACGTTGAAGCCTCCAGCGCCGTAGCGGGTTGCGTGGGCGACCGCGAGCACGGCGTCGATGGCGAGCACGCCGAACAACGCGAACCTCCCGAGCACCAGCGTGGCCCAGCTGACCTCGAAGCCGAACCAGAACACGGGGCGGTGTGGCGGCTCGGTGGCGGTCTCGTGCGTGGCGACCGCTGGCTTGCGCTTCGGCCGCTCATTGCTGGCCCGCGAAGGCCCCGCAGAACGCTCGGGCTGCGATGGTTCGTTCGCGGGTGACGATTCCTCGAGGTGATCGCGCGGCAGTAGCTCGCCGCTCGTGGACGAGCCGACTGCTGGCTCCCTGCGGCGACCTCGCGGTGCGGCCCTGTGACGTCGCTTGCGCTGCTTCGCCATTCGCGTTACCGGTGGTCCGCGCACACGTCGGGTCCGCCGAACGTCCTTGGCTCGCGGTCGATGTAGTTGCAGGTCACGGTGAGGTCGACGGCCTTGCCCGGATTGCGCTCGCACAATCGCTGTTCGACCGCCGCGATCACGCTGCCGCGACCGCGCGCGACCAGCGAGATCCAGACCTCGTGGAACTGGCTCTCGAGCCGCATCGGTTGTCCGTCGATCCGCAACGACGAGCTGCACGTCGTCATTCGCATCGGCGAGAACATGCGCCATGCGAACCGCTCGTCGTGCTCGTCGCTGCGCAGCAGGTAGTAGTGCAGTGGCAACACCAGCTGGGCGGCCACGAACACGGCGATGAACCGTCCGCGCCACGTCGCGAGCAGTGCGCCCCTCATCGAATCCGCGCTCGCGGATACCACGACGATCGATACACCCGCATCGCGCCGACCGTAGCACGCACTCGCGCCGCCTACAGTGGCAACGCCGCCTGCGGAGCCGGCTGCACGGGCCGCGGCGGAGGATGATAGGTCAGATCGTCGTCGATGCGAGCGCCCGGCGCGATCGGCGCGCGACGAACCAGCTGGCCGGCTTCGACCGACGCCACGGCATGGCCGTCGACGAACAGCACGGCGTTTCCGACGATCGACGGCACGCGTGGACCAGGGGTCAAGACTCCCACGAGGTTCAGCGGATCGGTCGCGGGGATCCGGGCGACGTCGGGCGATGGTGCAGGGTTGCGAACCGCGCGCAGCTCGTCGAGCGCCTCTGGCAGCGCAAACTGCTCGCCAACAAAGCCCGAGACGAACCTCCCGCCGCGGATCTCTCCGCGCGCCTCGAGCCGGCGCAACGCGACCAGCAGATCGCGCCACGGCGGCAAGCTCGATTCGCGCGCGAGCAGATCGCGGAACACCACGCCGTAACGGAGCAACAGCTGGCGCGCCGATGCCTCGATGTCGACGTCCGATGGATTCGCCGCCGGCAACAGCGACCACCGCCCGGCCGCCGTCGGCAGCGAGCGCAGCGCGTGGCCGGGGCGACGATGATCGCGCGACCGCGCCTTGCGGATCGCGTCCTGCCACTTGCGGACGGGCGGTACTTCGATGGTCTGCCGCGCCATTGCGCGATCGAACAAACTCTTCACCTCGCCGCGTTTTCGATCGACCAGGACGCGCAGGCTCGCAAATCCATCCGCGGTGGCGAGCCCGGCGCCGACCAGCTCCCACAGCGCGTCTTCGAGCTCGGGTGGCGCGACGTCGCCGGTGGTGGCCACCAGATCTGAAAGGAACGCCGCGCCGCCACGCGCGAGCTGCTCGCGAACCGCGGCCGCCAGCTCCCCGACCACCGGCGGCTCGCCTTGACCGATCGCGGCCGCCCCCCGCAACCATCCTGCGTCGCGCCGGAGCATCAGCGCGAGTGGTGCCGACCGCGATGGCGCATTGCGCACGCGAGCGGAGCTCGGCGCCACCGCGCTGCTCGCACGGCTGCGATCGAGCTCGTTCTGGCGGATCAATGCCGATGACGTGACGAGCTGCACGATCACCTGCTCGCCATATCCGATCGGTCGATCGCCGCAGATCGCCGCCGCCGCTGCAGCTGCGATCTCCTCGGAGGATGCACCGGCGCGGCGCGCGGCTTCGGCTGCCGCTTCGGCGAGGTTGTACGGGTGCTCGCGATCGTACTGATCGCGCGGGCGCCGTGCGATCGCCGGACCGATGACGTCGGTCTCGACCTCGAGCTCCGCGTCGGCGCGCTGTTCGGAGACGGCGGACCCGGCGCGCGGACGTAGTACATCCCACCGTGAGCTGGTGACCAGCTGGGCCGCCGATCCATCCCCGCTGGCTTCGTTGCTCGTCAGTCGCGCACCGCCAGTGCGCTCCTTCCGCTCGCCTCGCCATCCGGGCGCCTCGGCGACCGATCTGGCCACCAACTTACGGTGAGCTGTACTTAGCCGGCACCACACGACGTGACCGGCGAGGCACAGCTGATCGAGCCAGCTCGGATCGTATCCGTGGAGTCGCGCCGGAAACACCTCGCGCTCCCACGCGCCGGCGGCGGTCTCGAATCCCTGTAGCTGCTCGATGATCCGCGCAAGGCCATCCGCGCCGATCAGCTGGGTATGGCGAGCGACCCGCTGCCACCGCAGCAGGAACCGCATCAGCGCAGCGGCGCTCACGGGCTCGATCTCGCGCCGGAGCTTGGCGAGCGTGAGCCGGTGGATCCGCGCGAGCACGCGGCGATTGCACCACTCGAGGTCGTACAACAGCTCGGTATCTCCCGACGCTGCCAGCGCCTCCCGCATGGTGTCGTGGACGATCGGCCGGGATCCCGTTCCCGCGGCGATCGCGGCGCTGGTGAAGCGACCGCGTAGGATCGCGCCGTCCGCCTCGAGCCCCAGCAGCGCGGTGAGCACATCGGCGAGCGGCAGCCCGAGCTCACCCGCGAGCTGGCGCGCCGACACCGGACCTCGATGATCGAGGTGCGCGTTGATCATCCTGCCGATCGCGGCCTCGCGTTCGGGGACATCGGACCACGAAGGCGTCGCGATCGCAGGCTCGCACTCGACCTCACCGAGGATCGCGCGGGCGGCGCCCAGGCGCTCGGTCGCCACCCAGGCCGCATGGTCCACGTCATCGACCCGCCAGCGCAGCCGGCACGCGCGGCCACAGCTCGCCAACGCATCGAACCAATCGGTGACTCCAGCCGCCGGCTCCTGATGATCCGAGACCAGCTGCCGCCCGAGCGGCTCGGGCACCAGCCATAGCGCGAGCAGCGCATCATGGAGCTCGTCGACGTCGCGCACGGTGGGCGCGACCTCTGCGGTGGCCGCCGCGATCGCGGCGTCGTCGAGCGTTCCTTCGGCAGCGACGGTCTCGGCCGGCAGCCCGCGGCGCAGCTGAACCGCACGGGTCCGCCGCTCCTCGAGCGGGGCGTCGTCGAGGTACGCGTACGGGTTGGCGTTGATCAGCTCGTGGGATAGCGGGCTCGGCTCGACGGTGTCCTTCGCGAGCACTCGAATCTCGCCGCGCTCGAGTCGCTCGATCATGTCGCGCAGCCCTGCGAGGTCCATCGCCTCGACCAGACAGTCACGAACGGTCTCGAACACCAGTGGATGATCGGGGACCTCTCGCTCGCCTCCCAGGTTCTCGGCACACGCTTGCGCGGCGGGAAACACCACGCTGAGCGTGTCGGCCGCCCGCATCTTGATCAGATGGGGCGGCACCTTCTTGCCGGCCTTGCGGCGCAGCACGGTAAGCGCGCGGGTGACATTCCAGCGCCAGCGAATCTCGAACATCGGACGATCGAGCAGCGCCTGGACCAGCGTGTCCTCGGCCTGGTGCGACGGCACGAACCCGAACACGGTCTCGAGCGGAAAGCTGTGCGGCTGACCCAGCGAGATCACGATCCCGTCGTCGGTCGCCGCCGCCTGGAGCTCGAAGTCGAACGTGCGGCAGAACTTCTTGCGCAGCGCGAGGCCCCACGCCCGATTGATCCTGCCGCCGAGCGGCGAGTGGAGGACCAGCTGCATGCCGCCCCCTTCATCGAAGAATCGCTCGGCGATCAACAGATCCTTGCGTGGCAACGCACCGAGCGCCGCGCGCGCCGCGAACAGGTACGCGATCACCTGCTGTGCTGCACGGATCGGCATGCTGGTCTCGGTTGCGAGCCAGTGTGCGGTCGCATCGGGATCGGTCCCCGCAGCGATCTTGTGGTCGATCTCGCCGCGAAGCGCGCTGACCTCGTCGGACAGCTCGCGCGTCCGCGCGGGTGCCTCGCCGACCCAGAACGGGATCGTCGGTGGTTGGCCATGCGCGTCTTCGACCAGCACCCTGCCGGCCTCGATCCGGCGGATCCGCCAGGACGTGTTGCCGAGCTGGAAGATATCGCCGGCGGAGCTCTCGATCGCGAAATCCTCGTCGAGCGTTCCGACCTGAGTCTCCTCGGGCCATTGCACGACCGTGTAATTGTTGTTGTCGGGAATCGCGCCGCCCGACGTGATCGCCGCGAGCCGAGCGCTTCGTCGCGCGTGCAGCATGCCGCCGATGCGATCGCGATGGAGATAGGCGCCGGTCCGACCGCGGCGATCGGATACCCCTTCACTGAGCATGTTCAGGATCTGCTCGAGTTGATGGTCGGACAGTCCAGCGTACGGCGCGGCGCTGCGGATCAGCGCGGTCAGCTCGACCTCGGGGATGTCCTCACTCGCGCAGGTTGCGACGATCTGCTGCGCGAGGATGTCGAGCGGCGCATCGCGCAGCGCGATCTCGTCGAGGTTTCCGGTCCGAACGCCGCGAATCAGCGCCGCGCATTCGATCAGCTGATCGCGGGTGAGCGCGAACATCCGGCCTTTGGGCGTGCCGCTCAGGTGGTGGCCCGAACGCCCCACGCGCTGGAGCAGCGTGGCGATCGATCGCGGCGATCCGAGCTGCACCACCAGATCGACGGTGCCGACGTCGATGCCGAGCTCGAGCGAGGCAGTCGCGACCGCGCACTTGACCTGGCCGAGCTTGAGCTTCTGCTCCGCCGCCAATCGCAGGGCGCGCGACATCGAGCCATGGTGCGCGACCACGTGCTGTTCGCCGAGCCGCTGCTCGAGCGCGGCGGCCGCGCGTTCGACCAGCCGCCGGGTGTTCACGAACACGATCGTCGAGCGGTGCTGCAGCACCAGCTCGGCGATTCGATCGTAGACCCGTCCGAACTGCTCGTTGGATGCGATCGCGCCGAGCTCGTCGTCGGTGATCTCGATCGCCAGATCGAGCTCGCGGCGATGGCCGGCATCGACGATGTGCGGCATCGGCCGCTGGCTGCCGACCAGCAGCCGCGCGATCCGCTCGATCGGCCGCTGGGTTGCCGATAGCCCGACGCGCACCGGCGAGCGGCCGGTGGTCTGCCGCACCAGCCGCTCGAGCCGCTCGAGCGACAGGGCGAGATGAGCGCCGCGCTTGTCTCCGGCGACTGCGTGGATCTCGTCGATGATCACCGTGCGAAGCTGGGATAGCGAGCTGCGCCCGCGCTCGGTCGTCAGCAGGATGTACAGCGACTCGGGCGTGGTGACCAGGATGTGCGGCGGACGCTTCGCAAGCTTGGCGCGCTCGGATGCCGGCGTGTCACCGGTTCGCACGGCGACACGGATCTGCGGCATCTGCTCGCCACGCGCAGCGGCGTAGCTCGCGAGCTCGGCGAGCGGCGCCTCCAGGTTGCGATGGACATCGTTGGACAACGCCTTGAGCGGCGAGACATAGAGGATCGCGGTGTGATCCCCCAGCGCGGTCTTGCAGCCACGCTGGACCAGCTCATCGAGACATGCCAGGAACGCGGCCAGCGTCTTACCAGACCCGGTCGGCGCCGCGATCAGGACGTTTTCGCCCGCGGCGATCCTCGGCCATCCTTCGCGCTGCGGATCGGTGGGCGCGCCGAATCGCTCGCGGAACCACCCGGCGACCAGCGGGTGAAAATCGTCGAGAACGTCGGACACGGGTGGCTAGCCTACCGCAGGAGTCTGAAAATGCCGCGCGATCCTTTCGAGGGATCGCTACAAGCAGCTCTGGATGCAGACCCCGGCAGGAATGCCATGGAGACTGCAGATCTCGAGCGCAGTCAGTGCGCGCGCATACACGTGGACGTTATCCACGGCTCCGACCAGCGGTGAGCTCACCAGGCCATCGTTGCGAGCGCCGATCACGATCCCGCTCGAGCTTCGCTTCACAGCCACCATTGGCGCCGCCGTGCAGTCCGAGAGCACACCGTTCAGGTAGACGCGAAGGTCGTGGCCATCGTAGGTGCAGGCGACATGGATCCAGCGATTGAGGGTGAGCAACGGTGCGGCGAGCAAATTGGACGACGCGAGCTGATCGCCAACGGTGCAGCGGACATCGCCATCGGGCTGCAATGCGATGCCGTATTCGGTGCCATTCGACAATAGACCGAGGGGTGCGGTGTCCGGCTGCGGTGTTGCGTTGGCGAACACCCACAGCCCGAACGACAGCGCATTGGTGGCATCGAGCTCGGCGGATTCGGCGATCATCACCTTCGATTCGGTCGCGACGCCGAGCGCCTGCTGTGCCGTGTCACCCACCTCCCGCACCTTCATCGCGACGCCGGCGAGCACGGCATCGTGTTGGTGGCCGGATGCATCGCGCGCGAGCGAGGTCAGGCTCGGATCTTCGAAGTCGAGACACAGCCGGACTGCATCATCGCCGGGAACCCACGTCTCGCATGGCGGCGGGGGCGGCTCGGTGGGGTCGAGGTTCGCGGCATCGAGCAGATCGCCGGCCATCTGGTTGGTCGGTGAAAACCCGCATCCGCTGACAATCCCGAGGACGATCACACCCCGCATGCGCTCGGAACAGCGAATTTGCAAGCGACATACCGCGCGCAACTAGACGGATTGTGGTCGTGCCACCCACACCAGCACTCGAGCTTCTCCCCACCTGGGGCGGGGTCCCCCGGACGGGTGATCGGTGTCCGAACAGGCGCCGACCATCGCCGCTGGGCCGGTCCGTTCATCGTGCACGTGGGGCGTTCAGGGGATCCTGAAATTCAGGTTCTCGGTTCCCGGTTCCTCGGTTCCCGATTCAGGATCGGTTCAGTCGCCGCCCGGGCCCGGTCCGTTCATCGGGCACGTGGCGGAACAGGCCACGGCACCTGCCGCGCTGCAGATCTCGCTTGCAGATAAGCTGCGCGCATAGATGTGGACGTCATCGATCCCGCCGACGAACGGATCGACGAGCTGACCATTGCCGTCGAGCCGAGCCCCGATCGCGAGCCCGCCCTTGGTCGCACCACCGGCACGCGCCATGCGCCGGCACCCGACCACGGATCCATCGACGTACGCGCGAAGCTCGTTGCCATCGAACGTGCATGCAACGTGCGTCCACGTGCCGACGATGATGTTCGGGATCTCGACGCGGGTATCGACGTCGGTGTCTCCGATCCGGCAGCTGATCTCGTTGCCATCGCCGAACGCGAGCTGGTAACGCGCGCCGTATGCGAGCAACCCTCGCACCGCGTCCTCGGGCACCGGCGCATCAGGATGGATCCACATCCCGAACGTGATGTTCGGAGCGATCAGATCCGGTGACTCGGCGACCTGCAATCGAGATCCCGTGTTGACGCGCGCCGCGAGCTCGGCGGTGCGAGGCATCGCGCTCACCAGCGTCGCCGTCGCGTCGTGTTGAAGCCCGGAACCGTCGTGCACGACGGTCGTGAAGTCGTCCTCGAAGTCCAGGCACAGCCGCACGCTCGGATCCGCGGGCTGGCTCCATGTCTGACAGCGCTCGGCCACCACGATCGCGGCATCCACGGTCGGCGCGACATCGTTGCCTCCGTCGAGGCCGGAGGTCGCCGGTTCGCGGCCGTCGAATCCGCAGCCGCCCGCGATCAGCACACCGACGAGCACCTCACATGCCCTACGCCTCATGCCGCCGAGGACTGCAAGCGATATACCGCGGAGAGACTTCCGGACGTTGCGGTTTCCCGTCGGTCGCCGTCATCGGCTTTCAAGGATCTTCAAGGGCGCTGGTTGGGACTGTCCCCATCACCGCTGGGACTGTCCGGCTCCGGGAAACGCTCTGGTGTAGTGGTAGGCGATCTGCTCGTCGCTGTAGCGCCACGCACGGAGTGCGCACGTTTCGCGCACCCCGAGCCACGCGCGCCAGCTCGGTGGTGTCGTCGCGATCGCGTTGGCCAGCGCCTCGCCACACGCCGCGTCGCACGTGCACGGCTGCGCGATCGGCTGTCGCGCTGGTGGATCGCCGTCGAGCGTGATCACCGCACGGAGCGCGAACCACGGTCCGTAGATCGGATGGATCACCAGCTGACTGGGGGCAAGCGCGCCGAGCCCGGTGGCGATCGCGAGCCGCTGAAACGGTAAGAACGCGCCGCCGTATCTGCGATGGACGAACAGCGGTGTGGTCGTGGGAAACGTCGATGCGATCGTATGCTCGGTGTAGTGCTCGAGCGGGTTCGGCTCGCCGGCGAGGCTGCCATCGCTCAGCGCGGCCACGAACCGCGGCCACAGCGCGCGGGTGTTGCCGATCAACACACCGAGTCGCGGACCGGGCGCCAGCACCTCCCAGCCCGGGACGCGCGCGGCGTCGTGGGCATCGAACGCGTGAACGAGATCGAATCCCGCATCGGCGAGCTTGGAGATCGCGTCACGCATGACTCGACCATGGCACACTGTCGCGGTGCCAGCGCGGCTGCATCACGAACGAATCGCAGGTGCGAGCGCCGAGCGCTGGCTCCTGCTGACCCACGGGATCTACGGCGCGGGCACCAATCTGAAGACGATCGCCCGCAAGCTCACCGAGCAACGACCTGAATGGGGCGTGGTGCTCGTCGATCTGCGATTGCACGGTCGGTCCGAGCCGGGTCTGCCGCCGCACACGGTCGACGCCTGCGCCGACGATGTTTGCGAGCTGGCGAACGAGCTTGGATCGATCGCCGCGCTGGCGGGTCACAGCTTTGGTGGAAAGGTCGTGCTCGCCGCGCGCGAGCGAGCGCAGGTGCGACAGACGTGGGTGCTCGATGCCACGCCTGGCGCGAGACCGACAGCGATGGCGGAGCGCGGGAATACCGTGGTTCAGATCCTCGAGCTGCTCGAGCGGCTGCCGCAGCGCTGGCCACGCCGCGATGCGTTCATCGCGGCGATCACCGGAGCTGGTCACGACCCGGGACTCGCCGGCTGGCTCGCGACCAACCTGGTGCCCGACACCACGGGGGAGCTGCGCGTTCGCCTCGATCCCGCAGCCTTGCGGCCGCTGCTGGTCGATTACTACGCTCGCGATCTGTGGGCATCGCTACTCGAACCCGGCTGGGGATCCGTGGAGATCATCATCGGCTCGCGATCGTCCGCCGTGAGCGCCGCCGATCGCGACCGGTTGCGCCAGGCGCCGCCGCATGTCCGCGTGCACGTCATCGACGCCGGGCACTGGCTTCACGTCGACGATCCTGGCGCGGTTGTCGAGCTTTTCGCGACATATCTACCTGGGCCGGTTGTCCCCACCAGTGCAGCATGAATGCGCCAACGATGTTGGCTCACGTTGGGCGAGGTTAGTCACAACGGCGCAAGCTGGGGTCCAGGTAATGTGTCACGGTGCCATGGTGGTTCGCGTAGCGCTGTTGGTACTGGCGTTGGTACTGGCGGCGAGCGGGTCACGCGCCGAGGCCGAGCCGCGTTTCACGTGGGACGCACCCGCCGGATGCCCGACCGCCGATCAGCTCCGCGCGCGGATCGAGCTGCAGGTGGGTGGGGCGATCGACGGGGTGTTATCGGCGATCCGAGTCTCGATCCAGCGCACCTCGCGAGGGTTCGTGGCGTTCATCGATCTGCGCGCGCTCACGGTGGAGAACGAGGTGCGCGAGCTGCGCGCCCGGCGGTGCGATGCGCTCGTCGATGGGATCGCGGTGATCGTGGCGCGCCTGGTCACGCAAGTGCGCACGGTGGCACGCGTTGCTCCGCGCGAGCGTCCAATCGTCGAGGTTGCGGTTGCGCCGATCGAAGCACCCGGCGCGCCGCTGCCCGGAGCGCCGCAGCCTCCGTCGAGCGTGCGCATCGACGCGCCAGCGCCGGTGCTGTCCACCTGGACCGGCGGGATCCGGCTGCTCGCCCTCAGTGGGATCGGCGCACAACCCTCGGTCGCATTTGGTGGTGAGCTCGCCGCGTTCGTTGGCCGCAACAACCTGCTCGTCGAGCTCGCCGTATCGCGCTGGCAACCTCGCGTTGCGGTGCTCCGGGCGGGCGCTGAGGGTGGCGTCCATGTCGGCTTGCAGTCGGTGATCGCTCGCGTGGCGTGGACCCCTCGACCGCTGCCGATCCGGATCTGGGCTGGCGCCGAGTGGGGCAGCATGGCCGGCACGGGGGTGTCGCCGGATGCAGAGCAGCACGGTGTCGGTCCGTGGGCGGCGATCAATGGCGGGTTCGGTGTCGCCTGGCGGTTCAACCCGCGAATTCACCTGGTTGGCACCCTCGAGCTTGCGGTCCCGTTCGCCCGCACGCGGTTCACCTTGATGGACGGCTACCGCGCCTATTACTCCAGTCCGGCCGCGGTTCGCTCGGCGCTTGGCCTCGAGGTTCCGCTGTGACGGCACGTGACGGATTCGGGGTGTGGCCGGCACTAACCGGCCAGATGCCCGCGCTCGCCCACCCCATGGAACAGACCGGCGTCGCCGCGATGACGCCAACGTTCGATGAGGTGTACGACGCACACGTCGGGTTCGTGTGGCGCGTGTTGCGCACGATGGGTGTCAGTGACCCGCAGCTCGAAGATGCCGTTCAGGATGTGTTCGTGGTGGTGCACCGGCGGCTCGGGGAATGGGAGGGCAGGGCGGCGATCACCACGTGGCTGTTCGCGATCGCGCGGCGGGTTGCGAGCTCTCACCGCCGGCGCGCGGCGGGCAATCGCACCGAGCCGCTCGAGGCCGAACCGGCTGGCGCGACCGATACGTTTGCAGCGATGTCGCGCGCACAAGCGGCGGCCACCGTGACCGCGATCCTGGATACGATGGATGAAGCCAAGCGGATCGTGTTCGTGCTCGTGGAGCTCGAGCAGCTGTCGGTTCCCGAGGTGGCGAAGATGCTCGACTTGAACCTCAACACCACATACTCGCGATTGCGGCTCGCGCGGCACGCGTTCGAACAGGCCGCGCGCGGGAAGGTGGCGCCGTGAGCGAGCTGTCGCCTTCGACCCGAGCGCTGCTCGATGCGGCCCGAGCGGGCATGACGCCAAGTGCCGATGCGGTGAAACGCATGCGGGCGAACGTCGCCGCCTCCGCTGCCGCCGGAGCGACGGCGGCCGGGATCACCGGCCTTGCGGTCAAGCTGACCGTGATCGGCGCAGTGGTGGTCGGTGCCATTGGTGCGCTCGCGCTGCGCGGCTCGGGCCCTCAGGTCTCGGCGCCGGAGATCTCGCTGCCGGAGGTCGCGCGTGGCACGCCCGCGTCGGTGGTTCAGTACTCGCAGGTACCGCAACCGGCTCCCGTCGCGACGGCCAAACCGATCGAACCACAGCCACGGTCGCGTGCAGCACCACGGTCGCGTCGCGCGCCCGAGATCGATCTCGCGCGCGAGAGCTCGCTGATCCGAGCCGCCGACACCGCGCTGCGCAGCGGCAAGCCAGCCGCGGCGCTTTCGGCGATCCATGTGTACAAGCAGGAGACCCGCGGTCGGGGGCAGCTCGCCGAGGACGCTGCGGCGATCGAGATCGAAGCCTATTGCCTGGTGCACAACCCACGCGTCAGGGCGTTGCTCGATGCGTTCGATCGGCGGTTTCCACGGTCGGCGCAACGCTCTCGATTGACCACGGCGTGCCACTAGGCTTGTTCTTCCGTCGATTCGCCCAGGCGACGCGGCCGCGCTGAATCGAGAACAGGGGTGGCGCGGAACCGGGAAGCCTGAATCCTTACGATCCTTCAGGATCCTTCGTCGGATTCGCTCGCCGACGGTTGGGCGTCGCGTGCTGCCGGCAACGCGCGCGGGGGCAACAGCTCGGGCTCGGTGTCGACCGCGCATGCCATGAAGATCGCGGCATCGAGCTTCTTGAACGAGCGCTTCTTGTACCACTCGAGCGCGCGGTCGTTGTTCTCGGCGACCTCGAGCACGAGGTGGTTGAGGCCGTGCACGCGGGCGAGATGGTGAAGCTGCTCGAGCGCGAACGAGCCGACACCGCGGCCGTGCCAGTCGGGGTGGACCGCAACTTCGTCGACGAACAGCGGGCGCATGTCGCGCTTCTCGAAGTAGCGCGGGTTGATCCAGTTGTCGGATCCGGTCACCTCGTAGCTACACTCGGCGTACGCAACGATCTCGCCGTCGACCTCGAACAGCAGCTGCTCGATCCCCTCTTCTTCGAACACTTCCTCGAACCGGTGCTTGGACCGCGGGCGCTGGTACTCCACGGTCTCGGCGTTCACCTCGCGAAAGCTGACCTTGAGAAAGTCCCACACCCGACCGATATCGCGGCGATTCATGTGCCGCACGGTGATCACCGGGCCCGCCTTCTTCTTGCGGCGGCCGGCGGGCTTGCCGACGACTCTCGCGCGCACGGTCTCGGCCGAGGACTGCGGGCTCGAGCTCCTCCGTGGGGTGCGCGCGCGGGCCATTGGCGAGGAAGGAGAACCTGGCGGCCCGGCCGGCTGCAAGTTATCGAGAACAAAAACCTTCGGGGTGGCGCTCAGGACCCGACGCGGGCGACCAGTTGCTGGATTCGCTCGACGAATGCCGCTCGGTGGTGCCGGTCGAACTCGGTCCACGTCGTGAATGTGCTCGGATCGGCGCGGTCGACGAACAGCTTGCCGTTCAGATGGTCGACCTCGTGCTGATATGTACCCGCCTTCAGGCCGTGAACCACCTCGTCGATCGGGTTGCCGTGTCGATCCATTGCCCGAACATGCACGTGGACATTGCGCTTGACCATGCCCCGGAGATTGGGCACCGACAGACACCCCTCGTAATTGTCGAACTGTTCGTTGTCGACGGGCGTCAGCACCGGATTCACGAGGATCGTGAGCGGGATCGGCGGCTTGTACGGATACCGAGGATTGTTGCGAACCTCGATCGCGCAGATCTGGATCGGCTCGTAGACCTGGATCGCCGCGAGCCCGGCACCGTCTGCATCGCGCATCGTCTCGATCAGGTCATCGATGAACGCCTGCGTCGCGGGGCTGGCGAGCTCGTCTCGATGCAGCGTGCGTGCGGTTTGACGCAGGACGGGATGCCCGATCTGAGCGATCTTGCGGATGGCCATACCATGCGACTGTAGCTCGAAGCGAAACCGCTGACAGCGCGTTACAGGCGGACGGTCCGTGCCAGACGGCGAGCGTTTCCTCCGAGGAGCCCCGCATGTATGGTCGCGGCCATGAAAACCACCCTGCTCCCACGAAGTCGGTTGTGTTATTTCGGGCTCGCCGTCGCCCTGGCGGCGTGCGGCAGTAGCGGTGGTGGCGGCGGCGGTGGTGGTGGCGGCGGCGATGATGATGACGAAACGCCCGATGCGCCGAAGGTCGCGATCGTCGATGCGCCTGCGGGTATCGTCGGCCTGGGTCAGAAATGCAACCAGGCGAATCCCTGCATGGGGGACACCCCCGTGTGCCTGACGTTCAAGGAGGGCTCGGATGGGATCTGCAGCAAGACCTGCGTCGAGTCCGCGAGCTTCATGACCGACGGAATGGCCATTCCGGGTCCATTCACCCCCAATCCGACGACGCAGAACGGCGCCTGCCAGGCAGTTTTCAGCGGTTCGGTCGGTGCTGCGGTGTGCGGCGTACCGCATAGCTTGATGCCGAACGAGACGCTGAAGCCCAACAAGCCATACACCGTCGCGTTCGCATGTGGAATTTCGTGCGGGGCCGGCGACGCGTGTCCCACCGGGTTGACCTGCAACAGCGCAGGGGGCCCGAAGCTCTGCGTGCCCTGAGTCGCGCCAGGGCGGCCGCGAGCTCGTCTCGAGGTTGACCGCGTGCTGATCGTCGACGTCGACGCACGTCGTCGCGAACCCACCGATGCTCGACGGCAAGATCGACGCTAGCGTTGAAATTCGCGTCGCGTCGATGGCTAGGATGACGTCGAGGTCGACCTCGAGCGCTGTGACCAACCGGTTAGCGGTCGCTGCCGATCGCGTCGGCGACCGACGCGAACCCGTTCGCCCGGACGATCGCGGCGAGCTCGCGTTGGATCCGGCGCGGCCAGCCAGGGCCACCATAGATGAAGCCCGTGTACGCCTGGATCAGGGTTGCGCCGGCGCGAATTCGTTGCCACGCGTCCTGGGCGCTGGAGATCCCGCCAACCGCGATCAGCGTGAGTCGATCGCCGACGCGAGCGCGAACCCGGCGCAGCACCGCCAGCGACCGCGCCGCCAGCGGAGCGCCCGAGAGTCCACCAGCACCGAACGCGGTCACGACTGGCCCGGGTGTGGTCAGGCCGGTCCGCGCGATCGTGGTGTTGGTCGCGATGATGCCGTCGAGTGACAGCTCGAGCGCGAGGTCGGCGATCGCATCGATGTCGGCATCGGCCAGATCGGGCGCGATCTTGACCAGCAACGGGATCCGGCGATGTGGAGAAGCTCGATCGCAGGCAGCGCGCACGGCCGCGAGCAGTGGCCGCAACTTGTCGACGGCCTGGAGGTCGCGCAGACCCGGCGTATTCGGCGAGCTGACATTGACCACGAGATAATCAGCGAGCGGAGCCAACCGGTCGGCGCTCGCGGTGAAGTCGGCGATCGCCTCGGATTCGGCGATTCGCTTGGTCTTGCCGATGTTGACCCCGACCGTCCCGGTGCGGTCGCGCTCGAGCCTGGCAGCCGCGGCTGCAGCGCCGTCGTTGTTGAAACCCAGGCGGTTGATCAACGCGCGGTCGCTCGGCAACCGAAACATTCGCGGCTTTGGATTGCCCGGCTGTGCCTCGGCCGTGACCGTTCCGATCTCGACGAACCCGAACCCGAGCGCGAGCAGCGCGTCGACACCCTTGGCGTCCTTGTCGAATCCAGCCGCAAGCCCGAGCGGGCCGGGCAGCTCGCGGCCGAACGCGCGCACGCGTAGCACTGGATCGCGCGGTGCGCACAGCCGCCTGAGCGCTGCGGCCATGCCAGGGATCGCCACGAGCACGCGAAGCAGTCCAAACAACACGCGATGTGTCGCCTCCGCAGGAAGGCGCTGCAGCACGAGCCAGTACAAAAAGCGGTACATCGCGGCCCGCAGATACTATACGTACCCGGTGCCTGACTTTGCGTTCGCGAGCTGTCTGCCTGGCGTCGAGCTGGCGATCAAGCTCGAGGTCGCACGCGATCGTCCGGAGCTCAAGTTCGCGTATTCGCGCCCCGGGCTGGTGACGTTCAAGTCGAGCCGCGAGCTCGCGCCAGACGATCCGCCCGGCTCGGTGTTCGCGCGGGTGTGGGGGCGTTCGATGGGTGCCGCGAGCGATCCTGCCGCAGCGGCTGCGCAGCTGTCGTCGACGTCGGTCGCCAAGATCCACGCGTTCGCCCGCGATCCCGAGCTCGCGATCGACCTCGCGCCCTGGCAGGCACTCGGACCAGGCGGGCCAGCGGAGCTCGGCGAGCTGGTCGGCGATGTGATCGTGGCGCCTGACGAGCAAGCGTGGCTGGGAGTTCACCAACACGACGCGACGCGGATTCCGCACGCGGGCGGTGCGATCCCGGTGACGATGCCGGAGGACGCACCGTCGCGCGCGTACTGCAAGATCGAAGAGGCGATCGCGTGGGCTCGGTTGCCGGTCGCGGCGGGCCAAGTCGCCGTCGAGGTCGGCAGTGCGCCCGGTGGTGCTGCGCTCGCGCTCGCGCGCCGCGACGTCGCGATCTGTTGCATCGACACCGGCGAGCTCGCGCCGCACGTGCTCGCGCATCCCAACGTCAACCACATCGCCAAGAAGGTCGGTGCGGTCCGCTGGGAGGAGCTGCCGACCCACGTCGACTGGTTGCTCGTCGACGTCAACCTCGCGCCGCAGGTTGCGTTGCACGAGGTCGCGCGGCTCATGCCGCGGCTTCGCGATACGCTCCAGGGCGCCGTGTTCACGCTCAAGCTCAACGACTGGGCGTTCGTGTCCGAGCTGCCTCGTCTCGTCGATCGCATCCGCGAGATGGGCTTGCCCGACGTTCGCCTGCGTCACCTCCCGTCCAACCGCCGCGAGGTCTGCGCCGTCGCCCGCCCCATGCCCCGGTGAGGCGGGAAAACGGGGCCACCCTCTGCAGGGCCTTACCGCGCGAAGCTGAGGACCGCGCTCGGGCTGCGAGGTCGGCGGGCGCGCTCGGCGAACCCGCGCTCGAATTCTTCGACGGTGTGGCGCGCCCCGAGCGGCGGTGGCGGATCGGTCTGGATGTATGCGTTGTCGCGAATGCGCAGGGCGCGGATCCGGGCCAGCGTTGCCTCGGGATCGCTCGTGCCTTCGCTGCGCACCAGCAAGGCGAGTGCGGCCTCGAGCGCACGCGCGGGAACCGGCATTCCGTTGTCATCGAGGGTTCGAAACTCGCACGCGGCGAGCGCGACCCGCGCGATGCTCCACGATGGGCTGGTGATCGCAGACACCAGCGTGTCGAACTTGCCGGCTTCGTAGTCGGAGAACGCCTGGCGCTCCATCGACATCTCGATGCTCGGCCGCGTGGGCGGTGCCGCCTGCGCGACGATCTGCTCCATCGTGTCGACGAGCTCCTGTGCCAGCATGCCGTTGGGGGCCAGCTCGCTGGCGGCCTTGGCGTAGCGATGCGCATCGACATGCCGGCCCTGCCCGGCGAGTGCTCGTGCCATCGCGTGCAGCCCGACCAGCTTGGCCTCACGGCTCGCGCCTTCGGCGATCAGCTGATGCGCGAGCCGCTCGCACTCGATGAACTCACCCATCCGGTACAGCCCCGTGGCGAGGCTGATCAGCAGGTTCACCTCCTGGCAGCCGAGTGCAAACGCGCGGCGTCCCGCGGAGACTGCCACCGAGTCATTTTCGGCGCGATGGGCGGCGTGTGCCAGCAAGGCCCAGTCGTCCGCCGTGCGGAACCGGCGAGACGCGTAGCGCAGCATCAGCAAGGCGTCATCGTTGTGTCCGGCATCGAACAGCGCCCGCCCGACGATCTTGGGAGCGTCGGCCCGCTCGTGGCGCGACAACACGCGGATCGCCTCGAGCCCGTGCCCGAGCCTGGCGAGCGCCATCGCCAGATTCGACGTGCGCAACGTGTCCTCGGGATCGACCGCCGCCGCCCACCGCAGATGTTGCACTGCCACATCGAACCGGCCCTCGGCGGCTGCGGCCATCCCGGCGTCGTACGCCTCGTCGCCCGCATATGGCGTCGACAAGCTCGACGCCGACCACCGCGGCATCAGCTTGTCCAGGGCGCCCGCGCGCTCGGCGAGCGGGGTCATCGAGATGCCGCGACACGCGGCCGCGAACCCATCGGCGAGCCGGCCCGCCGCAAGCAACGCGCGCGCGAGCCGGAGCCATGGCGCCGGAACGCCGGTCGGATTGGCCAGCGCGGCGAGCCAGTGAACGTCGAGCTGCGCTTCGATCGAGGCCTTCGCCGCCGACGCCGCCGATGACCATGCGAGCGGCACGCTGCCGCCCTCGACGGCGCGGACGCAACGCGCGAACAACATCGCGGCGGGCTCGTACTGGGACGGATCGGCGCACAGATCGTGTGCCAGCCGCAGCTCCCACCCGATCCGTTCGTCGCCGCGAAGCAACCGGCGCACCGTCGGCAGCTCGGCCACCATGGTCTCGAGGTACGAACCATGCTCGGCCTCGAGATCGAGCGCACGCTCGATCCTCAGGAGCCAGATGTCGAGCAACCACTCGGGCGCGTTGTTCAGCCGGTCGACGAGCCGCAGCAAGCCTTGAATCGCCTCGGGCTCCAGCTGGTAACGCGACCGGCGGACGAGCTGCAGCGCTTCGGTGGCGATATGCCGGTACGCGCCGGCGATCGGGGTCGGGGGCCCCGCGATCGCTTCGAAGTAGCGCGCCGTCGCGATGCCGAGCGCGAGCAGCGCACCGGCTGCATGAGCGTCACCGTCCTTGTTCGACGGCGCGAGCACGGTCCACCACTCCTGCGCGAGCTGGTCGGCGACGGTGAGCGTGTTGTGCACGGGACGCTCGAGCCGCTTCACGATCGCGGCCGCTGATGGGCCCGCGGCCGCCAGCGCGGCGGTCAGCTCGGTGATCCATGCCGGGTCGATCGCGATCGTCCCGCGGTCGCCGACGGCACGGTTGATCAGCGCAGCGTCGACACCGGGAACGAAGTCGGCCAGATCGCGCGCGGCGCGCTGCGCCAGCCGGAGCGCACCACGGTCGATCCGCTGCTGGAGCACCAGGTTCCACTCGCGTGCGTCGCGGGTCGCCGCGAGCCGCCAGGTCCGGTTGATATCGGCTTCGTGACGTCCCTGGCTGCGGCGGAGCTGGACGATCTGGATCTGATCCAGCGCCTCGTCGAGATCGCCTCGCAGGATCAGCGCTTTCGCGGCTGCGAGCCGAGCCTTGCCATCACCGAGCACGCCCTGACCATCGAGACCGGCGCAATGCCAGTACGCGACCTCGGCCTGGTCCGGCCTGCCGATCGCGACCAGCGCGTCGATCAGCATGCCGGCATCATCCTCGTCGGTGATCCGGCCTCGCATCAGCCCGGTGATCACCCGCCCGGGATCACCGCGGTAGTGGCCTTCCCAGGCATATGCGCGCGAGAACAGCGCGGCGTCCGTCTTCCAGTGGTGGATCCGCTTGGCCGCCCATGCGAACGCTTCGCGCTTGGCCGGATCGTCCGGCAATTGCGCCATCGCTTCATCGGCGAGGGTGATCGCTTCGGGCAGCCGGCCGATGTCGAGATGCGCGAACGCGAGCAGCAGCGCCGCGTGGTGCGGTGCCTGCCAGTCGGTACCGGTCTGCCTGGTCGCTTGCGCGCGATCGAGGACCTCGCGGCAGCGGTATTGGGCCTCGGCGAATGCCTGACCCGGACGCTGGACCTGGCGCAGCCGCCGGATGCAGTCGAGATGGGCGGTCGCAAACTGCGGCGCCACCACCGTCGCGCGATCGGCCCAGCGGAAGCTCTCTTCGCGCCGGCCGACCTCGGCGAGCTGCAGCGAGTAGTTGTGGCAGGCGTACGGGTTTGCGGGCATCAGGCTCGTCGCGATGCCCTGGTGCCGAACGCCCATGTTCTCGTACGGTCGATCATTGGCGAACGAATCGCCCCAGATCGACAGATGCGGCTTGGCGTACATCGGCGCTTCTTCGACCAGCGGAAGCACGGTGCGACGATCGACGGTTCCGTTCAGCACGCCGGCGACGTAGCGGTTGCGCCGCGCCACCGGGTGCGATGGATCGAGCGCGAGGATCGCGGGATCGATCGCCCGCGCGTCGTCGCGGCACAGCTCCGCGAGCACCCGCAGATACGCGACGCCTAGCCGTGCCGGCGGCTTGGCGAGCGCTGGCGGCAAGCTGGAAAATCCAACGCCTTGTGACAGCTGAGCGTCTGCGCGTGACAGCTGCTGCGCGGCGAGCCGCAGATCTTCGGTGGCGAACTCGGGCAACGGCCCGATCTGCGACAGCCGGCGCGACGCCAGCCAGTTCGCCAGGCACTGCTCCATTTGATGCGACAGCATCGCGCCCGTCGACGAGCTCCAGGTCTCCACCGGCCGCTCCGGCCGACGCGAGCGCAACGCCGCAGGGGCAGGGCGCGCCGGGTCGAACGATAGCTCGAACCAGAGCACCTCGTGGCGCCGGGAAACCCGGAAGAACCAGTCGATGCTGTCCTCGATCATCGGGTGCTGCGCGTCGAGCAACCGGCCGTCTTCATCGGTCAGGCGCTCATCGTCGTGATCGCCGAGCGTCACGATCTGGTGGCCGATGCAGTGATCGAACAGGATCAGCGACAGCAGGCGCGCGAGGTACGGTTTCGCCGCCACCAGCTCGACCGGCACCACCAGCGTGCTGGCAAGGAAGGTCGCTCGATGCGGGTACGGAAGAGCCATCGATCGCGCTGCAGAATACGGCAAGACGGCGCCGTGGATCCCGGATCGCGGCGCTGATCAGCGCGCACTCCACGTATCGAACACGACGCGCTGATCGCGTCGCGCGGGCGGCCCATCAGTGCGGTGCGCCAAGGAACGGAAACACGGTCGCACTCACGTCGGCGTGTGCGGCGACCTGATCGCCGAACCCCGCAACGGCATGTTTGCCCATCACGAGCACGGTGAATGTCGTATCGAACACGTCGACCACGGGCGTCCTCCCACCACATCCGGAGGTCGCGTATGCGGGCCCGAGCTCGACCGCGAGGTAGTCCTCACAAGTCAGCTTGGTTGTGTCGACGACAAGGCGATCGTCTGCGAACAACGTCGCCGCAGCGACGTAGGACGTCGGCGACGGAGGGCTCTGGTAGAACAACCCCGAACCGCAGACGTTGGGCCCGATCACCGTGAACGCGTCGTACAACGCAATACTCGCGGCGAGCTCGGCGACGATCGTTCGTTGTGGATCTGCTGCCGCGTCGATCACGGTGGTCGCCCAACCGCCTGGATCGGTCGCGCGATTGTACGCATCCCGTTTGCCCGCTCGAGCACCCGGATCATCGACCGGAGCAATCAACAGGTTGCTCACGTACGGTCGTCCCATGCGATCGAGTTGGGGGCCGAGCACGAGCGGATCGGGGTCGTACGCGTCGTGCGTGTCGGCGTCGGACCGATCGCCGTGATCGATGGGCTTGGTGCACGCAGCCGGGAGCGCGCAAAGGACGACGAGTACGAGACGCATCATGGCTTGGCGTGGGTGGAGGCCCAAACCGCCGCGATCGGCTCCGAGACGGTCGTGATCAACGATGCGTCGAGCTCGATCGCGAGCGCAAGCACGTTCGAATCCGCAAAACAGTCCACCGACCCCGCGGGGCACAGCGGCTGCGCGGTGGCGGGCGCCGTTCCCACGGAGGCAAACATCGTGTCGCTCAATGACTCGTCGGTGGGGCAGCCCGCCACATCCTGCGAAACCCCCTTCACCATCTGAACACCGGCACGCAGCCCCGCGAGGTTGCCGAACGACGGGTCCGAACGCCGCCCCGCGAACACGCGGAATTTTCCACCGAGCCCGGTGATGCCCTCCGGTCCCTGCGGGTCTCCCGTGACCGACCCGACCAGTCCACTCGGTCCATCCACCCAGCAGGTCACCTCGCTCGGCGACGCGAACATGCAGATCACCCGGGTCTCGGTGCCGGCCTGGCCGGCGACGTAGCTGGGGCTGCCGGCGACGTGAAACACGTACTGAAGTCCCGGCCCAAAGCCCATCGTGCCGCCATCGTTCGGAGAAACCGTCATCACGAGCGCCAGATGGGACGCGTCCGTCATCCATGCGAATACATCCGAAATGTCTGCCAGCGGCGTGGCGGCGAGGGTGGGAGAGTCGAGGTGGTCCGCGGCGTATCCGACCAACGTAGGCGTGATCACCGCGGCGGCCGCGCACGCAACACCCCCTACGATCGCTGCCCTACCTGCGAGGCGCCTCACCACGGGTGCGACTCTAGCCTGGATTCGCTATCCACGAGCTAGTCGCGTTCACCACACCTCGGGATGCATGCGCCCGCCCCGAGCACGTTGATGCGCGCGATCCGCCCCCCAGGCCATGTGATAGGCTCGTCCGCAAGAGCGTGGAGTGTCGCAATAGCCACTTGTCGCTCTCGTTGATCAACCCGTCGAAGTTCGTCGAATCGTCTTAGGAGACCGGCAGTGGGCACGAAGCTCTACGTGGGCAATCTGAACTACAACACGACCGAGGACACGTTACGGCAAGCATTCTCCGCAAACGGTCGTGAGGTCACCAGCGTGTCGATCATCATGGATCGTGAAACCGGGCGCTCGCGTGGTTTTGCATTCGTCGAGATGTCGACGGCGGAGGCCGCACAAGCCGCGCTGCAGGAGCTCGACGGACAAGAGCTCGACGGCCGGATGCTGAGGATCAACGAGGCGCGCGAACGCGAGTCTCGCGGTCCGCGCTCGTTTGGCCCACGTCCCGGTGGACCCGGCGGCGGTGGTGGCTATGGCGGCGGTGGTGGCCCCAGCGGTGGCGGCTATGGCGGTGGTGGTGGCCGTCCTCCCGGCGGCGGGTTCGGTGGCCGCCCACCTGGTGGTGGTGGATTTGGCGGTCCTCCGGGTGGCGACGGACGTCGCAAGACCAAGAGCGAACGCGAGCGCGAGCGCGATCGTGGTGCCGATGACGATCGCGGTAAGCGCGGGCGCCGGCGCGACATCGACGACGACGGCGAGTGGTAGACGGCTCGGTCCGCTGTCCGCGGTGAGCGATGAAGTTCACGTTCACCTGCTCCGCGGATGATCTCGGCCTCCGGCTCGATCAGGTCATCCCGAAGCACGTTGCCGGCTTATCGCGGCGCAAGGCGCGCGCGGTGATCGACGTCGGTGGCGTGTTTGTCGATCGCGTCCGCGTGAAGGTTGCCAGTCGCCCGGTGCGCGCGGGCCAATCCATCGAGGTCAACGTGGGCGGCGCGCTCGAGCGCGCGTCACCGCCGGCCCCCGCGATCGTGTTCACCGACGATCACGTCATCGTAGCCGACAAGCCGGCCGGGTTGGTCACCGCGCCGACCCCCGAGAGCGATCGCGGCGATCTCCTCGATCAACTCAAGACCACGTATGGCGAGGTCTACCTGGTGCACCGGCTCGATCTGCCGACGAGTGGATTGCTGGTGTTCGCGCGCACGCGCGAGGCGAACAAGCGGCTGGGTGATGCGTTCAAGGTCCACGATGTCGAGCGCGAATACCGGGCGGTCGCGGTGGGTGCGATCGCCGCACAGACGATCGATCGGCCGATCGACGGCAAGCGCGCGGTGACCCACGTCGGCGTGCTCGAGCCGCTCGCTGGCGCAACGCTGGTCTCCGCGCGGCTGGAGACCGGACGCACCCATCAGATCCGGATCCACCTGGCAGGGCAGGGCCATCCGGTCGCGGGCGATCATCAACACGGCGGCGAGACGAGTCGAACGTTGGTGCCGCGCGCACCTCGGTTAGCGCTGCACGCGGCCGTGCTCGGCTTCGCTCATCCCTCGACCGGCGCTGCGATGCGGTTCGAGTCGCCGTTGCCGGGAGAGCTCGCGGCGTGGATCAACAGACTTCGAACGTCCACGCCTTGACCACGGCGGCTCGGCTCGCGAGCTCGTCGAACGCCCCGATCATCGCCGCGCTCTGCGCGAGCGCGTTCCAGTGATCGAGCGAGCTCGTCGTGATCACGATCGAGATGTCCCAGCGGGCGGCGCTGTCGTCCGCGGGCAATCCGACGACGACGTCGGCGCCTGCCGAGATCAGGCGCGCGCGCATCATCTGTGCGAGCTCGGTACGCGTTGCGACCTCGTCGTCGACGAGCTTGACGAAACAGAATCGCTGGATCACGGGTGCACCGCCAACGAGTCGAGCAAGTAGGTGGGCGTGATGGTGGCGCGTGGCTCCCATCGCGAGATCCCGGACTCGAGCAGCGCCGAATCGACACCAGCGGCGATCGCGCCGGCGATGTCGGTCTCGAGCTGGTCTCCGATCATCACCACGCGCTCCAGGCCGAGCCGCCGCTTGGCCTCGACGAACAGATCGGGCGCCGGCTTGCCGAGCCGGGCGAACACGAGATCGTGGCCGGGGAACCTGCGCGCGATCGCTGCTTCGATGACCAGCGCCATCGCGCCCGCCGTGACACCGAGCTCGCCGCCGCCCTTGGGGTACACGAGGTCGGGGTTGGGCGCGATCAGCGCGGGTCGCCGCCCCGCCTCGACCGCGCGCACCACCGCCGACAGCGCGAGCTCGATCCCGTCGAGGAATGGCGTGCCGGCGTCATCGCACACCGCGAGCGCATCGATCTCCATGCCCGCCGCGAGCGGCATGATGACACCGCCGCCGGCGACGACGTACGCGATCGAGTCGTCGGTGCCGAGCACGCAGGTCCGCGCGCCCTCGAGACCATTCGCGCGAAAGTAGCCCGGCAGCAGGCTCCCCGAGGTCGTGATGCGCTCGCCCGGGATCGCGATCCCGTACCCCGCGAACCGGCGAGCATAGGTGGTCGGCGACCGTGACGCGTCGTTGGTGACGATCTGATAGGGCTTGCCGCGGCGCGCCAGCTCTGCGAACAGCGCCGCCGTCGCGGGCAACGCACCGCGCGCATCGACCAGCACGCCATAGGCGTCGAGCAACACTGCATCGTAGTGCTCGAGCAACTGGGACAGGGTCGTTCGCCGAGGCGCCACCGCCGACATCATACGGTGGTGCTATATGACAGAGCATGCGGCCGTACCTGGATCTCCTGCGCAGCGTGCTCGAGCACGGCGAGCGCCGTACCGATCGAACAGGCACCGGGACGATCTCGATGTTTGGCACCCAGACCCGGTACGATCTGCGCGATGGGTTTCCGCTGGTTACGACCAAGAAGGTGCTGTTTCCGGCGGTGGTTCGCGAGCTGCTGTGGTTCTTGCGCGGATCCACGAACATCCACGACGACCTGACGCAGCACACGCCGATCTGGGACGCGTGGGCCGATCCCGACGGCGAGCTCGGGCCGATCTATGGGTACCAGTGGCGAAGCTGGACCGGAGCGGGCGGAGAACCGATCGATCAGATCGCCGACGCGATCCAGACGATCAAGCGCGATCCGATGTCGCGGCGGATCATCGTCAGCGCGTGGAACGTCGCCGATCTGCCGAAGATGAAGCTGCCGCCGTGCCATGCGCTGTTCCAGTTCTATGTCCAGACCGACGGTGCGTCCGGGCCGCCGCGCTGGCTGGATTGCCAGCTGTACCAGCGCTCCGCTGACCTGGCGCTCGGCGTCCCGTTCAACATCGCGAGCTATGCGGTGCTGATGTCGATGATCGCGCAGGAGTGCGGGCTCACGCCCCGGTACTTCGTGCACACCCTCGGCGATGCACACATCTATCTCAATCACGTCGAGGGTGTGAAGATCCAGCTGTCACGCGAACCGCATCCGCTGCCGCGGCTCGTGCTCGCGAACAAGCCGACGCTCGAGATGACGTTCGAGGACATCAGCCTCGAGGGCTATCAGCACCACGCGTTCATCAAGTTCCCGGTGGCTGTTTAGATCGGCTGGCACGAGAAAAATATCGGCGAATTGCTTCGACCGCTGGAGCTCAGACCCGCACCGGAACACCGCGTCCAAATGCACGGGCAAGCATCAACTCGCCCGTCGCAGCCGCTCGATCCGATAGCGAATGCCGTTGTCCTCGCCGTCGCGGGCGCCGGCCCAGTCGTCGGGCACGAAGCCACGAGCGTCGAGATCGGGGATCGCGACGTCGCAGCCGAACCGGCCTTGCACGCGTGTCAGATAAACCCAACGCAGCGCGGGATGCTCGAACGCCTCCGTGAAGATCTGTGCGCCGCCAACCACGAAGCTCGCGGCAGCTTCACCGGTGAGACCGAGCGCTTCGTCGAGTGACCGGGCGGCGAGGACTCCTTCGGGCACGCTGAGCGGGCTACGCGAAATCACGATGTTCAGCCGCCGGGGCAGTGCCCGCCCCGCTACCTCCGCGCTCTGCCAGGTCTTGCGACCCATGATGATCGCGTTGCGCTTTCCCTCGGGCGCCTCGCAGGTGACCTGCTTGAAGTGAGCGAGGTCACCTTTGAGCTTGGGCCACGGCAACCCGTTGGTTTTCCCAATCCCCCAGTCGAGATCCGCGGCGACGACGACGTCAAAGCTCACGCGGTCACGCTAGCTCATCGCGGTCGCCGCGTGGTGGCATGACCCTGTGACCCCGGCTCAATGTACGACCCCGCGCTCAGGTAGGTACAACCGTTCTCGATTCGATCCTCCGTTTCCGTCTTCGGGATTGGATCCGAATAGGTCCCCGGCCGATCCCACCTTGGCGACGGCGTTCAGCTGCGATACGGTTCGCGGCAGTCGTGTCTACAGTCGCTGTTGTCACTGGAGCAGGTCGTGGGCTCGGGCGAAAGATCGCCGAACGGCTCGCGCGTAAAGGTCATCACGTCGTCGTCACCGACATCGATGAGGGGGCCGCACAGGTCACCGCAGCGCTGATCGATGGCACCGCGTTCAAACAGGATGTCCGGGATCCGGATAGCCATCGTGCGATCGCACGAGCGGCAGCCGAGCGCGGGAAGGTGACCGTCTGGGTCAACAACGCCGGCGTGCTCGACGCGGGCGAAGCCTGGGACATGCAAGACGCGGTATCGCGCCGCATGGTCGAGGTGAACCTCCTGGGCGTGATCTGGGGCTGCAATGCGGCACTCGAGGTGATGACCGAAGGATCGATCATCAACATCGCGTCGATCTCGGCGCTGTCCCCGACACCCGGGCTCGCCGTCTACGGCGCGACCAAGCACGGCGTGCTCGGTTATTCGCTGTCGCTCGCCGGCGAGCTGATGCGCGCGAAGAAGCCGATCTCGGTCAGCGCGCTGTGTCCGGATGCGATGGAGAGCGAGATGACGAAGGCGGTCGAGCACGACAAGTCCGCGGGGCTGTTGTTCGCCAACATCTCGATGCTGTCGCACGACGAGGTTGCCGATGCGGCAATCGAGCTTGTTCAGGAACCCAAGCTGGTGCGTACGCTGCCCACCTACCGGGCCGCGATCATCCACCTGCTGCGTCCGTTTCCGTCGCTCAGCCTGCCGCTGCTCAAGCAGCTCGGCAAGCTCGGCCGCGGCAAGCTCGCGCGCAGCCGCCGCAACGAAGCATCGAAGTAGCCCAGCGGTTGCCCGCGCCGGCTCGCGCGTGAGATCGTGCGGGTCTCGTGGGAGGCCCAGGATCTGTGGCGACGCTCGCCGTGGCAGCGCTAGCTGCGTGTGGGTGCGCGAGCCCGGAGGCGCCCGGGCCGCCGTTCCGGGTGTTCGTCGTCGATCTCGTTGCGATCGATCCCGCGACCGGCGCGGGGCAGTTCGAGCTGGCAGCTCGCGAGCTCACGACGGTCACCGAGCTCGACGCCCTCGACGGACCGTACGTGCGAATGCTGCGCGGCGGGGAGCTGATCGAGCAAGCAGGTCAGGTCACGCTCGTCGGGGGTGATGCGCCCGAGCTGCGTTACAGCGTGGAGGATGGCGTCATCGTGCCACTCGATTATCCGAGCCTGGTGATGATGTCGGCGTATTACCAGTTCGAGCGGCTGTTCGAGCAGCTTCCGCGGGTCGCCGGCACGACGATCGACGAGCTCGTGACCGATGGCGACAAGCTCACGGTCCACTTCGAGCCCGAAGGCGAAGGAATCTCCGGGTCCAACGCGTTCTACGTCGGGCAGCGGAGGTGGGTGCTGTCCAGACGCTCCAGCGATGAACGCGTTCCCCTCGCGACCGATCCGCGCGTGTTGGCTCACGAGCTCGGGCATTTTCTGTTCGAACGGAGCTTCTTCGACGGAGTACCGGTCGCGTGTGATCGCACCGCAGGGCATGCCGAGCCACTGTTTCCAGGACGGCTCGAGCTCGAATTCGGGGTGATCGGGTTTGACGAGGGCATCGCAGACTTCGTCAGTTTCGCCGCGACCGGCGGAACCAGTCCGCTGTTCGACACCGGGTTTCCACCCGGCGATCGCGACCTTCATTCGACGTTCACGTTCGACGAGCTCGCGAACGGCGCAGGCTGTTCGAGCGGTGCGTATTGCATCGGCACGCTGGTTGCGCGGTCGCTGTTTCAGGCGATGCCTGGGCTCGCGATCGATTCCACGTCGGCTGACGATCGAGGCGGCTTGTCGCGCGCGGTGCTCGGCGCGCTCGCGGGCGCGCGCAGCCGCATCGATCCGAACCACCTGCCGGCCCCTGGCTCGCCGGTCACCGAGTGCAGCTCGCCCACCGGCCTCGCGGCCAGCCATGATGGCCGCGTGATCGGCAGCGTGCTCGAAGCGTGGCTCGCAGGGCTGGATCCGGTGACCCGAGCGCCGGTGTGCGAGCAGCTGATCGCGAGCTTTGGCGAGCTCGGGTTTCCGGTGGAGGCGCGCACCGCATGTCCGTGACCGCGTCGTTGCCACGCGCGATCGCGGCGGTCGCAGCCTTCGTCGCCGGTGCCAGCACGGTGGGCGCCGAGCCCATGACCGGCGCACTCGGGCTTGCACTGGGCTGGGAACGCCGAGCGGACTACGCCACCGACGCGCGGCTTCAATTCGTACCCGAGCTCGTCGGTCAGCTCGGGATTCCGTTCCGCGATCGCATGACGCTTCGGCCCGGCGCCCGGATCGGCTACGTGGGCCTTCAACAAGCCGAGATGCCGCAGAGCCTGCGGATCACCGAGCGAGATCTGGCAGTTGCGGTCGAGGCCGGGCTTGCCTACGAGGTCGCGCGTTATGCGAAGGTGGTGGTGGTACCGGTGTGGTCGATCGGCATGGGGATGCGGCGCCGATCGATCGCGTACGATGTCGCAGCGCCGATCGACGGCAGCAACGGTCCAGATGACCGCGGCGATTGGCTCGCGACGCTCCACGCGCAGGTCGGGATCGGCGTGAAGCTGTGGCGCGAGCAGCTCGCGATCGAGCCGCACGTTCGCTACGAGCACGTGTTCCGCGACGACCGGATCGGCTGGCAGTACGGGCTGCTAGCCACCTACAAGCTGTGGTGAGAGGCATGCAAACCAGTCTGCTCCAAACGGCTCGATCGCGCCCGACGCTGCCAAGCGAGCATTGCCGCTAGTTCAGCAGCGCTTCGTCGGACTTGCCCTCGGCCTTGCCCTCGGGCTTGGACTCGGTTTTCGATTCGCTCGGCGGCGGCTGGATCGGGATCCGCGGCGACGACGCCTCGGTGCGTGCGATCTTGGCCGCGTCGGCGAGCCGCTTGGCGTTGCGGTCCATCATGAACTGCGTGATGTACGGAAATCCGATGTGGATCCCGTTGAGCTTCGGCGCGAGGGTCGCCGACAGCCCGAACATGATCACCGCGGCGCGCTCGACGTAAAACCAGCCCTCGGGGTACGCGATCGAGCTCATCAGCTGGCGCAGCTCCTCGCGCTTCATGTCGGGATCCGCGAGCTGCTGCGCGACCGACGGGTCGATCTTGCCGAAGTCGGTGATGTTGAGGTTGAGCAGCTTCTCGAAGTACTTGCGGGTGGTGCGCTCGAGCAGCTTGCGGTCGCCGTTGGGCGCCACGAACCCCATCGTGTTGATGCCTTGCACGACCAGATCGTCCTTGCGGGTCATCAACCCCGAAAGGATGTCGAACATGCCGTCGGCGAGGTTGTCCTTGAGCTCGGTCGCCGATCCGAGATCGAGGACGACGATCCGGACCTGGCCGTCGGGGCCGCGCTGGACGAAGAAGTTCCCGGGGTGCGGATCGGCGTGGAAGAATCGGTCGATGAACAGCTGCTTGTAGAACACCTTGATCAGCTTGGTCGCGACATCGGTCGGATCGAGCGACAGCGTGCGTAGCGCGTCCTTGCGGGTGATCTTGACGCCATCCATGAACGTCATCGTCATCACCGTGCTGCTCGACCATTCGGGGTAGACGCGAGGGAACAGCACGTCGGGGTCATTCTGGAAGTTCGCCGACATTCGCTCGATCATCCGCGCTTCGTTCGCCAGATCGGTCTCGCGCGACAACATGTCCGCGAGCTGCTCGTGGACGCGCGAGATCTGCTGGATCGGGACGAAGTTCTTGTAGATGTTGAGCGCCCACTGCAGCACGCGGAGATCGACGCGGATGATCGTCGCCACGCGCGGATACAAGATCTTCACCGCCAGGCGCTCACCTTGTGCGTTGCGCGCCTCGTGAACCTGGCCGAGCGACGCGGCTGCGATCGGCTCACGCTCGAACTCCGCGAACACCTCGTGCGGCGACTTGCCGAACGATCGCACGAACGTCTTCTTGATCCGCTTGTAGGACTGCGGCGGCACGTCGTCCTGCAGGCCCTCGAGCTCCTCGGTGTACTCGCGCGGCAAGAACGTTCCCATCACCGACAGGATCTGGCCGAGCTTGATGTACACGCCGCGTAGCCGGACAAACCCCTTGTACATCCGCCGCGCATTGCGCCGGTTGGCCTTCTTCCAGCGCTCGCGCGTGTTGAAGCGCGACGGCCATAGCCGCGCCCACGACACCTGCCACATATAGCTGAGGAAGATGACGGCGAACACGCGCGTGGCGCGGACGAGTCGAAGTGCGGCCCACATCAGTCTAGGAGTCCGTCGATGGTAGCATTGCGAGCGTGTCTGACCTGTTCGATCGCGCGGCGAAGTTCTTCCGGGACCTGCAAACCGACATCTGCAACGCCCTCGCTGCTGCGGACACGGCTGAACAGTTTTCGACCGACACGTGGCAGCGCCCTGGCGGCGGTGGCGGCGTCACGCGCGTGCTGGCCAATGGCGCAGTGTTCGAGAAGGCGGGGGTGAACTGGTCCAACGTCGAGGGCGAGCTGCCGGCCGAGCTGGCCGATCACATGCCGGGACATGGCCGCGCATTTCGGGCCAGTGGAATCTCGCTGGTACTTCATCCGCGCTCGCCGATGATTCCCACCACCCACGCCAACTTTCGGTGCTTGACGAAGGGCGACACGCTGTGGTTCGGCGGTGGCGCGGACCTCACGCCGTACTACCTGTTTCGTGAAGATGCGGTGCATTTTCACCAGACGCTCGCCGCCGTCTGTGACCGGCACCACCCGATCGGCGACTACGACCGATTCAAGGCCTGGTGTGACGAGTACTTCTTTCTTCCGCATCGTAACGAGACCCGCGGTGTGGGCGGACTATTCTTCGACTACCTCGGAGCCAAGGGCGAGCCTCACCCTCCGGATCCGATGTTTACGTTCGTTCGGGAGCTCGGCCAATCGTTCACGCAGGCCTACTTGCCGATCGTCGAACGTCGCCGGAACGAGTCATTTGGCGAGCGCGAGCGCGAATGGCAGCTGCAGCGCCGCGGGCGCTACGTCGAGTTCAACTTGATCTACGACCGCGGGACGTTGTTCGGGCTCAAGACCAACGGCCGCGTCGAGTCGATCTTGATGTCTCTGCCGCCGCTGGTGCGTTGGGACTATGACGTCAAACCACCGGCGGGTTCGCGCGAGGCCGAGCTGCTCTCGCACCTGCGCCCGGTGGATTGGCTCGCGCGCCAGCGCTGACGTCTCGGACGATCACCGCGTCACGGACCGGCGTCCGTCGTGTGTCGATCTTTCTCGATCGTCGTGTGATCTCGCGCGCTTCGTTGTCCTCAGGTGGCGACACGATGCTCGCGTTGTCAGACGCCGATGGTACTAGGAAGGCGTCCGGCAGGGAGCCCATGGCTAGTAGGTTAGCCTTGACGGTGCTCTACCCGTAGCGTAAGGAAGGATCATGGCCAAGAAGCAGACTCGACGCAGCATCAGTGTGAGCCGCACGACCTACGAGCGGCTGAAGACGTTCTGCGAAGCCAACAACATCTCGATGAGCCAGCTCGTCGAGACTCGCGTGAACGACTTCTTGGGCGAGGGCACGAGCTCGGTGCCGACGCAGCCGCGGCCGACGCTGCCTGCGACGTTCGGCTCCGGCCTTGGACGTCCCAGCTCAACGCCGGCCCCCATCGCCAAGCCGATGATGGAGACCGCCACTCCCGTCGTGAAGCCGGCGGTCCCGATGACCTCGGCCGCGGCTCGATTTGCGGTCGATCCCCCGCCGCCGATCATCAAGCCCAAGCAGGAGACCTCGGCGCCCAAGCCCGCCGAGAAGCGGCCCGACCAGATCTTCACGTTCTGATCAGCAGCGTGGCGCGCGGGACGTTACCGCCCGAGGCCGTATTTGTCGTCACGTGTCGTGGTCCCCTCGCAGGCCTGTGAACGTCGCCCGCCGGTTGCGGTTGGCGGCGTTCGCATTTTCGGAGGGGGGTCAGGACCGCCCCGGCCAACTTGTGAGCGCGCTACACAAGTTCCAGGTGGCGTCTGACCCTCCAAAAGGAACGGGCCCGACGGTGAAGTCGGGCCCGTTTGCTCAGTCACATTCCCCGAACTCGCCCCCCGTCCCATGAAACGGGTTTCGACGAGCACGAGCGTCTTGCCGCCCGCGTGCGTGTTTTCTTGTCACGCAGGCAGCCAGTGCCGGGAGGCTAGGAACGCCCCTCCTTCGAGCTTCTACACTGATATTTCATGTTGTTCTTTCCTCCCCTGGCATAGCCAGAGCCCAACTCTCGCGGCCCGCCAGCAGAATTGCAGCGGCTCCCGGGGTTGGGCCTTCGTAATGGGCACAGCGGCCCGTTTCGAAGCCCACAGTGCGCGGTGTCCACATGGTCATCGCGTTGCGTTCTCGGCGACGTGAGTCGCAAGACCATTGTAGGGCAAGCATCCTAGCGGCGCCAGCCCGTGAAGCGTTTGTGCTATGCGATCACGGTTGATGTCGGAGCGCGAGCCAAGGCCGGTAACCCCGAGCAAACAGTTGGACACGTTCGCCAATCCCAGGACGGGCCGCGACTATCACATCGTGTTCGAGTGCCCGGAATTTACGTGTTTGTGCCCACTCACCGGCCAGCCGGACTTTGCCACGATCTTGATTGACTACGTGCCCGATGCGCGCTGCGTGGAGCTGAAGAGCCTCAAGCTCTATTTGTGGAGCTACCGCAACGAGGGCGCGTTTCATGAGGCGGTCACCAACCAGATCTGTGACGACTTGGTCGCCGCGATCTCGCCCCGCTCGATCATCGTGACCGGCAAGTTCTGGGTGCGTGGTGGGATCACCACGTCGGTCGTGGTCAGCCACTCCAAGTAGCGCTATCGCGGTGCATCGCCGAGGACGGTTCCTCGGAACCGCACGGGGGTCGTGGGTGCAGTGCCGTGGGCATCGCGTAGCTCGATCGCGAGATCGAGGGTCCCGCCACGAACCGAGTCAGCGGCCGGCGCCGACACCGGGATCAGCAGCTCGCGTACCACGCGTGCGTTCTTGGCCAGGTACCCGACATACAGAATGCGACCGTCGATCGCGGGCACGCTCGACGACAGCATGCCGCGCAACGCGGACACGGGGCCTGGGCCTTGGTTGGTGATCGGTAGCACCACACGTACGGCGGGACCGGCAGAGGTGGTGGTCAGACTGACCCGCAACGTGCCCGCTACCACTCCCGGCACGACGCGCATCGGCTCGATGTTGGTGTCGAGCTCGGCCGCGGCGAGGAACGCGGGTGCGTGGCTCGATAGCGCCGCCGATTCGATCACGGTGGAGATCGGCCGAGGATCTCCATCGACCAGCGCAGAGATGTTGAGCGTCGGAATGTGTTTCGGCTCGTACGCATCGACCAGCTCGTAGGGCGAGACACTGAACGTGCCGTCGGGGGCGATCGTGCCGCGGACCTCGACGTCGCGCATCGTGAGGGTCGCTGCGCCGGCGGGCAGTGTGCGCTCGCCACAGCGTTCTGGGGGCAGCGGTCGCTGGATCGGCGCCGGGGGCGGGCCATCCCAGAGCTCGACCGTGTTGCCGATCCACGGTCCGATCGAGAACGGCAAGCCGATCGCAATCGCGCCGAGCCCGCCCCACGTATATGGGCTCGATCCGGGCTCGTCGTCGACGGCACCACGCACCGCGAGTAGCCCGCCAGCCGCGACCGCAAGCACACCCACGACGAACGTCGCCGGATTGGGCCGCCGCGCGAGCTCGATCGTCGTGCCCTCGGTGATGATCTGCTCCGCGGGACACTCCAGTGGCTCGATGAACCGAAGCCGGCCGGCATCGGTGAGCTCGATCGTCGGCGGTCGCGCAGTAGGCGACTCGCGCCGAATGATCCGCTCGGTCGTGCCCGGCCGTGTGGTCTCGGTCTGCACGGTCACGTGACACCCCCCGAGTCCGAGCACGAGCACAGCGCGCAGAACCATGTGCCATCACCGTATCAGACCGGCGCGCGGCCGAACCGCTGCACGCCCGCTCGCGAGCTCAAGGACGCCAAGTGCACCGAAGAGCTTGCAGATACCGGCGGGCTCAGCGTGGTGCGGATGGCGAAGCAAGGCGGGGTGATTTGGAACCGCACCGCGCAGACCGTGCAGGAGCTCTATGGTGCCGCGTGCCTGGTCAGTGGGATCGCCGCCGCTGGCGGGACAACGGAGGTTGTGGTTTCGTGACGGTGCTCCGTGACCGAGCTCGAGCTAGATGGCCGCTGCGCGCTGTTAGAGCGGCCGGCGAACGCGCGAGCGCTGCTCGTGCTGGCGCACGGGGCGGGCGCGGGGATGCGGCATCGGTTCATGGCCGACATCGCGAGCGCATTCGCAGCTCGGCGCGTCGCGACCCTGCGCTGGGAGTTTCCGTACATGGCAGCGGGCAAGGCGCGGCCTGATTCGCCCGCGATCGCGGAGGCTGCGGTTCGCGCGACCTGGGATGCGGCGCGATCGCGGTTTGGCGATCTGCCGATGTTCGCTGGTGGCAAATCGTTCGGCGGGCGCATGACGTCGCGTGCGCACGCGGCGCAACCGCTGGCCGGCCTGCGAGGGTTGGTGTTTCTCGGCTTCCCGTTGCATCCGGCCGATAAGCCGTCGATCGAGCGTGCGGATCATCTGGCGAGCGCGGCGGGTCCGATGCTGTTCGTGCAGGGCACGCGCGACGAGCTCGCGCCGCTCGAAACACTGCGACCTGTGATTCGCCGGCTCGGCCGTCGCGCGCGACTCGCCGTGGTCGACGGAGCGGACCACGGGTTCGACGTGCTGGTCCGCTCCGGTCGAACACGGCAGGCGGTGCTCGACGAAATCGCGACAACGATCGCTACGTGGCTAGCCGAGCACGCCGCGCCTGCTCGCTCGAAGGCCCGGCGTTCCCGTCGCGCTACAGGATGATGTCGATACACGAACCCAGGTCGAACAGCAGAAACACCAAGGCTTTCTCGTTCGGAGTGAGCTCGGCGGTGCAACTCACCGGGAAGTTGGAGTCGACATAGCCAGCGCTCACGTGCATCCCAGCGTGCACGACCTTGCCGCAATGCTCGCCGGACGCCGCTCCAACCGGGGTTTCAAATGACAGAAAGTCGGTGGTCTGAGGGCCAGTCCCCACCGTCCGCGAGTACAACCAGCGCTGGGTCGGTGGAACGACCGTGCTGACATCGTTCGTTCGCATCACCAACGGAACCTCGCCGTACACCGTCGATGCGCCCGTCTCGACCAGCCATTCTGCGAACGCTTCACCGTCGGCAGTCGAGGTGTCTACCAACGCCGGGTCGCCGACCTCGTAGGCGCCCCCCTCCCAGCTCGCCGTGGCTGTCCATGCAGGGATCAGATTTCTCGCCCACGTGTAGTGATAGTGCGAGCCGTACACGCGGCCGCCGATGTCGGCGTACTGGCGCAAGACGTCGGGTGAGGTCTTGTTGCTGTTGTATTCGCCGCACTCGCACGAGTTGATGACCATGTCGAACTTCTTGAGCTCGTCGAGGTTGCCCCACAACGATTGCGTTGGCTGTGGCGAACCCGGGTGCGGAGTGTCGGTGGCATAGAACACCACGCGTTGTGGGCCACTCGAGCTGTCGCCGAACTCCGAGCTATCGATGCCGAGCTTGGTGAGGACGCATGCGAGCGGGTCACAGCTTCCAAGCGCGACGGCGATCCGCGGGATGTCTCCCTCGGAACGATTGCGCGGCAACCGGAACGTGCCCGAGGGAAACTCGGTATCCGTGCAAGCAGCCACCGCGGGCATCGTCAGTTGCCGCCGCCACTTCCCGGTGGCGATGACCAGCGGAAAGCTGCGGTCCGGAGGGACACCTTCGAGCCTGAACCGACCACGCGCGTCGGTGGTCGCTGTGGCGAGCGCTCCGCCCGGTACCGAGGCACTGCACCGCTCGCACGTGACCCCTTCGGTGAGCGGACCCGGATCACTCAATGGCACGTACACCCGAACGTCGTAGAGCGGAAGCGTACCGTTCGGAGCGTAGACCGTTCCGGTGATCGCGGTCGGGCACGCGGGCGCAACGTCGTGGACGATCGCGTCGGCGAGCGCCTCGTCCGAGCTCGCGGTTCGATGCGGCGGTGAGCAGCTCGCGCACAATAGCCACAGCCATCCGATCATCAGGCTTCGCATGGAAGAGCGATGTACGTCGGAGTAGCGACGAAGCCACACACAAAGATCTGAACGCAGCGTTCGAGGGATTCGAACGCGGTGCTCGTCGAGACGATCAGCGCAGCGCGCTCGTCGTTCGGAGTGACTCGCTAGGCCGGTGGCAGCGCGGGTCGAGGTTTGCGCGAGGCGGCGAACCGGAGTGCCGCGAGCGCAGCTTCGGTGCGCGGATGACTACCGACGGGGGCACGGTAGACCACCCAGATCGATCGCTTCACGGGGGTGAACGGTGGCACGCGTACGAGTCGATGGTTGGTTGCGACGACGTCCGGCAACCAAGCGACCAGGTCGTCACGACACGCGAGCGCGGCGATACCGAGATCATCCACGGTGGCCACCACGCGCGAGCGATACGCCGCAGGTAGCGGATCGTCGGCAACCGCGATGAACGCGGGCGCCTGGATGCGGGCGTTGACACCGTAGACCGACCACGGCATGGCGGCGATCTCCTCGACGAGGAGCTCATCGGACTGGGCGACCGGCTCTCCGACCACGATGTCGACATCGCCGCGCAGGAGTGCTGCGCGCACGTCGCTGGGTCTGCGAGCGATCCGAGGGCTCAGCGCCGGAGCGTGCTGGCGCAGATGTGCGAGTGCCGAGCTCCACAGAAACGCGGCGTCCTGGCCGTAACCGATGGTGACCGTGCCGTTGAGCCCGGTGCGATCGAGCGCGCCGACGCTTTCATCGACGATGCGCATGGCCCCGCGGACCGCCAGCAGCAACGCGGTACCGGCCGGCGTCAGCTGCATGCGCCGACCGCCGCGTTCAAACAACCGTGTGTCCAGCCGATCCTCGAGGATCGAGATCGAGCGTGACAACGCCGACGCGGACACCCGGAGCGCCTTGGCGGCCGTCGGCAGGTGTTGGGTCTCCGCCACCGCCCGGAACGCCGGCAGGTAGTCCCAGATGTCGCGGAGCTTGTTCGCGCGCTGCATCTCTGGCGAATAGCTCGAATGCTCGATCAACACAAATCGAACGTCTCGTGCAGTGTCGCGCGCTCCACGATCGTCCGCGTTCATGGCGCTCGAATGACTCCCTTGGCTCCGCCGATCGGAGTCGGCGCGTGGCAGGCGTTGCATGACCCTGCGGGCGGGGGGATCGGCGAGCTCGCGTCGGCGTTCGAGCCGATGTGGATCTCCGATCACCTCTGTTATGGATCCGTCGGGGGCCACCACTCCCACGATTTGTGGCCGCTACCTCGCACGCAAGCGATGGTCGGCCATGTCGCAGAGCGCATCCTGCGCGTCCAGGACGCGCTTGGCCGCCGGATCGACGCGACAGGACCAGCCCCGGGCCACGGCGACACCTATCGCATCATCTACGCGAACGAGGTCGCCGCCGATCCGACATGGGACTTGTACCTCGGATATCGCGAAGGCTCGGTCGTCGTGAAGGAGGTCCGCGACGACGTCGACGGTCAGCCCGGAGATCTTCGCTACCTGGCCGTGATGCGCCGGATCGGAACGATCCTGCGTGCGGATGCCGTAGACCGGGAAAAACCGGCCGACGCGCACGTAGCTGCCAGCGTCGCCTTGATACATGAGGTAGTGCTCGCGCGACACGACTCGCTCGACGAGCGGCGGCTGTGGATCGCGCGCCCCGCCGCGCAGACCAGCGGTGATCGCCAGCGAGAGGCGCTCGGTACCAGCGCGAATGTAGCCATCGGTCTGCATCGGAAATGCGGCGACCTCGCGATCGTGGTCGCGATACGTGACCAGCATCGCGCCGCGAAGGTCGAGCCCGAGCTGTAGCCAGCTGGGAGGCGCCCAGGCTCCGTGCAGGAACCGGCCATCACCGCCTCGGCTGATCGTCGACCCGGCCTCGTCTCGACCATAGTCGTTGATCAGACCACCGCCCGCCGGTGAGAAATGGCATGCCGTGCACCGGTCGGTGCCCGTCGACAGTTGAAACTGAGGGTACGCCTCGACCGAGGCCGCGCGTGCGGCCAGCACGGCGATCGCGATCAATATCAGTCGCACCTGGCACCTGCGTCGATCCAGCGCTCGATCAGCTCGATCTCGAGCTCCGGCAGCGGCGTGTCGGGCGGCATCACGTTCCGGACCGGGCGACCGTCAGCGGTTTCGCCGCGGAGCTGATAGATCAGCTGCGAGTACTCGGCGCTGCCCGGTGTCACGTAGTTTCGCGGCGCAGCTTGTGGTGGAGGTTGTTCGCCGCAGATCCGCCCGGTGAGCACGGTGAACGCGGCCTCCGGGTCGGCGAGGTTCAGACCTGCGATCGCGGTGAGGCCCGAGTGACACGCGGCCGTCGTGCAGCTCGGCTGGATGATCGCGCCATGGATGTAGCCCCATCGCGCCGGAACGTCGTCGATGGTCTGGCAGGCGGACAGCAGAACAACCGCCAGCAGCGTGATTCGTCGGAACGTGGACAACAACATGTTCGACACCGAGACTCGAGGCCGAGTCGTCGCCGACCCTACTCGCGGTTATTCGCGCCGCCTAACCACGACTTCGTCGGGTTCGGTTCTTTCGAGCTCAGCGTTCGAATAACTGCATGCGTTCGACAGTGATAGGCTCGGCGCCGTGTGGACGAGTTACTCGGCGCGGCACGCGGCGCAGCTGATCGGATTGCCCGAATCGGCGGTGCGTAGCTGCATCCGCGACGGCTTGATCGGCACGCCGGGCGCGGTGCCCGCGAAGCTGTCGTTTCGCGATCTGTCGGCGCTGCGCACCGTGAAGGCGTTGGTCGAGGCGGGGATCTCGCTTCCGCGGGTCCGCCGCGAGCTGCTCCGGATCCAGAACAGCCTGCCGGCGGGTACCTCGATCGCCGAGCTCACGATCGAGGCACACGGCGGTCACGTTCAGATCCGCGGCGTATCCGGCCATTCGGGATCGGCGGGACAGCTGTCGCTACCACTCGATCGGCTGCCGGATCCCGCGCCGCCGGCCGGCGAGCTGCTGGCTCTGCCGCGGCCGCCCGAGGTGCCAACGCTCGCGCCTGTGACGCCGGCCACGGCGGACCAGTGGATCGCCCGCGCGCTCGAGCTCGAGGAACAAGATCCGGTTGCAGCCATCGACGCGTATCGCCGCTCGCTCCGATTGCGCCCCGATTGCACCGAGGCGTGGATCAACCTCGGCCGGCTGTTCGCCGAGAGTGGCGATGGCACGGCTGCGCACGACTGCTTTCGTAGCGCGCTCGACCTCGATCCCTCGGATGCCACCGCCTACTACAACCTCGGAGTCATCGCTCAAGATGCGGGGAAGGAGGCGGACGCGATCGCGCTCTATCACCGAGCTCTCGAGCTGGACCCACAGCTAGCCGAAGCTCACTACAATCTGGCGACATTATTCGACCAGACGGGAGATTCGCGCTCGGCGATACGACACATCAATGAGTATCGGAAGCTGACGAGGTAGGATCGCACGATGGAGATCGACAGCTGGCTGGCCGAACAGATCGAGGCCCACGCACCAGAGCGCGAGTCGGATCCCGCTGCAGCAGCCCGGCTCGCGGAGGCGTACGCCGCGCTCGCGAACGCTGCGCAGCAGGCGTTTGGATTGGCGATTCCTGCGGAGGTGCCGGACCGCGAGCGTCTGCGAACACGCGCGCTCGAGCTGCTCAAGCAGTGGCTCGCCAAGCTCGATCCCGAGCACAAGGAGAAGATCCGCGCGCAGATGGCGGGCTATGGGCTGCCGGTGAGCCGGCCGTTGCCGTCGACGTTGCCTCCGCCGCCGGAGAACAAGCAGGAGTAGGGCGGCAGCAGCGCCGTCGCTGGTTAGGGCCCGCCAGGGGATGGATCGGCCGCGAGGGCGAGCGAGTTATCCCTTCGGGCCGTTAGCTGAACCCCAATAGCCGGCCGCCCTGATACACGCAGAAGCTGACGACCCACGCGAGCGTCGTCATGTACACGAACAGAAACGCGGGCCAGCGCCAGCTGGCGGTCTCGCGCCGGACCACCGCGAGCGTGCTCATGCACTGGCACGCCAGCGCGAAGAAGATCATCAGCGATAGCCCGACCAGCGGGGTGTAGGCCGCGCTGCCGTCTGGCTTGGTGGCCTCTCGCAGGGTCTCGCGCAATGGCTCGGACTGCTCGTCGGCGTCGCTGACGCTGTAGACGATGCCGAGCGTCGACACGAACACCTCGCGCGCGGCAAACGCACCGACGATCCCGACGCCGATCTTCCAGTCGAACCCCAGCGGCGCGATCGCGGGCTCGATCGCATGGCCGAGCAGGCCCCCGTAGCTGTTGGCCAGCAGCGCGGCCTGGCGCTCGGCTTCGAGGTCCGAGCGCACGTGCTCGTCGGTGGCGCGATCGATCAGCGCGCTGTAGCTCGGCGCGCCCGGCGGCAGCTCGCGCGGGAAGTAGAGCAGGGCCCACAGCGCGATCGAGCACGCGAGGATCACCGTGCCAGCTTCGCGGAGGAACACCGATGACTTGCCCCACATCATGCGGAGCACGTCCGGCAAGCGCGGCAGGCGATAGGGCGGCAGCTCGATCAAGAACGGCAGCCGCTTTGCCTTCAGCGGCTTCACCGTCTTCGACAGCGCCCACGCCGCGATCAGCGCGGTCATCACGCTGAACAGGTACATCCCGACCATCAGCAGCGCCTGGGTCAGCCGAGATCCCGGGATCAGCGCGCCGATCACGAGCGTGTACACCGGCAGTCGAGCCGAGCATGTCATCAGCGGCACGACCAGCATCGTGAGGATCCGGTCGCGCCGGCGCTCCATCGTCCGCGTCGCGAGGATCGCAGGCACGGCACACGCGAACCCCGATAGCATCGGCACGAACGCCCGGCCGTGGAGATTCATCGACCGCATGATCCGGTCCATCAGGTATGCGACGCGCGCGAGATAACCGCAGTCCTCGAGAAAGCCGAGGAACAAAAACAGCATCAGGATCTGCGGCAGGAACACCAGCACCGAGCCGACGCCACCGATCACGCCGTCGACCATGAAGTCGGTGAACACGCCGTCGCCGAGCAGATCGCGCAGCGCCTTGCCGGCGGCGGCGAACGTCTGATCGATCGCATCGATCATCGGATCGGCGCCCCAGAACAGCGCCATGAACATCACGGTCATGATGCCGATGAACGTCGCGAACCCGCCGACGCGATGGAGCAGCAGTCGATCGATGCGCCGGGTACGGCTGCGATCCGGATGGCGTGCGAGCAGCCGCGGGATCTCGCGATCGAGCCAGCGCCAGCGCGCGAGCACCGCTTCGTCATCGCTAGCTCGATCGATCGTGCGCGCGTTCACGGCGGCACGCAGCTGGGCGGGCACATCGAGCTCGTCGTCGTCGTCGCCGGCCGACGATTCGATCGACGTCACCGCCCACAGCGCGAGCGCGTCGTCGGCCTGGGTACCCGTCGCGCGCCAGCTCGCCGGCAACGCGGTCTTCACCGCGTCGACGTGGCCACGCAGTGCGCTCGACATCTTCCAGCGCCAGATCGCGCGCGGCTCGGTGCCAAGCGTCCGGTCGATCGCAGCGATCAGCTCGTTCAAGCCGCTACGCGTGCGTGCGATGACCGGGACCACCTCGCAACCGACCAGCGCCGCGAGCGCGCGGGCATCGGGGGCCGACGCGCCGGCCTCATCGACCATGGTCAGCGCCACCACGCAGCGAACGCCGAGCTCCTGGAGCTGGAGCAGCAGGTATGCCGAGCGCGCCACCTGGGTCGAGTCGATGCAAACCACCACGGCGTCGGGCCGACGGCCACCGACGCCGACGATCGCGTCGAGCGCGATCTGCTCCTCGGCGCTGCGAGCGTGAAGGCTATAGGTCCCCGGCAGATCCTCGAGCGATGCGATCACTCCACCCGCGAGCGCCAGGTGACCGACGCGCTTCTCCACCGTGATGCCGGGATAGTTGGAGACCTTCGCCGACGAACCGGTCAACGCGTTGAACAGCGTCGTCTTCCCCACGTTGGGGTTGCCGGCCAGCACGAGTTGCGGTCGAGAGTCGGCGCCAGCCGCCGCCGTCATCACGCCGCCTCGTCGTCTCGCTCGAGCTCGGTCCGTGGTGCGGGAGCCGCCGGGATCGGCTGGGCCGCGTGAACATCATCGATCGCGATCTGTGCCGCTTCGGCGCGCCGGAGCGACCACTGTCCGCCGCGGACCTCGATCTGCAAGGGGTCGCCGAGTGGCGCGACCGCGATGACGCGGACACGGACCCCCGGGACGAGACCCATCTCGAGGAGCCGGCGGCGAAACGCGCGCGGACCCTCGATACCGCGCACGGCGACGTCGCGACCGAGGGGGGCCTGTGACAACAACCGCACGCTCGAGGGGTATCAGTCTTGAAAATCGTTTTCAATCTCAATTTGTGCGGGGATTTGCAGATGTGGGCGAGATCGCAGGAAAGGGCATGGGCGGGCAGGAATGTCGCGCAGCCTGCTCCTGATGCTACATTCGGAAATCAGGGGCCTAGTTCCATGGACACAGCGCAGACCCTGCTGCTGAATCAGGGATTCGAGCCGATCAAGGTGATCTCCTGGCAGCGTGCCATCACGCTGCTGTTCCTCGGCAAGGTCGAGGTGCTCGAGGAATACAACCGAGACATCCGCTCGGTGAACGTGATCATCAAGGTTCCGGCGGTGGTTCGGCTGCTACGTGCGTTCCGACGACACGCGCGGCCGGTGAAGTTCTCGCGGGTGAACATCTACGCGCGCGACAACTACAAGTGCCAGTACTGCGGGCGCAAGGCGTCGATCAGCGAGCTCACGTACGACCACGTGGTGCCGCGGTCGCAGGGCGGCATGACCGAATGGACCAACATCGTGACGTGCTGCTACCTGTGCAATCGCAAGAAGGGTGGACGCACGCCGCGCGAGGCCGGGATGTCGCTGCTCGCACAGCCGGCCCAACCCAACTGGGTGCCCGCGGTGGCCATCCGGATTTCGCTGCGATCGGTGCCGGAGGCGTGGCGCGACTATCTCTACTGGACCGGCGAGCTCGACCACGATCCAGCGCCTAGCTGAGCCGCGACCGGCAACGATCCGTCATGCGCATCTGTTTTGTCTGCCTCGGCAACATCTGTCGTTCGCCGACCGCCGAAGGCGTGATGCGCAAGCTGATCAGCGACGCCGGCCTCGATGGCAAGATCGTGATCGACAGCGCCGGCACCGGCAACTGGCACGTCGGGGAGCTTGCGGATCCGCGCACGCGCCGAGCCGCCGCGGCACGCGGCTTGTCGCTCACTCATCGTGCGCGTCAGTTCACCGCGGCGGATCTCGATCGGTTCGATTATGTGATCGCGATGGACCACGCGAACCTTCGCCATCTCCAGCGGATGGCCGGCGATCGCAAGGCGCCCATCGTGCGGCTATTGCGCAGCTACGATCCCGATGCCGGTGACGACGATGAAGTGCCGGATCCGTATGCCGGCGGTAGCGATGGGTTCGAGCACGTGCTCGATCTCTGCGAGCGCGCGTGCGCGGGCCTGCTGACGCACGTCAGAGCACGATTGTGACCGCGAGCTGGCAGGCCGAGCTCGCTGCAGCGGTCGGCGCGGAGATCGCGCGGGTGGAGTCGGTCGCCGGGGGCGACATCAATGACGCGTTCCGGGTGTCGTTCGCCGACCGCACGCGGCCGTCGCTGTTCGTGAAGACGCGCCGCTCGCCGCAACCTGGGATGTTTCACGCCGAGGCAGCCGGGCTCGATTGGTTGCGGCCGGGCCCGCTTCGCGTTCCCGAGGTCGTGGCGGTCACCGACGGCTGGCTCGCCCTCGAGTGGCTGGAGCTCGGGGCAGCGGGCCAGGCCTCCGAGCCGCTGGGCCGCGGGCTCGCCGGCCTTCATCGACTCGGTCAGGGCCCGACGTCGAGACCGACGCGTGCCGCGCTCGGCACGCAGTGTTGCGGGCTCGATCACGACAACATGCTGGCGACGCTCGATCAGGACAACGCGCCCACCGACGACGTCGCTGAGCTCTGGATCGAGCGGCGGTTGCGGCCGGTGTGTGCGCGCGCCGGGCTCGCCCTCGATCGCGAGCTCGATGCGCTCCGGCACATGCGCGATCGGTTCGGACCATCCGAAGCCCCCGCGCGGCTCCATGGCGATCTGTGGTGGGGCAACGTCGCGACCTGCGCGGGTCAGCCGGTGGTCATCGATCCAGCCGTGTACGCGGGGCCGCGCGAGGTCGACCTGGCGATGCTCGCGCTGTTTGGCTCGGTCCCTGATCATCTGATCGCCGCGTACAACGAGGTCTGGCCGCTCGAGGCGGGATGGCGCGAGCGTGTCGAGCTGTGGCAGCTCTATCCGCTGGCGGTGCACGCCGTGCTGTTCGGCGGCGGCTATGGTGAGCGCGTACGCCGCACTCTTCGCCGATTGGTGTAGCGCGGATGTGCAGCGCGACAGTGGTGCGGGCGATGGCATCGCGCTAACAACGCTCAATGGCCGATGACCGCGACGCGATCGCTGCTGCAGCAGGAGCTCTCGCCAATCGCGCGATCGAAGCAGCCCGCACGTTGACTCGAAACGGCGAGCTTATCGATGCCCATCAAGTGGTCGTCGAGCGGGTGGCGTACGTCGCCACCGAGGCGCGGGTCATTCGCGAGCTCGCCGCGGCACCGCCGGAGGCCGCCGACGCCGCCACGGTCGCGGCCGCGGAGCTCGCCGCGGGCATCCCACATCGACTCGCCCCGGTGATCCCGCTGCTCGGGCTGACCGACGCGGCGTACAGCGGTGCGGTTGGCGAGGCGATCGCGCGCGGGATCGGGCCGGCGACCGTCGAAGCCGTCGGGGCCGCGACGATCGCCGCCGGTGGCTCGCGCTGGCCGCTGGGCGAAGATCTGGCCGAGATTCGCGCGAGCGTTCGCGCGTTCGTCGAGCGAGAGGTCGCGCCGCATGCCGAGCGCATCCACCGTCATGACGAGCTCGTGCCGGAGCGGTTCATCCAGGAGATGGCGAAGCTCGGTTACTTCGGCTTGTCGATCCCCGCCCAGTACGGCGGTCACGAGCTCGGAAACCTCGCGATGATCCTGACGACCGAGGAGCTGTCACGCGGATCGCTCGCCGCCGCCGGATCGTTGATCACCCGTCCAGAGATCCTGGCGAAGGCGTTGCTCGCAGGTGGGACAGAGTCGCAGAAGCAGGCCTGGCTGCCCAAGCTCGCCTCGGGTGAGGTGATGGCGGCGATCTCGGTCACCGAACCGAATACCGGCTCCGATGTCGCCTCGGTGGCGTGTCGAGCGCATCGCGTGGATGGTGGGTACGCGATCACCGGCGCCAAGGCGTGGTGCACGTTCGCCGGTCGGGCCGACGTGATCGCGCTGCTTGCACGCACCGATCCAGATCTGGCCAAGGGATCGCGTGGGTTGACCCTGTTCATCGTCGACAAGCCCCGGTTTGCCGGTCACGAGCTCTCGGCGACGCAGCCGGGCGGCGGAACGCTGACCGGAAAGGCCGACGCCACCCCCGGGTATCGCGGCATGCATTCGTTTTCGCTGTCGTTCGATCGGTGGTTCGTCCCCGACGCGCAGGTGGTGGGCGGCGATGCCGGCGTCGGCCGAGGGTTCGCGCTGCAGATGGCAGGGTTCGCCGCGGGTCGGCTGCAGACCGGCGGTCGTGCGTGCGGGGTGATCCAGGCCGCCATCGAACAGACGGCTCGCTATGTTGCGGAGCGCAGCCAGTTCGGTCGCCCGATCGGCGAGTTTGGCCTCACGCGTTATCACCTCGGGCGAATGACGGGGCGGCTCGCCGCGGCCAGAGCGATCACCTACGCCGCGGCAAACGCCATGGATTCCGACGAAAGATTGGCTGCACCGGTGGCCGCGATGGCCAAGCTGTTTGCATGCGACGTTGCCGTCGAGGTGACGCAGCTCGGCCAGCTGCTGCACGGTGGCTGGGGCTACGCCGATGAGTATCCGATCAGCAGGTACGTGACAGACGCGCAGGTGCTCCCGATCTTCGAGGGCACCAAGCCAGTGCTGTCGCTCAAGGTCGTCGGTCGATCGCTGCTCGCGACAAGTTGATCGCACCCGCGGATCGATCGGTGCGGTGATGTAGGCGAGCGCGCGATCCGATCGACGCGACTACCCCAAATTCAACGCGGCAGGGTTATTTCCATCGGACGCACGCTGCTTCTACAATGGGCGCACCATGAAGAATCGCTTCGCGTGGCTAGGGGTAGCCACGCTGACAGCCCTATTTGCATCGTCGACCGCTTGGGCCGGCGATCCGCTCAAGCCGTACGTCGTGCTGATGGTCGACACGTCGGGGTCGATGAACAGTGCAACCGGATCGGGTCCGCCGTCTTGTGGTGGATCCGATACGCGGCTGAACCACGCGCGTTGCGCGATCAACCGCATCGTCAACAGCTACGGCGACATGGTGTTCGCGCTGGGGCGATTCCGCATGACCAACAGTGGAACGTACTCGAGCTCGTGCACGGCCGATTGCTCGAGCAGCGGTATCTACTGCGGCAGCTGCGATTGCAACGATCGCGTCGAGAACTGCGGTCTCGATTCGGATTGCACGGCGGCGCTCGAGTCAGACCTCCGTGGCGAGATGCTCACCGGATTGGTCGATGGCGGCAACGAGGACGCCGCCGCGTGGACCGACTTCGTTTGTGAGGACTGTGGCGGGTCGGGCACGTCGAGCTCGAGCCAGCCCGAGATCTTCGAGGTCAGTAGCAACAGCTACACCCCACTCGAAGGCTACATGCGGTCGGCGCACCGCTACTGGCAAGGATTGCAGGCCTCGGACGGAGTCTCGGGGACCGGCGATAGCTTCTCCAAGTCGGGCAGCGTGATCACGTTGACCGACGCCGGGGCATCGTTCCAGACCGCCTATGTCGGGCGTCGCATCACGATCACGGGTGCAACGAGCGCGGGCAACAACGGGTCGTTCATCATCGCGAGTCGGCCGTCGACCACGCAGGTCACGTTCACGAACGCGGCTGGCGTGGCGCAGTCGTTCTCGGGCACGTGGGCGATCGACGGCACCACGATCTGGCCATCGACAGCTGCGGGATTCGACCCGATCAACGGCGATCCGACGCGAACCTCGTTCTTGCCGCAAGCGGGCAAGTCCCCCACGTGCAACCCGAACCCGGCGACCTGCGACGCGAGCCCGACCTGCTCGCACGCGACGAACTGCTGCTGCCAGCAGCAGTGTCGGCCTTACATCACGATCATGCTGACCGACGGCGAGGAGACGTGTGGTGGCGACGCGACGGTCCCGATCGCTGACATGCTCACGACAGACGTGAACAATCGCCGCTATGTGATCCAGACCAAAGCGATCGGGTTCGGGATCTCGCCGGGCGATGCGGACATCGAAGCGTTTGCCCATGCGGGCGGTGCGGCGGATGTGGCGCTCCAGAACGAGGGGTATTACGCGCAGGACGAAGCAGGCCTGCAGCTCGCGATCAGCGCGATCCTCGCCGACGCGATCAAGACGGAAACCTGCAACCTGCAGGATGACGATTGCGACACCATCGTCGACGAAGGGTTCAACGCCACCGGAGCCTGCACCAACGGCCGCGCCGGCAAGTGCCGGGTCAACGGCACGCTCGGTTGCCGCGCAGATGGTACGGGTGCCGAGTGCAGCGCCGGCGTTGCTGCGTGCGCGGGCAAGACGCTCACCGCCGCTTGCACGGTGACCAACTCGGCAGGCGCGGCGGTCGCAGGTACCTGCCAGGCCGGAAATCCCCAGCTGGTATGCGTGCCAACTCCCGCGGCCAGCGAAGTCCCGACCGGCTGCAACAATATCGATGACGACTGCGACGGCCGGATCGACGAAGGCGTCACCGGTTGTACGTGCATCCCGTTCGGCGAGGAGTGCGACGGTGAGGACGACGACTGCGATGGCGACATCGACGAGGACCTCGAGCGTCCGTGTGGCTCGGGTGTGTGCGCGGGCGTCGAACGCTGCAATCCGGCCACCGGTGAGTGGGGCGGCCCACCGCCCTACGCATGCACCGCTGATCCGTCGAGCCCGGAGACCTGTAACGGCGAGGACGACGATTGCGATGGCAACGCCGATGGGTTCTCCGAGGCGTGCTCCAACATGTCGGGCAGCTTCCCGCCACTCGATCCGCGCAACAATCCAGGTGGCGCGCACACCCCGCAATCGCCGTGCGAGATGCTCGGCACGCAGTGCATCTGTCATCCCGGCGTTCGCCAGTGCCAGCTAAACGGCAGCGGCGTGTGGGGCGCGTGCATCAACGAGCAGACGCCGCGCACCGAGGTCTGCAACGACCTCGATGATGACTGCGATGGTGCGGTCGACGAGATGCCGATGTCCGCGTGCACGACCAACAGCGACTGCCCGCCGATCACCCCGACCTGCACCAATCCCTCGGGCAACCCGAACGCGGGCACGTGTGGTCCGGCCGACTGCTCGACCAACTGCGGCATCGGCCAGCTCGTGTGTGTGGACGGCATGCAGGTCTGCAACGCGACGCAGGCACCCGATGACGACACGTGCAACAACGTCGATGACGACTGTGACGGCAGCTTCGATGAGGACTGGGTGTGCAGCGATCCGACGAACGGGTGTCCGTGTAGCGACCCCGACGTCTGCAACGGCGCCGAGCAGTGCCTGGCCGGTACTGTGGTTTGCCAGGGGCCGCCGATCGGACAGGAGACGTGTAACTGTCTCGATGACAACTGCAACGGCGACGTCGACGAAGGTAGCCTGTGTCCACCGGGCTCCGACTGCACCGCGTTCTGCCAGTGCGCGTTCCATTGCTCGCCGGGCGAGTTCCCGTGTCCGCTCGGCAAGCAGTGCGTCGATACGTATTGCATCGCCGATCCGTGCTTCCAGTACGTCTGCCCCGACGTTCCGGGCGTCAAGCGGGTGTGCATCGACGTGATGAGTGCGCCGACCTGTGTCGACGCCTGCTCGCTCGTGACGTGCGGTCCCGGACAGGTCTGCGTGCCGGACCTCGGGGAGTGCCGGCCGGACAACTGCATCACGTTCCCGGACTACTGCGAGGCGAACGAGAACTGCATCGCCGGCAATTGCGTCGCGAACCCATGCATGAACGTCACCTGCGGTGACGGCCAGTACTGCGTCGGCGGCGCATGCGTCAATAGCTGCGCCGACATGCCGTGCCCCGATGGCCAGCGCTGCAGGTTGGGTGTCTGCGAAACCGATCCATGCGAGAAGCCATGTCCGTTCGGCAAGGTCTGCGACGACGAGGAGGGCGAATGCGTCGACGATCCATGTACGTTCCAGAGCTGCCTGCCGGGTCAGTGGTGTAACCCCAACCACGGTGGGCAGTGCGAGAACGACCCGTGCGTGGGTACGGCCTGCCCCGACGACAGCCAGGTGTGCAAGGGCGGCACGTGTTACGACCCGACGGTGTTCCAGCCCGATGCTGCCATCGAGGAGCACGTGACCACCGGCGGCGGCGGCGGCTGTCAGACCGGGACGGGCTCCGGAACCGGTGCGGGTCTGCTGGCCGGCCTGGCGCTGCTCGTGATGCGACGCCGGCGCGCGGCTCGCTCGAAGGGAGGTCGCTCGTGATTCGCCCGCTGGTTCGCAGCCTCGGCCTGATCGCGGCGCTCGTCGGTGCGACCGCGAGCATGTCGTGCAACATCAACGAGTACTGCCTCAACTGCGCGACCAACGGTGACGGTGGTACTGCCGACGCGAGCGACGCTGGTGACGGAGGGTTGATCCCCGATGGTCCCGACGCTGGACCGTGCACGCCGACCGGCATCGAGGTGTGCGATGGCATCGATAACGACTGCGATGGCACGCTGGATGAATCACCACCGACGGTGGGCGATCCGTGCGCGAATCAGATGGGGCAGTGCGCCGGTGGCGTGATCACCTGTACCAGCGGTGCGCTCGGCTGCTCGAAGCCGTCGATGCCCGAGCAGTGCGACAACCTCGACAACGACTGCGATGGCATGTTCGACGAAGGCAACCCGGGTGGCGGTGCGCTGTGCGGCACCAACGAAGGGGAATGCGTCGCTGGCATGAACCAGTGCGTTGGTGGCGCGGTGATGTGCGTGGGCGCGACGGGCACCGTCGGTGGCCAGCCCGAGCTCTGCAACAACCGCGACGACGATTGCGACGGTGCTTTCGACGAAGGGCTGACCAACCTCGGCGCATGCGTTCCAGGGGTCGATGGACCCGCGCAGGGCGATGAAGGTCTGTGTAACCTCGGCACGCGAGCCTGTCTCGGCGGGACGGTGATCTGTCAGAACGCGGTGTTTCCGACGTTCGAGGAGTGCGACGCGCTCGACCAGGACTGCGACGGTGACCCGACCAACGGGTTCAACTTGAACACCGACCCGCAGAACTGCGGCATGTGCGGCAAGGTCTGCAGCTTCGACCATGCGTTCGCCGGATGCGGTGGCACCCCTGTCGGGTGCTTCATCGCCGCATGCCAGGCCGGCTACCACGACAACAACACCGACGATTCGGATGGTTGCGAGTTCGGCCCGTGCACGATCACCAGCCCGTTCGAGGTCTGCAACGGACTGGATGACGACTGCAGCGGTACCGCGGACGATGGGCTCACGGCGCCCGTCGGGCTATGCCGCACCCAGGGCGAGTGCGCGGCCGGGAACAACCTCTCGTGCGACGGTGCGTCGGGATGGAGCTGCCACTACACAGATCCCGACGTCGAGGTCGACAGCAACGGCAACATCGTCGTGCAGGAGACCCTGTGCGATGGCAAGGACAACGATTGCGACGGCGCGATCGACGAGGGCCACCCCAACAAGGGCCTGGCGTGTGACAACGGTGGCGTCGGCGATTGCGAGAGCACCGGCAACTACATCTGCAATACGGCAGATCCCGACGGTCCCACGGTGTGTAACTACACCGTGGTCGGTCCGGGCATGAGCGCGTCGGAGACGTGTGACGGGCGCGATAATGACTGTGACACCCATGTCGACGAAGGCGGGGCGACCGGAAATCTCGCCGGCCAGGAATGGGTCACGGTCCCCAACACCAGCCCGGCTGTTCAGATCATGAAGTATGAAGCGTCGCGCCCGGACGCGACGGCCGCCACATCGGGCTCGAGCAACGCATCGACGTGCTCGCGGCAGAACGTGCAGCCGTGGGTCAACGTGACCTATCCGCAAGCCGTCGCGGCATGCACGGCGGTCGGCGCACGACTATGTACCGAAGCCGAGTGGCAAGCGATGTGCGCGCCCGAGACGACGTATCCGGTCACCGGACCGTCGACAACCGGGGCCACCGACTTCGTGTACATCGAGGCGGAGGATGCGTTCGCCAACACCACGATCGGCGGCGCCACGCGAGCGTGGACCAAGATCTCGCCGCTCGATTTCCACGGTGTGATCGCGATGCAGGTTCCTGACAACGGGTTCGCGGTGACCAATTCGGCGAATGCGCTGACTCAATCGTCGCGGCTCGATTACCGGCTCACGTTGCTTGGCTCGACAAACTATCGGGTCTGGGTGCGGATGCGCGCTCCGGAGGCGCCACCGGTCACGCCTGTGGACCCGTTCGGCATCCACACGGCTGCGACCGCGACTCTCGCTCCGGTATCCAATGCCGCGACGGCGGTAGGCGACCTCGTGATCGTCACGACCTTCACGGCGGGTGGCTCGGGGGTTCCGACCCATACCTTGCAGTCGGGGTTCACCCTGATGGCGTCGGACAGCAACAACGACGGCAGCACCGATACGGCCATCTCGGTCGCGTACAAGGTCGCCACGGTGGCCGGCGCCCAGACGTATCAGGCCTTCACCTCGTCCAATGGAAGCGGCAACGTCAGTGGCATCGTCGTGCAGAAGGCGGGGACCTACGACATCTCGACCTTCCTCGCAGACACCACCGACAGTGACAGCAGCGGCGCGCCCAACCCGCCGGATGCGGGGTCGCTGTCGCGGGTTTCGGCCGTGCTGGCGATCGGTGCATGGCACACCTCGAGCACGGTCGCGGTGACTCCGCCCAGCGGCTACACCGAGCTTTGGGAGATGGCGGGATCCAACGCAGCAGAGCTCAGCGTCGCGGGCGCCGTGCTGTCCGCCGGGGAAGATCCAGATCCGGGATCGTTTGGGGATGATGTCAGCCCGAACGGCACCGCCGCGGCAACGATCGCAATTCCCCTCGCCAACGTCGGGGTGAGCAGCAACGCGGTCTGGGTGGGGCTCGCGCAGGGCAGCACTGCGGGAGCCGCGAGCTCGGGCAACGTGACGATCTCGGATACCGATCAGTGGCAGTGGATCGTGAGCCCGTCGCTGACCAGTGGTGCAGCCGGGACGCACACGTTCAGCCTGTACACCCGCGAAGACGGCCTGATGATCGACAAGATCGCGATCAGCCGGCAGAGCTCGCAGTCACCGACGTTCGAGAACTCGTGGGCGTACGAGACCAACCCGCGCACCGCCCAGCCGCAGACCTGTAACAGCGACGAGGTGGACACCGATGCCACGACGGCCGGCGATCAGGACGGCATCCTTGCCACCGGTGCGAAGGCGGCGTGTTTCGCGAACAAGGCGACCGCGGATGCGTTCGACATGAGCGGCAACGTGAAGGAATGGACGCAGGCGCGCGCCGCGGGCGAGAACCCGCTGCGTGGCGGCGCCTCGAACAACGAGGTAAACGGAACCACCTGTGGTCTCGACTTCACCCTCGCGAACGATACGTTCTTCTTCCCGAACGTCGGCTTCCGCTGCTGTCGATAGCGTGAGCCAAGGCGACCGCTGTCCCCGCTGCCTCTTGCAGCAGCGGGTATGTCTGTGCGCGCAGCTTCCCTCGATCGCGACCGCCACGAGGATCGTCATCGTCCGCCACCATCTGGAGAAGTGGAGGTCGTCGAACTCCGGCCGCCTGGCGCACCTGGCACTCCCGAACAGCGTGGTCATCGATCATGGCGGCAGCGATGGCCCGGCGCAGCTCCCGGCGCTGGAGGGTGCGTGGCTGTTGTTCCCTGAAGGCACGCCGACCGAGGTCGCTCCGGTCCCCGCACCTCGACAGCTGGTCGTCCTCGACGCGACGTGGTCACAGGCGCGGAGGATGTATCGCAAGCTCGCCGCGCTGCGCGGACTCCCGATCCTTCGGCTGCCCGACGCGCCGATGCCCACGGCGCGGCTTCGCGAATCTCCGGGGCCCGGGCGTGTCTCCACGATCGAGGCGATCGCGCGCGCGCTGCGGATCCTCGAAGGCGATGCGGCGGCCGAGCCACTCGAAGATCTGTTCTCGCTCGCGGTGTCCCGGGCCATTGCATCGGGCCGGGCGGGCTGAGCGCCGGCTCGGCTCCGAGCAGGTCGCCGCACGCCCCAGTGTCTCCGTCCGAGCGATGGCGCGGGTTTGATGTTCTGCGCTAACCTCCGAAACGCCCGTGGGAAACTCGCGATCAGCGCGCGCCGGCATTCCGATCTCGGTGAAGCTGATCGTGGTCAGCACGCTCGTGATCGCGGCGGCGGTCGGAGGTGCGACCTGGTTTGGTCAACGCACGATCAGCGAGCTCACCCAGCTCCAGATCTCGGCCCGGCGTGACAGCGGATTGCGCGCGATCACCCGCGAGTCGGAGCTCGTCGTGCTCACGGTCGCCGGGACGATCACCCAGCCGTTCGTCAACACGCAGATCGAAGACGTCAAGCTGCTGATCAAGGAGGCGATGGAGGAGGACAAGGCCAGCGGCGACAACCGGGTGCAATGGCTCGCGGTGGTCGATGGAGCGGGCAACGTCGTGGTGAGCACCGAGGGCGCCCCGCAACCGGCGGAGCTCGCCAGGCTCCAGGACCGGCTGGCGACCGGCGTCAAGCGCGGCGCGGTCTCGCACGCCCAGGTCGGCAAGCCGACGGACTGGGTGTATGGAGCGCCGATCAACTATCCGACGCAGGTTGGCGCCGTCCGCATGGGCGTTTCGACCGAGTCGCTCGAGCGCGAGCTCGCCGCATCGATCAGCCTGGCCGAACAGCGGGCCACCGAAGCGCGCAATCGCGTGTGGTTGGTATCGCTGGTCGTGCTCGCGATCGGCATCGTGCTCGCCGCGCTGCAGGGCGTCCAGCTCGCGCGGCCGATCAAGATGTTGACGTACCAGGCCGAGCAGATCGCCGCGGGTCACCTCGACGTGCGAGCGGCGACCAACCGCGGCGACGAGCTAGGCGTTCTCGCGGTCACGTTCAACTTGATGGCCGAGGAGATCCAGGCACTGCTGTACGAGCAGGGCGAGAAGGCGTCGCTCGAGAAGGAGATGGAGCTCGCGCGCCAGGTCCAGCAAGCGATGCTGCCGCCCGAGACGCTCGATCAACACGGTCACCTCAAGGTGGTGGGCTACTGCATGCCGGCCTCGAGCTGCGGCGGAGATTGGTGGACGTATCGCAAGCTGCCGAGCGGCAAGCTGTTGCTCGTGATCGGCGACGCGACCGGCCACGGCATTCATTCCGCGATGATCGCGAGCACGGCTCGCGGCGCCGTCGAAGCGCTGGCGACTCTCGACGAGCGGTCGCTGACTCCGGACCAGGTGTTACGCGCGATCGACGCATCGATCCGCCAGGTCGGCGATCACAATGTGCTGATGACCGCGTTTGCCGCGCTGTTCGATTCGACAACCGGCTTGCTCCACTACGCGAACGCGGGCCAGAACTTTCCGTATGTGATGAAGCTCGGAGCCGCGCGGGTCATCGCGGAGGCGAGCATCATTGCAGCGAGCGGCAACCCGCTGGGCGATCGCAACATCGAGGTCCAGATCCGGCGCGGTCAGCTCCAGCTGCAGCCGGGCGACCTGTTCGTATGCTTCACCGACGGCGTCGTCGAGCGGTCGAATCCGTCGGGCAAGCTGTTCGGCGATCGGCGGCTACGCAACACGCTGACCGGACAGGCGCTTCCCGACGGCACGGCCCTGGTCGGCCTGCGCGATCGACTGGTGTCCGAGCTCGATGCGTACGCCGAGGGAGCAGTCGCCGAGGACGATGTGACGTTCGTGTTGTGTCAGTTCGATCCACCGAGAGCGCATCCACAGGCAGCTGGCCGAGGAGCGGCGTGATCGCTGGGGCGACGCGCGCGGCGGGGCGGCCGCTCGTCGTGACGCTGGTGGCCGCGCTCGCAACGCTTCACGCTCGATCAGCGGTCGCGCAGAGTCCCGCGGTCGATGTCGCGGATCTACCTCCGCTCCCCGATGCGGGCGACGATCCGGCCAGCGCCGCCACCGTGCTTGCGGCGGCATCCGTCGATGACGACTTGATCGTGGTCGGCGCGGCGAAGCGCGAGCAGAGCCTGGGTACGGTGGCCTCCGCGGTAACCGTGGTCAGCGCCGATCGTATCCGGCGGTTCGGCTATCGCACCGTCGCGGATGCGCTGGCGGGCGTCGCCGGTGTGTATCTCGCTGATAACCGGCTGGTCACCGCGGTCGGAATTCGCGGCCTGCAGGTTCCGGGTGACTTCAACACGCGGATCCTCGTGCTCGTCGATGGTGCCACGGTCAACGAGGCATGGGGAGCGTTTGCCGGCGTTGGCTATGACAGCCTCGTGTCGATCGACGACATCTCGCGGATCGAGGTGATTCGTGGCCCGGTCGGCGCGATCTACGGCACCAACGCGTTCTTCGGGATCATCAACATCGTCACGCGCGGTGCCGCGGAAGCGCCGCGCGCGTGGGGCCGGCTCGGCGTGAGCTCGATCAACGGAGAGGTCGCCTCTGCCGGGTTTTCCGCGGGGAGCGTGTACCGCCAGCTCCGTGGCTCGATGCTCGCGATGAACCGCATCGGCGACACCACGAGCGTTCCCGACGTGGGCAATGCGCTGTCGTTCGACGGTGCGCGCGCGGTGGGCGGCTCGCTGGTCGGAATCTACGACGGCACGTTCGGTCAGATGCGGGCGTATCGAGCGCGACGCGATTCACCGTTTGCACCCTATGACAGTGCACCGACGAGCGATCCGCCGTACCGCCAGTACAACAGCCAGCTCCTCGTCGAGGGCGGCCACACGCACGAGGTCTCGAAGCGGCTATCGATCACCGGCCGTGGCTATTCGAGCTTGTATCGATTCAGCGATCGGATCCAGAGCGGCATCGCCGCGCCGTTTCAGGACATCGGCGACGCGCGAACCTTCGGGGCCGAGGTGCGCGGCCGCTACGAGCTCGTGCGCGACGGCAAGCTCGGACTGACCAGTGGTGCCGAGGTCAACTACAACTTCACCCGGAGTCGCGCGTTCTTCGAGGGGGACGAGCAGAACGCGGCGGTGGTCGAGCACGATTTCCACATCGAGGGCATCTACGCCGAGCTCGACGGCCAGCCGCGGTCGTGGCTCGGGTTTACCGGGGGCGTTCGGTTCGACAGCAACTCGCAGATCGATCGCAGCTTCTCGCCTCGCGCCGCCCTGTTCGTGTCGATGCCCGAGCGCTACGGCGTCAAGCTGCTGTATGCGGAGGGGTTTCGTAATCCGAGCGCGTTCGAGGGCTTCTTCGACGATGACGCCGATTTTGCGGCCAACCCGGACATCGGATCGGAACGGATCCGCAGCTTCGAGGTCGTCGCGTGGGCCAAGCCGACGCCGGGGTTGTGGACCCGGGTCGCCGGGTTCTACTGGGACATTCGCGACATCGTCGAGCAGCTGCCGTATTTCGATCCCGAGCTGATGACCGACGTGCTGCAGTTCCAGAACGTGGGCCGCTATGTGACCGAAGGCGTCGAAGCCGAGGCGAGCTATCGTAACAGCCTCGGCTGGTACGCATTTGCGGGCGCTGCCTACTCGCGCGTCGGCACCGCGGCGATGACCGAGGATCTCGAATTCGGACGTGTCGTGAACGCACCCAAGCTCACCGCATCGACGGGCATTTCGACGCCGAAGCTGCTGGGGCTGGTCCATGTCTCGACCGAGTTGACGATGGTGGGCCGCCGGGCGACACGTCGCGCGTTCGATGGGGCCGCATCTCCTGCGGCCCCCGCGTGGACCGGCTGGAACGCCACGCTGTATTTTCCGTCGGTGCGCGGGTTCGACATCACCGCGGGTGTGCGCAACCTGATCGGCAAGCGCAACCTGATCCCCGCACCGGGCGACTACGATCGAACCAACGAGGGCGACCCGACGGATCCGTCCGACGACCGCGTCACCGTGATCCCGCGTGTCCCTGGCGAGGGCCGCGAGTTCTACGTCAAGGTGGGCTATGCGTACTGAGGGCGGATCGGCAAGGTCGCAGCGTGCCGTTCGGGTTCCCGGCTCCTGGCGCTCTGTTGCGTACTCTGCAGGGTGCGCTGCCGCGATCGTCGCGATGCTCGCGATGCCGGTGATGGCACAGCGCGCCAACCGCGGTGAGGACGAGAGCGAGGCGCTCGTCGAGGAGGGGCGCGCGGCGCTTCGCGAGAACAAGCTCGCCGTTGCGGCCGCGGCGCTCGACCAGGCGCTCGCGCTCAATCCGCGCCGGGTCGAGAGCTACGTGCTGCGGTCGGCCGTGTACGCGGCGCGCAAGCAGTACAAGCAAGGCATCGAGCTGATGCGCCGGGCTCAGGCGATCGCGCCCGACGATGCTGATGTGCTCACCGCGCTCGGGTCACACCTCGTGTTATCCGGCGATGCTGGCGCCGGCGTCCCGATCCTCGCCGGCGTCGTTGCGAGGCTACCGACGCGCTACGACGCGCAGCTGCTGCTGGGTCGGTTCCATTACATGAAGGGGACCTGGCCCGACGCGATCCGAGCGCTCGAGGCGTACTTTCGATATCGCCCCGCCGCGCTCGCGGCCGAGGATGCGCGCCACCGCGTCGACCTCGCCGACGCATATCTGCGGTCGCGCGAGCCGGCGAAGGCGCTCGCGCTGTTCAACCAGGCGCTCGCCGAGCGCAAGACCGATCTACGTGCGCGCATCGGCGTGGCGTGGGCCACCGCCGCGCTCGACTGCCGCAAGGCACGACCGTTGCTGCAGGAGCTCGAGCCGATCGCCGGGCAACACCCCGAGATCTGGCTCGTCGATGGGCAGTGCGCGCTGGCCCTCGGCGACGCCGCGATGGCGCTGGAGCTCGGCCGGAGGTTTCTCGAGCGCGAGACTCCCGGAGGCACCGCGTCGGGAGAAAACTATGTGGCGCGCGCGCCGGTGCGCGGATCGGCCGCGGGCCACGCACTGGTGGCGGAGGCGCTTGCCGCGCGCGGCAACCTCGCAGAGGCCAAGCGCGAGCTGATGATCGCCCGCAAGCTCGATCCGTACCGCCGGCGATGGGCGGTGCGCCTGGCCCACGTCATGCGGAGCGCCGGCGATCCGCAGGCCGCGCGAGCGACGCTCGAGGAGCTGGGGCCGCCGGCGATGCCCGCGCTCGATCCGGACTGGTGGACGGAGCTCGGGGAGGCGCTGCTGGCATCGGGTGATCCGGCGGCTGCGGCGTCGCGGCTGGCGGCGGTCATTCCCGAGATCCCTGGCGATGCGCCGGTGCGGACCGTGGCAGGCGCGGCGCAGCTGGCAGCTGGGGAACCGGAGCGCGCGGTGGCAACGCTCGGCGATGCCGAGGCGATCGCAACATCGCCGCGCTCGCGAAGGCTGCTCGTGGAAGCGCTGGTGGCCGTCGCGATCGCTCGCCTCCAGGCAGGGAATGCAGAGGGCGCGGAGCCCTTGCTGACGCGCGCGGATCAGATCGAAGGAACGCCGGCGGTGTGGCGCACCTTGGGGATCGCACGGCTCGCGCTGGGTCGCGCCGCCGATGCCGTGGGACCGCTGGATCGCGCGGTGAAGGCGGCCCCATCGGCGACGACCTTGATGCTCGCCGGGCGCGCACATGCGCTCGCACGAGATCGCGCCGGGGCACGTGCGCTGTACGAGCGCGCGCTGGCAACCGACAAGGGCAACGTCGAGATCGCGATCGACTGGGCTGCGTCCGAGCTCGCCGGCGGTGATCCGTCGCTGGCGGTCAACGTGCTCGAACGAACACCGGCGAACAAGGCAGCGCCCCTGGCCGCGCGTCATCGAGCTGCGCTGGCCACGGCTCGTCACGCCGCCGGCCTCGCCGCGCTCCGCGCCGGCAACGGCGGAAGGGCCGTCGAGCTGTTGCGAGCTGCTGCGGCGGCGGACCATGGCCTCGCCATCAAATGCGATCTCGCGCTCGCGACGGTGGCGGTCGGAGATCCGGCTCCGGCGTTGACCGCGCTGCGAGCGATCAGTGGGCAGAGCTGTCCGTTCCCGCCGCCGGCAGATACCCAGGCCGCCCCGATCCTGATCGCGTTCACCGAGGGTCGCGCCGGGGGCGGCGCGCGCGCGGGGAAGGCGGTGGAGCGGCTCATCGCGCTCGGTGCGAGATCGAGCGGCGCCGCGCTCGCGCTGCTCAATACGTCCCTGCGCGTGGTCGCGCTCGAGGCCGCACACCAATCCTATACTGCCGGCCGGCTCGGGGAAGCGCGCAGCTATTTGACGTCCGCGAGGAACGCGAGCTCGCGAGTGGCCGGGGATGAGGTCGCCCACAACCTCGCCGTGCTCGATCTCGTCGATGGGAAGCTCGACGTCGCGATCGCACAGCTCGAACGGCTCACTCCGAAGCTGCCCGAGGCGCTGATCAACCTCGGCGTCGCATACGAGCTCAAGGGGGATCCGCAGCGCGCGCTCGATGCATGGCGCCGCGCGCGCAAGGCGGGTGTCAGGTTCGCTCCGCTCGACGCGTGGATCGCATCCAAGGAGCTGATCTACGGAGGCGCACCATGACCGCAGGCGGGCGGATGTTCGCCATTGGCTACGCGCTGATCACCGTGTGTGCCGTGTTGCGGACTTTGGCGCGTATCAGGGCCGCGCTGATCGCGGTGTTTGCGGTATTGCGGACTCCGGCGCGTATCAGTGCCGCGCTGATCGCGGTATTTGCGGTGTTGCGGACTCCGGCGCGTATCAGTGCCGCGCTGATCGCGGTGTTTGCGGTATTGCGGACTCCGGCGCGTATCAGTGCCGCGCTGATCGCGGTGTTTGCGGTGTTGCGGACTCCGGCGCGTATCAGTGCCGCGCTGATCGCGGTGTTTGCCGTGTTGCCGATGCCGGCGCACGCCGACACGCTGACCGTCGGCGTGTTCGCACCGAGCGCGCCATTCTCTTCGACGGCAACCCGCGTCGAGCTCGCGTCCAAGCTCGGCGAGCATCTCGGCCACGCCGTCGGGGCCAAGGGCGTGGGTCGGGTGTATGCGCGGGCGACTGATTTTGCGAGGGCGGTGAAATCCGGCGATGTCAAGGTGGCGCTGGTCGACGCGAGCTATCTCGCCCATGCCAGCGGCTACATCGTGCTCGGTGCCGCGGTGCGCGGCGGCGATGCCAACCAGGGTTGGCAGCTGATCGCGCGCGGCTCGGGAAGGCTCGAGGAGCTGCGCGGCAAGCGGGTGGTGGTGCCGGCGATCGGTGGCCGCGAGACCGAGCTCGTGATGAACGTGCTGCTCGGAGGGGAGCTGCCGCGCGATTTCTTCGCCAAGGTCGAGCCGGTGCTCGATACCTCCTCGGCGCTATCCACCCTCGGGTTGGGCAAGGCCGACGTGGCCTTGGTGCCGGTCGGGGTGGAGCTGCCGGGAGGCGTCCGCGTAGTGTTGCGGCTAGGCTCGTTGCCCGGGCCGGTGCTGGTCGCGTACGCCGGGGTCAGCGAACGCCAGCGCACGCTGCTGGCAGCGGCCGCGGCGCAGTTTCGGGGTGACGCGGTGGTCAGCGGATTTACCGCGGGAAACATCGACGACGTGCGCGCGCTCGCCCGCAGGTTCACGGTCACGCCCAAGCGCGGCCCGTTCGCCGCTGCATCGGTGCGGCTCGTGGTCGGAGAGCTCGTCGAACGGCGCACCTTCGCGATCGAGCGGACGCCCGCGACGGCGTTCTTGGCGTCGGGAGACGGCCAACCGGAACCGCGACCTTGACGTCAGGATCCGATCGAATTCACGACCGGTCATCGCAACGCGCAGCCGGCCGCAATGCGCGGGCCACAGTCGTCGGCGCTGCGCACGATCCGAGCTAAGGTCCGGGCGTGAGCTTCGCAACGAGCTATCCCGCCCATCTCGCGTACCTTCAGCGTGGCTACGAAGCCGCGCTGGCGGCCCATAAGCTGGACGCCGTCGTGCTGTGCAGCGGCACGGCAGCCTCGAAGAATCGCTTCGATGACCAGTACTGGCCGCTGTGTCCGACGCCGGCGTATTCGCACTGGTGCCCGCTCATCGAGCCCGATGCCTACGTGGTGGTGCGCCCGGGTCAGCGTCCGCGCTTGGTGCGAACGCTGGTCGATGACTTCTGGGAGACCACGCCGCCACCTGAAAGCGATCACTTCTGGTCGGGGTTCGAGATCGTCGAGGTCAAGCCGGGAATGGCGGGCGACGCCTTGCCGGGTGGCAAGGTCGCGGTGATCACGCGCGATCCGGGGACCTCGCCGCCGGGCGCGGTGAATCCGCCCGAGTTGCTGAACGCACTCGACGCGCTGCGCACGAAAAAGACGGCGTACGAGATCGAATGCCTCGCGCTTGCGACTGCCCGCGCGGTCCGAGGTCATCGGCGCACCCAGGATCGGTTCATGGCGTCGACCCCATCGGAGCTCGAGCTCCACCTCGCGTTCCTCGATGCGAGCGAGCAGGACGACACCTCGGCGCCCTACAAGAACATCGTCGCGCTCGGCGCCCACGCCGCGATCCTTCACTATGTCGCGTACCAGCGTGAGCGCGTGGCGGGCGATACGTCGCTGCTGGTCGATGCCGGCGCGAAGGTGCTGGGATACGGCAGCGACATCACGCGGACCTACGTTCGCGGCAACGGGGCGGGTGCTCGACGGTTCGGCGAGCTGCTCGCACGGCTCGAGCGGTTGCAGCAGGAGGTGTGCCGGCGGATCGTCGTTGGCAAGGAGTACGAAGCGCTGCACGATGAGACCCATCAGTTGCTCGCCGTCGTGCTCCGCGAGCTCGGAATCGGACTCGGGAGTGCCGACGAGCTGGTCGCGCGCGGCGTGACGCGAGCCCTGTTTCCGCACGGCCTCGGTCACTCGCTCGGCGTCACCGTACATGACGCCGGCCTGAAGGTTCGCGCGCCGCGGGCCGAGAACCCGTTTTTGCGCAACACCTCGACGATCGAGGTCGGTCAGGTGTTCACGATCGAGCCCGGCGTCTATGTGATCGATGGTCTGCTCGGGCCGCTGCAGGCAGACGACCGGCGCGGACTCATCGACTGGCGATTGATCGACGAGCTCCGGCCGTTCGGTGGGATCCGGATCGAGGACAACGTCGTGGTCGAGACCGGCGGGATCCGGAATCTGACCCGCGAAGCGTTTGCGACCTGACGCGGTCATTCGTCGACGCGGCGTGGCCGCGCGCGCTGCGCGAATGGCTGGCGCGGGTGCGCGAACCACCGTATGTTCCTGCCGCCATGAGCGATACTCGTTCGACGCTCGTCCTGATCGCTGCAATCCTCGCCATCGCGGGATGTCGTCGCGAAGACAAACCGGAACGGGTCGAGGTGATGAGCTCATCTGGGTCCGGTTCGGGATCGGCTCGAACCATGCCGCGCGCGACCTCGGAACAGGTCACGCCGCCGTTCGACATCAAGCAGGTCCCCGCAGACGCGACGAAGACAGCCTCTGGACTTGCGTACAAGAAGTTGATCACCAACGACGCCGGTGCGGCACCGAAGCGCAACGACACCGTGCTGGTGAACTACACCAGCTGGAGCGTCACCACCGGCCTGACCGTCTCGACCAACCGTGCGCGCGGTCAGCCGATGACGATGTCACTCGCGACCGCAGCGCCTGCGTTCACCGAGGCGTTTCAGTTGATGAAGAAGGGTGAGCGCGCGGTGCTCTGGGTGCCCAAGGAGATCGGATATCGGGGCACGCCTCCCAAGGACGCCGAGACCCGCGCCTACGAGTTCGAGATCGTGGACATCGTCGCTGCGCCGGCGGTACCAACCGACGTCGCCAACCCGCCGGCGGACGCGAGCAAGACGAAGTCGGGCATCCCGTACGTCACGGTGCGCCCCGGTACCGGCAAGGAAAAGCCGAAGAACTACGACACCGTCACGTTTCAGTACTCCGCGTGGGGGGCCGACGGCGTCATGTTTGACTCGACCGAGACGCGGAAGCGTCCGGCAACCGTACCGCCATATCGTCAGTCTCCGGTGATGGAGGAAGTGCTGACATCGATGGTTGCCGGCGAGCGCCGTCGATTCTGGGCACCCGCGGACAAGCTGAAGCATGGCGGCCGCTCGCTGGCCGACATTCCCCAAGGCGTGGTCTGCTACGAGCTCGAGCTGTTGCAGATCGCCAAGGGCAACGCGCCGCCGCCGACACCCCCCGACGTCGCGAAACCGCCCGCATCGGCCAAGAAGACCGACAAGGGAGTGTTCTATCGTGTGCTCAAGGCCGGCAAGGGCGGGCCCAAGCCAACCGCCAAGGATTCCGTCAAGGTCGAATACTCGGGGTGGACCACCGATGGACGGATCTTCGACTCGTCGGTGATCAAAGGCGAGCCCGGGCAGTTCCGGCTCGACGGCGTGATCGCCGGATGGACCGACGGCATGCAGCTGATGTCGGTGGGCGACAAGATGCGGTTCTGGATCCCCGAGCAGCTTGCCTACGCCGGCGCGCCCGGCAAACCCCAGGGCATGCTGGTGTTCGACGTCGAGCTGCTCGAGATCAAGCCACAGGGGCACGACCACGATCACGATCACGACCACGACGACGATCACGGCGACAAGATCCCGCCACCGATCGACGTCGCGGCGCCGCCCAAGGACGCCAAGAAGAGCACCAAGGGCGTGTTTTACAAGATCCTCAAGCCGGTTCGTGCGGGCGCAACTCCCAAGCCGACGGATCGCGTGAAGGTGAACTACACCGGATGGACCACCGACGGACTGAGCTTCGATTCGTCGTCCAAGCGCGGCAAGCCGGCAGAGTTCTCGCTGCAGAGTGTGATCGAAGGATGGACGGACGCGATCCCGCTGCTCAAGGTCGGCGAGAAGGCGCGGCTGTGGATCCCCGAGGAGCTCGCGTACAAGGGGCGCCCCGGTAAGCCAAAAGGCATGCTGGTGTTCGACGTCGAGCTGATCGAGATCGTCTCCACGCCGTGACGGTCCCGGCCCAAATCACCGCGGCGTGGGGGTGGCAAGCCGCCGAGCTCTCGCCGATCACCGGTGGGCTGATCAACGCCACCTACGCCGTCCGGATCGGCGGCGTTCCGGTCGCGGTGCTGCAGCGACTCCACACGATCTTCCAGCCATCGGTGAATTTCGACATCGATGCGGTGTCCAAGCATGTGCTGGCGCGCGGGGTCAACGTTCCACGTCTGGTGCTCTCCCAGTCGGGTGAGGCCTGGCAGGAGCATGACGGTCGGGTGTGGCGCGCGCTGTCCTGGATCGATGGCACCACCGTGCAGACGGTTCCCGCCCCCGACTGGGCACATGAGGCGGGCGTGATGGTAGGGCGGTTTCATCGTGCGGTGTCCGACCTGGAGTATCGCTATGCATTCGTGCGAGCGGGAGCTCACGACACCCGTGCTCATCTGACGCGGCTCGGCGAGCACGTCGAGGCGAGCGATGACGCTGAAGCCGTGGAGCTGGGACGCGCGATCCTCGCAAATGCGGCCGCGCTCCCCGAGCTGCCGGTCACGGTGAAGCGGCATTGCCATGGCGATCTGAAGATCTCGAACGTCCTGTTCCAGACCACCGGTGCCGTGACCGCGGTCGCACTGGTGGACCTCGATACGTTGGGGCAGGGGACCATGGCGTTCGAGCTCGGTGACGCGCTGCGCTCGTGGTGCAATCCCCGGGGGGAGGACGCGGTGGATGTCCGCTTCGAGCTCCCGATCTTTGCCGCTGCGATCGCTGGGTTTCGATCGGTCGCAGATGACCTGTTGACGCCGGACGAACGGACTTCGATCGTGCTCGGGCTCGAGACCGTGTGCGTGGAGCTGGCGGCGCGATTTGCGGTCGACGTGTTTCGCGACGAGTACTTCGGCTGGGATGCCGCGCGGTTTCCGTCACGCCGCGCACACAACCTGGCGCGCGCCCGCGGTCAGATCAGCCTCGCCGCTGCCGTTCGCGCGGTTCGTCAGGACGCGCTCGACATGGTGCTCGCCGGGACGTGAGGCGAGCCATCCGAGCCCGGCCTGCGTGGTCCGGAGCATCGACGCAGCAGACGGGGCAACTACCCCAGCGAACCCGTCGGAAACCACTTCGAGGATGAGCTCGGATAGGGTTTAATCCAGGGATGAGGTTTCGTGCGTCGGCCGTCGTGGCCGGCAGCCTGCTGCTCGCATCGCTGCCTGCGCATGCAGTGGCACCACGTAACGCGAAGCGGATCGCCGCGGACCATCTCACCGCGCTGCCCGGCGCGCGCGTGACCAAGCCGTTGCGCACCCATGTCGCGATCCGGTGGTCCCCGGTTGCGAGCTCCGAGTGGAACAAGCTCGCGGCGCTTGGAACCTGGCGTGCGGCGTGGGATCCGGCGACCGGGGTGCCGCGGCGGATCTGGGGCTCCGGGTTGTCCGCGCCCGGCGCCAATGGGTCGGCGGCGATCGCCGAAGCGTTCGCCCGACGGGTTCTGGCCGATCACCTTGCGTTGCTGGCTCCAGGTGCGACGGCGGCCGACTTCGAGCTGGTATCGAATCACTCCGACGGCTCGATCCGCTCGATCGGATTCATTCAACGTGCCGGTGGTCGTCTGGTGGTCGGTGGCCAGATCAGCTTTCGGTTCAAGCGCGATCGCTTGATCGCGATCGCCAGCGAAGCGTTGCCCAACGTGACCGTGACGGTTCCGCGCGCGAAGCTCGCCGGTGACGCCGTGCACGCCCGTGCGGTCCCCCTGCTGCGAGCCGAGCTCGATCTGCCGGGCGCTCCGGCGTCGAACGCCGGCGACGAGGTCGTGCTACCGCTGGTCGCGGACGACGCCGTGCTCGGCTATCGGGTGGTCCGCGCGGTCACCATCGATGGTGGCGGCGACGGTCGCTATCTCGCCTACGCGGACGTTGCCAGCGGCGAGGTCGTCGCGGTCCAGCAACTCAACACCTACGCCACGGCAACGCTGCTGTACAACAGCGTCGATCGCACGCCGAACCGGCCGCGGCACAACGTGCCGGCGCCGCGCGTCCACGTGATGGTCAGCGGCAGCGCGCAGACCACGACGTCCACCGGCGGCGTCTCGTGGGCCGGCGATGCCGATCAATCGATCATCACCGCGACCACCGGCGACCTGGTGAAGATCGTCAACCGCGCCACCGACGGTACGTTGGCAGCCGTGACGTTGGCGCTGCCCGCCGGTGGCGAAGCCGTGTGGGACGCCTCGGGCGTCGTTCACGACGATGCGCAAGTGCAGACCTATCTCGCGACCAACACGGTCAAGAACTTCATCATGGCGCACATCGATGCGTCGATGCCCAAGCTCGGCGAACAGATCGTCGCGAACGTCAATATCTCGCAGGACTGCAACGCGTTCTTCGACGGCAGCACGATCAACTTCTTCCAGGCATCGACGAAGTGCCAGAACACCGGCCTGCTGCACGACGTCGTCTATCACGAATTCGGCCACGCCTTGCACACGGCGGAGATCATCGCCGGCGTCGGAAAGTTCGACGGTGCGATGAGCGAGGGCGCCTCCGACTTCTTGGCCGCGCTGATCACACAGGACTCCGGGATGGGCCGCGGGCTTTTCTATACCGACGTGCCGCTGCGCGAGCTCAACCCGACGGACATGGAATGGATGTGGCCCGTCGATATTGGCGAGATCCATCACCAGGGGATGATCTACGGCGGCACGTTCTGGGATCTGCGCCAGAACCTGATCGACGAGCTCGGCGTGACCGAAGGAGAGCAGGTCACGCGAAAGATCTACCTCGGCACGTTGCGGCGCGCCTCCGACATCCCGACCGCGCTGATCGAAGCGCTGGTCGAGGACGACGACGACGGCAACCTCGCCAACGGTACACCGCACGAGTGCGCGATCCGCAACGCGTTCGGCCGCCACGGCCTACGCACGGCGAGCGGCACCATCCTGGCGCCGGGGACGCTGGACGAATCGGCGCGGGCGAAGATCGTACGCATCGAGCTGTCGGGCCTCAGCAACCACTGCGCCGTGGATGACATCGAGACGGTCACCGTCGACCATGTGTCCTACGGAGCGATTCCCAACGGCACCTTGACCGCGACCCAGATCGGCACTGGAGCGTTCTGGGTCCAGCTGCCGCTCGAGATCGACGGCACGATGCGCTACCGCGCGAACGTCAAGTTCAAGGATGGCACCACGCTCACGCTGGCCGATAACCTCGCGGACCCGTACTACCAGATCTACCAGGGCCACACGATTCCACTGTATTGCACGTCATTCGAGGACCGGGATCCGTTTGCCGAAGGGTGGACCACCGCGACGCTCGACGGTTCTGCTTCGCCGTGGGCGTGGGGCACGCCGGCCGGCGGAGCGACCGATCCGGCGGCCGCGTTCTCCGGCAACCACGTGCTCGCGCAGGCGATCGGCGGCAACTATGCGCCGAGCTCGTCGTCGTACGTTCGCATGCCGACGATCGACTTCGGCCGCTGGAGCGACGTCCGCTTGCAGTATCGGCGCTGGCTGGCCGTCGAGGACAGTCACTACGATCAGGCGAGGATCACGGTGAACGACGTGCGGGCCTGGGTGAACACCACCGCCGACAATGGCGATGCGAGCGCGACCCATCACGTCGATCGCGAATGGCGGTTCCACGACCTGCAGCTCTCGGGCTGGGCGCCGGGTAACACGATGACCGTGGCGTGGGACCTGACGACGGACGAAGGTCTCGAGCTCGGCGGCTGGGCGCTCGACGATGTCTGCATCGTCGCGAACATCAATTCGGTGTGCGGCGACGGCATCCGATCGCCGACCGAGTTCTGCGACGACGGCGCCAACAATGCCAACGATCCCGACCGCTGCCGCACTTATTGCCAGCGCCCGCGGTGCGGTGACTTCATCGTCGATAGCAACGAGGAGTGCGACCATGGCCCGACCGGGGACTACGAGTGCGCATCGAATTGCATGGAGATGGAGATCCCGGGGCTGGGTGGATGCTGCTCGGCCAACCGCGATGTCGGTGGCTCGTTCGGGTTGTCCGCGCTCGTCGGGGTGCTGATGTGCTGGCGTCGTCGCCGGCGCGACGGGAGCCCGGGTTAGCCCGACACGGTCTTGCGTGGCTTGCGGCGGCGCTGGGGCTCGGCGGCGGTGGTGCGGACGCGCTCGATCAACGCGTTCGCGAGGCCACCATTGTTCGCAATGAACGGCACCGATGCATTGGCGAACAGCGTGCGATCGCGCTGCGAGACATCGCCGATCACCACGAGCTGCGGCGGGTGCTCGGTCTCGAGCCCGCGCGCATACATGCACAGCTCGAGGGCGTTCATGATTCCTCTGAGGTTCGCCGACACGAACACCAGATCCGGATGATCGCGGTTGAGCTTGTGCACGGCGTCGCCACCTTCGCTCGCGATCTCGACCTGTGCGGCGGCCAGCGCACGCCGGGCCAGGCTCCACAGCCAGCGCGCGCGGCTGCCATCGTCATCGACGATCAACACCCGAATCGAGCGAGCCTTGGTCCCGAGCCGCTCGATGATCGCGTCGATCTGGGCGACCACATCCTGCGCCGATGCGGGACGGGCCGCGGGGTTCTTGCTGAGCAGCCACTCGACGAGGTCGGAGAGCTCGTGTGGCAGGTCGGGTCGCAGATCGATCAATCGCGGTGGCGGCTGGTCGGCGTGACCGCGGAGCTCGGTGTCGCGGTCATCGCTAGCAAACGGCGCCGTGCCGCAGGCCATCTCGATCGCGACACAACCCAGACCGTAGAGATCGATCGCCTCCGCCGCGGACGGATCGCTCGCCGGCACCTCGCCGCGGACGACCTCGGGCGCGAGCACCTGACCGATCCGGCCGAACGCGGGGATCTGCGACAGCGATAGCCTGCCGAGCACGACGCGGTTGTCCTCGGTGATCAGCACCGTCGCGCCAGAGATATCCCCGACAGCGACGCCATGCTCGTGGGCCCTGGACACCGCGCTGAAGACTGCGCGCAGCTTGGTCAGGTACAGCTCGGCCGCCAGCGTTGGCGCGAGCACCTCCGACAGCAGCCGGCCCGTCACGCGCTCACCGACGACGAACTCGACGCCGTTGTGGTGACCCATCCCGAAGATCGCCACGGCACAGGTATCGCGAACCTGGGCACATCGGCGCGCTTCGACGATCAGCGACGGCGCACCCGGGTCGCGCCACGCGAGCTTCAACACCACCGGCCGATCGAGCATCATGTCGCGTGCCTCGAACACCATGCCGGTCTCGGTGCGCGCGATCTCGTCGCGAATCGCGTACGTCGATGCCACGACCTCACTTGCGGCGAGCGCTGGCTTCGCGCTGTCGCGAAACCCCGGTGGTGCAGAGAAGCTAGCCGACCTGGTCATGGAAGCGAGAGGATCGACTATCGGTTGAAGCCTGCCGGCGTGCAAGCCGCAACGCATCTGTGTCGCGAGGCGATCAGGGCTCGAGCAAGCGCCACATGTACCAAGCGGCGACGGTTCGGTACGGCCGCCACGGTGCAGCGAGCGCGATCATCTTGTCGGCCTCGGGCAGCTTGCGTAGCCCGAAGTGGCGCTGCATGCCCTTGCGGATCCCGAGATCGCCGACCGGCAACACGTCAGGACGAGCCAGCGCGAACATCAAGAACATATCGACCGACCATGGTCCGATCCCGCGGATCGGCAGCAACATCGCCGCGATCTCGTCGTCGTTGGCGCGCGGCAACTTCGCCGGCACCAGCCGCTTCTCGATGACATGACGCGCCAGATCTTTGAGCGCTGCGGACTTGGCACCCGACAGACCTGCTGCGCGTAGCTTCGCGTCGGGTGTAGCGATCAAGGCCGCGGGCGGTGGGAACTTGCGGTTGGGATACAGATCGAGCACGCGGCCCCAGATCGTGTCCGCTGCCTTGCCGGACAGCTGCTGCGACACGATGGCGCGCGCAAGTGACTGCACGGCGTTTCGCGTCGGCTCGATCGTCGGATGGCCGTGGCGATCGATCAGCGGCGACAGCCGAGGATCCGCCGAGGCCAGATGGGTGATCGCGGGTGACCAATCGACCAACGTGCGGAGGGGCGGCATGGTCGCCAGCTTGCCATGTCGTGCGATCGGCCGCTTGCATGGGCTTGCGGTTGCTCAGTGCTCGAGCGACATCAGCACGGCGCCGGCAACCACCAGCGCGGCGCCGAGCAGCTCGGGCCGGGCAGGGCGTTCGCCGATGAACCAGGCGAGTCCGACCGCAAACAGCACCGAGCTGTTCCGCAGGGTCAGGACATATGCCGAGCCGCCGATCGCGAGCGCCTCCATCAGGATCAAGAACGAGCCGCCACACACGAGCCCCATCAGCACGATCCGTGTGCACCGCGCGCGGGCGACCTCGAGGAGCTTGCTGCGGCCGGCACGGCCGATCCGGATCACGCTGAGCAATCCCGCGAACCCGAGCGAAACTGCAAACGTGGCGGATGGACTGCCGCCGTCGCGGAGCGCGGCCTTGTAGGCGAGGTGATAGCCGGCGATCGAGACCGCGCTCGCAGCGGCCCACGCGATCCCGGCCTTGTGCGACCTGGCGGCTGGAACGCCGCGAGCGGCCAGGCTGCTCAGGACCAGCCCGAGCAACACGAGCACGCTGCCCGCCGTCGAGGCCACCGTCGCCGGCTCGCCATACAGCGTCATCGACAACGGCCACACGACGAGCATCGCCCCGCCCCGCGACACGGTGTAGACGGGACCCAGCCGGCCCACCTCGAGCGCGCGTGCGAGGGTGATGAAGTAGATCGCCTCCAGCGCACCGGCGAGCCCGGTCGCGGCCACGGCCTGCTCGCTCGCGAACGGAAGATCTCCGAGGGCCCATCGGATCGCGGCGATCGCGCAGGCGAACAGCGAGGCGGCGATGATCGCTGCGATCAGTCCGCGATCCTTGTCGGGCTCGACACGCAGCAGCGCATTCCACGACGCGTGGAGGAACGCAGACAATAGAACGAGGCCGACGATCAGGTGACCGAGTGTACTCGCGTGTGGACCCCGCGCCTGTGCTGCTATGCAGCAAGCTAGCTGCTTGCGATGCAGCAATTCGCCCGGTACCGTGGGGCATGGCAGCCGTGGTGATCAAGAAGTACGGCAACCGCCGGCTGTACGACACCGAGGACAGCAAGTACGTCACGCTCGACGAGCTGGCGGCGAAGATCCGTGGCGGCACCGATCTGCGGGTAATCGATGCACAGTCGGGTGCCGACCTGACGCAGGCGACCCTCACGCAGGTGATTCTCGAGACCGGCAACGCGGCCAAGTTTCTGCCCGTGCAGCTGCTCACCCAGATGATCCGGCTGTCCGACGACGCGCTGGCCGAATTCTTCAGCCGCTATGTCACCGGCGCGCTCGATCTGTATCTGCAGGCCAAGCGCGGCGTTCAGAACCTCGCCGCATTCAACCCGCTGACCCAGATCCCTGGGGCCGCGAGCGATGCGTTCACGCGGATGTGGATGGGCGGCCCGTTCGGTCACGGATTCACGCCGCCGCCGGCAAATGCGCAGGCCACGCCTGCTGCGGGGCAGGCCCCTGGTGAGCCGGATCCCGACCCATTGCGGGACGAAGTTGCACCGCAGCGTGAGGATGTGGCGACGCTGCGGCGCGAGCTGGACGAGCTTCGGCAGGCGATTCGCGACGGGCTCTCGACGAAGTCGCCGCGCAAGAAGCGCAAGCCGTGACAACCTCGATGCGGCAGTGCAGCGCATATTTGCGAGATCGCTAGTGACGCGAGGTCGGTACCGACGCTGACGCGCAAGTGCGATCCCCAAATCCAAGTTGCGTCGCAACATTTCAGACCGTCGTATGATATACAAACAATGATTACAGCGTGTTGTGTTGGAGATCGTGGGAAGTTAATATTGCAACGCAGCAAATCAGCTTGACACCGCGCCGGACGGTCCTTAGGGTGGCGCTCGAAAGGACACAACCGATGGCGACCGACAACAAGACCAGCACGCCGAAGACCGACGCGACCTCCTCCACCTCGTTCCCGTTCCCGGGTCCGGGAGTCACCTCGTTCGATCCGATCGCGGTGTGGAGCGCGACGCAGCAAGCGTTCACCAAGATGGTCAACGACGCGTACGGCCGCGCCCAGTCGTTCGCCGATCAGTACGCGTCGCTCGAGCACCAGATGGTCGAGCGCGCGAAGCTCGCCATCGCGAACTGGTCGCAGTTCTGCCAGGACGCGATCAACTACGGCGCGAACCTGTCGGCCGAAGCTCGCAAGATCGGCTTCGAGACCGCCAAGAAGATGGGCATCAATAATTGAAAGGGGGCCTTGCCGCCCCCTCTGCCGCGGCGGAGCCGCGACATTCACCCCTCCGCGCGTCGCGTCGCGCGGGAGAAACGAACCCAAAGGGGGCCTTGCCGCCCCCTCTGCCGCGGCGGAGCCGCGACATTCACCCCTCCGCGCGTCGGGTCGCGCGGGAGAAACGAACCGAAAGGGGGCCTTCCCGCCCCCTCTGCCGCGGCGGAGCCGCGACATTCACCCCTCCGCGCGTCGGGTCGCGCGGGAGAAATCAGGATTGGTAGCGATCGCATAGCGCTTCGTGCGCCGCCTGGACGCAGTTTCCTAATTCTTAGAACCGCTTTGCCTACCGGGCATCCGGACGTCCGCGACGTTCGGGTGCCCGGTCGCATTTTCAGCGGATCGGCGGCGGCGCTCGGTCAGCGTGCGAACAAGTCGTGCATCGTGACGAGCTCGAGGCCTTGTTCGCGCAGGCCGTTCACGATTCCGGGAAGCGCCGCGAGGGTCCAGTCCTGGCCCTCGTGCATGAGGATCACGTCGCCCGAGCGGATCGCCTTCGAGCCCGCGACCAGCTGCTCGGGCTCCTTGATGTCGTAGTCCTGCGTATCGAACGACCACATCGCGACGGTGTAGCCGCCTGCGAGTAACGTCACCAGCGTGCGGGCATCGAGCGTTCCGTGGGGCGGCCGGATCCACGCGCGCTCGGTGAGCTGAGATCCGAGCGCTTGCTCGGTGCGGGCACATTGTTCGAGCAGCGCTTCATTGCCGAGCTCGGGAAACCGCGTGTGATCGTAACTATGGCCCGCGATCTGGTGACCGCGCCGGATGTACTCGCGAACCATCGCCGGCCGATTCGCGATGTTCTCGCCGATGAGGAAGAACGTCGCGGGAACCCCCAGACGATCCAGCACGTCGAGGTACTGCTCGGTCATGTGATCGGGCCCGTCATCGAACGTCAGGGCAACGCGGTTCACATGCGTCGGGCCACGGCGCAGTACCCCGGGGATCCGGTCGTACATCGCGTTCCTGACCAGGCTTCGCACCGAGAGGCTCATGGTCACTGCGTAGCCGGTTTCGCTCCCGCGGACAAGCCCGACGAAATTGCGGTCATTCGTTCAGGTTGCGGTAACTGAAGCTGACGAACGGCAAACCCATGGGGAGCCCGGTATCGCAGTCCTCGTCGCCGGTGCAGATCGGCTTGGCAAACCCGAGATCGACGCCGAGAAACGATGACGTGAACCGCACGCCGTACCAGAACAAGAATCCGTTCGCGAAGGCGTCGATCTCTCCGGCGATGAAGCCGGTATCCGCCTCGACGATGAGCTTCAGGTGCCTGGCCATTCGAAACGCAGCTGTACCGCCGAGCAGGAACGGCACGGCAGACTGATCCTCATGAGCGAAGCCGGCGCCGAGAAACCCGGAGACGTACGAATGGCAGGGCGCGTCGACGCACAGCGTGAGCGCACCGCCGATCTCAGCCGCCGTCGCGTTGTCATCATCGACCCACACCGAGCTGAGGCCGCCCTGCAACGCCGCATGAACGCGCCCCGACTTGAACAGCTTGTACTTGCCGCTGAAGAACAGCATCACCGGCATGTCCTCGACCACGGGCAGCACCGTCGCGCCGGTGAGCACGAGCTGATCGGTGGGCGAATACGACACGCTGACCAGCAGCAGCTCGAAGTCGGTGAACGACCATGTCCCGGCGGGCGGCGTCAGCGCGGTTGGAATGAGCCATCCGCGACCGGAGTTCGCATCCTGCACGATGCCGGGGTCGGTCGTGGCAACAGCCGGCGGCATGCTCATCGGCTGCATCGGCGGAACGGGTGCGGCTTCGGGTGGCGCGGGCGGCGCCGGTGGAGGCATCGCTGGATCGGCGGTGGGGTCGGGCGGTGGCGGCGGAACGCCAGGATCCTGGGCACCCGGCTGCGCCACGGCAACGCCACCGCGTGCGAGCAACCACAGCACACCTAACGAACAAAGCGCTTTACGCATGACCATCAGGGTATCGCGGGTGTTCTGGCGCTCGCCCAGACCGGTGCGGCAAAAACGCTCCGCCGCTACGAATGGTGGCGACACGTGGTCGTCGCACCCACGTCAGCGTCAGTGCCTGATCCACCTCGAACACGCGCTCGCTGCGCGCCAGCAGCGGGCGCCAAGGGACACGGTCGTGGGCAAGCCGTCGTGCTGCTGCGCTGGCGCGATATCCAGGTGTCCCGTGGTCGGGCCACTCGTTCCCAACGCCAGGGATTGTCAGTCGTTCGCTGGAGGTTTTGAGGTAGCGTGCGCCCGCCATGCACAGAGACTCGACCTGGGACATTCGCGTTGGGTTCGACAAGATCCGCTGGACGGATGATGAAGCGACGGTGCGCTCGCTGTATCCCGAAGCGCGAGCCACGACGGCCTATGTCGGCCAGGACCCGCTGACCGGTGAGACCGTCGTGGTGCGCGCCGGCCTGGTGCTCGACGTCGGCACGTTCGGCCTGCCGATCAATCTCGATGGTGTCTACGCCTACCTGCGGGTCGAGTTCGAAGGCGATCGCGTCTCACAGATCAGCTTGGTATCGGACGGCGGCGACGAGCGGTTCCACGATGTTTCGTCCGCCGACTGGGTCGAGGTGATCTCGGACCGCGTGACCGCCGTTGGCCGGGTGTTTGGCCTGCGTTCGGTCAAGCACGCGGAGGAGCGCCAGGAGTGGAGCGTCGGCGGCGTGAAGATCGATCTCCAGCGCGAGTGGAAGAGCTTCCACTTCACGCTCGAGCGCTCGGCCTGATACTGCTCGCGTTCGGCTTCGCCGGCGAGCGCCTCAGTTGCCTGCGCTCACGGCGAGCCCGAACGTGATCGCCGTCGTGGTCGCGGCGTCCTCGATATCGTCGTCGCCGAACCGGACGATCGCTAGCTCGGGTTGGATCGCCCATGTTCGCGCGGCATCGTGAAACCGAGCTCCGATCGAGCCACCGAAGTCGAGCTCGGTGTCCTCCTCGCTGCCCTCGGACGCGTGAAACACGAACAGCCGAGGCGCAAGCACCAGCTCCACCGTGGGTGAGATCTGGTGACCGATCAGCAGGGTCGGCACGGCGATGAACAGTGTCCCGTCGTCGTCAGCGTCGCTCCAGCCCGCACCCAGTGGAAGCGATAGTGACACCGCGGTCGGCGAGCCAGGTGCGGTCAGCTCGACCTTCGGATCGGCGGTGAACGCGGACACCGTGTTGAATCCAGGCACGCGCGTCAATCGTGCGCCGACGTCGACGCGCGGAGCCACGCCGTGACGCACCATGACGTCTCCGCTCCATACCGGCAGCGATTCGTCGCTGCCGTCGTCGGAGATGCTGGTGCGAGCGAGTCCTGCCGTGAACTGGGTCTTGCCGACCTCGAGCACGCGCGCTGATTGTGCGGTGGTCGCGCACCCGGCGAGCAGGGCGGCAAGCGAAACGAGACGACTCATGGCGAGCTCCTCATGGCAACACCGAAGCTGATCACCTTGGCCGTGAATTCACCGCTGGCGAGAAGGTCGAGCCCGCCGATCACGTCGACCATCGGCGTCGCCGCGAGCGCGACGCGGACGCCGTAGTCCTGGTGGAACCCGGAGTGCTGGTCCTGCGAGTCGCCCGGTAGATCGTCATCGTCAAGGTGATGGCGGTAGTTGATCGTCGCGCGGCCCTGCAACCCGATGCTCGGCGCCACCTGCGCCTGCACCACCAGCTGCGTTGCGGCGACGACCCACGAATCGCTCGCGTCGTCGACCGAATAGGACGAGAGGTCCATTCCTCCGCCCACCGACGCGATCACGGCAGCGACCGGTGATAGATGCGCCTTGTGATTCACCAGCAATCGCGGTTCGAGCGTGCGGAAATCGGCTGCGGGTGTGATCGCGGTGAGCTCGGCACCGAGCGTCTGGTCGGGCGCGAGCGCATATCGCGCCGCGACGAACGCCGCGGTGAGTCGCTCGGGCCCATCGCCGCCGAAGTCCTGGTCGGTGTCGATCAACAGATCGATTCCCGCTTCGAGCTCCGCACTGCCAACACCGGCGCGCACGCGAGGTGCGAGGCCGTAGACCGTCAGGTCGTCGCCGTCGTCATCGAACACACCTCCGTACGTCGTCATGAGGATTGGAATCACGCCTTCGAACACTCCGCTCGGCAGCACGAGCGGACGCGCCGTGATCTCCCTGGGGTACCCGCTCTGCGGCGCGACCGGGGCCGGTGGAACGGGAGCCATGGTGGACGCGGGCGGTGGTGACGCGGGCGGCAGTGATGCGGGCGGCGGTGATGCAGGCGGCGCCGGCGAGGGAGCGCTCGGAGCGACTGGTGGATCGTCGGGCGTTGGCGCCCCGGCGTCGGCGGGAGACACCGGATCGCCAGGTGGCGGAGTTGGCGCGGGGGAGGGCTGTGCAGCTGCTGGGCTTCCGATCGCCGCCGCGACCAGACACAGCACCAGACACAGCACCAGACGAGACGGCCCGTTCATGGCCGGCACCTTGCCCTGACTCGCGCAACGGTTGCGCGGCTTTCACCGGCAACCGTCGGCAGCTTCGCGCATTGGCGCGCGCGAACGGATCATCGCATTCGCGCCTCGCGCGCGACGATCACTTCTTCGCGTCTTGCTTGGCCTTCGCGGCCTTCGCGAGCAGCTCTTCCGCGAGATTGTTCGGAACCTCGGCGTACTTCGCGAACTCCATCGTGAACTCGGCCTTGCCTTGGGTCGAGCTGCGGAGCGGCGTCGAGTAGCCGAACATCTCCGACAGCGGAACCTCAGCGTCGACCCGGCACTGACCATCCTCTTCGGTCGAGCCGATCACCACGCCACGGCGCTGCATGATCGTCGACAGGATGTTTCCGGAGAACTCGGCCGGGCCCTCGACCGACAGCTTCATGATCGGCTCGAGGATCTTCGGCGCCGCGCGCGGAAAGAAGTCGCGGAAGGCGCCGCGTGCAGCTTCCTGGAACGCGATGTCGCTCGAATCGACCGCGTGGGACTGACCGTCGTTGATCGTCACCTTGACGCCGACCACGGGCACCCCGAGGCGCGGGCTCTTGCCGATCATCGACTTGAAGCCCTTCTCGCACGACGGGATGAACTCACGCGGGATCGCGCCGCCCTTGATCTCGTCGACGAATTCGAACTCGCCCTCGGGGAGCGGCTCGACAAACCCGGCGACACGACCGTACTGACCCGAGCCACCCGTCTGCTTCTTGTGGGTGTAGTTGAACTCGACGCGCTTGCTGATCGTCTCTCGGTACGCGACCTGCGGCGGCGAGGTGACGACCTCGGCCTTGTACTCGCGCTTCATGCGCTCGATGTAGACGTCGAGGTGGAGCTCACCCATGCCGGCGACGATCGTCTCGCTCGACTCGGGATCGACCCAGCACTTGAATGTCGGGTCTTCCTTGGTGAACCGGTTGAGCGCCTTGGACATGTTGATCTCGGCGCCCGAATCCTTCGCCCGGATCGCGACCGAGATGACCGGCTTGGGCACGAACATCGAGGTCATCGCCACGTTGACGCTGCCGTCGGTGAACGTATCGCCCGAGTTGCAGTCCACGCCGAAGATCGCGCAGATGTCTCCCGCGCCAGCCTCGGTGATCTCTTCCTTATCATCCGAGTGCATGCGCACGAGCCGGCCGACCTTGACCTTCTTGCCGTTGCGCGTGTTGACGACGAAGTCGTCCTTCTTGATCTGGCCCTGATAGACGCGCACGTAGGTCAGCTGGCCGTAGCGACCGTCCTCGAGCTTGAACGCCAGCATCACGAGCGGCTTGGTCGGATCCGACGACAGCACGACCGGTTCCTCGGCCTTGTCGAGATCGAGCGCGACGTTCTCGACGTCCCGCGGTTCCGGCAGGTAGTGGCACACGCCATCGAGCAGCAGCTGGACGCCCTTGTTCCCGAGCGCCGAGCCACACATCACCGGCGTGCACTTGAGCGCGATCGTCGACGCGCGCAGCGCCTTGCGGATGACCTCCGGCGTGACCTTGTCTTCGAGCATCGCCTCGGTCAGCTCGTCGTTGACCATCGACAGGTTGTCGAGCATCTCTTCGCGCATCTTCTGCGCCTGCTCGGCGAGCTCGGCGGGGATCGGGCCGCGCTCGATGGTCTCGCCGTTGTCACCATAGAACTTGTAGGCCTGCATCTCGATCAGATCGACCAGGCCCTCGAGCTTGTCCTCGAGACCGATCGGCATCTGGATCATGACCGGGTGCAGCTTGAGCTTCTCGCGCAGCTGGTCCCGGACGCGATACGGGTTGGCGCCCGTGCGGTCGAGCTTGTTGACGAACGCGATGCGCGGGACCTTGTAGCGGCGCATCTGGCGGTCAACCGTGTAGCTCTGCGACTGAACGCCAGCGACGCCGCACAGCACCATGATCGCGCCGTCGAGCACGCGCAGCGAACGCTCGACTTCGATCGTGAAGTCGACGTGTCCTGGGGTATCGATGATGTTGATGTGATGCTGCGCCTTCACCGCGCTGCCGGGCACCGGCATGACGCCCCGAGCCTTCTCGCCGGGCGGCCACTGACAAAACGTCGCCGCGCTCTGGATGGTGATGCCGCGCTCGCGCTCGAGCTCCATCGAGTCCATCTTGGCGCCAACGCCGTCCTTCCCCTTCACCTCGTGAATCGCGTGAATGCGCGCGGTGTAGTAAAGGATTCGCTCGGTCAGCGTGGTCTTGCCACTATCGATGTGGGCCGAGATTCCGATATTGCGGACTTTGGAGAGGTCGGTCAGCACAGAGGACTCCTACAGGTGCCCCTCCGAAGTGGAGCGGGGCAGATAAACGCGCGGGATTGCTACCTTGTACGGCCGGCCATTGCAAGCTGGATGTGCGGACAATGCCGGTCGGGCTTCCCCCCGCCAGGGTCCCGGTCCCGTGTCATAGCATTTCACCAAGTTGCATGGGACCACTTTGCTAGTCTGTAAGCTCGCGCATGCTGCAATGCCTCGACGACAACGCGGTTAGCGAGTTCGTGTCGGGGGCGTTGGCCCCGTCGGCGATCACCAAGGTCGAAGGCCACCTCGCAGGTTGCCGCGATTGCCGCGCGCTGGTCGCCGCGCTGGCCAAGGACGCGGCGAACGATTCGAACGTCGTCACGGTTCCCCACGAGAAGCTGTCGCCGTCGCAGGTCACCGAGCTGCCCCGGCGAAACCTCACCGTCGGAGATCGCGTCGGTCGCTACCTCGTGCTGTCGACGCTCGGAACCGGTGGGATGGGGGTGGTGTTCGCGGCCTACGATCCACAGCTCGATCGCAAGGTCGCGCTCAAGCTCCTGCGCTCGGGCAAGCAATACAACAGCCGTGACGCCCAGCAGCGGCTGCGCCGCGAGGCCCAGGCGATCGCGCAGCTATCGCATCCCAACGTGGTCGGGGTGTACGACGTCGGCACGACCGATGATGGCGATCTCTACATCGCGATGGAGTTCGTGGAAGGCGACACGCTGACGACGTGGCTGAAGCGATGGCCGCGGACCTGGCGCGAGATCATCGAGGTGTTCGTGCAGGCGGGACGAGGGTTGGTCGCCGCGCACTCGGTCGGCCTGCTGCACCGCGACTTCAAGCCGGACAACGTGCTGGTCGGCGGCGATGGGCGGGTGCGCGTCACCGATTTCGGTCTCGCACGATCGCTGATGATCGATGACGAAACCGCGCGCACGTCCGGCGCGAGCCCGACGACGGCGCTCAACGCTGCGCTCACCGCGACCGGCACCGTGCTCGGCACGCCTCGCTACATGCCCCCCGAGCAGATGCTCGGCCCGTTCATCGACGCGCGCTCCGATCAGTTCAGCTTCTGCGTCGCGCTGCACGAGGCGCTGTACGGCGAGCATCCGTTACCCGGAGCGACCTCGGTGTCGATGCTCGAGCAAGGCGACAAGGCGATGCCCGCGCCCGACGGGACGCGCGTACCATCATCGGTCGGCCGCGCGATCGCGCGTGGTCTCGAGCGCGATCCGAACAAGCGGTTCCCGACCATGGCGGGGTTGATCAACCAGCTGATGCCGCCCGCGGCCAGCGTATCGCCGCGGTTTCTGATCGGTGCGCTTGCCTCGGTGGTCGTGCTCGGTGGCTCGGTGGCCGCTCTGTTTGCGCGTGCGGATCGGTCGGAAGCTCCGATCCACGATCCCAAGGACACCGATCTATGGATCGCGGAGCTCAACCACATCAAATACGAGCTCCAGACGCTCGAGCGAGAGCGGGATCGGTTGCTGGAGGAGCTCGAGAAACGGCCGACGCCGCAGCAGGTGGACAAGCTGGTGGCCGATCTCAAGCAGAAGGACACCGAGATCCAGACGCTGATCAGGGACCTCCAGAAGCGCGGGAGCAAGGACACGCCGCGGACGCCACCGAAGCCATCGCAGGACAGCCAGGTCGAGGAGGCCGCATTTCAGGTCGAGCTCGACGGCTGCTTCGAAGAATGGGCGATGCGCCGGGACGATTTCGGTCGCCAGCATGACGAGGCCGCGATCCTCGTGAGGATGGTGGTCAACCCCGATGGGATCGGCCACTCGGCCCGTGCGACGGGCGTCGAGTCCGAGTCGCTCAAGCTCTGTGTCGAGGCCGCGTTCAACCGCGTCAGCTACCCCGTCGGCTCGGAGCAGCTCGATCTGGAAGTCGACGTGAGCCGGTCGAACGCGCAGCCCGAACCCGTGCTGATCCCTCGCATCGTCGGGCATCGCCGGCCGTCGCCGCAGCTCCTCGAAATCAATTAGCGAGCTTGCTTGCGGTAGGCGGTCCAGCTGAGACCGGTGCGACGCATCGCAGCAGCGATTGCCATCTCAGAACGTGACGAATCCTGCTGACTGATTCTGACGTCTTGTAGTACTCCCGCACCTCTATGATGCGCTTGCACTTGTCGACCGGGGCGTTGGGTGTTGTCACGTTGTTTGCGGCCGCAGCGGTCGCCGAACCGACCGCACCAACCCAGACTGATCCGTCAACGCCTGCGAACAAGAGCGCACGCATCGCCGTGCCGACCCCGCTCGAAGCGTTCACGCCCACAGCGCACCACGCGATCTCGAAGATCATCTATCTCGAGCGCTGCATCGGTAACTGCACGGTCAACCGGGGTTCGGTCAACGACGCCCGCACCAACACGTCGACGATCCCTCAGGGGACCGGGCCATTCACGGTCCAGGAGTACCGCAACGCTGCCGGTCAGACGGGCAGCGACGCCGATGCGGAATGGAGCGCGATCGTTCACTGCGTCCGCGAGGTCTACTCACCGTACAACGTGGTGGTGACCGACCAGAAGCCCGCCGGGGGCGTCTCCTATCACATGGCGATGATCGCGGGTAATCCGGGGGACGTCGGTCTGGAGCCCACGACGCTCGGCATCGCTCCACTCGCGGGGGACTGCAGCCCGCAGGACAACGTGATCTCGTTCTCGTTCGCGAACGCGCACGGGCCGTCGGAGCGCGTCAACACGGTGTGCTGGACCGCGTCGCAGGAGACGGCGCACGCGTTCGGGCTCGACCACGAGTACGAGTTCCTGCCGGACAAGCGGTCTGCATGCAACGACCCGATGACCTATCGCATGGACTGCGGCGGCCAGAAGTTCTTCCGCAACGAGGTTGCCGCATGCGGCACGTTCGCGCCGGAAGAGTGCCACTGCGGAGGCACGCAGAACTCCCATCTGAAGATCCTGTCGGTGTTCGGCACCGGAATGCCGATCACCGGCTTGCCGAGCTCGATGATCACGTTCCCGGCGCCGGGCGCCGAGCTCGGTGCCGTCGTTGGTGTGAGCGCGGGATCGAAGCGCGGCGTCGCGAAGGTCGAGCTGCTCGTCAACGGCTTCAAGTGGGCCGAAGAGAAGGGCAAGGCATTCGGGATCAACGGTCAGCCGAACCCGTCCTCGTACACGATCAATGTGCCGGGCAACATCCCCGGCGGCGTGATCGATCTCGTTGCGCGCGCGTACGACGATCTCGGAGATTACAAGGACTCCGACACGATCCGGATCCAGAAGGGCGCTGCATGCGTCGACGCGTCCACCTGTGCGCCCGGCCAGCGCTGTGATGCGGAAGGTCGTTGCTTGTGGGATCCGCCGGCCGGCGAGATCGGCGCCGACTGCACGTACAAGGAGTTCTGCAAGTCGATGCGGTGTGAGGGTACCGTGGAGCAAAAGATCTGCACGCAGTCGTGCGTGCCCGGTGCCACCGACAGCTGTCCCGCAGACAGCGGATTGACGTGCGTCCAGGCAGGCCCCGGTCAGGGCATCTGCTTCTTCGGCGGCGACGACGAAGGTGGTGGGTGCTGCAGCGTCAACAACAACTCCGCACCGTGGGTGTACGCGCTGATCGCGGCGGGGCTGATCGGTGTGCTCGGCCGCCGCCGCCGCCGGACCAGGAGCTAAGGCCACATGCGCACCGCGGTGATCGCACTCGTCCTTGCCTGGTGTGCCACCGCGGCGGCAGATGGACCGCCGCCCACGAATCCGTCGCGGTTCGAGACGGTGATCGTTCCTCCCGAGACGCTCGCGCACGAGACTGCGGGCGTGCTCTACCTCAACCGCTGCAAGGGCGGGTGCACGATCACGAGGTCGGGGATCAACGACGCTCGTAGCCACTCCTCGTCGATTCCGCGCTCGGATTCGGGGCAGACCCAGTTTGCAATGACCGAGTTCAGCTGGGGGGACGACGAGTGGAACCAGATCGTCCAGTGCGTGAAGGAGGTCTATTCGCCCTACGCGCTCACCGTCACGGACGAGATGCCGGTTCCGGGCACGCTCTACAACGAGGCGATCATCGCGGGCTCGGACCACGAGATCGGCGTGTCAGCCGGCGGCATCGCGCCATCCGCCAACGATTGCAATCCGTACAGCTACATCATCTCGTACACGTTCGCGAACGATTACCCGAATCCGAACGGCCGCGTGTTCCTGCTGTGTGCCGTCGCGGCGCAGGAGAGCGGTCATGCCTACGGGCTCGACCACACGTACTCGTTCTCCGACGGATCGTCGGGCTGCAAAGATCCGATGACCTACCGTAACGATTGCGGTGGTCAGAAGTTCTTCCGGAACGATCCGGCCACCTGTGGTGAGTACGGACCGCGTCCGTGCCGGTGCGGTGCGACGCAGAACTCTCACTTGAAGCTGATCGGAGTGCTCGGTAGCGGCACGCCGATCACGTCGCCGCCGGTCGTCTCGCTGACGTCACCGATGGATGGCGCCATCATCGCCGCGGGCTCGTCAGTGATCGCGATCGCGGGCGCCCAGCGCGGCATCGCCGCCGTCGAGCTGTGGCTCAACGATTACAAGTGGGCGACGCTGCCCGGTGTCGAGTTCGGAGCCGCAGGCCAGCCGGAGGCCGCATATTCGCTGGCGATTCCGTCGGAGGTTCCCGACGGTGTGATCGACGTCGTGGTGAAGGCGAAGGACGATATCGACGTCGCCACCGAGACCGCCCCGATCACCGTCACGAAGGGCCTACCGTGTACCTCGAGCGATACGTGCTTGCTGGGACAGGTCTGCGATGCGCGCGGGCGTTGCCTGTGGGAACCGCCGGCGGGACAGCTCGGCGAGGCGTGCACGTTCCCGCAGTTCTGTTTGACCGGGATGTGCGAGGGCGACGAGACCACCAAGGTCTGTACCCAGGTCTGCGTTCCCGGCGTCGCGGATAGCTGCCCCGACGGGTTTCACTGCCTCGATGAAGGCCGCGTGTGCTGGCCGGGCGACGAGGATGGCGGGGGCGGAGGCGGGTGCAGCAGCGCCAACCGCAGCGTGCCCCCGTATGCCTTGCTCGGCATCGCCGTGCTCGCACTGCTCGGATTCCGCAGGCGCCGCTCCGCCAGGCCGTAGGGTCTGCGCTAGGATGCGCGGCAAATGCGACGCACGTTGGCCGTCCTGGCAGTGACGCTTGGCCTGAGCTCGATTGCATCCGCCGATCAGACGCCGCCGACCTCGGTGGCGCAGCTGATGGTGCTCGAGCCGGGCGACGCGAGCTACAAGCTGTTTCACGGCGCCGTCTGGCTCGAGCGCGACAAGGCCTCGACCAACTATCGGTGGGGCGGGCTCCAGTGCAAGGGCCGCGATCTATCGGACAACAGCATCCAGCTGTTGTTCGCCGCGTTCCGCTCGGAGTACCAGGTGTCGATCGAGTTCGTGGTCAGCGAATACAAGGGCAAGCAGTACCGCTGCGTGACCGCGTTCTCGATCACGAAGAGCTGATCGCAGCTAGCTCGCTCGGCGTCCATCTCTACGGGCGCCACGTCAACGAGCTGCAGCGCGATCTGGCGGTCCGGACGACCATGGCTGATCGGCTCGAGCTCGTCGGAGGCTTCGGGCTCATCGTCGGCGGCATCCTCGCGATCGTTGGCGTCTGGACCGGCCTTCGATCGCGGCGCCACAAGGTGCCCAGTGCGCGAGTGATCGCGCGTCAGAACGGATCCTGAGCGTCAGGTTCCGCTGCCGGCGCTGTCGGCGGATCCAGCGCTCGGTGCAGCAGGCGGCGGTGCCGAACCGTCCAGCGCGATCTGCGCCGGACCGATCGTGTCGCGGGCGACCTTCGCGCAGGTCCGGATCACGTCGTTGTCGACCTGGCTAGGGCCGCCGCTGACCTGAAGGATGCACTTGGTGTCCGCGTCGAGGAATCGGAACACGAACACGTCGTCGGCGCCGGTCGGCACGACCTGGCGACACGCATACGTCCCCATGCTCTCGTCGTCGATCTCCTTGCGCTTCTTGCAGTAGTTGTTGCGGAACGCGTCGGGATCTTCGATCGTGCGGCAGAACGCGGTCACCCGGCAGATCTCGTCACCGGCGAGCACGCCGAGCCGGCCCTGCTTCTTCAGCAAGGCCTGCTGCTGTGCCGTGGTGAGCTTCTTGCCACCACGGATCAGGCCGCATGACGACACCGCGTCGCCCTCGCTCTTGATCTGATCGCGCAGCGTGAGCGGCTCGGTCTCGCCGAGCGCCTCGCGAAACTTCTCGACATCGATCAGTTGCTCGCAGGGGATCATCTTGTCGCCCGGAACGGGTGGGCTGACCTTCTTGGCGGGGACGGCGTCGGCCTTTTTCTGCGCCATGTCCTTGGCTTCCTCCGCCATCGCCTCTTCCTTGGCCGCTTCGGTCGCGCTCTTGCCGCACCCGCCCAGGGCTGCAACGCCGCACGCAACTGCACAGATCACGCTCGGAATCCACGTTCGCATCGTGGCCGGAACCTAACACGCTTGCCTGTCGGCGCGCCCACGTGCAGAGTTTGTCGGATCGCGCCACGGGCGCGGTCGAGCGCCCATAGCTCAGTTGGATCAGAGCACGGACCTTCTAAGTCTGGGGTCGCAGGTTCGATTCCTGCTGGGCGCGCCAACGGACACCGATCATCTCTGCCTATACTTTCGCGAAGCCTCACGGAGCGTGCGATGCAGAGCTGGTCTTTCTGGTTGCTCGCAGCTGGAGTCGCGGTTGTTTCCGGTTGCCCGAACATCACTGTCGATCCCGGCGAGGAACTGGGAGATCCGTCCACGGCTGCGGTGGTCGAGCTCGATCCGGCGAACCGGATCGTGCCGTTTCCCAACAACCTGTTGCTCGATCCGGCGACCGGTAAGGTGAACCTCCCCGCGGGGTGCAACGAGACGCCCGCGGTGGCCGCCACCCGGATGGCGCTCAATCAGCTCGATGGGTTCGGAATCTACGAGGTGCCCATCCAGGTCACGTTCAGCCAGCCGTTCGACACCACGTCACTCACCGGCCGGGTGGTGATGTACCAGCGTAAATCGGCCCGCGACCCCTTCGATCCCCTCACCGAGCCAGGCATCGCCGTGGACGTGATCAAGACCGAGACCACGCGGCTCGATGCCAGCTGTGAGCATCCGACCCAGGTCTCGACGCTGACGATCGTTCCTCGCGCACCGCTCGAACAGAAGTCGACCTACACCGTGGCGATCCTCGCCGGCGTTCGCGTGCTCGACTCGAAGATCGACGAGACCGTCGACTTCGAACCATCGTTTCTGTGGCGGTTGATCCGCGAGCCGGAGAATCCGGTCACGCTCGACGAGAATGGCGACGTGCTCGCGGACCGGACGCCACTCGATCCCTCGGTCCCCGAGCAGCTCCAGCAGCTCCATGACATCGATCGGCTATGGCGAACCTATGCGCCGACGCTCGCCTTCCTCGAGCAGAAGCAACATGCGCGCGACGACGTGCTGATCGCGTGGGACTTCAATACCCAGACCGTCACCGATCCGCTGGATCCGAGCGTGATGGACAGCCCGGCTTCGAAGGTGGCCGATCAGCCGCTGGCCGGCGTGTCGTCGCTGACCTGCGACCTCGACGCCAAGACGTGTCCGCTCGGGATCGACCGAGCAATGCCGCCGTACGTGCTGTGTGACCCTGCCGGCGGCGGACCGGGCGGCGATAACAACACGCAGTGCATGCTGAAGATCGCGCTCGGCATCGCGTCCGGCGCCGAGGGAGCCGCGATCTATCCGGCGGGAACCGCCGCGTGCGCAGCGGTCGGATGCGCTGCCATCGGCGACATCATCGCGGGCGTGCTGAGCTCTCAGCAGTATCAAGCTCCGATCCCCAACGCGTTCGATCCGGCTCATCCGATACCGGGCGCGTGGACCGATCCGGTGCATCCGGCGGCGCAGCACGCCGAGTTGATCTCGGTGCTCGCGATGATCCCAGCGGCTGCCGCGCCCAGCACCGGATATCCGACGGTGGTGTTCGGTCACCCGGCGGGGCAGAGCAAGGGCTCGCTCTACGCGATCGGCCCCCAGCTCGCCGCGTCGCCTGCGCATTATGCGTCGGTGGCGATCGACTTCGTGGCGCACGGCAGCCGAGCGGTGCGGATCTCCAGCGCGGAGGCCGACGGCTGCGCAGATGCCGGAACCCCGGGGACCGCGCCGAGCCCGTCCGATGCGCCCCAGTGCTACGCGCCGCTATTGTCACCCAACCTCGCCGTCACGCGAGACAACCTGCGCCAGAGCGTGCTCGATCTCCAGGGCCTGATCGCCGCCCTCGAGGCGTGCGGCCCGTCGGGGTGCACCAGCGCCGCGAACCTCACGATCGATCCGGCGCGGATCTCCTATCTCGGGATGTCGCTGACCGGCGGTGTGCTCGGTTCGGTGATCGCCGCGACCACCCCCGTGCTCAAGGCGTCGGTGCTCAATGTCTCGGGTGTGGGTTGGCTCGATATCCTCGAAACCACGCAGAGCCTCGAGCTGCGCTGTCCGCTGGTCGACGCGCTCATCGATGCGGGTACGCTGACCGGAGACACGTCGATCGCGACCGGAGATCCGCCGATGATCACCGGCGGGCTGTGCACGAGCGCGGAGTGGAGCGCGCAGCCGGGCTATCGCCAGTTCTCGGCGATCGGCCGCTGGCTGCTCGATCCCGCGGAGCCGGCGAACTTCGCGCAGCAGCTCGCAGCGCGGACGTTTCTGCTCCAGGAAGTCGGAGATGATGCCGTGGTGCCGAACGCAGCCACGCACGTAGAGGGCGAGCTCGTCGGCCAGCCCGAGGTCGCGGCCGACTGCGCGAGCTCGAGTGCGCCGGCGCCGTCGACGGCGTTGCTGGCGAGCCCCACGCCGAGCGTGTTCATCACCTATCCATCGCTGATGATCGGTGGCTCGTGCGCACCGGGCAACGAGCTCGAGCACGTCTCGTTGCTGCGCCCGGCGGCAGGCCGGTGCTCGACCACAACCGCGATGCGCTGCGACGGCGATCATCAGTGTCCCAACGCCGAGGCGTGTGTTCCGTCGGGGCGGCTCGGGACGGCGCGCCTTCAGACCGACGCGATCAGCTTTCTCACCCTCCACCAGGACTGACCCATGCGCATCCTCGCTCTCCTCCTGCTCTGCGCTGCCGGTCCCGCATCGGCCAACGGGTTCTTTTTGTACGAGCATGATGCTCGCGTCACGGGGCGCGGTGGTGCGGCGACCGCGACGGACGTCGAGCCGTCGGCGATCGTCTACAACCCCGGTGGGATCGCGGTGATCGGCGGGACGAGCATCTCGATCGGCGGCTCGCTCGTCGCCCCGTCGGCCACCTACTACGACCCGACGTACGAGCAGACCCACGCCGAATCGAAGCTGTCGGTGCTTCCGACGGCGTTCATCACGTCGAAGCTTGGCAGCGTCGTTGCCATTGGCGTCGGCCTGCACATGCCGTTCGGGCTCGCGGTGGCATGGCCGACGTCCTCGCCGCAAGCGGAGATCGTGACCGAGCAGAATCTCCGGACGTATTTCATCTCGCCGGTGATCGGCCTCGATCTCGACCGAGCGATCCCGGGCCTGTCGGTCGGCGGTGGCGTCGATCTCGTGCCGGCGACCGTCGAGCTCGAGCAGGCGGTCGTGTTCGGTTCCCAGCGCGGAACCGCGGCGCTCGGTGGGGAGGCGTTCGGGATCGGTGGCCGCGCCGGGCTGATGTGGCGGAGCTCGCGCGTCAGCATCGGTGCGATGTGGCGCAGCCAGGTCAAGCTCGACTTCGAAGGTACCGGTGACTTCGACATCGCAGAGCCCTACCGTGCGCAGCTGCCGCCCGACGGTGACATCGCCACGACGATCACGCTGCCGATGTCGGTCGCCGTCGGGCTCGCGCTGCGGCCGAGCGATCGGATCGAGCTCGAGGTCAACGCGGTGTGGCTCGATTGGTCCACGTTCAAGCAGATCGCGATCGACATGCCTGACGGTATGCAGACGGTCTCGCCACAGAACTACGAGGACACGGTCACGGTGCGCGCCGGTGCAGAGCTCAAGCTGCCCGAGATTCGCGCCGCGGTGCGCGCCGGCTACATCTACGATCCGACACCGGTTCCAGCGACGACGATCTCGGCGCGGCTCCCCGACGTCGATCGTCACGACCTCACGGTGGGCCTCAGCCGGAAGCTCGGCGACTCATTCGATCTGCACTTCGGCCTGTTGTGGGTGATTCCCAACTCGCGGCGCACCAGCCGCGAGCTGTACATGCCGCTCTACAAGGGCGCGTACACCGCGAGCGCGGTCGTCGGGGCGGTCTCGCTCGACGCACGGTTCGGCAAGTAGGTAGCGGCCGGATTCGATCGTGGCAAAGCCGAGCAAGCGGATGTTCGAGCTCGACGGTCACGAGGTCACGGTGACCAACCCGGACAAGATCTACTTTCCCGGAGCCGGAATCACCAAGCTCGAGCTCGTCGAGTATTACCTCGCGGTTGCCGAGGGCGCGCTGCGCGGCGTGGCGCGCCGGCCGATGATCCTCAAGCGCTACGTCAATGGCGTCGAGGCCGAGCCGTTCTATCAGAAGCGCGCGCCCGAGAAGCGGCCGGCGTGGATCGACATCGCGACGTTTCGATTCCCGTCGGGCCGACACGCCGACGAGATCGCCGTCAACAACACCGCGCAGCTGGTCTACGTCGTCAATCTCGGCTGCGTCGATCTCAACCCTCACGCCGTGCGCAGCGACGACATGGATCGGCCCGACGAGCTGCGGATCGATCTCGATCCGGTGCCGGGCGTCGAGTGGAGTCAGATCATCGACGTCGCCCGGGTCGCCAAGGATGTGCTCGACGACTACGGCCTGATCGGCTGGCCCAAGACCAGCGGCTCACGCGGCGTGCATGTCTGGGTCCGGATCCACCCGCGCTGGCCATTCACCGAGGTTCGTCGCGCCGGGCTGGCGTTTGCGCGCGAGGTCGAACGCCGCGCTCCGGCGATCGCCACGGCGAAGTGGTGGAAGGAGGAGCGCCACGGCGTGTTCCTCGACTACAACCAGAATGCGCGCGATCGCACGACGGCGAGCGCGTATTCGGTGCGTCCGACACCGGACGCGCGGGTCTCGATGCCGCTGTCGTGGGACGAGCTGTTGCGTTGCGATCCGCGCGACTACACCCTGCGCACCGTGCCGGCGATGTTCGCGACGCGCGGCGACGCGCACGCAGGCATCAACGACGCCGCAGGGGTGCTCGATGGCTTGCTCGAGCTCGCGCAACGCCAGGAGTCCGAAGGCATGCCGGATGCGCCGTGGCCGCCGCACTTCGAGCGCCAGGCCGGCGAGGCACCGAGGGTCGCGCCATCGCGCGCCAAGCATGCCGCCAAGCCGAAGCGCGAGAAGCTGCCCGTCATCGTGATCGCTCAGGCCAAGCTCAAGCCCGAGGCGCTCGCCGGGCTCGAGCGGTGGAAAGCGCGCCATCCTGAGGTCGCTGCCCTGCTGGCGCCCGAGGATGTGTTGATCGATACCAACCGCGGCCGATCGAGCGCGTGGTACCGCGTGCGGATCAACCTGAAGAACGTGCCGGTCGAGCAGCGTCCGCCAGCCGAGCCGCCCGATCCGGACTACGATCCGAAGTCGGAGTATCTCGGCGAGCTGTGACGAGCCGCTGCTCATCGGTTCCGTGGCACTCGCAGGACGCGCGACCGCGGATTGCACAACGCGACACGGCCGTGCTGAACCCGAGATCCACAACGAAGTCATTGGTAACGAGTTTGTGACGCGGCGTTGCAACCAGTTGTTGCGGTGGTGGGAGCGAGGACCTCAGCGGTCACCGGGAGTGTGAGGCGCGCCGCGTGCGCCACCGCTCTACTCATCCGCGATCAATGGACCTTTTTCGAACGCGTGCGCGATGTCCCGCGACCTCGGGTTGGAACGAATCGTGCCTTGGCAAGGCCTGATGACCGCGTTGGTTCGTACCACCATCACCTTGGTGTTGGTGTCCGGTGTGATCTCGGCGTGCGCATCGCAGCCCGATGGCGAACCGACCGATCCGCCATGGGACGGCCTGTCTGCCGAGAGCGCGCTGGTCCTCGACAATGGCGTCACACGCACGATCGATGGTGTGAATCAGAAGCTGTACCTCTACCGATTCGAGGTCCCCGAAGGTCAGACGTTCCTACGCGTCGAGACCAACGGCCGATCGATCGCGAATCCCGCGCAGAGCGGTGCAGATCTCTACGTTCGCCATGAAGCGATCCCGACACGATCGCGGCTCACCGCGCGCGAGTTCTTGCGCGAAGGTCCCGCAAACGAAGAGACGATCGAACCACCGCCGCTTGCCGGCACGTGGTACGCGCTGATCGCATTCGATGGCAGTTACAACGAGCTCCACGTCACCGCGACGTGGAATGACACCGACGTCGGCACGCGGATCTTGAAACCTGGCACCGCGATCACCGGGATCGACGCAGCAACCGACGAGGCGCACCTGTTCTATCTCGAGGTGCCGCCGAAGAAGAGCGATCTGAGCTTCAAGCTCTCGGCGCAGACCGGCAAGCCGGCGTTCTGCCTCGGCATGGGGCTGATCCCGGACGCGGCCCAAAACGCCAACTGCGTGCGCTACGGGTTCGACGAGATCCGTCCCGGTGACGACGCCGAGGGTGGTTGGTTGGTTGCGGTCACCGCCGCCGACGGCCCGATCACCGGGGGAACGCTGGTCGCGAGCTACAGCAACACGCCCGCAGGTCAGCCAGCTTCGTTGCCGGCCGGCGATGGAACCAAGAACATCACGCTGAAGACGACCGGGCCGAGCTACTACGTCGTCGACATGCCGCCCGATACGATCAGCGTGCGGCTCAAGGTTCACGGTCCGAAGAACGGGACCATGCTCGTGCGAAAGGGCGAGCTGCCGACGCAGTACTTGAACGCATCGAACGAGGACTTCGGTCCGCTCGGCGACGGCGAGTTCACGATGAGCACGCCCGCGGCCGGTCCCTGGTACATCCGCCTCAACACGTGGATGGAGAACCAGACGGTGTCGCTCGAGACCATGGTCGATTAGATAAGCGTCAGGGACGCGCGCTTCGAATCTCCGCCACGCGCGTCGTCATCGGCGCCATTGTGTGGGCACCTCATGCGTGCCTTCGAGGGCCGCGCTACAAGTCGGCGCCCATGAGACGCCTGACATCCGTTGTGGTTTCGATCCTCGTGTTGCTGGGCTGTCGCGAGCACGCGCCCATCGCACCCGAAGCGGTTTCGTTGCAAACGCCAGCTCTCGTCGATACGGCAGACAGCTTGTGGGCGCTCGCTCCGGCCGGCACGCAGCTCGCGATCGTTGCCGCGCCACGTGGCGTCCAGATCCTGGAGCGTGCCGCGATCAGGCTGGATGCGGATCCAGCGCAGCAGCGACCGCTCCGAGCCATGCTGGGGTTGCTGGGAGCGGACGTGTTGCGGGGCGTTCCGTCATTTCACTCACTGGCCGAGATGGGTCTGCGATCGGATCGCGGCTTTGCGGTGTTCTCCACCAGCTCCGACCAGCTGTGGATCCTCCCGGTCGCAGATCGCGCGAAGCTCATGGCGGCGGTCGGAGGAACGAGCAGCGCCGAGCACGACACCGTCGGCCGCATGACCTGCAAGACCATCAACAGCGTCTATGCGTGCACGAGCAACGCTGCGCTGCTCGCGACGATCGGGCAGGGCAACGTGCGCTCGAGGATCGACATCGTGAATGCGCGCGGGGACATCGAGGGAATGATCCGCTCGACCGAGAGCGCGCTGAACATCGCGTTCGTGGCGCAGCTCGAGCCGGGACGCCTCACCGTCGAAGCGGCGCTTCCGGATCTCGTGGCGGGCGGGTTTGCGCTCGCAGGCTCCGCCACCAAGCCGCGGGCCACGCCGACCAGCGCGGGCTTCTTGGTTGCCGATCTCGGTCCGTACTTGGCGACGTTGCCGGCGATCCCGCTCACCGCTGATCTCACCCTTCGCGACCTCGGCGCGTCGATCGGCGGACCGATCACCGCAACGCTGCGCGCAGCCACGGTCGATCCAGGACTTCACGTTCCGTTGCGAGATCCGGCGCCGGCGAACAAGCTCGTTGCAGCATGCACGACGATGTTTCCGCCGACGATGCTGGCCGCGAAGCAGCCGACGAACACTTGCCGGATCGCACCGCCGACGCTCGGTAGCGAGCTCGATATCTGGGTCGAGGGAACCGAGCTCCGGATCGGCGATCGAAGCGCCACTCGAGCCGACGCACCCGTGCAGATGACGGCGAGCGGAACCGCGCTCGCGAATCAACCATGGATGCTCGCGTTCTGGGGACGCGGCACGCTGTTCGGTAGCTCGATGTACAACGCACCAGGCGTGGATCGATCGGGTCTCGAACGACTCCTCGGCATTTCCGAGCTCGGGCTGGGAGCTCGGCTGGACGGCGACGTGACGAGGGTGCGCTTCGTCGGCCGCACGATCTTCGATAACCCAGAGGATGTCGTCGCCAAGCTGCTGGCGCTACGCCCGGACGAGCGCGGTGACGCTTCGAAGGTGAAGGCGATCGCGGATGGCGCGCCGAGCTCGCCATTCGCGGCGGACTTCGCCGCCGGTCATGGTGGCGTGATCCTCAGTACGGGCGCGTTCGGCATGCTCGCGAGCGTCGGCATTCCGGCGTTGATGGATCGCCTCAAGCGTGTGTACGCGGTGCGTCACCGGCCTGCGTTCGAGCGCGAGCTCGATCGACTCGTCGAGAAGACGAAGACCGCGTTTGCCGCGTCGAGGCGATTCCCGGTCGGCAAGACACCGCTGACGCCGGCCAATGTCTGCTGCACGTATCCCGAGCACAAGTGCCCGGCTGGGGGCACGGTCTGGAACGCACCCATATGGAAGCAGCTTGGATTCCAGATCGACGAGCCCGGGTTGTTTCAGTACAGCTACGAGTCGGATGGCAAGGTGTTCACGGCGCGAGCGGTCACGGATCTCGATTGCGACGGGGTCACGATCGAGCACACGCTGAAGGGCTGGATCGCCAATGGCCAGGTCAGGACGACGATGATTCTCGCGCCGCCGAATAGCGATTGATTTTCACCGCCTGCGACAGCCGGCCGCTCGCGTATGATCACTCGTAACTGGTGGCGGACAACGCAGATCACCCGTACCCGTGCGACCTGGGCCGATCCGGATCGTCTTTGAGATGTGATCTGGATACAGCTCTGAGCTCTCCACTGCCTTCGATCTCCGTTCCCATCGATGACGCCACCACCACAAGCCGGCGATGAATGGATCGAAAAGATCGTACGGGTCGCGGCGTGGCTCGGGTTCAATCCGATGCGTACGCGCTGGAAGCTGCTGCGCTGGCAAAACGCGCGAGCCAAGGCGCGGCGCCGTCGCGAGCAAGTGGTGGATCACATTCGCTACGAGCACAAGACGTGCGGGGAGTGCGGTGCGGTTCAAGATCGCGAGGCGGTGACCTGCTCGCGCTGCGACGCGAAGCTCGACCGGCACCAGCTTCAAGTCTTCCGCCGCATCGGGCTCGCCATGCCGAGCTTCGTGTCGATGACGGTGCTGCTCGGCCTCGTGATCACCGGAATCCACGCGCGCGCGATGCTGGCGAGCGCTCAACCGATGCTCTCGATCCCCGGCTACGTCGTCGATGCGCTTGGCGCGCGTCTTCCGAGCTCGCTGGAGTACGAGCCGTGGCGGTTGGTGGCCTCGATCTTCTTGCATCTGAGCCTCTGGCACCTCGGATTCAACTTGCTCGCGATCGCGTCGATCGGACCGCGTATCGAAGCTCTCTACGATCGACTCACGATGCTGTTCTTGTTCGTCGCCACCGGTGTGGTCGCGAGCGTCGCCGTGTGCTTCGTCGCGGACTACAGCAGCGCCGGCGCTTCCGGTGGGTTGATGGGCTTGATCGGCGTCGCCGCGGGCGCCGGCCACCGGCGCGGTACGCGAGCGGATCTCGATCTGCGCAACCAGATGTTGAAGTGGTGTGCGTACACGTTCGGGTTCGGGTTCGTGCTGGGTGCGGACAACTGGGCGCATCTGTTCGGACTGATCGCAGGGATCCTGTTTGGGTATGCGGTTCGGCCTGAGGCGTGGCGAGCGACTCGCGTCCGGTTCGTACGCCGATCCGCCAAGCTCGTCGGTGCAGTGGTGGCGCTCGGTGCGGTGGCGATGATTCTGTCGCGGCCGATCCCGGAACCCGCCGAGCGAGGGATGGCGAGCGTGGGCCTGTCTCAGGAGCTCTGCGAGCGGGTGATTCGAGGCCACGAAGCGACACTCGCCGCCGATGGCCAGGCTGCATCGCCAACCAGCACCGAGCAGGTTCGGCTCTCGGAGTACCATGACCTTGCGCTGCAGTGCGCCGCCTGGCTGGCCGGGCAGCTCGATCGCGCTGTGTGCGCGCAGCTCGAGCGTGCCCCCGTCCCGCGTGCCCCTGTTGAATAGATCACGGGGCGACGCCTGCGAACCTGGCGGACATTGCCGGACATCGGCGACATCGATCGCGCAACTGCGTCCGATCCGATGCCACCATGACCCATCACCAACCTTTGATCGATTGTTCTCGAGCCCGCATCGCTGGCCGCTTGTGGGCCGTCTGCGCCGCGATGATGTCGCTTGGCGTGCGGCGCCGTCGGAGGCTGCGAGCGCCGTGTTACCTTGGCGTGTTACCTTGGATCGATGGGTTCGTGCTCAGCGAGGACCATCCTATCGTCGGTCTGGGCGGTCGCGCTCCTGGCCTGCTCGGGCGAACATGACGCGCCCCCCGACGCGGCGATCGAGCCCGGCTATGTGATCTCCTGGGTGAACGGCGACGTGGTCGCCCACAACCGGCTGACCGGCGCCGACGACTTCCGAGGGCCTGATCTCGACGCGGTCCTGCAACTCGCGCTCGATGGGCTCACCGCCGAGCGACAGACTGCCGAGCGTGTGGCGATCATGGGGGCGTTCGCTGCGCGCGGACCGTTCCGGATCGGCTCGCACACGCTGCTCGACCTGAGCGCGGCACAGATCGATCGTGTCGACGCGGCGAACGGGATCATGTTTCAGAACTCCGACCTGGTTGGTGGCAACACCGACATCCGGATCGAGGGCGGAACCCTCGATGGAAACTGGGACGGCCAGACGGTGAATCCACCCTATCCAGGTCCAGGCCCCACGTCGCAATACACGGTGTTGTTCAGCGCGGTGACCGATTCACAGATCGTCGGCACCACGTTCCTCGATGATCGCGACGCGACGCTTCACTGCGAGGCCTGCGAGCGCGTCTCGGTGGTGGGGGTGACACTGCGCGGCAGCCGTTACGAGAGCGTGTCGTTCTGGGGCGGATCGTTCAACGAGGTGCTCGATTCGTCATTCTTCGACGGCCTGGGTAGTGGCATCGCCACCGCGGGCTCGTCGGATGTGTTGATCCGCGGCAACCTGGTCGACACCGTGGGTGACGAGCAGCGGACCTACTCGTCGATCAGCGTCAACGGCCGGCGCAACCACGCCGTCGGCAACACGATCCGAAATGGCTTCGGCTCGGGCTTCACGATCGGTCATCTCGCCGAGGGCGATCCCTACAACGTCAGCGACTCGGTGTTCGAGGACAACGACATCTCGAACATGCGCGGACCCGGCTTCAGTCTGCTCAATGGAACGCCGACCAAGAACGTGATGATCCGGAACAACAAGGTCGACGGGACGCGCGAAGGCGTCGCGATCGGTCCGGGGACTGCGACCGATCCGGTCGAGGGGCTCATCGTCGAGGACAACACGATCTCGAGATCGCAGAGCTATTGCATTCGGGTCTCCGGCGGCCACGGGCTCGCGCTCCGCAACATCACGCTGCGGCGCAATCACTGCGTCAACAACGGCCAGGGCGGGTCGTCGGACATCAAGCAGCGCTCGGCGATCGCGGTGTTCGGCGAGCCCACGGTGCTCGTGCCCGGCGTCGTGGTGACCGAGAACCAGTGCTACGACGACCAGGCCGTGAAGACCCAGTGGTACGGCCTGTACATGAAGGACACCAGCGGGCTGTCGGTCACCAACAACGCGCTCAGCGCGAACGAGAAGGGCTCGATCTATAGCGCCGGGACCAACGAGAACCCGATGATCGACGGCAACCACTGACAGCTCTTGAGCATGAGCCGTCGCCGTGCGCGACGGTCCTCGGGCTAGAAGACACCGGCCGCCGGTCGTCAGACAAGCTGGCAGCTAGAGGGTCGCGCATCGAATGCTTCCAAATTTCTTTTCGCCTGAACATCACCATCACCCGTGATGAAGCCGCGCACTGAAGCAATTTGATCCAGCGTGAACAACTGTTGCGAACAGACGTTTCTCGACGAGAAATTGAAGAAACGATCGGCACTATGTTCAGTAAAACGTGCAAAGAAGTATGCCAATGCCCTCCCGATATTGATATACCCCTAAGAGTGGACTGGACACCTGTGAGGGCCGACGCATCACCAGACACCAAGTGGCAGTAGAAGCATTGTTCCGGAACCGGCTATTCTGGGTGCTCTCGTTTGCCTTTGCTGCGGCTGCATCGCTTTGGAGCCTAAACCGGTCGTGCGATTCAAGAGATCCGGATCCCTCTGACGCTTCGCGCGGTCCTGTTGCTGGCAATTCCAACTACGTACTCACACCGGCAAACTTCGATATCGCGAACCTTGACCAACTACTTGGCGTCGTTGGTGGACGAGTGATTGATGAGTACGACGTCCCGGTTTCCGATGCCCACGTTGTAATCGGCCTAGATCAGCTATCAACACGGACTGATCAGAATGGTGAATTTCGGTTTACCGGAATATCGCCGGGGCGCTATCGCATACGCGCGTTTACGGATAGGGCTTACTCGGAGTTTGCCGAGGTCCGAGCTTCGGGCGTTCGCACGACCGTAACTATCCGCGTCCGCGTTTGGGACGAGGCTGAGCTTCGCGTTGTTGATGCTCTCAGCGGTGCCCCTGTTTCAGGCGCAATCATTTGCGGTGGTGAGATAGATGTGCTCACGAACAACGAAGGTCTGGCAAAGGTTGCGGTTGGGATGTCACTCCTGATTTCTGCGCGTGGGTTTTCGCCGCTAGTAGTCAAAGCACAATCCTTTGCCAATGGCGCTTCTCAAAAAATACCACTTCACAGGGGCGCGGCCGTAAGCGGGCGCGTGATTGGGCCCGATGGGGTGGGACTTCGGGGTAGTGACGTGATCGTCATTGGTGATCGCGTGGGCGGCGAGATCTATGCATCCACGGACGAACAAGGGAGATGGGAGATCCCTGTTCTTGCTGCTGGTACGTATACGTTTCGACCGAATAAGGTCGGTTATCGCGCAAACGAACTGACGATGAGCATCGATGGCCACACCGCCCGTACCGACATCGACTTGCATGTATCTCCAGGATCGCAGCTTCACGGTGTCGTCGTTGATGCTCAGGGAGTGGCGGTGGTCGACGCTACGGTTGTGCTCACCGTTAGTGATGGTCCCTCGTTGTATACCGAAACCGACTCACAAGGCCGGTTTGCGTTCTTGGGGATACGAGAAGGTTCGCATTTGGTGCGGGCACTTCGAGACGTGGATACATCGTTGGCGCTAGCCGTGGAGCTGCATGATGGCGACGCCGTCGATGTCCGACTTGTCGTCGAGTCTTTTGCGGTGTCGGGTAATGTTGTTACGGCTACTGGTGAGGCGGTGCCGGGGGCAACGGTCAGAGTTGAGCCAAAGAAAGCCGGGATATCACTCGTCGGTGGGCGAAGCGACATCACAGGTGATCGTGGAGAGTTCAATATCGTGGGGTTGTCTCGAGGAGAGTACGGCCTGTCTGCCCGTTCACCGAATGATGAGCTCGGACCTCGACTGGACGGGATCGTGCCTGTTAGCGCGGGTGACAATGACGTTCGCGTCGTTGTGCCGGAACTGGCAACGCTTAAGGGTCGTGTGCTGCTCGATGGGGTGCCGGTCGCTGGATTCGGCATCATAATTTCTGATAGGGAGGAATTCTGTTGGATACCGCCGAAGCCAGTACGAGGTGACGTGTTTGTGCAACGCGGAGTTGCGATAGGGAAATGGAATGTCGTCATCGTCGGCGCAGGGTTCGCGCGGAAGGTTGTCTTTGACGTTGATGTCGGCACGGCAGTGACCGATATGGGTGTGATCAATGTCGACCGCGGGCAATACATTCGAGGGCGAGTCTACGATTTGGACGGCACACCTGTTCCGGGTGCCGTGGTGACCTTGGACCAAGGTATGAAGTCGACCCCTGGAGCGGGAAGCCTGGGCCAACTGGCCTGCGGAGTTTTGTCGGCGACGACGGACCCGACAGGCAACTACGAAATTGCCGGCATCTCACCGCCAATGTTCGATACAACGACAAATCGTGTCCGCGCTGTGCACCCGGTACTTGGGTCTTCCGTGGTGCACGCTATTGCTAGCGATGCCAAGGTCGTCGATCTGACACTCCTTCCGGATAACCGAGAGGCAGGGCAGCTCGGTCGCTGACCGATCCTTGACGTCGCGCACGGTGCAGGGAACGTGGCGCTTTAAGGTTCTCTCAGGTCGAACGTCCTGCCGCCGAAGATCTCGCTGATCATCAGCGCGGGCGTCTCCTCGAGCTGCGCGTAGGTGCACTCCGCCACCGGCTTGTCGGGTCGCCAGCGCTTGAGGTGCGTCGCGTGACGAAACCTCGTGCCCTGCAGGTGATCGTACGAGACCTCGGCCACCAGCTCGAGCCGTAGCGGCTCCCACGATAGATCCTTGCCGCGATTCCAGCGGCTGGTGGCGCCCGGCAGGCGCTGTGAGGTCTCCATGTCCTGCCACTCGGCCCAGTCACGCCACGGATGGTCATCCTTCGCGCGCTCGCGATACGGCGCGAGTCGCTCGGTCAGGGCGGCGCGCTCGGTCTGCTTGAACGATGACGCGATGCCGACGTGATGGAGCACCCCGGCGTTGTCATAGAGCCCGAGCAGCAGCGAGCCGACGAGCTTGTCCTTGCCGCCCTTGTACCAGCGGAACCCGGCGACCACGCAGTCCGCGGTGCGCTGATGCTTGATCTTCAGCATCGCGCGCTTGCCGGGCTCGTAGCCGATCGACTCGGGCTTGGCCATCACCCCGTCGAGGCCGGCCCCTTCGAACCGATCGAACCAGTCCCGAGCGACCGCTCGATCGCGCGTCACCGGGGTGATGTGAACGGGGGGCTGGACCCCGGCGAGCGCTCGCTCGAGTCGATTCCGCCGCTCGGCTTGCGGCACTGCGCGCAGATCCTCATCGCCGAAGGCGAGCAGGTCCCAGGCAACGAACGACGATGGGCTCTGGTCGGCGAGCATCTTGACCCGCGATGCGGCCGGGTGAATTCGCAGCAGCAGCGCGTCGAAGTCGAGCCGGCCATCGGTGGCGATCACCACCTCACCATCGAGCACGCAGCGCTCGGGCAGTCGCTCGCGAAGCGAAACTTCGAGCTCCGGGAAGTAGCGTCCGAGCGGCTTGAGGTCGCGGCTCTGGATGTAGACCTCGTCACCGCTCTTCCATACCAGCGCGCGAAAACCGTCCCACTTTGGCTCGTAGATCCAGCCATCTCCGTCGGGCAATCCCGACGATAGCTTGGCCAGCATCGGCTCGACGGGTGGTTGAAACGGCAGCTGCAGCGGCACGGCTGCACGGTACACTGGACGCGATGCCACGGAGCGTGCGCGGTCGGATTTTGGCCCACGCGGCGGTGCTCGCGGTGACGCTCGCGTCGGCACCGGCGTTCGCCGATCGCGAGCTGTGTGCGCGCGGTACGAAGTTTCGTGGCAGAGCGATCGATCTCGATGTGAAGAGCGCGGACATCCACGATGTGTTTCGCGTTCTCGCGGACGCGGGACGCGCCAACCTGGTGGTATCGGATGAGGTCGCGGGTAAGGTCACGCTCCGGATCAAGCGCGCGCCGTGGGACCAGATCGCGTGTGCGGTGGCCGCGCTCCATCACCTCGAGATCTCTGTTCAGGGATCGGTGCTAATCGTGCGCCCCACTCCCCGTCGCTAGGCCGTCGTCAGGCTGTCGTTAGGCGGGGTGTTCACACCGGACCGGGATCGGTTAGTGGACCCGTTTCATCCCGGTGAGTTGCTCGATGACAGGTCCTGACGACACCTGAGAACCGCGGCCGAAGTGGGCCGAGTGATGCGTCAGCGCTACGAAAATCGCGATCGCTGCCGGCGACCTGGTTTGTCGATGTCATGCGACACGGGTTGGAGGTCGCAGGCCGTCCATGTGATAGCGCCGCCCAGGAGGTTTCGATGCGATTGTCGACTCTTGGGATCGCCGCCGTGGTTGCTGGTGGCCTAGCTCAACCCAGCCAAGCATTCGTCCGCCCCAAAGGCGCTGAAAAACCCATCGTCGCAGCGGAGCGCGGGCCGCGCACGCATCGAACCACCAAGTGGAACAAGCAGCTGACGGCTCTGCCGGGCTGGACCGCGATCTGGGACCACGACACCGATGTCCCGCTGCGGTTGTGGGGCAGCGGGGTGACGGCGGCCGGCGCGGTCGCCAATGCCGCGACCGCGGAAGCGGCGGCACGCCAGTTCCTCGCCGCGCACATCGCGGTGCTCGCCCCGGGTTCGGCGGTCTCGGACTTCGAGCTCGTCGGCAACCGGTTGTCGCGTAACGGCGATGTTCGCAGCGTTGGATTTGCGCAGCGCGCCGGCGGTCTGCGCGTTGTTGGCGGCGCGATCGGGTTCTCGTTCAAGAACGATCGGCTGGTCATGGTCAGCTCCACGGCGCTTCCTCATGTTGTCGTTCCGGCGCTCACTCACCGCCTCGCGCCGGCGTTCGTCAATCAGCGCGCCGTCGACTGGCTGGCCACGGGCGGTCGCAACGTTGCGGTGAAGTCGCCGGATAGTCTGGTCGCGCCCCCGCCGGTGATCATTCCCATCGTACGTCCGCGCGTCGGCGCCGATATCGATGTCAGCTACCGCGTCGCCGAGCAGGTCGTCGTCGAATCTCCCGCGCTCGTCGACGGTGCATGGGACGTCTGGATCGACGCCAGCGACGGCTCGCCGATCGCACGGCGCACCCGCGTGCAGTATGCCAGTGGTCAGGTGCTCTACAACACGCCCGATCGCTACCCGGGCGGCGGGCGCAGCAACAAGCCTGCGGCGTTCGCCAACCATCAGGTCAACGGCAGCACGGCGATGTCGACGCTCGACGGCATGGTGACCTGGTCCGGCACCGCCGCGGCGAGCGTGAGCCCGAGCCTGACCGGCCCATTCGTCCGCGTGTTCAACGACGCCGGGTCGGTGGTGAGCGAGACGCTCAACCTCGCGGTGGGTGGCATGCTCGTCTGGGACAAGAGCACGTCCGAGACCTCGGATGCTCAGCTCAGCGGGTTCGTGCACGCGTCGATCGTCAAGGAGTTCGCCAAGACCCGGATCGATCCGAGCCTCGAATGGCTCGACACTCAGCTCGCGGTCTCGGTCAACGAGAGCGGCAGCTGCAACGCGTTCTCGAGCGGCGACGACATTCACTTCTTGCGCAAGGGCCAGTGCGAGAACACCGCACGGCTCGCGGACGTCGTCTATCACGAGTTCGGTCACTCGTTGCATCACAACGCGATCATCGAGGGTGTCGGTCAGTTCGACGGTGGGATGTCGGAAGGTATGTCTGACGTGCTATCGGCGCTGCTGACCAGGGACTCCGGTCTGGGTCGCGGCTTCTTCATGTCGAATGAGCCGCTGCGCCAGCTCAACCCGCAGGGCACCGAGAAGGTCTGGCCCGATGACGCGACCGGCGAAGTGCATGATGACGGCGAGATCATCGGCGGCACGATGTGGGACACCTGGATGGCGCTCGAGCAGAAGCTCGGGCAGGACGCCGGGTACGAAAAGATGCTCGACATCTACTACGGCGTGATCCAGCGCGGGTCGGATATCCCGTCGGCCTACGCCGAGGCGCTCGTTGCGGACGATGACGATGGTGACATCACCAACGGCACCCCGAACCAATGCGAGATCAACCTCGCGTTCGGCAAGCACGGACTCGCCGATCCGGCGGCCTCGATCGGCATCGGTCGCCCGCTGCGCGATGGCTTCACGATCAAGATCCCGGTGCAGCCGAGCAACAACCCGAACTGCCCGACGCCCTCGATCACATCGGCGGTCGTCAACTGGAGCGTCGTCGGTGGCGCCGAGGGTACGGTCGATCTCGCGGCGAACGGCAACAACCAGGAGGGCGCGATTCCTGCGCAACCCGAGGGCTCGTCGGTCCAGTACAAGGTGACCGTCACGCTCAGCGACGGGATGGTGCAGACGTTCCCGAACAACCCCGCCGAGCCGTTCTATCAGTTCTACGTCGGCGCGACGACGCCGCTGTGGTGCTCGAACTTCGAGAATGGCCTGGGCGGCATGACGCTCGACGCGGGCTGGGACCTCGGCGCGCCGCTCGGCATGGGTGGCGACCCCAAGAACGCGGTGAGTGGCAACATCGTGATCGGTACCGACCTGTCGGACGACGGCGAATATGACGCGTCGGTGGTCTCGTTCGCCGAGACGCCCGAGGTCGATCTCAAGGGCAACACCAAGGTCCGGCTGCAATTTCAGCGCTGGCTCGGCGTGGAGGACGGATTCTACGATCACGCTCGGATCCTCGCGAATGGTACCGAGGTGTGGGCGAACCACGCGAGCCCGTCGGACCCCGGCTCGGAGGGCACCAATCACCTCGACAAGGAATGGCAGTTCCGCGATTTCGATCTGAGCTCGCAGGCCGCGAGTGGCAAGGTCAAGGTCCGGTTCGAGCTCGCAGCGGATGAAGGTCTGCAGCTCGGTGGCTGGACGCTGGATGACGTGTGCATCGTCGCGATGGCGGGAGCCGCGGTGACCTGCGGAAATAACACCCAGGACGAGGGTGAGACCTGCGACGACGGCAACCGGATCGACGGCGATGGCTGCAGTGCCAACTGTTCGATCGAGGATGGCACGGGCGGTGGTGGCGACGGCGACGGTGGCGGTTGCTGCTCGGTTGGAACCAAGCCGCAGGGCGCGATCGCACTGGCGCTGTTGACGTTGGGGCTGCTCATCCGCCGTCGCCGGCGGTAGCTGCGGGCCGCGATCACCTCGTTGTGGTTGCGCTCCGGTGCGCACGTGCAGGAACCACGCTGCGCGCCGGTTCTCACGGCACCCCGCTCGTTAGCGCAGCCGTTCGAAGACGAGACTCAGGTCTTCAATCGGAACGGCTGACCCGCGTCCACGAATTCGAGCGAGATCGAGTTCATGCAATAGCGCTGGTGCGTCGGCGGTGGACCGTCGTCGAACACGTGGCCGAGGTGCGCATCGCAACGGCGGCAGCGGATCTCGACGCGTGTCATGCCATGCGAGTGATCGGCGATCTCGCGAACGTGCTCGGGATCGAACGGCTTGAAGAAGCTCGGCCAGCCGGTGCCCGAGTTGAACTTGGTGTCGGAAGCGAACAGCGGAAGCCCGCATAGCCGGCAGCTGTAGACGCCCGCCTGCTTGTTGTCGAGGAACACGCCGCAGAACGGGCGCTCGGTTCCCTGGTGAAGGATCACGTGCTTCTCCTCGGGGCTGAACCCTTCGGCTAGCGCCGCAATCCGATCCGCAGCCAACGGCGTGAGATCAAAACCGGACGGGGAGGTCGCCATCCGCGATGCATACCATCTCCACGGGCCATGCAACCGGGCGCGCGCGCAACCCCCTCGGGAGAATAGGGAGTCGAGGGTGCGGAACCGAGACCCTGAATTTTCAGGATCCGTTCCAAGCAGGGCTTGCAGCCACGCCCGAAGCCACCGCTCGCAGTCGCTCCGAGTGGGACGACGCCTTGCGAGCGAGCGAGGAGCGGCAAGGACGAGGCGCCGCGAGAACCGCAAGCGGAGCGCACGTACGTGCGTGAGCACCGGAAGCGGAGCGGCAACGAAGTGATTGCCGCCCGCAGCCGCTCGCAGCCGCTCTGAGTGGGACGACGCCTTGCGAGCGAGCGAGGAGCGGCAAGGACGAGGCGCCGCGAGAACCGCAAGCGGAGCGCACTGTAGTGCGTGAGCACCGGAAGCGGAGCGGCAACGAAGTGATTGCCGCCCGCAGCCGCCCCGAGTGGGACGACGCCTTGCGAGCGAGCGAGGAGCGGCAAGGACGAGGCGCCGCGAGAACCGGAGCGGAGCGCACTGTAGTGCGTGAGCACCGGAAGCGGAGCGGCAACGAAGTGATTGCCGCCCGCAGCCGCTCGCAAACTACAGGGAGACGTTGATGTCGTAGTAGTACGTATCGTACGTCGTCGCATCGACCTCGTAGTGGCCCGGCTGCCAGATCCACTCGTAGCCGTTCCAGTTCCAGCTGCCGCGGACCCAGACGTATCCCGGCACCGGATCGTAGTTCTCCACGATCACCGCCGGACGCTGGTAGTAGTTCCGGTAGCGGTACTTGATCACGGGACGGCGATACGTGTAGTAGCGGCCGTTGCCGAACGAGAACCGGTTCCCGGAGACGTAGATCGGGCGGCGGTAGGAGCCACGCCGATCCACCCGGCGATCCACCCGCCGATCCACCCGGCGATCCACCCGGCGATTATCATGGCGATGCACGCGGACATCGCGACGATGATCGTGATTGCGATAGCGCTCGGTATGACGACCACGATCGTGGTCGCGCCGGTCGGGGCGACGATCTGCGAGCGCAACACCCGACGTGAGCATGACGGCTAGAGCCGTGAGAATGATTCGACGCATGCCTTCTAGAGAAGCATTGAGCGTGCCGAACAATCCACTTCACAATCTCGACAAGTTATGCGGCCCGAACCTGCGGGAACGGCAGGCTCTGCGGATTTCGCAGTGAACGTCCGACCACAGTGGTGCCGGACATCTCCGATCACCCCGAGATCGCTAGTCGACCCCGTACTTCTTCAAGCGGTCGTACAAGGTGCGTTCGCCGATCCCGAGCAGCTCCGATGCGCGCCTCCGATTTCCACCTACCACCTCGAGCGCATGCAGGATCGCCTCGCGTTCGAGCTCGACGAGGGGCCGCACCTCGGCGCCCGTGGCTATGGGCGCCAGTTTTGCTGCGGTGCCGCCACCACCGGCGGCGCCATCCTCCAGCCAGATGTGCTCGCCGTCGATCGCATCGCCGTCGGCGAGAATCGCCGCCCGCTCGAGCGTATTGGCGAGCTCGCGGACATTGCCGCGCCAGCTCGCGGCTTGAAGCCGTCGCTCGGCGGTTGCGGTCAGCTTCGGGACCGATCGCTTGAGGTCGCGCGCAATTCGATCCAGCAACGCCCGGGCCAGCGGTAGCAGGTCCTGCGGCCGTTCGCGCAGCGGCGGCAGCTTGATCGGAAATACTGCCAGCCGGTGGTAGAGATCCTCGCGGAACCTGCCTTCGTCGATCATCGCGCGAAGGTCGCGATTGGTCGCGGCGATCCATCGCACGTCGGTCTCCAGCGTACGCGTACCGCCGACGCGCTCGAACCGGCGCTCCTGAAGCACGCGCAGCAGCTTGGCCTGGAGCTCGGGCTTGAGCTCGCCGACCTCATCGAGAAAGAACGTGCCGCTGCTCGCGAGCTCGAGCCGGCCGCGCTTGCGCTCGGTGGCCCCGGTGAACGCACCTTTCTCGTGACCGAACAGCTCGGATTCGAGCAGCGTCTCGCTCAGCGCCGCGCAGTTGATCGCCATGAACGGCCGCGTCGCGCGCGGGCTCTGCGCGTGGATCGCGCGGGCCGCCACCTCCTTGCCGGTGCCACTCTCGCCGAGCAACAGCACGGTCGCCGCCGTGCGGGCGACCTTTTCGATCGCCTCGACCACCGGGTTCATCGCCGGATCGCCGTACGTCAGCGGTGGCCCTGCGGGTTCGTGATGGCGCTCGCTGTCGACCCGATCGCGAAGCCCCCGCCGTTCGACGGCGCGCGCGACCAGCAGTCGCAGCTCGTCGGGTCCTGACAGCGGCTTCTGCAGATACTCGAACGCTCCGAGCTTCATCGCCTCGACCGCATTGTCCACGGTGCCGTGGGCGGTCATCACGATCACCTCGACCTCCGGTTGCTCGGCGCGCACCTTGCGGAGCAGTGACATGCCGTCGAGCCCGGGCATCTTGAGATCGGTGAGCACGAGATCGAAGCCGCGCTCGTCGAGCAGCTTCGCGGCCTCGCGCCCATCCTTGGCCGGAACCACCGTGTGGTCATCGAGCTCGAGGCTGTCGACAATGAACTCGCGCAGTCCGGCTTCGTCGTCGGCGATCAGGATACGTGCCATGTCAGGTCTCCGGGATCTCGGCGCGGAACAACGCCCCGCCTGAAGGCGCAGTGTGCACTGCCAGCGTACCTCCGTGCAGCTCCACGACCCGCCGAGCGACGGCGAGTCCCAAACCGGTCCCTTGGGTCTTGCCCGTGAAGAACGGCTCGAAGACGCGCTCCCGATCGGCTTCGGGCACGCCGGGGCCGTGGTCGGACACCTCGATCACCAGCTTGCCGTCCGCGCGCGTGACACGCGTCGCGACCGGCGGGCCCGCGGCGAGCGCGTTGTCGACCAGGTTCACCACGACCTCGCGCATCCGGCCGGCGTCCAGCGACCAACTGGCGGGCGCCGCGCTGGTATCGACCGCGACGTCCGCTGCGACGCTGCTCACGGCGTCGCGCACCAGCACCGCTGGATCGACGTTCGATCGCGCAATCGTGCCGGTCCGCACGAACTGGAGCAGATCGTTGGTGAGCTGCTCGAGCCGGATCGCCTCGTCGACCACGCGTCCGGCCTTGGTGTGCGCCTTCTCGCCTGCGGGCAACATCGCAGCGAGCAGCTGAGCGTTGCCCTTGAGCGACGCGAGCGGGTTCTTGATCTCGTGCGCGAGCACGGCGGACATCTCGCCGAGGTGCGCGAGGCGGCGCTCGCGTTCGCGTGAGCGCTCGTCGGCATGGCGGCGGGCCTCGCGGCGCATCAGCAGGATCGCGACGCCCAGCAGGCTCGCAGCCGCAATCGCGCCGATCCCGAGTGTCCAGCTCGCGGCGTCGCGCAGCGTGTTGGCCTGCACCGGCTCGACCTCGATCACGAACCGTGGCGCGCGGCCACCCGCCTTGAGCCGCCGAAACGCGCGCAGCGTGAGTCGCTGTCGACCATGTACCTCGCGGACGCGGCGCGGGCGATCGCGCATCTCGTCGATATCGAGGCCGACCGGTTGACCGGCGAAGGCGACGATCCGATCGCGGCCCTCGACCATCGCGAGGTAACGAAGGCCCCGGGCCTCGAGCTCGGTGAGGATCGCCGCAAGATCGGCGGATGAGGGTAGCGGCGTGTCGAGATCGGCGAGGTCGGCGCGCACCGCCTCCTCGATCGCGAGCGTCTGGCCGCGGCGGACGGCATCCGAGGCATCGATCACCGCCGTTCGCGTCGACCAGACCGTCGCCACCAGCGCGACCCCGATCAACACGAACACGGCCACGACGGACCATCCGGCGAGCGGTCGCTCGGCGACGCTGCGCCGTCCGGGCTCGGCGATCCGAGGCGGCCGTGGGCTCGATGCGCGTTCAGCCATCGGCGGCAGCATACCGTTACCTCCTTCGATTTTCCGCGCCGGGTCCTGCGCCGACGCGGGCGAGCCTCACGCTGCTCAGAACTTGCCGCGGCCCATGCCTCGGCCGCGATGATGGCCAAACGACCTCGCAGCCTTGAACTCCTCGAGCGTCACGCGGCCATCGCCGTTGGCGTCGAGCCTGGCGAACCGCTTGGCCGCTCGGTCGTCCTTCATCGCGGCACGCTCGCCATCGTCGAGCGTGCCGTTGCGGTTCGCATCGTAGGTGTCGAGCATCTGCTGCTTGCGCGCGGCGCGTTTGGCCTTGAACGCCTCCTTCATCTTCGCGCGCTCACCGGCGTCGAGCGTCCCGTCACGATTGCTGTCGAATTGCTGCTTGTGGGCGCCCTGGGCAAGCGCCAGTCCGGCGGTACCGCCGATCATCAGGGCGGCAGAGATAACTACGAGCTTGAGCTTGTGAAACATCCGAGAACCTCCTCGGAGGAAGCTCATTCGCAAGTGGTGTGCCGCGCGCAACCTGGCGAATCGACGCGGGCGATGCGACCCCCGACCTGCTAGATCTGCAGAACGAGCTGCAGAACCTGCTTGCCCTCACGTCACGTGAGGTTCGTAGGGTGGCTGCACGAGGTAGGCAATGTTCACGGTTGGCGAGCTCTCGCGGCTGACGGGAATCACGGTACGCACACTGCATCACTACGACGAGATCGGCTTGGTCCGCCCGTCGCAGCGCAACGCGGCGGGGCATCGCTTGTACGGCGACGCCGACGTCGTTCGCTTGCAGCACGTGCTCGTGTACCGCGAGCTCGGGATCCCGCTCGAGCAGATCGCCGCGGTGCTCGATGACGAACGCGATCCGCGGGAGGTCTTGCATCGTCACCGCGACGCGCTGGTCGCGAAGCGCGCGCGGATCGACGCGATGCTCGCAGCCGTCACCGAGAGCCTGGCCAACCTCGAGAAAGGCCAGACCATGTCGATGAAGTCCGAGGATGTGAAGTCGATGTTCGATGGGTTCGATCCGTCCGAGTACGAGCAGGAGGCCGAGCAGCGCTGGGGCCATACCGACGCGTACAAGGAGTCGCAGCGGCGAACCAAGCAATACGGTCCCGCCGACTGGGAGCGCATGAAGCAGGAGGCGTCGGCGATCTATCAGCGACTGCTCGATCGGATGCGCGCGAACGCGCCGGTCTCCGATCCGGTGGTCCAGGCAGCCGTCGAGGACCACCGGATGCACATCGATCGCTGGTTCTATCCGTGCTCGAAGGAGATGCAGAAGGGGCTCGGTTCGCTCTACGTGTCCGACCCTCGGTTCACGGCGAACCTGGACAAGATCGCGCCGGGGTTTGCCCGGTACCTGAGCGATGCGATCGCGGCGAGCTAGGACTGTCCCCTGTCGTCGGAACACTGCGGTATGTTCCGGCCGTGGCCGGTTCTGACGACGAGCTTGCGCGGACCGCGACTGCCGGCCCCACAGGAGCCGAGCCCACAGCTCTGCCACCCGGCTCGATGCTCGGGCGCTATCGCCTGGAGCGCGAGCTCGGGTCGGGCGGGATGGGGGTTGTTCACGCGGCGTTCGATCCCGATCTCGAGCGGCGGGTCGCGCTCAAGGTGCTGCGCACCAGCGGCGCCGATGAAGCGAAGCGCCGGCTGCTTCGCGAAGCGCGCGCGATGGCGCGGCTGGCCCACCCCAACGTCATCACCGTCCACGAGGTCGGGACCGCCAACGGCCGCGACTACGTCGCGATGGAGATCGTCGACGGTGAGACGCTAGCCGAATGGCTGCGCGTGCAACGCCGTACGCCGGCCGAGATCGTCGAGGCGTTCGTCGCGGCAGGCCGCGGATTGGCCGCCGCGCACGCTGCAGGGATCGTCCATCGCGACTTCAAGCCTCACAACGTGCTGCGCAGCCGGAGCGGGCGGATCGTCGTGACCGATTTCGGCCTCGCGCGCGAGGTGACCGACCCGCTCGCGGTGACCAGGCCGATCGAGCCGGCCACGACGAGCACCGCGACCGGAACGCCGAGCACGCTCGCAGGCCTGACCATGACGGGGTCCTTGCTCGGCACGCCGGCGTACATGGCTCCCGAGCAGTGGAATGGCGGCGCAGTCACCGCCGCGACCGATCAGTTCGCGTTCTGCGTCGCGCTGTGGGAAGCGCTGTCCGGCGCGAGGCCGTACCCGGGGCCGACCGTCGAAGACCTTCGCGCGCAGGTGGCGCGCGGACCGCGTGCGCTCGACGCCTCGGGAATTCCGCGGCGGCTTCGCGATGTGCTCCGGCGCGGGCTCGATCCCGATCCGGGACGCCGATGGTCGAGCGTCGAAGCCTTGCTCGCGCAGCTCGGCCGCGGCAACGGGCGCTCGATGATGGGCGCAGCGATCGGCGCGGCCGTGGTGGTCGCCGGCGGCGTCGTGGTGCTCGCGCTATCGGCGGGCGGTGGTGCGCCCGCGGAACCCGCGTGCGTGGCACCGGCGCTGGATCCCGCGAAGGTCTGGTCGCCGGCGATGAGCAAGGCGCTGGCGGCGGCGGGGCAGGTCACCGCGGCTGGTGCTCTCGATCGCGACTTTGCGAGCTGGGTCGATGCACGTCGCAACGCCTGCGCGGCGGAACCTGCGCGGCGTGGAGCGCAGCTGTCATGCCTCGATGGCGTGCTCGCGCGATTTGACGCGGTGGCTCGAGCGAGCGAGACGCTCGTGGCGCTCGAGCAGGCAGACGTCGGAGCCTGGCTCATCGATCCGGCGGTGTGCTCGTTGCCGATCGTGCCGCGGGTGTTCGCTGCATCGAGCACACCAGCGCTTCGCGAGGTGATCGCCACATCGCTTCGCGATGACGTCACACCAGGTCCGCAGGATCTCAGAGCGCTCGCAGATCTCTCGGCGCGCGTCGCCAACGACCCGTGTGCGTCGGCATGGGCTCGTTCGCTGTTGTCGACCGAGACCGACGTGTTCTCGGAGGCACGTCAGAGCTTGAGGGAAGCCGAACAAGACGTCGAGCGGTGCGCTGATGATCGCATCCGGGCGGAGATCGCGATGTTCTCGGCGATGCGAGCGCTGAGTGAGGAATCCCTCGGGACACCCGTCAGCGCCAAGCTCAAGCTGGTGGAGACGGCCGTCGCGCGGGTGACGCAACCCGACCTGGTCGCGGCGTTCGACCTCTTGCGTTCGGTGCTCGCCATACGCGCTCATTCGATCGACGATGCCATCGAAGCAGCGGATGCAGCAGCAGCAGGGTTTGCGCGGCGTGGACGGGTGGCGCCGCAGGTGTCGGCCAAGACGGCTGCACTACGGTATCGAGGCCGACGCGGGCGAATCGAAGACATCGCAGCGATCGCACCGACCGTCGCCGAGCTGCGCGCGTTGACCGACAAGACCTTCGGACCTCACTCCGACGCAGCCCTCGATCTCGATGCATTCGACATCGAGTGGACCTTCTTCAGCGGCGACGTCGCGGGCGCTCATGCCAAGCGTCAGCGGTTCAACCGCAACGCCCCCCAGCGAAAACCGCGCCGGATCGTGGGCACGGTGGTGGATGCGCGCCGTGTCCCCGTCGAAGGTGCGACCGTGACCGCTGCCCGCCAGCTCGCGGGCGACGCAATCTCGGTGGATGGCGCAACCGCGGCTGGATCGCTGCGAACCACCAAGACCAGGCCCGATGGGACGTTCGTGATCCCTGACGCCGTCGATGATGGCGTCGTGGTTGCACAATGGAACGATCAGCGGTCGTTGCCGGTGGCCATCGCAGATTCGGTCGCCCTCGAGCTCGGCCCGACCAGCCGGATCGAAGGCCACGTCAAGTTGCGTGGCCAGCTGTCGAGGAACGTCGCGATCATCGCGCAAGACGATGCCGCGCCCGTCACGGCGCCGTATTTCGTGGTCGCACCCGTCCAGCAGGACGGAAGCTTCGTGCTCGAAGGCGTCCGGCGTGGGCGGAGCAAGCTGATCGTCGCGCTCAACCAAGGCGCTTCTCAGTCGACCGCATTCCGTCCCATCGAGATCAAAGATCCCATTATTCGCGGCATCGAGCTCGAATTGCCGACCGCGAATCGAACGGTCCACATCGTGGTTCGCAGCACGGTGGGGGTCGAAGTTCCATATGCGACGGTCTTCGTATTGCCAGGCAAGGTCCCATCGGCCAACGCGCTCGAGTTCAACAAGACGTACCCGGGAGGCAGTCAACGCGACGCGCGTCAGCTCGAGGGCGAGCGCGCGCCGAAGCCTGTGCGAGAGATCGCGCGCGCTGGCGATCTGTATGCATCCATCGAGGCACCCAAGGGGACCGCCACAGCCTGCGCGATCGGTCTACCGGCCGATGTTGCCGATCCCCAGCGCGAGAAGCAGATCATCGCCAATCTCGAAAAGCTGGAGGTCCGCTGTGTTCCCATTCCGGCTGACAAGGATGCCGTGCTCGTCGAGGTTCCTCCGACGCCGAGGTTCGACTAGCAGGTTGCTACCTGGGAGATCCCTCTCTACGCGTCCCAGCGCTAGCGTCGATTGACAGTACCCGCCGTGCGTGACGTCATTCGCACATGAGGTACACGCAGCTGATCGCCGCGGTGGCGATGATGATTGCCTTGGCCGGGACGGCCGCCGCACAGGCGCAGCTCGTCCCCAAGGAGGACGCGATCAAGGGCGCAACCGACAAGGACGTCGATTCATGGAATCCGGCGCTCGCTGGGACCGCGACCGTCAACATGGTGTCGAACCAGAGCGTGGTCGGCCAGGTCGACGGGTTCTCCACGCTGTTCGGGCTTGGCCTCGCCGCTGGGCTCGACTACGTCAGTCCCAAGCACGTCCTTCGCAACACGCTCTCGATCACGGAGAGCTTCGCTCGAACGCCGGTGATCGACGAGTTCGTCAAGACCAACGACGTGCTCCAGCTCGAGAGCATCTACAACTACTTTCTGATCAAGCGCGCCGGTCTGTTCGCGCGGCTCAGCCTGCAGACCTCGGCGTTCGCCGCCGAGGACGTTCGAGGTGAGATCAGCTCGTGGGTCGAGAAGCCGCGCAGCGAGGGCGACATGCCGAAGCTGCTCAACCAGAGCTTGTTCCGCCAGCGCCTGGCGGATCCGTTCAAGCCGCTGACGATCAACGAATCGGTAGGTGCGTTTGCCGAACCAATTCAGGGGGAGAAGCTGCAGCTATCGCTCCGCCTCGGCCTTGGTGGGCGACACACGTTTGCTAGCGACGTGCTGCTGATCGACGATGACAAGGCGACCACCGACATCGAGGTGGTCAGGCTCGCGGACGTTCACCAGCTCGGCGTCGAGGCGTTCGCCGGTGCGATCGGCAAGCTCAGCAAGGGCAAGCTGACCTACCGCGTCGGCGCGAGCGCCCTGTTGCCGTTCGTCAATAACGACGAGTTCGATCGCTCGGCGTCCAAGCTCACCCGGCTGGGGCTCGAGGGCTCGCTCACGTTCAACGTGTACGAGTGGATGTCGGTGGTCTACGGCCTCAACGTGATTCGCGACCCGCAACTGTTCCCTGCGGGGAACGAGCTCACGCAGATCCAGAACAACCTGTTGCTCACGTTCAAGTACACCTTCATCGAGCGCAAGGCGCCGAAGGCCGAGCCCACGAAGGAACAGAAGGAATTGATGGAGGCCAAGGCGCGTGCCGAAGCCGCCGAGGCTGCGCGCGCGGCGGCCGAGCAACGCGCGAAGGAAGCGGAGGACAAGCTCGAGCAGACGCAACCGGCGCTGCCACCGCCGCCCGCGCCAACCCCGCCCCCCGCGCCGCCCCCCGCGCCCGCGCCCGCGCCCCCGCCATGATCTAGAGAGCGACGCGCTGGCGCGAGTCGATCCCTCGCGCGGCTCCCGCAACAACGCGCTCGCTGGTGTACTGCACGGTCCGCCGCGTCAGCGTAGGGCAGCTCGCGCGCGACGAAGGCGAATCCATGCCGCTTCCAACGTTCGAAGCAACCACGTGCGCGGCGCGCGATACGCGAGTGGATCTCGCTTCGAGCGATCCCTCATCGATCGCCGGTATAGCGAGCCGACGATCGCGGTGTGCGATGGCATGATGGCGGCCATGGCGATGTGGAAAGACTTCAAGGCGTTCGCATTCAAGGGCAACGTCATCGATCTTGCGGTCGCGGTGGTAATCGGTGCGGCGTTCACCAAGATCGTCACCGTGCTCGTCGACGCGCTCATCATGCCCATGGTCGGCAAGCTGCTCCCGAGCGGTTCGTACGCGGCCTGGGCTCCGGGCGGCCTCAAGTTCGGTATCCTGCTCGGTGCGCTGATCGACTTCTTCATCGTCGCCATCGTGTTGTTCGCGGTGGTCTCTGCCATCAAGCGCGCGACCGCCAAACCAGCGGAGCCCTCCGCGCCACCCGAGCCCGCTCCGGATATCAAGCTGCTGACCGAGATCCGCGATCTGCTGCGCAGCCGTCCGTAGTGGCGATGGCCGTTCGCCCGCTGCCGTGGTACCCAGACCTAGCCATGGACGAATTCATCAACAAGATGGTCGAGAAGGTCGGGATCGATAAGTCGACGGCCGAGAAGGTAATGTCATTTCTCAAGGACCACGCGGATGACGCCGTGAAGTACTTGAGCTCGTCGGGCATCGCCGACAAGTTGCCCGGCGGCGTGGGCGACAAGCTCAAGAGCTTGTTCTAGGGGGCTGTCCCTATTTGCAGCGTCGAGCGAGACCAAGCAGTTCGGAGCAGATCCGGTCGCACGCCCGTAGCGCAGCGAGGCGGCGTGGTGGCCCCACGTTACGAGCGAGCAACGGACGTACGGCCGGAGGTGCCCGAAATGCGACGGTCGCAGCCGGCGATGCGAATAGGGACAGCCCCCTAGTTAGCGGGCGCGGACCGCCGCCTTCGCGGCCTTGCTTGGCTTCCGAGGCTCGGCCTGCTTGACGTAGTTGTCGAACCACGCGAGCTCCTCGTAGGCGAGTTGCTCGTTGGACTCCATCGCCGAGTACCAGTGCGGCTCGTGCGGCAGCATCACGAGCCGCGACGTGCCGCCATTGCCGCGGATCGCCTCGTACAGCTTCACCGCCTGCAGCGGTGTCGTGCCCGGGTTCGCATCGTCCATACCGTGCATGATGAGCAGCGGGAGCTTCAGCTTGTCGGCGAAGAAGAACGGCGAGACCTTCAGGTAGACGCTCTGGCCCTTCCACACCGAGCGGCGCTCGTTCTGAAACCCGAATGGAGTGAGCGTCTTGTTGTACGAGCCGCTCGTCGCCACGCCGGCGCGAAACAGATCCGTGTGAGTGAGCAGGTTCGCGGTCATCAGCGCGCCGTGGCTATGCCCGGTGACGCCGATGCGCTCGCGATCGACCACGCCGAGCTCGACCGCCTTGTTCACCGCCGCACGCGCATCCTCGATCAGCTGCTCGAGATAGCTGTCATATGCCTTCTTGGGATCGCCGACGATCGGAAACGCCGCGTTATCGATGATCGCGTAGCCGGAGAGCAGCAGCAGGCGGTAGCTCCTGAGCTGGGTGAACCGCTGCTCCGATCCAGAGACCTGGCCCGCCGTCGCCGAGCTCGCGTAATCGAGCGGGTACGCGTAGAGGATCGCGGGCAGTCGAGTGCCTTCTTGATAGTTGGGAGGTGTGTACAGCGTGAACGACAGCTCGGTGCCATCCTTGCGCTTGTACTTGACGAGCCGCTTCTTGATCGCGCGGACTGCCGGCGTCGGATCAGGGATGTGGGTGACCGCGCGACTGGTCGACGCGATCGTTGCCTCGCCCGCCGCGGCTCCCGCGATCGGGTCGCCGAGCGTGCGCAGCTTGGCGTTCGGCGGATCGATCGGCGACTGATGCCAGGTGAGAAACGTGCGATGGGCCGCGTCGGTGAACGTCAGAAATGTCTCGAGCGAGCTGGTATCACTCCGAAACAACCGATCGGACTTGCGCGTGTTGAGATCGAGGCGGTCGAGAAATGGCCGATCCCCCGCGGGAGATGCGCCCTGGCCTCGCAGGAAGATCGTGTCGCCATCCTGGCGCATCACCCACTGTCCGTTCGGCAGCACGCGATACACCGGGTTTCCCGGATCCTTGTAGCGCTCGTCGCTGGAGAGATCCCACAGCAGGCGCGGCTTGGTGCCCGGATCATCGACGTTGACCACGAACGTCCGCTGCCAGTGCTTGTTGTCGTCGTATTCGCTGAGCAGGCTGACGTCGCGGCGCTCACTCCAGTCGAAGCCGCCGAACCGTTGCTCGGTTCGCGCGATCTCCACCGGGGAGGCCGTGAAGGGCGCGCGCTGCATCATGACCTTGTCGCGCGCGGGTACCTTCGCGTTCCAGTCGCCGCCGTCGAGCGCCTCCGCCCACACCAGCGTGGCAGGGTCGGTCGGGCGCCACGTATATGCGCGAGGGCCCGTGGGGACGCCATGGATCGGGACGCGGTCTGCGATCGGCAGCTTCGCGAGCACATGGGTCACCCGCCCCGACGTATCCCACAGCTCGACATCGTGGGCGAACCGCCGGAACGTCACGACGTACGAGTACGGCCTGCGGATGGTCTCCACGAGGATGTGATCGCCGTTGGGCGACGGATCTAGATCGGTGAGCACCGCCGGCGTGCCGATCCGCTTGATCGCGCCGGTCGCGGAGTCGACCAGCGCGAGCTGGCTGGTCCCGTAGTACTCGAACAGATCCTCGTCGTATTTGCTCGACAGGGTGTCGCGCGCTTCGTACGTGCTGCTCTCGCCGCTCTGGCCGTCGGTTTGTTGAATGCTGGGACCGTTCGCGGTCACCGACATGACGGGCGGCGGACCGGCGTTGTCTGGAATGAGCTTGACGAGCAAGGTCTTCTGGTCGGGCATCCATTGGAGCGAGCTACCGAGCATCGGGTTGAGCCGCGCGTCGCCGAGCCGGCGAATCGCACCGGTCGCGGCATCACCGACCCAGAGCTCGACCGCGTTGGTCGAGGTGTTGCGGAACGCGAACTTCTTGCCGTCGGCGGCCCACACGATCGCGTCCGCGCAGCCCGCCGCAGGAAGCTTGATCGGCGTCTCGCGGCTGGTTGCGATGTCCACCAGCGTGAAGGTCTGTGCGCACGGGGCCACGCCGTAGCCGCCGGAGGTATCGTGCTTGCGGCGCGTCCGCGGCTCGACGCGAACGCCCGCGAGCTTGAGGAACGGCTCCGCGACCTGCGCGATCGGCGGATACTGGACCCATGACACGAGCAGGATGGTGTCGTTGGTAGGACTGATGTACGGCTGCGGCGGTGCCGGCGCGTGCAACACGTCGAGCACGTGCTTCGGCGGCTGGTCGTAGCCTGAGCCTGAAGACGGAGCGGCGCTCGGCGTGGCCGCGACGACGCCGGTGACGGGGTCGGTTGCGACCGGGATTGATGACGTTGGTGATGGGCAGGGCGCAACGGCCGCTGGACGCGCGCATCCACCCACGGCCGACAGCGCCGCGAAGCTGATCGCAGCGGCAGTTGCTCGGAACATCGGTGCAGCCTAGCTGCAATGCCTCGCGCGGTCGTGAACCGTGACGAACAATTCCTGACTCACCACGCGCCGATCACGTCGGGTGCGTCGCACCGTGTCGCGACGCCGACCGCGCTACATGCCGCTGAGCGACGCGAGCCCTGCCTGCATCCGCGCGCGTAGCGGCTCGACGACCGTGGGATCCTTGATGTTGATCACCGGCTCGGTGTCGTACTGCTCGTAGAACACGCTGTCCTTGGTGTCGGCGGGAACGCCGAGCGCTTCGCGGATTCGCTTGAAGTCGGGCACGAAGCCGCGATCGAACAGCGGCACGATCGTCCCCGTAATCGTGCCGGTGAGGCCGCAGATGAAGATCACGACGTTCTTCGGCGTGAAGCCGCCGGGCGGCAGGCCGAGTCGCTTCTCGAGATCGGTCAGTCGTGGACCCTCGAAGAACGCTTCGACGCGGCCCGTGTCGCCGGTCCAGCCGGGCGCTTCCTTGGGGCGGCTGACCGTGCCCCAGTAGTGCAGGCGGTTCTTGTCGACCATGCGCATCAGCTCGTCGCGGTAGCCGAGGTCGGCCGGATACGACGCGCCGTGCAGCAGCACCCACCTCGACAGATCGGCGCCCGGGTTCCTGCGGAGCTCGCTGCGCAGCATGCTCAGAAACGGCGCCGATCCGGTGCCCGCAGCGACCATGACGCGGAGCCGCGGATCGTCGACACCCACGGTGTCCTTGACCGTGAACACGCCCGCCGCGACCGGGCGCATGTACATCCGATCGCCCGTCTTGAGCTTCCACAACAGATGGGTGAGTGGGTTCTCCGACTCGGGTTTGGCAACCCACCGAATGTAGAACTCCGTCGGGCCATCGTCCTCGGGCGCCGACGCGATCGACATCGATCGCCGCACCGATCCGAGCTCGGGCTTCTCGGCATTGTTCATGCCGATCACGCAGTACTGTCCGGGTGTGAACCACGGCCGCTCGGTGGGAGGCTGATCGGGCTTGACCCGAAACAGCGTGAGCGCGTCGGTGATATCGACGCGCTCGGCAAGCGTTGCGTTGTACTCGAGAGGTTTGGCCATCGCCGGGGACGCTAGCATGCTCGCGTCGGCCACGTCATCGAAGCGGGGAGCGCCCGTGTTGACAGCGGTTACCGAGGCCGCTTCGCAATGAGCGCCTTGAATTCGTGAGGCACCAGACCCATCAGCCGGTCCTCGATGCGGTCCCAGCGCAGGTCTCCAACGGTGGAGAGGTCGAGCTTGCCACCGACGGCCGCCTGCAACAGTTCCGGCGTGTAGCCGATCTTGGCGAGCTCGACGCCGGAAGCGTCGGCAAGCGCACGCAGCGCGCGAAACTGGCTGCGCGTCGTGGCGAGCCCCTGCTGCGTGCGGTCGACGTCGAGCAAGTCGATGACGAACTCGACAGTGGCGTCGAGGCCCGCGCCGCGCGCGGCTTGCTGGAGCTGACCGAAGTGGATCGACAGCTCGGGGTGGTCGAGGTGGGTCGACAGCCGCGGCCACCCGGACAGCTCGCCGAACTCGGTGACAACGGCGGTCCCGCCGGGCGCGAGCCAGCGCGCGAGCTTGCCGATCAACGAGAACGCACCGGTCATCAGGAACAACGGATCGGGCGCGTCGTCGACGATCACGCCGAGCTCGGCCGCGGGCTTGGAGTACACGGCCAGCCGTTCGCGATCGGCGGTGCCACCCTCGGCGGCGAGCCCGATGTCGGCGCGTGTGATCCGCTCGGCCGGGAGGTCGCCGATCATCTCGTTGCAGATGATCAGGTCGAACGCCGACGGGGTGAGCTCGGCTTCGACGACGTCGCCGATCACCCAGGTCGCGTCGACCAGCTTGCGTTGTGCGCTGACGAGCGCCGGTGAAAGATCGAGGATCATGTATTCGATGGTCCGTCCGGTCTCACGCAGGCGCGCCACGACATCGCGCGCGACGTAACCAAGCCCTGCACCGATCTCGAGCACTCGCACGCGGTCGCCGGTGACTGCATCGCGCGCGAGCAGGGCGTCGATCAGCGCCTGGCCGTACGTCCGACCGCGGAGCGCCGGGTGTGGGATCCGCAGCAGGTGCGACAGCGTGGTCTCCTGGTGATCGAACTGAGCCGCCGCATCGCTGACATCCTCGCGGTAGTAGTCGACCGGCGAGACGGTCGAGGTGATCGCATCAGGCACCGGGCTGCCGGGTTGCCACATGGGATACGGCATCGTCGAGCGGAGGTAGGGTGGAGCCGACGCGGGTCGCTTTTCGTACGCCGACCACGGCAGCACCGACAGCTTGAGCGCCTGGACGTCGCTGTGGGTCAACCGCTCGACCAGCGCCAGCAGCTTGGCCGGATCATGGTGATGGCGGAGCTCGATCAACCGCTTCTCGCCATCGAACGCGTCCCACATCGCGGTCTCCTCGGCATCGAGGAACAGCTGCTGGATCGGGCGATCGCCCCAGGCCGTCCACAGCGTGATCCGATCATGGCGACGCTGCCAGATGTTCCACCGCGCCTTGATCGGCACGTATGCCCACAGCGCTTCGAGCTCATCGTCGTCGGTCGGAAGCAACACCGCGTGAGCGGCGAGCACGTCGGCAAACTCGCGCGCCTGTGTGTCTCCAAACTTGCCTGCGAACCGCTCGAGGGTCGCTTCGGTGTCGGTGCCGTCTCCGAACGCCTCGATGAGCTCGGCGATATCCGGGCTCATCTCCATCAAATAGCCGTAGAGATCGTGAAACAAGTACACCGCGCCGAGATGCGTGAACCACGACAGGTGACGCGACCGTCGCATGTTGGGTGCGAGGGGCGATGCGGAAGCCATGCCCGTTGGTACCATTGGTCGAGGCGTTCGCTGCGGCCGCGGCAGCGCAATGGCAGCCATCCAGGTGGCGCAATTCACACGAGCGTGATCGCCGGCCAGCGACGCGCCACCGACGCTGGCGCGGGCGCGGGTGGCGACTTGATCGTATGCTCGCGCGCGATGCCTTACCTGTTCGAGACCGAGGAGCACGCGGCGATTCGCGCGAGCGTTCGCAAGTTCGCGCAGGCGCACATCGCACCGCACGGCGCGCGCTGGGACGAGGCGGAAGAGTTTCCGGTCGAGCTGTACCGTGCCGCGTGTGACGCGGGGATCACCGGAATTGGTTATCCCGAGGCACTCGGCGGGCAGGGTGGTGATGCGAGTCATTCCCTGGTGGCGGGCGATGAGCTCTTGCTCGCAGGGCGATCGGTCGGCACGCTGGTCGGCCTCAGCACGCACGGCATCGCCTTGCCCCCGATCATCCGGTTCGGAACGCCCGAGCAGCAGCGCCGGTTCGTGACGCCGTGCCTGCGCGACGGGATGATCTCGGCGCTCGCGATCACCGAGCCGAGCGGTGGCAGCGACGTCGCGGCGCTGACCACGCGCGCGGTCCGCGACGGGGATCACTATGTCGTGACCGGGGCCAAGACCTTCATCACCTCGGGCGTGCGCGCGAGCTTCGTCGTCGCGGCCGTGCGCACCGGCGACGCCGGGCATCGCGGGATCTCGCTGCTGGTGATCGAGCGCGGCACCCCGGGCTTCACGGTCAGCAAGAAGCTCAAGAAGACTGGCTGGTGGGCCAGCGACACCGCGGAGCTTTCGTTCGACGCCTGCCGCGTTCCAGTGGGCAACCTGATCGGCGCCGAGAACGCAGCGTTCCCGATGATCATGACGAACTTCGCCGGCGAGCGGCTCGGCATCGCAGGTCAGTGCGTCGCGATCGCCGAGCTCGCGTACCGCGAGGCTGTCAGCTACGCACGCGAGCGCCAGGCGTTCGGCAAGCCGCTCACCGGCTTTCAGGTCACGCGCCACAAGCTCGCGGACATGGCCAGCCGGATCGCCGCCGCGCGCGCGATGACCGGCGAGGTCGTGACGCGCATCCTGCGCGGTGAGCAAGCGGGCGGGCTCGCGGCGATGGCCAAGAACGTCGCCACCGATGCCTGCAGCTTCGTCTGCGACCAGGCGGTCCAGATCCACGGCGGCCACGGCTACATGCGCGAAACGCTCGTCGAACGCCTGTACCGCGACGCGCGGCTCTACCCGATCGGCGGCGGTACGCGCGAGATCATGAACGAGATCATTGCGAAGACCGAGGGCTACTGATGTCAGTGGCCCTCGTCCGGTACGAACATCCCGCTCGTCGCGTTCGCGACCGCGGGGATCGTCGCGGTGACGGCTCCGACGATCGCTCGGCAGATCCCGAGTGCTCGACCGATCCTGCGCCGTGAGTCAACGGGCTGTTAGCGCGCCGGCCTGAACCGTACGTGCATGTGATCGGCGTGGTTCGGCCAGTGCCGCACGATGCCTGCGATCGCCGACTTGCCGCGCGGATACTGCAAGATCGCCTCGAGATCGGCGTCGGGAGTGCCGCGCTTGCGCGCGAATTCGTAGAGCCGTTCCTGGACGTCGTAGTCGAGGAAGATCACATCGACGCCGGTGTCGAGGTCCGCGGTTCGAACGAACGCGGTGACCAGGGCCCACATCGCCTCGAGGTCGAGCTGGCGATTCGCAGGTGCGAACGATTGCGGATACCCCGCAGGAACCTTGCGGAAGTAGAAGCCGACGTCGACGTCGAGCCCGGACTGGTGCGAGCGGTGAGCCGCGATCTTGCCGCCGGTGCGCGCGGACAGATCTCCGATCGCGAGCGTATGGACCCCGGGATACAGCGCCCGTACCACCGCGATCGCCTGCTGGAGATGGTCGACGACGTGACGAGCCGCGAACGCGCGCTGTGGTCGCCGGATCTCGTAACCGTCGCGGATCGGTAGCTTCTGGCCATTGCGAAGGCTTCCGTTCCACGGCTGACCCACGCTCTCGGACTCCCCGACGATCGCGGTGCCATCGATGACCGCGAGCGCCTGCTCGGCGCGCTCGTCGAGATCGCGGTCGTCCGCGCCCCGGATGGTGCGGGTGCGCGCATGCCGACGCACGTTACATGGCGGAACCTCGACGAGCCTTCCCGCGGCCACCAACGTGGTCTTCAAGCGATTGGCCTTGAGCAATGACTCGACGCTGCAGCCATAGAGCCTGGCGACATGCTCGAGGGTCTGGCCGCGCTCCATCTTGTGCTTGCCCGCGAAGGCCGGAGCGGCAAGCAGGATGATCGCGACCAGCCAGCGCACCGAAACATGATCACCCAGGGCGCGCCGCGGCGCCAACTGCTCGCACTTCGATAAGCGCTGTTCGGCGTCGCGTCGAGACGGCTATGCGATCGCCGAGATCACCGTACCCAGATCGCTATCCGGGATCCGCGAGTTCTCGCGCAGCCCGGCGATCATGTCCGCCGGCGAGCCTGCGTTCGCCTCGAGGTACGCGGCGACGCAACCGGGATGGAGATAGCCCGCGCCGCGCTGCGGAACCCCGCCCACCTCGAGCTCGCGCTCGACCGCGACGCGGAAGCTGTCCTTCGCGATCGGCTCGCTACACTGCATGCACTTCGCGCGACCGGTCGGGGCGCGATCGCTGTACGGGAACCCTCCTGGCTTGGCGTTGCCCTTGGAATAAGCCTCCGCCATTGCTCGCTCGAGCTCGTCACGCCCGGGCACATCACCGGGGTACTCGGCGAGCGCCGCCTTGAGCTCGGCGGGGAGCTTGCTCGCAGCGCACACGATGTGATGCCACTGCATGCTCGGCGTATCACCGAACGCATTGGGGGTCTCGATCCCGAGTCGAAGCTCGCCCTTCGCGATCGGCTTCTTGCAGGTCCGACAGCTCGCTCGACCAGACTTTGCTTCTTCGATCACGTTCGCCATGGCGGAACCCTACCGCAGAGCGGACCGAAGCAACCACCGCCGTTGGCCGGGCGGCGCAGCACGTTGCGCGCACGCTGGCTTCCCGCGGGAGTCACACACCGTTACATTCGCGCCGTGAACCCGAGCCACGAGCAACCGTACCCGCCGATCGCGAGCAAGGCCGATCCAGGCTCGGAACAATTCAAGACCAACGTGGTTGCCAATCAGCTCGCGCTCGACAAGCTCCGTACCGCCTTGGAGGCCGCCACCGCCGGCGGCGGCGAGAAGTACACCACCCGCCACAAGGCCGCCGGTAAGCTGTTGCCGCGGGAGCGCGTAGAGCTGCTGCTCGATCGCGACTCGTATTTTCTCGAGCTGTGTGCGCTCGCGGGACACGAGATCGCCGGGCACACCACGGGCGCGAGTCTGATCGGTGGGATCGGCCGAGTCTCGGGCGTCGAGTGTCTGATCACCGCCAGCGAGTCGACCGTGAAGGGCGGCGCGATCAGCGAGATGACCGCGGCGAAATCCGCGCGAATGAACGACATCGCGGCGGCGAATCGCTTGCCATCGATCTCGATGATCGAATCCGCGGGTGCCGATCTACCGGTGCAATCCAAGATCTTCGTCCCTGGCGGGCGTGGGTTCCGCGATCTGACGCAGCGCTCCGAGGCGCGCGTCCCGACGATCTGTCTGGTGTTCGGTAGCTCGACCGCGGGCGGTGCGTACATCCCCGGGATGAGCGACTACGTCGTGATGGTCGAGCGCCAGGCACAGGTGTATCTGGCCGGGCCGCCGCTGGTGAAGATGGCCACCGGTGAAGACACCGATCACGAGGAGCTCGGTGGCGCCGAGATGCACGCGCGGGTGTCCGGCGTTTCCGACTACCTCGCGCGCGACGAGAAGGACGCGATCCGGATCGGACGCGAGATCGTCAGTCACCTTGGATGGCGGAAGGCCGCCGCTCCGCTGCCGCGGCCGATCGAGCCGCCGCGATACAACCCAGACGACCTGCTCGGTATCGTTCCGCCCGACATCAAGGTGCCGTTCGATGCGCGCGAGGTGATCGCCCGGATCGTCGACGGTTCACGGTTCTCGGAGTTCAAGCCGCTCTACGGGTCGACGCTGGTGTGTGGCTGGGCGCACCTGTGCGGCTATCCGATCGGAATCCTCGCGAACAATGGGATCCTGTTCTCGGAGTCGGCACAGAAGGGCGCGCAGTTCATCGAGCTGTGCAACCAGAGCGATGTGCCTTTGGTGTTTCTCCAGAACATCACCGGGTTCATGGTCGGCAAGAAATACGAGCAAGAGGGCATCATCAAGCACGGCGCCAAGCTGATCAACGCGGTGTCGAACTCGACGGTGCCTGCCATCACGATCATGACCGGCGCGAGCTACGGCGCCGGCAACTACGCGATGTGCGGGCGAGCTTACGCGCCGCGGTTTCTGTTCACGTGGCCGAATCACCGGATCGCGGTGATGGGCGGCAAGCAGCTCGCGGGCGTGCTCGACATCATCCAGCGCGAGTCCGCGGCCAAGCGCGGCGAGACCATCGACGAGCACAAGCTCAAGGGCGGCAAGCTCATGATCGAGCAGATGATCGAACGCGAGAGCGATCCCTACTTCGCGACCGCGCGGCTCTGGGACGACGGGATCATCGATCCGCGTGATACCCGCACGGTAATCGCGATCTCGCTATCGGCTGCCTATTCGGCCCCTGTGCGCGGCACGACCAGTTGGGGCGTGTTTCGCCATTGAGCCAAGAACGAACCGGAGGTTCGTTCTTGGCCCGGCCGCGTGAGTGGTGGCGCTCTGCAAGAACGAACCGGAGGTTCGTTCTTGGCCCGACCGCGCGAGCGGTGGCGCTCTGCAAGAACGAACCGGAGGTTCGTTCTTGGACCGACCGCGCGAGCGGTGGCGCTCTGCGAAAGACGTGCAAAGAACCACGTCGCCATGCGCCCGAGTCCGGAATGCAGCAGCCGCGCACGGAGTCGAGGGTGGTCGATTCCGAGCGCGCAGCACAGCGCAGCGAAGATCAGGCGAGAGCTAGAGCGTTTCTGGCGGTGCTATGGCGACGTTCGCGAACCTGCGAAGCCAATATGTTCCGGCGGGGAAGACCGTGGTCTTGTCTGTCTGCCAGAGTTGGCGGGCCTTGTGATAGAGGGTTTGAAACGCCTTGTAGATCTCGAGTGCCGGCTTGAGCAGATCCCCGGGGCCGGCGAACCGTGGGCGCAGGTTCGTTCCGGAATTCGTTCTACGGTTCTTGGGTGACGCGTTCTCTGACGCGGTGCGCGCCGCCGCTGGGCCAAGCACCGTGGCGCGGATTCGCCGTTGCTCTTGCTCGACCTGTTCGACACCTTCGCGGACGGCGCGGATGACGTCCTTGGGGCGGCCGAGCACTGGAGGAATGACGAGCGACAACGTGACCTCCTCGGGCGTCCTGTCGCCATGCTGCCGGAAAAAATGCTTTGGTCGCTTCGCACGGATCGACGTTCCGGACACCAGCGCCCGATAGCCGTTGAGCCCGGGCCACTCGGTCGCGCGCCTGACCAGTCCGTCCTTCACAGGATTGCTCGCCGCGTAGATCATCTTCTCGATGACCGTAGCTCCGCCGAGCAGGCGTGTGACGCACGGCTCCTGAACCGACCAAAATGCTTCCGATCGGTTCCATCGGACGTTCATGCATCGGGCGACCATCGTGTGGAGGTAGTGCATGAACTGGGAGAACTGCCCGTACGGGTCGAAGATGATCGTGTGGTGGTGGTTCGACTCGACGATGGTCATCACGACATCGACCTTGAACAGCATTGCTGCGAGCGCGAGGCAGTACGTGAAGATGTTGTTGGTGATGCTGTCGGGGCGGAGGAAGAACCGCTGTTCCGAGGTGCTTCGCGTGATCATCCAGAACTCGCCGGGAACAACTTGCCGTGGGGCAGACATGGTGCGCGAGCAAGAGCAAGCCCCGCGCCGGCGCGATGTGTCGAGAAACAAGTGTGGGACACCCGGCGGTGGCGTCCGGTTTTCGGACGCGCTGGGGTCGGTTGTACCTGCGGACCTCCGGCAACGAACCTCCGGTCGGAACGAACCTCCGGTCGGAACGAACCTCCGGTCGGAACGAACCTCCGGTCCGGACGAACCTCCGAACCTCCGGTCCGAAAGCGAAGCGCGGAGAAACGCACCTCCGGTCCGGAACGAGGACCGAACCGCCGGGCCGGAAGCTCCGGGAAACGAACCTCGAGAACCTCGGACGATTCGTGTTCGATCGTGTGGTCTACGAGGCTGCTGTGGCTGGTTGCAGCGCCGACCTCAGTGTCCAGGCGAGCGCGCGATCACGACGTACTGGTCCGGCAACTCGAGCGGCGCGAGCTCCGCATGGAGCCCGGCGGCGCGAAGGTCGCCGATGATGGCGTCGGGGGCGAGCCGATGCTGCTTGGGTGGGCCGCGGGACGCGTCGAGCTTGAAATCGACGATCGCGATCGAGCCGCCGGGCTTGAGCGCGCTGGCGAGCTTGCGGGCGTAGGCGGTGCGGTCGTCGAGGTGGTGCCAGACGTCGACGACGAGGATCCGGTCGATGGCCCGGGTTCCGAGCTGGGGATCATCGGGCGGCGTGACCAGCGCCCGGACGTTGGTGATCGCTTCACGCTTCGCGCGCTCGTCGAGGTAACGGATCATGTCGGCTTCGATGTCGGTGGCGATCACCTGGCCGCGCGGGACCTGCCGTGCGAGCCGCATCGTGAAGTAGCCGGTACCTGCGCCGATGTCGGCGACCACCATGTTGGGGGTCAGGTCGAGCAATCCGATCACCTTGTCGGGCTGCTGCCAGGCGTCGCGCGCAGGATCGTCGAACACCTTCGCCCACCGATCGGCGTCGTCGAACCGGTGGTGCATGTGACCCTTGTGATCGGCGTGGTGATCGGCGTCGTGGGCCGCGCCCTCGGCGGAGTCAGATCGCGGCGCGATCGGCGCGACAGGGGGAGCCGGTTGCGGCGCCGGCTTGGCACTACAGGCGACGAGAACCACGACGAACAAGATCCTCACCACGCGGTGCTAGCACGCGGCGCTGCTCCGTGCGCGCCCGTCAGGCCATGTTCAGGCGCTTGACTGGCGGCCACTCACTCCTGGCGATCGAGAGCAATGGTGTACCGAGATGTCGCGTCGAGCCGGTCACGATCACGATCAATGGATCGAGCTGCTCGAGATCCTACGTCGGGTAGAGCTTCCGTTCGCCGAAGCCGAGTACGACGCGACCGTCCTCACCGCCAGCCACGACCTGGTGTAGCTTCGCCCGGTGCGTTGTATCGACAAGATCCTGGTCGCAAATCGCGGAGAGATCGCGCTGCGGGTGATGCGCACGTGTCGCGACATGGGGATCGCGACCGCGGCCGTGTACTCGGACGCCGATGCCGATGCACCGTTCGTCCGGTTCGCGGACGAGGCGGTGCGGATCGGACCGCCGCCCGCGCGCGAGTCGTACCTGTCGATCAACGCGCTGCTCGACGCGGCTCGGCGCACTGGCGCCGATGCGGTTCATCCGGGCTACGGGTTTCTCAGCGAGAACGCGGCGTTCGCCGAAGCGGTTACCGATTCGGGGCTGGTCTTCATCGGTCCGCCGGCGGCGGTGATCGCGAAGCTTGGCTCGAAGCAGCAGGCCAAGCGGATCGCCAAGGCCGCGGGCGTGCCGACCGTTCCCGGCTATGATGGCGACGATCAATCGACGGGCGCCCTGGTCAAGGCCGCGTCGCAGGTCGGCTATCCGTTGCTGATCAAGGCGTCCGCCGGTGGCGGCGGCAAGGGGATGCGGGTCGTTCGCGCCGAAGCCGAGCTTTCCGACGCGATCGAGCGCGCTCGTGGGGAAGCCAAGTCCGCGTTCGGCGACGACACCCTGCTGCTCGAGAAGTACCTCGAACGGCCGCGTCACATCGAGGTCCAGATCCTCGGCGATCAACACGGAAATGTCGTCCATCTATGGGAGCGCGAGTGCTCGATCCAGCGCCGGCACCAGAAGGTGATCGAGGAAGCGCCATCGATCGCGCTCGACCCCGAGCGCCGGGCCGCGATCACGCGTGCGGCCGTCGAGCTGGGTCGCGCCGCCGGTTACGTCGGCGCAGGAACCGTCGAATTCATCGCCGACGGTCACGGCAAGTTCTACTTCCTCGAGGTCAACACGCGGCTTCAGGTCGAGCATCCGGTCACCGAGCTCACCACCGGCATCGATCTCGTGCGCGAGCAGATCCGGATCGCGCGGGGAGAACCGCTCGGCTACGACGCACCGCCGCCGCAACGCGGCTGGGCGATCGAGGTCCGGTTGTGCGCGGAGGATCCCGAGCGCGATTATCTGCCGACCACCGGCACGGTGCACGCGCTCGACATTCCGTCGACGGTTCGCGCCGACATCGGGATCGCCGCAGGCAGCGAGGTCTCGATCCACTACGACTCGATGCTCGGCAAGCTGATCGCGCACGCCGCGACGCGCCATGGAGCCGCGCAGGTGTTGCGTCGCGCACTCGACGGCCTGTGGCTACCGGGCGTGGTCACCAATCGCAGCCACCTCGCGCGGATCGTCGCGCATCCGGCGTTTCTTGCCGGCGAGCTCGACACCCACTTCCTCGAACGTCACGCCGGCGAGCTCGCCGCGAAACCCGCCGGCCTCGATCAGCTGCGGATCGCGGCGATCGCGGTCGTCGTTCACGGCCTCGCTCGCCACACGCCGTCACCGCTCGCACCTCCCGGGTGGCGCAATGTTCGGTTCGCGGACCAGGAGCTCCAGTTCACGCTGGACGACGCAACCGTGATGATCGGTTATCGCCCGAGCGACCACGGAACGATCGACTGCGCGATTGGCGGGAAGACGACGCGTATCGCTCGCTACGGAGTGGATGGCGATCGGGTGTGGTTCGTGGACGGTGATGGACATCGCCGGAACGCGCGGGTGCTCGCCCCAGATGGGGGGCGAGGTGCGCGGGGGTGGGTTCACATCGACGATCGAACGTTCGCGCTGGCCGAGCAGCCCAGATTCCCGGAGCCAACCATGGCCCGCGTGACCGGCGGGCTCACGGCACCGATGCCGGGGAAGGTCGTGAAAGTCCTCGTCGAGCTCGGCCAGTCGGTCGCCGCCGGAACGGCGCTGGTCGTGCTCGAAGCGATGAAGATGGAGCACACGGTTCGCGCCGACGGCGCCGGCGTCGTCGGTGCGATCCACGTCGCGGTCGGTGATCAGGTCGATACGGATCGCTTGCTTGCCGTGATCACCAGCGAGTACCTCACCACGGAGGATCTGACAGGTTGATCGCGCCGATCGCCAATGGCGCGAGCGTGCGTTGACGTAGCCGGTTGGAGACCTTCCTCACGCGGGGACTGTGTCACGAGAGCACAGTCCCAACACCGAAAACTTGCGCTCGCCGCGCGACGGTCAGGTTGGTAGCTACGCTATATCTCGAGTCCGGTCCGCGCTCGACCGCGTGGATGTGGTCTGACGAGGTTTTTGACGACGTTTGACGAGGTTTGAGATGCGTTCGTTACCGGCGAACCATCGCGGCACGTTCAGGGGGAAGTCACGATGACGACTGTCCAAAACACGGGATCTGACGCTGAGCATCAGCCCCACGGCAACGGCATCGGCACGCAAGACGAGATGCGCGAGCTGTTGCGCGTGTTCCTCGCGGTTCGCGAGGGTGACTTTTCCGTGCGACTGCCCGGCCACTGGAGCGGTCTGGTCGGAAAGATCGCGGACGCGGTGAACGACGTCGTCGGCGCGAACCAGAAGATGGCCGCGCAGCTCGAGCGCGTCGGCGAGGTCGTCGGGAAGCAGGGCAAGACTCGCCAGCGGGTTCGACTACCGCGCCAGGTCGGTTCGTGGGCTGACATGGAGACCTCGATCAACACGCTGATCGACGACCTGTTGTGGCCGACCACCGAGGTGACGCGCGCGCTCGCCGCGGTCGCCCAGGGGGATCTTTCGCAGACCATGCGCCTCGAGACCGACGGCCGCGCGCTGCAAGGCGAGTTCTTGCGGTCGGCGACCATCGTCAACTCGATGATCAAGCAGCTGAGCGTGTTCACGTCGGAGGTGACCCGCGTCGCGCGCGAAGTCGGTACCGACGGTAAGCTCGGCGGCCAGGCCGAGGTGCCCGACGTCAGCGGTGTGTGGAAGGACCTCACCGATTCGGTGAACTCGATGGCGAGCAACCTCACCGGCCAGGTCCGTAACATCTCCGAGGTGACGATCGCCGTGGCCAACGGCGACTTGTCGAAGAAGATCACCGTCGATGTTCGCGGCGAGATCCTGCAGCTGAAGGAGGCCATCAACACGATGGTCGATCAGCTGCGATCGTTCGCCTCCGAGGTGACGCGCGTCGCGCGCGAGGTCGGCACCGAAGGCAAGCTCGGCGGTCAGGCGATCGTGCCGGGCGTCGCCGGCACGTGGAAGGATCTGACCGACTCGGTGAACGCGATGTGCGGCAATCTTACCGACCAGGTCCGTAACATCGCGCAGGTGACCACCGCCGTGGCGCGCGGTGACCTGTCTCGCAAGATCACCGTCGACGTCAGCGGCGAGATCCTCGAGCTCAAGGACACCATCAACACGATGGTCGATCAGTTGAACGCGTTTGCATCCGAGGTGACGCGCGTCGCCGGCGAGGTCGGCACCGCCGGCAAGCTCGGCGGTCAGGCGCAGGTGCCCGGCGTCGCCGGTACGTGGAAAGACCTGACCGACAACGTGAACCTCATGGCGAGCAATCTCACCGCGCAGGTGCGCAACATCGCCGAGGTCGCGACCGCGATCGCAAGCGGTGACCTGTCGCGCAAGATCACGGTGAACGTCAGCGGCGAGATCCTGCAGCTCAAGGAGACCATCAACACGATGGTCGATCAGCTCAACGCATTCGCCGCCGAGGTGACGCGCGTCGCGCGCGAGGTCGGTACCGAGGGCCGGCTCGGCGGTCAAGCACAGGTGCCCGGGGTCGCCGGCACCTGGAAAGATCTCACCGATAGCGTCAACTCGATGGCGAACAACCTCACGGCGCAGGTGCGCAACATCGCCGACGTCGCGACCGCGATCGCCAACGGCGATCTGTCGAAGAAGATCACGGTCGACGTCAGCGGCGAGATCCTGCAGCTCAAGCAGACCATCAACACGATGGTCGATCAGCTCAACGCGTTCGCCGGTGAGGTGACGCGCGTCGCACGCGAGGTCGGTACCGAAGGCAAGCTCGGTGGTCAGGCGGTCGTGCGCGGCGTCGCCGGTACGTGGAAGGATCTCACCGACAGCGTGAACTCGATGGCGAGCAACCTGACCGGTCAGGTGCGGAACATCGCCGAGGTCGCCACCGCGGTGGCGCGCGGAGACCTGTCGCGCAAGATCGCGGTCGACGTTCGCGGCGAGATCCTGCAGCTCAAGGAGACCATCAACACGATGGTCGATCAGCTCAACGCGTTCGCCGGCGAGGTGACCCGCGTCGCGCGCGAGGTCGGCACCGACGGCAAGCTCGGTGGTCAAGCCGTGGTGCCCGGTGTCGCCGGCACCTGGAAGGATCTCACCGACAGCGTGAACTCGATGGCAGGTAACCTCACCGGCCAGGTCCGCAACATCGCCGAGGTCGCGACCGCGATCGCGGGCGGAGACCTGTCGCGCAAGATCACGGTCGACGTTCGCGGCGAGATCCTGCAGCTGAAGGAGACCATCAACACGATGGTCGATCAGCTCAACGCGTTCGCCGGCGAGGTGACGCGCGTGGCGCGTGAGGTCGGTACCGAAGGCCGGCTCGGCGGGCAGGCCCAGGTGCCCGGTGTTGCCGGTACGTGGAAGGCCCTCACCGACAGCGTCAACTTCATGGCCGGTAACCTCACCGCACAGGTGCGCAACATCGCCGAGGTGACCACGGCCGTCGCGCGCGGTGACCTCGGCCGCAAGATCACCGTCGACGTCAAGGGCGAGATCCTCGAGCTCAAGAACACGATCAACACGATGGTCGATCAGCTCAACGCGTTCGCCGCCGAGGTCACCCGCGTCGCGCGCGAGGACGGAACCGAGGGCAAGCTCGGCGGACAAGCCGAGGTTCCGGGCGTCGCCGGTACGTGGAAGGCCCTCACCGACAACGTCAACTCGATGGCGAAGAACCTCACCGCGCAGGTGCGCAACATCGCGGAGGTGGCGACGTCGATCGCGTCCGGTGACCTGTCGAAGAAGATCACCGTCGACGTTCGCGGCGAGTTGCTGGTGCTCAAGGAGACGCTCAACACGATGGTCGAGCAGCTTCGATCGTTCGCCGGCGAGGTCACGCGCGTCGCGCGCGAGGTCGGCACCGAGGGCCGGCTCGGCGGTCAGGCCAACGTGCCCGGTGCTGCTGGTACGTGGAAGGACCTCACCGACAACGTGAATCTGTTGGCCGGTAACCTCACCACGCAGGTGCGAAACATCGCCGAGGTGACCACCGCGGTCGCGCGCGGCGATCTGTCGCGCAAGATCACGGTCGACGCCAAGGGCGAGATCCTCGAGCTCAAGAGCACGGTCAACACGATGGTCGATCAGCTCAACGCGTTCGCCGCCGAGGTGACGCGCGTTGCCCGCGAGGTCGGCACCGATGGCACGCTCGGTGGTCAGGCACAGGTGCCCGGCGTGGGCGGCACCTGGAAGGACCTCACCGACACGGTGAACGTGATGGCGGCCAACTTGACCGAGCAGGTGCGCGGCATCGCCAAGGTCGTGACCGCCGTTGCCAACGGCGATCTCAAGCAGAACCTGATCGTGAAGTCGAAGGGCGAGGTCGCCGCGCTCGCCGACACGATCAACAACATGACCAGCACGCTGGCGACGTTCGCGGAACAGGTGAGCAGCGTGGCCCGCGAGGTCGGCGTCGAAGGCCGGCTCGGCGGTCAGGCGGACGTTCCGGGCGCCGCGGGCACCTGGAAGGATCTCACCGGCAACGTGAACTTGCTCGCGGCGAACCTCACCACGCAGGTTCGCGCGATCGCCGAGGTGGCCACCGCGGTGACCAAGGGCGATCTGACCCGGTCGATCCAGGTCGATGCGCGCGGCGAGGTTGCCGAGCTCAAAGACAACATCAACACGATGATCGACAACCTGCGGCTGACCACCGACCGCAACACCGAACAGGACTGGCTCAAGACCAACCTCGCGCGGTTCACCAGCATGCTCCAGGGCCAGCGCGATCTCGCTACGGTCGGGCAGATGCTGCTGTCCGAGCTCGCACCACTGGTGGGCGCGCATCAGGGCGTGATCTACCAGCGCGTCGTCGATCCGCTCGACGGCGGTCGCGGCCACCTCCGGCTGCTCGCCGCGTATGCCGACGACGGGACGAACGGTCACGCGCAGATGCTTTCGCTCGGCGAGGGCCTGGTCGGTCAGTGTGTCGTCGAGCGCCGCCGGATGTTGATCACCGATCTGCCGCGCGACACGATCCGTGTCGGCTCGGGGCTATTCAGCGCCATGCCGCGCGGGGTGATCGTGCTGCCGGTGTTGTTCGAGGGGCAGGTCAAGGCGGTGATCGAGCTCGCGACGCTCAACATGTACACCGCGTCGCACCTGGCATTCCTCGATCAGCTGACCAGCAGCATCGGCATCGTTCTCAACAGCATCGAGGCGACGATGCAGACCGAAGCGCTGCTCGAGCAATCGCAGAAGCTCGCGGCCGAGCTCCAGGCCCAGCAGAAGGAGCTGCAACAGACCAACGAGCAGCTCGGTCAGAAGGCGCAGCAGCTCGCCGAGCAGAACGCCGAGGTCGAGCGCAAGAACCAGCAGATCGAGCAGGCGCGCCGCGCCCTCGAAGAAAAGGCCGAGGAGCTCGCGCTCACGTCGAAGTACAAGTCGGACTTTTTGGCCAACATGTCGCACGAGCTGCGGACCCCGTTGAACAGCATCTTGATCCTGGGACAGCAGCTCAGTGAAAACCCCGGCCAGAACCTGACGCCCAAGCAGGTCGAGTTCGCGCGCACGATTCACAGCGCCGGTACCGACCTGCTGAACCTGATCACCGACATCCTCGACCTGTCCAAGATCGAGTCGGGTACGGTCACCGTCGATCCCGCCGAGGTCTACTTCAGCACGATGCTCGAGACGGTCGCACGGCCGTTCCGGCACGACGCGGAGACCCGCGGCCTGTCGTTCGAGGTCCAGCTCGATCCGAAGCTCGGACGCACGTTGGTGACCGACCAGAAGCGGCTGCAGCAGGTGCTCAAGAACCTCCTGTCCAACGCGTTCAAGTTCACGGAGCAGGGTGGTGTGCGACTCAGCGTGTCCGCTGCGGCCACCGGATGGTCGCCCGAGCACCCTGTGTTGCGGAGCTCTCCGACGGTCGTCGCGTTCGAGGTCACCGATACCGGCGTCGGCATCGCGGCCGAGAAGCAGCGGATCATCTTCGAGGCGTTCCAGCAGGCGGATGCCGGTACCAGCCGCAAGTACGGCGGTACGGGTCTGGGGCTCGCGATCAGCCGTGAGCTGTCAAACCTGCTCGGAGGTGAGATCCAGCTGCGCAGCGCTCCGGGCATGGGAAGCACGTTCACGCTGTACCTGCCGCTCAAGTACGTCGGTCCGACGCTGCCCGCGCGCGACGTCTCGCGGTCGGTCGCGGTCACGCCGCCGGTGCCCCAGCCGCGCATCGAGCCGGTGCAGGATCAAATTTCGGACGATCGCGCGGAGATCCATCCCGACGATCACAGCTTGCTGATCGTCGAGGATGATCCCCACTATGCGCGCGTGCTGGTCGATCTGGCGCGCGATGCGGGGTTCAAGACGCTCGTCGCATCGCGCGGGACCGACGCGCTGGCGCTCGCGAACGAGTTCCATCCCACCGCGATCTCGCTCGACGTGTTCCTGCCCGACATGCTCGGCTGGACCGTGCTGAGTCATCTCAAGCAGGATCCGCGGTTGCGTCACGTGCCGGTGCAGATCGTCACGCTCGACGAGAATCGCCAGCATGGGTTGTCGCGCGGTGCGTTCTCGTTCATCACCAAGCCCGCGACCACGGAAGGGCTCGAGACCGCGCTCGCGCGGATCAAGGAGTACGCCGAGCCGCGCAAGCGGCGGCTGTTGATCGTCGAGGACAACGATGCCGAGCGGCTGTCGATCAAGGAGTTGCTCGCCCACGACGACATCGAGATCGTCACCGCCGGCACCGGTGCCGATGCGCTCGCGACGTTCAAGCGCGAGCACATCGATTGCGCCGTGCTCGACCTGCGGTTGCCGGACATGTCTGGATTCGACGTGCTCACCCGGATGCGCGACGATCAGGAGCTCAAGGATCTCCCGGTCGTGGTGTTCACCGGCAAAGAGCTCACCCCCGAGCAGCACGCGCAACTCGACGAGCTCGCACGCAAGGTCGTGATCAAGGGCGTCGAATCACCCGAGCGGTTGTTCGATGAGACCGCGCTGTTCCTCCACCGTGTGGTCAGCGATCTACCGCCGCATCAGCAGCAAATGCTCGAGCGGCTCCACCGCTCCGACGAGGAGCTGCAGGGCCGCAAGGTGCTGGTGGTGGACGATGACGTCCGCAACATCTTCGCGCTCGGCAGCGTGCTCGAGCGGCACGGCATGGAGATCGTCACCGCTCAGACCGGACGCGAGGCCATCTCGACCCTGGAACACAGCAACGACATCTCGGTCGTGCTGATGGACATCATGATGCCCGAGATGGATGGCTATCAGACGATCCAGCTGATCCGCCAGCAACCCGCCATGCGGCGGCTTCCGATCGTCGCGCTCACCGCCAAGGCGATGAAGGGCGACCGCGAGAAGTGTCTCGACGCTGGCGCTTCGGATTACCTCGCGAAGCCGGTGAACACCGAGCAGCTGCTCGCGACCCTCCGGCTCTGGCTGCACCGGTAGCACGGAGCCCGAGCGCTCGACGGGAGGCGAGCCGCGGGGGGCTCAGGCCTTCGAGGCGTGCTGCAGGTCGTTGACCGCTTTTGCGGTGATGCCGGGAGACACCAGGCCAGGCCCGACGCCGCCGAGCTTGCCGCCCTTGATGAGCTTGTCGGCCTCGGCTGCCCACTTGCTCCCCTCCTCCATGAGCTTTTTTCCGCCTTCCTGGATCTTCTCGCCAAGGCTCTTTTCCTTCTTGGGCTTGTTCTGGCCGCCGGTGACAGTCGAGAGCTCGGCTGCGTCGAGCGTGGGAAGAGCAAGCTTGGAGACGGTTGGATTGCGCATTTGTGGTTCCTTGTTGTGAGGTTGCGGCTGCACAGGACACCAGTGCAGTCACCGTGCCGGTCGGCTCCGGTGTCGGTGAAGTTCCCGCAACTGGTCTCGTACCGGTAAAAACGCCGGCCGTGGGTAGCGTTAGGCGATCAACGTTCGCGTTTCGCGATCTGGCATGTCCAGCACTGAGGGAACGCGTGGTCTGTGCGTCGAGCCCCGCGAGCGACAGCTTGCCTCTCGAGGTGGACAACCTCGACGGTCCGCTGTGTTCGCCAGCACGTGGGTCAGATCACCCATCAGGAGATCCCAACTGCTTTCGATCTCCACTCCGCAGCGTTTCGTTCAACGGCTCGCGGCCCTACGGCCCTGACTGCCCCGGAATCGAGCGTGGGAAGTGTCGTGACGGACGGGATGCGCATGGTTGGTTCTTTTGGTGAGAGTGGCTACCTGGTGGACACCAAGTGCAGCTGCTGTGCGCGGTCGTTCGCTCAGGCGCGTGGCCCCTCGTTGAATGCTCGGCGAAACACGCGGTGCTGATGCAACCTGCGTTGTGCCGACCGTGTCTGCCGCCACATGGCTCAGATCACGGAACCCGGCGGTAGCAAGTCGCTCAATGTCGAGCTGAACATCGTGCCGTTCATCGATCTGATGAGCTGCATGACCGCGTTCTTGCTCGTGACGGCGGTGTGGATCAGCATCGCGCAGGTGGACGTGAAACCCGCGGGCAACGGTCGCGACGGCGGCGGCGAGGCGCCCCAGCTCTCCGTGCTGATCGAATCCGATGCGATCTGGATCGGCGTGTCACGGATCAACGAGCTCGAAAAGCTCCCGCGACGGGGTGATAGCTACGACTGGGCAACGCTCGAGCAGCGGTTGGCTGCGCACAAGACATCCCCGATGTTCGTCGAGAATCGCCACATCGAGATCGCCGCCGCGAGCGATCCCGAGCGCCCGGTGCTGTATCAAGCGCTGATCGGCGCAATGGACATCGCGGTCAAGACTGGATTCAGCGACGTCGGGATCAGCGACCCGCGCGGACTCTCCGCGTATCCGCACCTGTGAGCGTCAGTCGAATCGGCGGGTGTGCCAGTCGACGAGCTGGTGCATCGAGGTGAAGACGACGTCGGCGTGCGCGAGGGTTTCCGCGTCATCGGCGCCCGTGGTGATCGCGCACGCCGTAGCGTTACATGCGCGTGCGGCGGCGATGTCATGGATGGTATCGCCGACGACGACGACCTCGCGAACCTGGCGATCGGCGGACGCACGCACGACCGCCTTGGCGACGAGCTCGGCGCGTACCGACGAATCGCAGCCATAACCGCCGAACCCGAACCAATCGGTCAGCTTCGCGGCGCCAAGCTTCGCGGCAGCGCCGGCACGTATGTTGCCCGTCGCGATTCCGAGCGCCACGTTGCGGCGTGCCGACAGCCAGCGCAACGTGTCGACCACGCCATCGAACACGTGCACGCCGTGGTTGGCGAGCAAATCGTGGAGCCGCGGGATGTACGCGTCGAGGAATTTGGCTCGCTCGTCATCCGACGCACGCCGGCCGAGGCGAGCCATGAAGATCTCATCGATGATCGCGGGATCGGTCTTGCCGCCGTACTGGATGCCCTCGCTCGCGCCGGCGATGCCGTGGTGCGCCTGAAACACCGCATCGAACGCATCGCGACCCGAGCCGCGCGCCTGCAGCAGCGTGCCGTCGATGTCGAACAGATAGACGATCGTCACGGCCGCTTCACGGGCGACTTCCTGGATGGCGACTTCGGCGTCGGAGCGGAGTCGTCCGGCGGATTCGCGGTCGGGTTGCCCCGCTTCATCGCGACCTTGATCATTCCGTCGAACGTGTCGCGTAGTGCCCAGGCCTTCTCCTTGAACGACGATAGCGTCGACGCGCGCAGCAGGCCGTCTCCGAACGCGCGTCCAACACCTGCACACGGCGGATCGCGCTCCAGCTTGGTCGACGTGCCCTCGTAGATCCGGAAGCACGCCTCGACGTCCCCGCGGTTGTAGAGCGGGGCGCCGATATCGATTGCGTCACTGATGGCCTTCACCACTTTGCTGACGTCTGCATCGCTGCAGCCGTCGAGGACCTTGATGCTGTGGTCGGGGATCTTACGAACGATCCTGCCCTCGGATTCCCCATCACCCTCGCCGGAGCCTTCCGCTCCTTGCTCGTTCAGCTTCTCGGTTGTGGCGACGAACTTGTCCATCGACATCGCGATCGGCTTCACCACCAGCGGCTTGAGGTAGTTCGCCGGCATCGCGAAGTTGATCGATTGGCCGGGTGGCACGATGAGGGTGGTGACCCCGACGACCTCGCCGGCTTGGTTGAACAGTGGTCCACCGCTCGAGCCCTGCGAGATCGGCGCCGAGATCTGGAGCATGGTCAGCCCCCCGGGCGGGCAACCGCTCTGGTCCTCCGTACAGATCTCGCGCACGGCGCTGACCAGGCCGCTCGAAACCGAATAATCGAACACGCCGAGCGGATTGCCGATCGCGATGATCTGGTCGCCGGCGGTCATCGCACTGCTATCGCCGAGGCGCAGCGCCGGCAGCGGCTTCGCCGGATTGATCCGCAACAGCGCGAGATCGTGCCCCGCATCCAAACCCGCGACCTGGACGACCTTGTAGGGCGTACCGTCGTGGAGCTTGACGTCGATGTCCTTGGCCCCGGCCACGACGTGCAAATTCGTCGCGATCACTCCCGTCTTGTCGACGATGAATCCGGTGCCCACGCGATCGCCAGCCGTGGTGTCGGAGACCTCGATCCGGACGATCGCCGCTGTGGACCGCTGGACGATGTCCTTCGGCGTGAGCCGCGCCGGTGCTGGCTTGGACGATGCACCACAAGCCACGAGAGTCAGGGCCGATAACCCTAAGCCGCGCATTGCTAGATTCTACCCTGGGGGCCACAGCAGGGCACTAGCCCCGTGCTGCTGCCCGATGCTCTCACCGCCGCGTCGAGACGAATGATCCCGGCTAGCGTGCCGGATTGCCGGACCGGCGGTCGCGAAGCCGGATCGTCCGGATCGCACCTTGGCTGGCCTCCCGAAATCCTTTGGGATCGACACGAGGGTCGATCCCTGACTTCACGCCCTCATCCAGGTGCTGATGATACAGCTCCATCCGGACCTGTTCCCAGGTAGGACACGTGTCACGTGACGCCTGGCACTCGGTGAGTGCGCGCGTCGCAAATTCGAGCGCAGGCTTCACGTCGATGCGATCGACATAGGCAAGCGACGTGGCGAGGAGCGCACGCCAGTGGGTGGGCGATGACACGGATCGCTGCTCGCCGCGGACCGCGGCCTCGAGTGCCCAGTCCTTGAACCCGGCATCGCTGAGCTTGCGAAACAGATCATCGACCTTCTGGCCATCGCGCGGATCGGCCATCGTCCGAGCTTCGGCAGCGGCGAGCTGGTACTGCGCGGCGGGATCGGCCTTATGTGCCGCACTGGCGTACATCTCGCGTGCCGGCAGCAGCAGCGTGACAAGCACGACCGTCGCGACCCCGAGGTCCACGATTCCGACGTAGCGCGACAGCGACATGGCTCTATGACACTCGACGTGCGGGATGGTTCCGCGGGGGATCGACTTCAGATCGGCATCGCCCGCTAACCGCGGCAAAACGTAGCATTTCGCCCCGAGTTGTCCCGAGACGCCACGGAGATCGGCAGGTAGGCGCCGCACACAGGACGAGTCATCTCAGCGCTTTGGGCCATGGATCTTTGCTTGCACAGGACGGCGCCTCAGACCTGCATCCCGCTGGAGGACGTTTAAATGCTGACTGCAATTTCGACCGCGTTCCATAAGGGCGGACTGGGCATGTGGCCCATCCTGTTCACCTCGGTTGTGATCATCGCGATTGTCGTTGAACGGGCTGTATATCTGTTCCGTGCCTCGGTCGATAAGGACAAGCTGCTCGCACTGCTGAAGAGCCAGGTGATGAGTGGCAACGTGCAGGGCGCGATCAAGGTCTGCTCTGGCAATCCGACGCCGATGACGCGGATCGTCCAGGCCGGGTTGATGAAGTTCAACAAGACCGACGACGAGGTGCAGGCTGCGATGGACGAGGCCGCGCTTCGCGAGCTTCCCCGCATCAACGCGCGCACGCCGTATCTCGCGATGCTCGCGAACTTCGCCGTTATGGCCGGTCTGGCCGGAACCATCGGCGGCATGATCAAGTCGTTCGGCTCCGTCGGTAGCGAGGAGAGCGCGAACAAGGCGACCGAGCTCGCCAACGGTATTTCCGAAGCGTTGAACTGTACGTTCTTCGGCATCGTGACCTCGCTCGTCGGTCTGCTCGGCTACTCGCTCCTCCAGGGCAAGAGCGCGAACGTGATCGATGACATCAATGAAGTGACCGTCCAGGTCGTGAACCTGGTGACGTCACATCGCGCGCAGATGCAACCCACGGGCTGATCTTGCCTCGCATTCGTCCACAACCTGATTTGGCCGTAGCGAGGAGGCCGCCATGGGCGCAGCAGTAGGCACTGAAGGAAAAGGCAGCGTCAACGTCGAGTTGAACATCGTCCCGTTCATCGACCTGATGAGCTGTCTGACTGCGTTTCTTCTCGTCACCGCGGTGTGGGTCAACATTGCTCAGATCAACATCGCGCCGAAGGGCAAGACGCGGGATCAGCAGCAGATCAAAGAAGACGACGAGAAGGTGTTCTTGTCGGTGCTCCTCACCTCGGATCAGATCTGGATCGGACTCTCGCGGGTCAACGAGTTCCAACAAATCCCCAAGAAGCCCGAAGGGCATGATTGGACGAAGTTCGAGGAGACGTTGAAGGAGCACAAGGCGTCCGCCTTCTTTACCGACCGCACCGATCTCGAGATCGCGGCGGAGAGTACGGAAGCATCGCCGGTGTTGTATCAGGACGTCATCCAGGCGATGGACCTGGCACTGAAGGTCGGCTTCAAAGACGTCGGACTTTCGGATCCTGCGGGCCTCGCGGCTCGTCCCTCGCTGTGATCTGAGGAGACACCATGCCAGTTCATACCGCAGGCGCACGGCTCTACCGATCGGTCCCGTTCAAGCATCTGGTCAAGAAGGCCGGCTCGGGCGCGGAGGGCCGTGCCTCGAACATCTCGCTCAACCTGGTCCCGTTCGTCGACATGATGACGATCCTGGTGTGCTTCCTGCTGATGGTGTTCTCGTCGAGTGGGCAGCTGCTCACGGCGCAGAAGGGCCTCGAGTTGCCGCTCGCGCTCAACAAGGAAGCACTTCAGCTCGCACCCGTGATCATCGTGACCGGCACCGATATCACGTACCAAGGCACGCTGGTCGCGACGGTCGAGAGCGCCACGCGCGACGACTCGGCAACGTTCCGGATCGAAGCGCTCGCCGAGAAGCTCAAGGAAACTGCAGACAAGATCAAAGAGCAGGTCGACACCGGCGCGATCAAGGACGCCGCGCAGCGCAAGGCGTGCGACGACGTCAAGTCTGGGCTGAAGCCCAAACCGGGCACGTTCTGCCCTGAAGGCCTCGCGATCCTGCAGGCCGACAAGGGCACCGATGCTCGCTTGATCAACAAGATCGTCAACACCGCGAAGTCGGCCGGCTTCGACAACCTCTTGTTCGCCGTCAAGAACAAGTAGGAGGAACGAACCTATGGCACGCGGATGGCTCGTCGCGTTGGTAGGGCTCATTTGCCTCACCGGCTGCCCCGACAATGAGTACGACTATCGAACCTGGACGAAGAAGCTCAAGGGCAGGGACGGGCTTCACGCCGCGACCAGGCTCCAGGAGCTAGGCAACCCCGACGCGATCCCAGCACTTGGCGACGCGTGGCTCGCGATGAGCAAGCCCAGCCAGTATCTGCAGGCGATGATCGCGCTTGCACCTGCGCTCACCGCGGCGGAAGCCGAGGCGCAGAACCTCACCGACTTCGCCAAGACCGGCCGCAAGGCGAGCTGGGACAAGGCGCTGCCGTATCTGATCAAGGCGCTGACCGACGTCGACGAGGCGGATGATAAGTCGGTCGAGAGCGCTGGCAAAGCTGCCGATGCACTGGGTGCGTCGAAGCTGGAAGCCGGTCTCGATGCGTTGATCGAATTCGCATCCAAGCCGGTGAAGAAGAAGCTGGCGTCGGCGCAGGTCCGCGCGATCCGCGCGATCGGCATGTACGACAATGCCAAGGCGAAGGCCGCGGTCGCGCTGAACAAGATCATCGACCGCGACACGCCTCAGAATCCACGCACCGCGAAGGACGAGCAGGCCAAGCGCGCGCTCACCGATGAATTCACGCTCCATCTCGGCGTCGTCGGCGCCGCGATCAACGGGCTTGGTGAGCTTCGCGATCCCAACGCCGCCAAGACCCTGGTGCGCCAGATGTATCGCACGCCGGAGCTGTTCACGCAGATCCGCCGCGCGCTCGCGTCTACCGGCCCGACGGCGAAGGAACAGCTTCGCAAGATTCTCCGCGGCGAGCACGCCGAGGTGAACCAGCTGTTCAAGGACAAGAAGCTGGATCGCTACTGCGGCGACAAGAACGACCTACCCGCGGACCAGTGTCTGCCGGTCTCGGCCAAGGACTTCTACGCCGCCGTGGTGCTCGGGGATTTCTACGATCCGGCCACCGCGAAGGACCTGCTCGGCGCACTCCAGCGTCCGATGCTGCCGGCCTATTACATGGACGAGCAGGCGGGCAGCACCAACTATCACGCGATCTTCGATGCGCTGCGAAAGATCGGCGCCGCGGAAGGTGCGGCCGAGATCCGTGCGATGTGGATGCCCAAGGGCAAGGGCAAGGGCAAGTCGGAAGGGGAGGATGCGGTGCGTTTGCTCGCGATCGGAGCGTATCCATTCGTGGCGCGCGACATGGCGGGCGTCGAGGAGCTCGGCGCGATCGCGGGTGACAACGGTGCGGAGGACGGCCTCCGGCAGGAAGCGGCGACGGCGTTCGCGCGACTGGCGCGCGATCCGGGCGGGATCAAGATCCTCGAAGGACTCGCTCAGAAGTACTTCGACGCTTCGGCGCAGAAGCGCAAGGAAGCCGACGGCAAGCCGAAGGCCGACATGGTGGCCGCCGACAAGGAGCTCGAAAAGGCGAAGAAGGCAGCCGAAGAGGCGCGCCAGAACCTGGTGAAGATGTCGGCGACCAAGAGCGTCCAGGACATCAAGCTCGAGACCAAGAAGATCGAGGATGCCCTCAAGGCGGCCAAGAAGAAGCACAAGGAAGGCGTCTCATCGTTCAAGGCACTCGATGGTGCATCCAAGGCGTACAAGAACTACGCGCGGATGTTCCAGACCCACATCGCTCGCATCGAGATCGCGATCCGGTGCAAGGACGATCTGAAGTGCTACGCCGGCAGCCTGTCGCTCAAGCCCGATGAGGCAGCCGCGAACAACAAGAAGTACATCAAGGATATCAATCAGTGGACCAAGGAAGAGAAGCTCGGCCTGATCGAGGCCAACGTCGAGCGCGCGATGCTGGAGATCGGCAAGCGCGGCGCGAAGGCGCAGGAGTACACGGCGCTGCTGCTCGATAACGCCAAGAGCGACAATCGCCTGATTCGCCAGAGCATCCTGCTGGCGCTGCCCAAGATCGCCAAGGTCCCGTGCGACACGTGCGAGGCCAAGCTCACGGCGGCGATCAAGGCGGGCGAAGGCAAGGCGACCCTTGCGGAGCTCACTCTCGAGACCACGATGCTTCGTAACTACTTCGCGTGGGCCGGTGGCCGCGTGCCGACCTCCAAGTCGGCCGACGGCGACGCTGCTGCGACGCCCGAAGAAAAGCCCGCGAAGTAGTCCTTGCGGTAACCGCGCCGTGCGGGTATTCGATATGGGCCCGTACAGCGGGTTCTCGGGGCGTAGCGCAGCCTGGTAGCGCACCTGGTTTGGGACCAGGGTGTCGGAGGTTCGAATCCTCTCGCCCCGACTATTTCTGCGGGGTACGGACGTGCCGGAAGTGGACCGACGTCGTCGTATCGGCCGCTAGCGCGACGCTCACACGAGCCAGAGCAGGGCCTTTGCGGCGAGCACGCCGGCACCGGCGGCGAGCATCGCGATGACCGCCACGCCCGCGAGCATGATCGAGAGTCGGCGCATACGTGCGGGTGTAGCACCGCGCGTTCCAGACCTGGACACGTGGAATCGACGACTTACCCGGTCCAGTGATGGCCCCATGTTGCAAACCGCGGCGATCGGCTGGCGCAATGCCATGGGTAGCTTGGTGAACGCTCAACGCCGTTCGAGGGCGGCGTCGACGATCGGGCGCATCGCATCGACGAGCTCGGGAGCACATACCAGCCGGATCGCGGCGATCGGCTGGCCGAGCGGCATGTCCTCGAGCAGCCGGGACAGCGTCACGGTCCCGTACTTCGGATGATCGACGACGTGGAGCTCTTCATGGTTAGCGGCGAGGTAGCCGATCTGGCGCGTGGTATCGAGGTGCACGTAGTAGCCCGCCTCGGCGCCGAATCGAGCGGTCGCGAGCGCGAGCGCCCGCGGCCACAGCCGATCCGCCGCGGCGCGATCGTCACCCAGGTCGAACGTCTTGAACAAGCGGCGCTCGACCAGCCGCCCGGCGAGGTCCTTGATGACCGGATCGCGCGCACCGGGACCGGTGTGACCGGCCCAGTCATCGAGCGCGGTGGTCAGCGAGACGTCGTGTAGCCGCAGATAGTCGTCCACGGAGATCGCGCCGCCGCGCGCCATGGCCGCGGCGATCGGCAGCCCGGGGGGTTCGGCGCCGTGCCGCGCGAGCTCGGCGAACCGCTCGAGCGTCTTGATGAACATCCACTCGGCCGCGCGCACGGTCTTGTGGTGATAGACCTGCGCGTACATGTACGAGCGCGCGAACAGGTACTGCTCGACGGCGTACATCCCGCGGCGATAGTCGACGACGAGATCGCTCGGATCGTCGTGGCCCGCGTGGACGTTCGCGACCTGCATGGCATGGATGATCCAGTCCAGGTCGTAGGTGGCGTAGCCTGCGCCCGAATAGTGACCATCGCGCAACAGGTAGTCCAATCGGTCCACGTCGAGCTGCGACGACACCAGCTTGCGTGCGAACTGCGGCCGATAACCCTTGCCCCAGAACGCGCGAAGCGTTGCCGGCAGGTCCGGCTCGAGCTCCTCGAGTGCCGCCGACAGCTCGGCGTTCTCGCTGATGATCCGCGCGCCCCAGTGTTCGTGGTCGTGGCCCTCGAAAACATGCTCCCACGCATGTGAGAACGGCCCATGGCCGACGTCGTGGAGCAGCGCCGCGACCTTGACGTGACGCGCGAGCACCGGATCGAGATCGAGCCGTCGCACCACCCGCTGCGCGACGTGAAATGCACCGAGCGCATGGCCGAACCGTGAGTGCTCGGCGCCGGGATAGACCAGCCACGCGAACCCCATCTGCTTGATTCGACGCAGCCGCTGCATCGCGAGCGTGTCGAGCAGGTCGGCGAGTGGACGGTCGTCGCCCTTGAGCTCGATCAGGCCGTGCACCGGATCGCGGAACACGCGGTCTTTCACGGGCGGCATGGGCGCACGCTAGCATGCTCGCCGTGGCGACAACGGGCTAAGCTGCGCCAGTGACCCAGATCCGCGAGCTAGCGATCGAGCGGTTGAGCGGCGGCGAGCGCCGCGCCGATCGCGATCGCGTGGTCATCGAGGCGCCGCTCGAGCTGCGCGCGCGAGGTGAGCCGGTCGCCACGATCATGCGCACGCCGGGCGACGATCTCGAGCTGGTTCGGGGGCTACTCCACGCCGAATCGCTCGCAGGTCAGGCGACGCAGATCGATGCCGATACCGTCGACGTCGATCTCGAGCGGACCGCGTTCGCGAGCCGCGGGCTGATCAGCTCGGCGGCATGCGGTGTGTGTGGCCGCGTCGCGATCGCGGACCTCGAACAGAAGGCTGACGAGGTGTCGGCGCGAACGACCATCGACCCGCGCGTGCTGGCGATGCTTCCCGATCGGTTGCGCGCAGCCCAGTCGGTGTTCGCGGACACCGGCGGATTACACGCGGCCGGGCTGTTCACGATCGACGGTGTGCTCGCCGCATCGCGCGAAGATGTCGGGCGACACAATGCCGTCGACAAGCTCGCGGGCTGGGCGATCGGCGCGGCCGTGGACCCCAGCGTTCACGTGATGTTTCTGTCGGGCAGGCTCGGCTACGAGCTGGTCCAGAAGGCGATCATGCTGGGCGTTCCGATCGTGGCCGCCGTGTCCGCGCCGAGCTCGCTCGCCGTCGAGCTCGCCGAGCGATTCAACATCGCGCTGGTCGGTTTCGTGCGCGGGTTGAAAGCCAATGTTTACGCCCATGGTTGGCGGATTCGATAGCGACGGACTAGTTCTGCAGCCGGATGCGACTTGGTGGTCCACAGTTCGTCTGAATCGACGACCTCGCATCTCCGATGACGAATCACAGACCAGGAGCCACCATGCGTTTTGCCGTCCACCTCGCGAACTGGAGCACAGCCATCGTGGTCGCGCTTGCCGTCATCGGGGTCGGCTGCGGTGCGTCGGGGGGGCCCGCGCGACAACCGGCCCGTGCGTCGCACGTCGAGACCGATCACCAGCCGATCGGAACGTCGACGACCGCATTCGACCAAGCGATGTGGCGATCCAAGCTGGCCGATCCGCGTACTGCCATGCAGGCCACCGCGCAGCTGCGCAGTCTTGGTGATCCCGCGGCGATCACGCTTCTCGGCGAGGCCTGGCTTGCATCTGGCCGACCGACGTCGTTTCTCGCAGCCTTGATCGAGCTCGCGGAACCGCTGACGCCGGGGGAGGCGACGGGTCGAGGGTTGCAACGCTTTGCCGCCAACGGTCGTCCGCCGAGCTGGACCGCGGCGCTGCCGTTCCTGATCCGCGCGGTCAGCGAGGTTGACGCGTTGGACGAGCGGTCAGTCGATGCTGCCGGCAAGGCAGCGGACGCGCTGGGCGAGGCCAACCAGATCGAGGCGGTCGATGCGTTGATCGCATTGGCATCGCTGCCCGTCGACAAACGCACGATCGGTGCGCAGGTCTCGGCGATTCGTGCGCTCGGCAAACAGCCGCGCAACCCAAAGCCAACCGCCGCGCTGATCGAGTTGCTGGAGCGCAGCTCACCGCAGCACCCTCGCGACGCGCGCGACCTGGCGCAGCGCGCATCGCGGACACTCGCGTTCGAGCTATACCTTCGCCTCACAGGGGCCACGATCAACGCACTCGGGGAGCTTCGGGATCCAGCCGCCACCAGCGCGCTGGTGTTGCAGATGTACGAGACGCCGGAGCTGTTTACACAGATTCGGCGGGCGCTGTTAGCGATCGGCCCTGCCGCGAAGGACCAGCTGCGAAAGGCGATTCGCGGCGAGCATCGCGAGGTGAACAAGCTGTTCAGCGATCGAAAGCTCGGCCAATCATGCGATCGGTCCGCCGCGTCACGGCCGACCCGACCGACCTGTGTCGCGAATTCGGCGAAGGATTTCTACGCTGCCGTCGTCCTGGGTGACTTTTACGATCCTGCGGTCGCGCCGGAGCTGGTTGCGGCGGCCAAGCGCCCGCCGCGGCCGGTCTACTATCACGATGGCCAGCCCAGCCCCAACTCGCAGCACCACGCGATCTTCGACGCCCTTCGCAAGATCGGCGCACCTGGGGTAGCCGCGCAGGTTCGCGCCATGGCGCTCCGTCCACCGGCTAACCGCGATGCTCCTGCGGTCGAGATGATCAGGATTCTTGCGATCTCGGCGTATCCATTCGTCGCGCGCGATGACTCCGGCGTGCACAGCCTGGGAGCGATCGCTGCCGACAACAACGCAGACGACACGCTTCGCCAGGAGGCAGCGACGGCATTCGCTCGCCTGTCGCGGGACGACGCCGGGATCAAGATCCTCGATGCGCTCGCGCAGAAGTACTTCGACGCCTCGACCCAGAAACGCAGGGAGGCCGACGGGAAGCCGAAAGCCGATGCTGCGGCCGCCGACAAGCAGCTCGAGGCGGCGAAGCAGGTGGCCGAAGCCGCGCAGCACAAGCTCGCGACCATGGGATCAACTGCCAGCGTCGCCGACATCAAGCGCGAGAACCGGAGCATCGCGGACGCGCTGAAGGCAGCCAGGACGCGACACAAGGCCGCCATCGCCGAATTCAAGGCGCTCGATGGCGCGTCGAAGGCGTACAAGGCGTATGCGCGCATGTTCCAGACCCACATCGCGCGGATCGAGATCGCGATCCGTTGCAAGGACGACCTGGGCTGTTATGCGGCGAGCTTGACGCAGACCCCGGACCAAGCGGCGTCGAACTGCACGCGCTTCATCAAGGACATCGATCAATGGACGGCCGAGGAGAAGCGCGGGCTACTCGAAGCGAATGTCGAGCGCGCAATGCTCGAGATCGGCAAGCGCGGCGCGGCGGCAGGACAGCTCGTCCCGACGCTGCTCGACCACGTCACCAGCGACAACCGTCTGATCCGTCAGAGCATCCTGCTCGCGCTGCCCAAGATCGCGACGCTGCCGTGCGACGTGTGCGCGACCAAGCTCGACGAGGCGATCCGCGCGGGTGAGGCAAAGCCTGCGCTGGCGGACCTGAACCTCGAGACGACGATCCTGCGAAACTACTTCAGGGCGGCGGCCGCGCCCGCCAAATGATGGCTGTGCTAGTTTCCCGTCGATGATTTTCCGTGCGCAGTTTGTTCTCGCCGTCGTGGTTGCTGTGTCTGCCTGCGGCAAGAATGGCACCAAGGATCAGACGCCAGCGGCCGAGGCCAAGCTCGCCGAGCCGGGTGCCCCGGCGAGCGGCAGCGCCGATCCATCTGGCCGCGCTGCCGCCAAGCCTCCGGTAAAGGCGCCGGCGCGCGGTCCCGAACGCCCGGTGTACTCGCTGGTCGATAACCGGTTGTCGTCGCACATGACCCGCGGTGGCGGCCTGTTCATTCCCGCGGGCTCCGCGGCGTTCGCGAAGTACGTGCGGTTTGGCAACGTGATGAAGGGCGGCAAGAAGTCGTGGGAGCTCCGCCAGAACGAGGGTGGCGTGAAGGTCGCCCGCATGAACGGCAAGACGGCCTCGGTGTTCGTGCCACTGTCGTCGGCCCAGGTCGCGCGGAGCACGGTGCGCCTGCGCGTGTTCTCGAGCGGGGAGGGGACGCTCAGCCTTCGCGTCAACGGCAACAAGGATCTCAACTCGCCGCTCGCCAACGGTTGGTCCACCATCGAGGTGCAAGTTCCGGCCGGTCAGTTGAAGGAAGGTGAAAACGCGATCGCGCTGTTCGCCAAGCCCAGTAACACCGCCGTCGCCTGGCTTCAGGTCGGCGCGACGACGCCGGTCGGTGACGATGCCGACGTGACGTTCTACAGCGCGCCGAGCAAGGCGTTGATGATCCCGCAGGGCGGAATGCTCAGCTGGTATGCGATGGTACCGCCGAGCGGCAAGCTGACCGGCGATCTGTCCGACGGCAACTGCCAGATCGGCGTGCTCGCCACCGCCGAGGACGGCACGACGACGGAGGGCAAGCTGATCGGAACCGGGTCTGCGGTCGATCTCGCGCCGGTCGCGGGCAAGGCGGTTCGGCTCGACCTCGAGGGCACGGGTTGCGCGCACTCCGCGCTCGCCAACGCGGCGATCGTCGTTCCCGGAACCGTCCCGGCGATCAAGCACGGCACGCCGCCCAAGTACGTGCTGTTCATCATCATGGATTCGCTGCGCGCCGATCGCGTGCGTGCGTTCAACGCAAAGGCCCGCCCCGAGGCGCCGAACTTCGACAAGCTCGCCGAGAGCTCGACGCTGTTCATGCAGCACTACGTTCAGGGCAACGAATCTCAGGTCTCGCACGCGGCGATGTGGACCTCGGCGTATCTCGCGAAGCACAAGGCGATCGCGATGAAGGACATCCTCGACGACAAGTGGACCACGATCGACGAGGTCGCCAAGAAGGCGGGCAAGTACGTCGCCGGTGCATCGGGCAACGGTTACATCCGTCCGTCGCGCGGGTTCGGCAGCAGCTGGGACAAGTACGTCAACCACATCGAGAAGAGCCTGGGCCTCAAAGGTGCCGACATCATCGACAAGGGGATCGGCTTCATCACGCCGAAGAAGGATCAGCCGTGGTTCCTCTACCTCGGCTTGATCGACACCCACGTGACGTGGCGCGCCAAGCAGCCATGGCTGGGCAAGTACGACCCGGGCTACAAGGGTCGGTTCGAGGTCGCGTACGGCGACGACGGCACAGGGAACAGCGGCAAGGATCTGAGCGATCGCGAGAAGGATCATGTTCGTGCGCTCTACGACTCCAACGTCAGCTACCAGGACGATCTGCTCGGAAAGCTGATCGCTCGGCTCCAGGAGTGGGGTGTGTGGGACGAGACGATGTTGATCATCACCGCCGACCACGGCGACGAGCAGTGGGAAGACGGCCGGGTCGGCCATGGCGGGAGCTCCCTCGAGACCCTCGTCCACGTTCCGCTGGTCATCCACTACCCACCGCTGTTCCCCGCCGCAAAGATCAACGCCGGCACCGAAGGCATCGACATCGTGCCGACGCTCGCCGACTCGCTCGGGATTCCCACGGATCCCGAGTGGCAGGGGACGTCGCTGATCCCATTGGCCCATGGCGCGATCACCTATCCGCTGATGTCGTTCACGTCGCGCTACGAGAATGGCCACGCGGCGCGGATCGACCACTGGAAGCTGCATCTCTCGGGCGCCAACGACCCGCGCGTCTACGATCTCGCCAACGATCGCGCCGAGACCAAGGACTTGTGGGGCAAGGCTCACATCGGAACCCGGATGTTGCTCGACGCCGCGTGGACGCTGCGCCAGTGGAACGCCGAGTGGAAGAAGGCGCAGTGGGGCAATGCGGCCGCGGTGTCGAGTCGATTCGCCGCGGATCTTGGCGAATAGTGCTCGATCGCGATCTGCATCCTACCGAGGGTGCGAGGTTTCTGCTCGAGCTCGAGCGTGAGCACAGCGGGCGCGCGCACTATCGCGCCTCGATCTACACCCCGGAGTCGGTGTTCACGGGAGCGCTGACGCTCGACGATCGCGGCGGCACCGAGCTCGTCGCGACCGGCGCGCCGGCCGAGCTCGACGATCGCTTGCGTTCGATCGCGAAGCTCGTGGCGCGCGATGCGGCCAAGCGCGTGGCCGATGGGTTACCGGCGTGGCCATCGCGGATCCTGCGCTGGCGACGCTGACCCGGCGTGCCAAGTTCTTGAAGTCGCCGGTGCGACCTTGGGATAGTTACCCCGAAGCGGTCGCGTCGATCGCGAAGAGGAACAGCAAACATCATGAAGCTCGCAATCGGATCCATCTCCCTCGCTCTCGTGCTCTCGCTCGGAGTTGGTTGCAAGAAGAAGGCGGACAAGGCGGCGCCACCGCCAAGCGCCGAGGCGATCAAGCTCGGCGAGCTCGCGGCGCAACAATCGGGGACCGCCGCGCCCTCCGGAGCCGCGCCCTCGGAGGCCGTCCCGTCGGGAGGCACACCGAGCGCACGATCCGGTGGACTCACCGTCGATCAGGCGTGCGAGCAGTCGCTCGTGATCACCAAGGCGCTCGCCGCGGTGGCAAGCGAGAACAAGGGCAAGTGCGACGCGATGGGAGCGGCGATGGACAAGGTGATGTCCGACAACAAACCGCTGCTCGACCAGATCACGGCGATGAAAGCCGATGCGGCCTCGAAGCAAGCGGTCGAGCAAGCGTGCAAGGCGCAGATCGACGCGGTGTGGAAGGACGTCGAGCCACACACGACGGAATGCGCGAGCAATCCGGGCGTCACCAAGGCGCTCGGCAGCTTGTGATCGGTCTTCGACGCGCCGACCTGGTTGTCGACGCGCCGACGTAGTTGTCAGTGCTCGATTACATTGGCGTGAGGCGACCGCCGTCGCCTTGAAGTCGCCGGCTCGAACCCTGATAGTTCCGGCTCGCGGTCATCTCGACCGTGCTTGATCAAACAGGTAAGACAACATGAAGCTCGCAATTGGTTCGCTCTCGTTGGCTCTCGTGCTCGCACTCGGAGTCGGCTGCAAGAAGAAGGAAGAGGCACCCACGGACAAGCCCGCGGCGGGTTCGGCGGCTGACCCCGCGGCAAAGCCCGCTGATCCTGCGGCAGCGAAGCCCGCTGATCCAGCAGCCCCGGCGGCCCCGATGGGCGACATGACGGTGGATCAGGCGTGCGACAAGATGGTCGGCATGATGACCCAGTTCGCGACCGTCGCGCAGGAGAACAAGGACAACTGCGACGCGATGGGCGCGGCCCTCGAGAAGCTGGTTGCCGAGCACAAGCCGTTCGTCGAGTGGGCGAAGAAGCAGGACGAGGATCCGGCGAAGAAGAAGGAGTTCGAGGATAAGTGCAAGGCGAAGTCCGAGGAGACGATGAAGAAGCTCGAGCCCCAGATGGAGGGCATGTCGAAGTGCGCCACCAACGAGCGCGTCAAGGCCGCGATGACGTCGTTCATGGGCGGCTGATTCGCTCCGCTCAGTCCTCGTCGTCTTCGTAATACTCGACGGGCTCGTAGCGGATCTCGCGGCTCGCGGGGCACACGCTCCGATAGCTGCAGCGATCGCACCACGAGCCTGGATTCGGCCGCGGCCCGTCATCGACGGCGAGCGCCGCGGCCTCGATGTTGTCCAGCAGATCTGGAACCAGTCGATCGATGATCAGCTCCGGTGCAACCGGCGCTGACCATTCGACGGCGCGCTCTGCGATCCAGTGGACGCCGAACCAGAACCGCTTGACGTGGCGAAACGCCGCCGCGGCCAGCACCGCATAACCTTCGAGCTGATCGGTGATCGAGGTTCCGGGGATCCGCGCGCCGGTCTTGTGATCGACCAGCGCGAGCGAGTCGTCCTCGAACAGATAGCCGAGGTCGAGCACGCCACGGTAGTACGCATCGCCGCTGTAGAACTGCGTGGTCGACAGGTCCTCGCGCACCGCGAGCGAGTACTCGACGAGCTGGCGGGCCACGCGCCGGCGGCGCCGGAACTGTGAAATCCGGTGAGCGAACGCGGGAATTCCACTGCTGAGCCCGTCGAAGCGCAACTGCTCGATCTCGGACGGCAGCTCGGTGCGCACGCTCGTCGTGGCTTCCGCGATCGACGTGCCCATCAGCACATGTTCGAGGGCCTTGTGGATCGCCTTACCGATCCGGGTCTCGGGCATGACCTCGGGCTCGGTCAACTTCTGGATGTACTTGAAGTGAAACAGCCGCGGACAGCGCAGCGCAGTCGACACCTTCGAGGCTGACCACGGAGCGTGGATGAGCGCGCGTGTCGACGGCACAACCGGCAGAGACTAGCACTTGTGCGGGCGGCGTCTTCGTCGGCGCTCGTCCGTTGCCGAAAACTTGCCGGCCGGATCGGGGTGTCCTACGACCCTAGGGTGCACCCGTGCGAGGTATGTAACGCCAACGTCGCGGAGCTTCGTCGTGGCAGATGCTGGGGTTGCTACGCCCGCTGGGCCGAGACACGTCCGGTCGGTCTTGGCGCCCGCTGTGTGACCTGCCCTGAGAAGCGCCGGCGCGTGCTGCGCAGCGTGGAGCTTCATGGACGCTGGCGTCCGATGTGCTTCAACTGCGCCGGGCAGCTGCTGACGATGACCCCGGTGCCCGAAACCATCGAGGAGATGATGCTCGCGGTTTCGCGCGAGCGCCGGCGCGTCGATCGCCGATCCGGAAAGCCCGACACGCGGGTATTTCGATACGAGCGCCGCGTCGGCGAGCGGCGGATGCCGCGCGATGTGGTCCGCCCGATCGACGATGACATGATCATCGAGATCTCGATCGACGACGATGGCATGCCCGTGGCCGCGCTCACGGCAGAGCTGCCCTCCGACGGAGACGTGATCATCTCGCTGTCGCCCGCGACACCACCTGCGCCGTCGAGCAGCTCGGCCGAGCCGCCTCCGCCGGGTGCGTTCGAAGAGATCGATTTCGATGACCTGACGGGGATCCGCGATCTGGTCCACGATCTACGGCCGTCGGACCTGGCGATCGAGACCCAGCGCGCGTCGTAGCGCCGACATTTTTCGATCGCCAAAATGAACGCAGATGAAGATGCGGTGTCCAACCGCAGCAAATCACGCGCGGTTTTCTGCGACCGCGCGCGCGGCCTCGATCGGTAGACCACGAGATCGCAGCTCAACTCGTTGACATTCCTCGTCGCAAAGGGCACGCAACGGGGGTGACTCAGCCGTTTTGGGCACAGCCGGTTCGCGGCGGTGACATCGCTCTATGGGTTCAGGGAGCCGGGAGCGGACCGCCGGTGCTGTTTCTGTCCGGGCTCGGCTACGCCGGGTGGTGCTGGCAGGACGTGATCGCACGGATGTCGCGCACCGCGAACGCGTTTACCGTCGATAACCGCGGCTCCGGCCGCTCGGACAAGCCGATCGGTCCGTACTCGATGGAGCTGATGGCCGACGACACCAAGGCCGTGCTCGACGGGCTCGGCATCGCGCAGGCGCACATCGTCGGCCACTCGATGGGCGGCTACATCGCGCAGCATCTGGCGATTCGCCATCCCCACAAGGTCAGCTCGCTGGTGTTGATCGCGTCGAGCTGCGGCGGGCCGCGCGCGATCAACGTGCCGGCGTCCGTGCTCGCCGCCTGGCAGAACGCTGCTGGCTCCACGCCCGAGGAGTTTGCGCGGCGAACCATGCCGCTCTCGTTTCGTCCGGGTTGGACGCTCGACCACGTCGCGGCGTTCGAGCGCTACTTGCGCGCGCGGCTCGAGTTTCCCACGCCGAGCGGCAACTGGTACGCGCAGTTCGACGCTGCCGCGCGACATCTGCTGATCGGTGTCGACCTTCGCCGGATCCCGCACCGGACGCTGGTGCTCCACGGGACCGCCGATGGCATCGTTCCTTACGACAACGCCCACCTGTTCGAGACCGGGCTAGCCAATTGCAAGCTTCATCGTCTCGACGGGTTTGGTCATCTACCGTTCCTCGAGGATTGCGACCTGTTCTGCGAGCTGTTGCAGGCCCACCTCGACGAAGCCCCCGAAGCCAGAGGAAGCGTGCAGCCATGAAACACAAACTGTTCATCAACGGAGAGTGGGTCGAAGGTGGGAAGGCGACGACCGTCGTAAACAAGTACACCCAGGAGCCGATGGGCACGCTGCCCGAGGCGCGCACCGAGGACGTCGATCAGGCGCTGTCCGCGGCGGCCCGCACGGCGCCTGTGATGGCGAAGATGCCGGCGCACAAGCGCGCCGAGATCCTGTCGAAGGCGGCGCAGCTGCTGCAGCAGCGCCGAGACGAGATCGCGAAGACGATCGCGCTCGAGGCCGGCAAGGCGATCAAGTTCTCGCGCGGCGAGGTCGATCGCGCCACCAACACGTTTGCGACCGCAGCGGAAGAAGCGCGCCGGATCCACGGCGAGACCGTCCCGCTCGACGCGGTGCCGTCGGGTGAGGAACACTTCGGATTCTGGATCCGCCGACCGGTTGGCGTCGTCGCCGCGATCACGCCATTCAACTTTCCGTTGAACCTGGTCGCGCACAAGATCGCGCCGGCGATCGCCGCCGGCAACACGATCGTGCTCAAGCCGGCGAACACGACGCCGCTCACGTCGGTGATGCTGTGCCAGATCTTGCAAGAAGCCGGCATGCCCGCCGGGACCGTCAACCTCGTGCACGGGCCGGGCAGCACGGTCGGCGCGCAGCTGGTCAAAGATCCGCGGGTCGCCAAGATCACGTTCACCGGCAGCCGCGCGGTCGGCCGGGGCATCCTCGCCGAGGCCGGCATCAAGAAGGTGACGCTCGAGCTCGGCAACACGGCGCCGGTGATCATCGCGCCCGACGCAGATCTCGAGCAGGCCGCCAAGCGCTGTGCCGTCGGTGCGTACGCGTACTCGGGCCAGATCTGCATCTCGGTCCAGCGCGTCTACGCGGACAAGAGGATCCGAGAGCCGTTCCTCCACAACTTCCTCAAGGCAACCGAATCGATGGTGGTCGGCAATCCGCTCGAGGATGCGGTCGATGTCGGTCCGATGATCGACGAGCGCGAGGCCGTGCGCGTCGAGAGCTGGGTCAAGGAAGCGCAGGCCGCAGGTGCGACCGTGCTGACCGGCGGCAAGCGCCAGGGGCCGGTGTACTGGCCGACCGCGCTGACCAACGTCAATCCATCGATGAAGGTCGTCGCCGAAGAGGTGTTCGGTCCGGTCGCTTCGGTGATCGAGTTCGATGACTTCGAGCACGCACTCGAGCAGGCGGACAACAGCCAGTATGCGCTGCAGGCCGCCGTGTTCACTCGCGACATCGATCGCGTGTTCCGCGCGATGGACAAGCTCAACTTCGGCGGCATCGTGATCAACGACTCGCCAACATTCCGCGCCGATCACATGCCCTACGGCGGCAATCGCCAGAGCGGCCTCGGTCGCGAGGGCGTGAGGTTCGCGATCGAGGAGATGACCAACATCCAGATGGTGTCGATCCGCCGGGGAGCACGCTCGTGAAGTCGCAAGCCGCGGTTCTCTACGAGATGGGACGCAAGGCGCCGTTCGGCGCGAGCAAGCCGCTCGCGATCGAAGAGGTCGAAGTTGGTGCGCCGGGGCCTCGCGAGGTGGTGGTGAAGGTCGCCGCAGCAGGCCTGTGTCACTCCGACCTCTCGGTGATCGACGGCTCGCGGCCGCGGCCGATGCCGATGCTGCTCGGCCACGAGGCGGCGGGCGTGGTCCATCAGGTGGGTCCCGATGTCACCGACCTCGCGGTCGGCGATCACGTCGTGTTTTCGTTCCTGCCGATGTGCGGGCGCTGTATCTCGTGCGCGACCGGTCGCCCGGTGATGTGCAGCAACGGGGCGAAGGCCAACGCTGCGGGCACGACGCTCGGCGGAGCCAAGCGGTTCTGCAACGCCAAGGGCGAGCCGCTACATCATCACCTCGGCGTCTCGGCGTTCTCGCAGTACACGGTCGCGGCGCAGGAGTCGTTGATCAAGATCCCCAGCGATCTGCCGCTCGAGACCGCCGCGCTGTTCGGTTGTGCCGTGATCACCGGCGTGGGAGCGGTGCTCAACACCGCCAATGTCACGCCCGGAATGTCGGTCGCCGTGTTCGGCATGGGCGGCGTCGGGCTCGCGGCGGTGATGGGCGCCAAGCTCGCCGGCGCGTATCCGATCGTCGCGGTGGACCTGCTCGACGCCAAGCTCCAGCTTGCGAAGGCATGTGGTGCAAGTCATGTGGTCAACGCGAGCGGCGATGTGGTGAGCGCGATCAAGGACGCCACGACGGGCGGCGCCGACGTGACGATCGAGGCGGTTGGTAGCGCCAAGGTGCTCGCACAGGCCTACGGTGCGACTGCGCGCGGCGGCACCACCGTCACGGTTGGCCTGCCACATCCCGAGCAGCAGCTCGCGATCCAGGCGGTCAGCTTGGTCGCCGAGGAGCGCACACTCAAGGGCTCGTACATGGGCAGCGCCGTGCCCAAGCGCGACGTGCTCAAGTACATCTCGCTGTATCGCGCGGGCCTGCTCCCCGTCGAGAAGCTGTACAGCGGCTCGATCGAGCTGCCGAAGATCAACGAAGCGTTCGACGCGCTGGCCAAGGGTGAGGTCGTGCGCAACGTGCTTCGATTCGCCTGACAGGGATCAAGGCGCCTGGCACGCCTGCGCCAGGCGTCGGCGGGATGGATCGCCCGTGTACGTCGTGATCGGGTTCATCGAGCTCGTCGCGATGATGCTTCCGGCGTCGAGCTGCACGATCAGGTCAACGTCGGGAATCTCGTCGTGCAGCGCTTGATCGGCGGTCGGCCGGACAGATCGAGCAGCAGCGTGATTGCCTGGATGAGCTCGAGAGACATGTCCCCTGCGTGGCACCAGCGCGCACCGAGCGAGCATTCTCTCAACACCTCAACGCTGCAACTACCGATAAACGGAATACGGCGTCGTAAAAATTCAACTCGGAAGGTGTGACGTCCGCGCGACGGCGAGTTGCTGAAAAAAAAATGGTGTCAAGACTGGTTCCCGCGAGGGACGGCGCTAGGATGACTTCCGTCTCGACGGTTTTCGAATCGCAATTTTTGAGGGAGGCTATCGGTCATGAGCACGCTTGCTGTGGTGGAAGAGATCCTGCGAGAGACCGGTAAGCCTATGTCGGTTCGCGAAATCGTAGAGCGCGCCGGCGTTCGCCTTCCGAGCAAGTCCAAGACTCCTGACACGGTGGTCGCGCGCGACCTCTCGATGGACATCAAGCGCAACGGCGACATGTCGCTGTTCATCCGCACGTCGCCTGGCCGCTACACCCTGCGGACGCTGGCCAGCGTGACCGGATCGGCAACCGCACCGGTCACCGCTACCCCGGACGCGCGCACCGCTCCGCAGTCGATGAGCGCGTTGCCGCAGCGCAAGCCCGCCGCATCGTCGCCGCCCACGACCCAGCCCGCTGCTCGCGCCCGCACCGATAGCGAGGCCACCGGCGGCGGCCTGGTCGGTTGAGCCAGCGTTTCGCGGCTCACTGGCACGCCATGTCGTCGTAGGGCGCCCCGTGCGCGGCTGCGACGTGATGGTGCATAATCCGAGCTGACGATGATCCGTCGCTCTGAGGTAACCGACCATCCGTGGATCATCGCCACGGGTGCGGAGGCATACCGTGAGCTCGGTGACTACACCCGGATCTTGCCGTCGTGGCTGGAGCAGCCCGGCGTGTTGGCGTGGATCGACGAAGACTTGCAGGGCCGCGGACGCGGGTTCGCGATGCTGGGATTCTACGTCGAGGGGGGCGCACATGGCACGCCGTCACAGGTCGTCGCGGACTTGCTAGCGCTCGCTGTCCTGCCATCGCAGCAGCGCCGCGGCATCGGTGCGCGGTTGTTATCCCACGTCATCGAGGTCGCGCAGCGGGTGGGTCCGTCGAGCCAGATCGGCTCACTGCGGCTGACGGTCGCGGAGACCAATACGGCGGCGCAGCGGCTGTATACCCGCGCCGGGTTTCGCATCATCGAGGGCTCGTCGACGTACGACCGCGGTCAGCGCGCGTTGCGCATGGCGCGACCTCTGTAGCACCTGGTTGCTATCGGGTCCGTGGGCGCCGCAGCGCGAGCCGATACAGCAGCGCGAGCGACAGCGCGACGAACACGAGGGCAGGAAATCGCAGGGCAGCGTAGTCGCCGCCGAACATCGTCAGCGCCTCCTTGTTCTCGGTAACCGCGACCGGAACGGCCAGCCCGATCCCGAGCAAGGACTCGCCCGTGATGAACCCCGCCGCGGCGAGCAGGCCCATGCGCTCGACCTCGCCGCGACGCTCGGCGCTGGCGTTCGAGCGATCGAGCGCGCGCGACACCAGCCACGCGACGACGCCGCCGAGAAAGATCGGAAGGTTCAGGTCAAACGGCAGGTAGACTCCGACGGCGAACGCCATCACCGGAATGCGGACGGCGGACTTACGTGCCTGGAGCAACGAGTCGAGCGCGATCACCGCGGCCGCGATCGCGGCCCCGATGCCGATCGGGCCCCAGGGCAGGCCGCCATCGAACACGCCGAACGCGACGGTTCCCATGAGGTTCGCCTGAGGTGCGCCGAGCTTCTCGCTGCCGATCGTGTATGCGCCGTGTAGCAGATTGAGCACGGGCGCGATGATCGGCGCGGCGACGAGGACGCCGACGATCTGCATGGTCTGCTGCTTCCACGGCGTCGAGCCCACCAGCTGGCCGCATTTGAGGTCTTGCATGTTGTCGCCGCCGATCGCGGCCGAGCAGCACACCACGCCGCCGATCAGCACCGCCGAGATCGGGCCGATCGGGCTCGGTAACCCGAGCGCGAGCAGCAGCAGCGCAGCGACCAGGATCGTCGAGATCGTGATGCCCGAGACCGGGTTGTTCGACGATCCCACCAGCCCCGCCATGTACGATGCGACGGCAGCGAACAAGAACCCGGCGATGATCATCAGCACGGCCATCACCGCGCTGACCCACCACGAATCGGTGAAGTGCCAGAAGATCAGGAACAGCGGAATCACCGACGCCGCGATCAACATCAGGATGATGTTCATCGGCATGTCGTGCTCGGTCCGGACGATCGAGCTCCCACCACCGAGCTTGCGTTGTCGATAGGCATGCAGGCCGGCGCTGATTCCGCCGAGCAGCGACTTGCGCAACTTGAACAGCGACCACAAGCCACCGACCAGCATGCCGCCCACGCCGAGGAACCGCGTCACGTACTTGTGGATCGAGCCCGAGGCATCGACCGCGCTGGCGCCGTCGAGGACCTGTGCGAGGCTCAGGTGCGAGCCATCGGGTGCCAGCTGGTCGGTCAGGATCGCGCCGGCGTCGCCGATCAACGAGAACAGCGGGATCGCGATCCACCGGTTGAGCACCGCGCCCGCAAAGATCACGGCGGCGACGTTGAAACCGACGATGAACCCGACCGAAAGCAGGGCAGGCGACGCGTTGAGTCCGAAGTACCACGGCACGCCGCTCTTGGTCGCGGCGGCGCCCGCAGCACTCGCCTTGGCAGCGCCACCGCCGATCCAGCCACCGATCTCCACGATCTCGGTCCACAGCTTGACTCCCGTCGAGCCGACCTTGATCACCGCCCCGAGGAGGCTGGTCACCACCAGCACGCCGATGCCGCTACCACCCTCAGCGCCGACCTTGAGTACCTCGGCGGTCGCGACGCCCTCGGGGAACTGCAGCGGCTGATCGATGATCAGCGCGCGGCGCAGCGGGATCGTGAACAGCACCCCGAGCACACCACCGAACGCTGCGATCAACGTGGTCTCGAGGTAGCTGAACTCGGTCCAGACCTTGAGCAGGATCAGCGCCGGGATCGTGAAGATGACGCCCGACGCGAGCCCCGCACCGGACGCGGCAGTGGTCTGTACCGCATTGTTCTGCAGGATGTTGCCCGTGCGCAGCATCCTCAGCACGGCCATCGAGACGACGGCCGCAGGCACGGATGCCGAGACCGTCATGCCGGCGAACATCCCGAGGTAGGCGTTCGCGCCCGCGAGCACGATCGACAGCACCGACCCGAGCACGATCACGCCAACCGTGAGCTCCGGTAGCTTCTTGCTCGCAGGAATGTACGGGACCACGCCCGTGGGCGCAGCTCCGGGACCGCTCGGCTCGGACATTCGCGGACTGTCAGGCCAGCGCCCGCTGTCGGTCAAGCGCTCGGCCGCTCACCGTGGCCACGCGCGGCTATTTCGGCGGGTTCCGCAGCGCGAACCAGCGTGCGACGTCGGTGAGGTCCCGGTCGAGCTTGTGGCGTCTCATCGCCCGGATCGTCGAGTCCCGAACGAACAGGCCGGGCAGTCCCACGACATCGAGATACAGCCGTGCGAGCACGTGGGTGCGGGTGCCGCCGCTACCAGGCACCGGTGTCAGCCGGTATTCGCCACGCGCGCGACCTCCGGGTGGTCCCTTCACGCCCCGGAATCGGATGAGCTTGTCCGGCACATTGTCGAACAGCACCGTGACCTCGCGGCCGAATGCTCGCGATCCAAACCGGACCCGGCCATCGCGCGCCCCGCCGCGCACGAGCTGCACATCGACGACGTCGGTCAAGACCGCGGGCCAGCGCTCGTAGTCGGTGACGAGGCGATAGACCTCCGCCGGAGGCGCCTCGATGATCATCTCGGCTTCCGTGACATGTCCTGGCCGTTCGATCAGCGGACCAGCGTGCGCGTGCGACACGAACGCCACCGCCGCGATCGACCCGGTGACCGCGATCCACCATCGCCACATGATCAACGCCCGAGCAAGCGATGAGCCACGTGGCAGACGTGCACGACGAGCGTTTCGGCCACGACGCCGCCGGCGGAGCTCGTCGATTCTCGCGGGTCGCTGCCGGACCGAAACCTGCACGCGGTGCGCGCGTGCCACCACTGCTCACCAACTTCCGCGCCGTGCGCCCACGCCACGAGGTATCGCACGAGCAAAGCTTGTCGTGGCTCGCGAAGGCCCATGTGGCTGCTGCGACCGCGCTGGGCGGATCATCCGGGGTCGTTGATCAGACCATCGCGGCGCGATTCGAGCGGCAGATCCGGCGCTGCGCGTGCGGGCCTGATCGAATCCGCACCCGCGCGAGCGTGCTCGCGGACGTCGAGAGCACCGACTGGGCGCACCACGCGGTCTACGACCTGTCGAGCCATCCGCACGGCCAGGCCACGGCGGCACGTGCTCGGCGGTTTGCCGACGAGGTCGGGGCGTACTTCGAGCATGCGTATCCGGAAGGTACCGCGGCTCCAGACGATCTGATCCACGTGACCTGTACCGGCTACATCGCGCCGAGCGGCGCGCAACAGCTGGTGGCGCAGCGGGGCTGGGGACACATCACACGCGTCACCCACGCCTACCACATGGGTTGTTACGCGGCGCTTCCCACGATCCGGATCGCGAGCGGCTACCTCGCGACCGCGAAGCCAGGGCACCGCGTCGAGGTCGCCCACACCGAGCTGTGCTCGCTGCATCTCGATCCGACGGATCACAGCGCGGAGCAGCTCGTGGTGCAGACCCTGTTCGCTGATGGCTTGATCTCGTATTCGGTGGTCAGTGATGGGCGGCGCGGCGGTCTGCAACTGCTCGGGCAGACCGAGCACATCCTGCCCGGCTCGAGCCACATGATGGGCTGGAGCGTGGGCGACTTCGGCATGGCGATGACCCTGCATCGCGATGTCCCGAACCAGGTGGCTCGCGCGATTCGCGGGTTCGTGCAGGCGCTGTTCGAAGCGGCAGGGTTGTCGCTGGGACGGTTGCGCGACTGCGTGTTGGCGGTTCATCCCGGTGGGCCGAAGATCATCGACCGCGTCCGGGACGTGCTCGAGCTGTGCGATGACCAGGTCGCGGCGAGCAACGCCGTGTTGCGCGACCACGGCAACATGTCGTCGGCGACGCTGCCGCACATCTGGATGCGGATCATCGACGATCCGATGGTTCGCGCCGGGACGCCGGTCGTGAGCCTCGCGTTTGGTCCTGGCCTGACCGTGAGTGGCGCGGTCCTCGAGAAGCGGTGACGCATGCTCGCAGCGTGCATCGTCGTGATGATCCTGCAGGCGATCGTGATGATCGCCGACGAGGGCTGGTTTCATCGGCGGCGCGAGCTGCCGCGATGGGAACGCATCGGTCACCCGCTCGACACCTTGACGATCGCGGGGTGCCTCGGCTGGCTCGTTGCGATGCCTCGCGACGGCAACGTCGAGCTCGCGTTGCCGGTGTACGTCGCGCTTGCGATCGGCTCGTGCCTGTTCGTGACCAAGGACGAAGCCGTCCATGCGCGGCTATGCGGCGGCGGCGAACAGTGGCTACACGCCGTGTTGTTCGTGCTGCATCCGATCGTCCTCGCCGGTGCGGCGCTCCTGTGGTGGTCCGGGGAGCGGACGATCCTGTACGTCCAGCTCGCCCTGACGCTGACGTTCTGCGGCTATCAAGTCGTGTACTGGAACGTGGTGCGAGGGCGCGCGCCGCGTCTTGGTCCGCGGATCGACAATCAATGGTACGCGGACCTCGGCGCGCGCTGGTATGAGGCGAGCGATACGCCGATCGCGCTGTTGCGTGCCGAAGCACGGCATCGCAACCCATGGCTGGTCCGCCAGATCTCGACGCTGGTCGGAGCCAGGTCGTGCCGCGTGCTCGACGTCGGTTGCGGTGGCGGGCTGCTCGCCAACTACCTCGCCGTGTGCGGGCATCACGTGGACGCGATCGATTCGTGCCGCGAAGCGCTGGCCGTCGCGCGCGCAAACGATCGAACCGGTTCCGTTCGCTATCACCAGGCGGACGCCTACGCGTTGCCGTTCCCGGACCGCACCTTCGACGTGGCGTGTGCGATGGACTTGCTCGAGCACGTGGAGCGTCCCGACCAGGTGATCGCGGAGCTGTCGCGCGTACTCAAGCCAGCGGGGGTGCTGTTCTTTCACACGTTCAATCGCACCTGGCTTGCGAACCTGATCGTGATCAACGGTGTGGAGCTGTTCGTCTCCAACACGCCAGCGGATCTCCACGTTCTGAGGTTGTTCGTCACCCCCGACGAGATGACCGCGATGTGCCGCAACAGTGCGCTCGAGCCACTCGCGATGCACGGGGTTCGCCCGCGATTTGGCTGGCCGCTGTGGCGGATGCTACTGACCGGTCGCGTCGGCGACGACTTCGAGTTCACGTTCACGAGATCGACCCAGCTCGGCTATCTCGGCGTCGCCCGCCGCTCCAGCTCGATCCCGCAGCTGCGCGAGCCAGGCACCCCGCTGAGCGCTCGACATAGCAACGCGGGATCCGTGGCGCCGTCACGCGAGCCAGGCGAGCAGCTGGGCTATCGCCATGGCAACGACGAGCGCGACCGCGCACATCGCGAGCCGCTCGTATCGACGCGGGTCCAGACAATCGGCACAGCTCACCGCTCGCCACAGCCCGAGCGGCGCGATCACCGCGCCGGCAATCGCGACGCGTACGGGCGCGCCAAGCACCGCGACGGCCAGCCCAGGTAGCACCAATGCGAGCGCCGTGGCCACCGCGTAGAGCCGAGCCGCTGCCCGGGCACCGAGCCTGACCACGAGGGTGCGCTTACCCGTGGCGGCATCGCCAGCGGCGTCGGGAAATTCGATCGCGAGCAGCATCGCGAACTGCAGCAGCGCCAGATGGGCGATCGAGCCAGCGAGCATCGCGACACCATCGAGCTCCGGTGCTTGCAGCTGGAACCCGAGCAATGGGACGAGGATGGTCACCACCACCGCGGTCGTCAGCTCGCCGAGTCCGCGGGCACACAACCGCAGCGGCGGCGCGCTGTACGTCCACGCAAGCGTCGCCGTGGCGAGCAACACGATCACGGCGAACCGTTCGCCGAGCATCGCCACGGCGAGCGTCGCGACCCCACCCAAGCCGGCGAGCACGATCGCGGCGATCAGCGCCACGCTCCTTGGCAGCGCACCGCCGATCAACACGCGACTTCCGCCCGACCACGTGGTCGGAGTCGTGTTCGCGCGATCGGCCTCGAAGTCGAAGTACTCGTTGGCGTAGTGAGTCATCAGCTGAAACGCGGTGACCGCCGCCTGTCCCAGCGCGTATCGGCACGGATCGAAGGCATGGCCGGTGGCCACGGCGATGGCGGTGCCGAGGCCGTACAACACCACGCCCCCGACCAGGAACAGCGGCCGGCCGAGCCGGACCATCGAGATCAGCGCCTGCCCGGTCACGCTCGGTGTATAGCCGGCCCCGCGGCAGGCGCCGGTTTCGAGCGGCGCAATTGAGAGCAATGTTCGACAGCTGCGGGAGCGCGTTCCGGCTCCAGCGCCTTGACGTGTATTCGCACCCACGGCACCGTCGCACATAGCGCGAACCCATCGCTGGTGCGTTGGTAGTCGCAGTGCGGCGTCGTCGCATGCGTTGTCGTCGCTGATTCATCGGCAGTCGGTGCAGTCCCGGAGGATTTCTTGAAGGCCCAACGTCCGCTGTTCGTTCGACTCGTTGCGGTGGTCTCGCTGATGTCGCTGGTCACGACCTCGTGTGGCGGCAGCGGCAGTCAGACCCAAGCCAAGCTCGGTAGCGGCTCGATGTCGGATCAGGTGCTGGTTCAGATCAAGGATCTGCCGCCTGGCCTCGATCTGCGGCTGTCCAACGGGACCGAGGGGCCTCAGGCGTTCGATCGCGCGAAGCTCGCCCCTGCCACCAAGCTCTCGGCTGCCGACGCCGATGCGCTGCTGGCCCGCGCCAAACCGCTGGCCGCCGATTCCCAGGACAAGCAAAGCTTCGCCCTCCGCCCTGCATCGCAGCCCGCGCCGCGCACGGGTCAGACGATCAAGTCGACGTTCCCCGCGCCGGCGTCGTCGCTGCTACCGCCCAAGGCAAGCGACGCTGGCCAGGACCTCCGGGTGCTGCGCTGGATGCCCGAAGGTGAAGTGCCACTCGCGCCCGAGCTCTCGGTGACGTTTTCCCAGCCGATGATTGCGGTCACCTCGCAAGGTGACGCGGCTGCATCGACCCCGGTCAAGCTGGCGCCGACGCCGCCGGGCAACTGGCGCTGGATCGGGACGCGAACGATCCTGTTCGACCCGACGGTTCGATTTCCGCAGGCGACGACGTATCAGGTCGAGGTCCCGGCCGGCACCAGGAGCGCCACCGGCGGCGTGCTCAAGCACGCCACCAGATTTTCGTTCGAGACGCCGGCGCCCACGATGGTGTCGCACTTCCCATCGAGCGGCCAGCCCCAGCACCTGGACGTACCGATGTTCGTGTTGTTCGATCAGAAGATCGACGCGGCAGCGGTGCTGCGCTCGATCAAGGTCGTTGCCAGCGGCAAGCCGCAGGCGATCCAGATGCTCGACGCGACCGAGCTCGCGAAGCACAAGCAGCTCGCGGCGACCGTCGAGGCGGTCAAGAAGGACGAGCAGGACGGCCGCTGGCTGGCGTTTCGAACCACCAACAAGCTCCCTGCCGACACGGCGATCACCGTCGAGATCGCCAAGGGAACGCCATCGGCCGAGGGGCCGAACCGCACCAAGGTCGATCAGTCGTTCTCGTTTCGCACGTATCCGCCGCTGAAGATCGAACAGGCCGAGTGCGGCTGGAGACGCGAGTGTCGTCCTGGCATGCCGTTCTCGATCCGGTTCAACAATCCGCTCGATGAGGACAAGTTCGAAGAAACCCAGCTCACGATCTCGCCCGCGATCCCGGCGCTGAAGATCGTGCAATCCGGTCGCTCGCTCGCGGTGTCGGGGCTGACCAAGGCGCGCACCACGTACAAGGTCATCGTCGCCGGCCGGCTGGCTGACGAGTTCGGCCAGCAGCTCGGCAGCGACACCACGCTGACGTTCACGGTCGGCGATGCATTCCCCACGTTCTTCGGACCGAACGGCATGGTGGTCGTCGACCCGGGTGCGAAGCAGCCGACGCTCGACTTCTTCACTACGAACTACGGCCAGCTCAAGGTCCAGCTCTATCAGGTGACGCCGGCCGACTACGACGCGTACGGGTTCTATCTGCGCAATCAGTGGAACCACGACAAGAAGCCGCCGATGCCGGGTAAGAAGGTGTTCGACCAGCTGGTCAAGACGTCGAGCGGCCAGAACGATCTGATCGAGACCGCGGTGGATCTGAAGTCTGCGCTGAACCGGTCGGGGCTCGGTCACGTGATCGCCGTCGTCGAGCCGCATCCGTGGAAGGAGCGTTACGAGCCGCCGCGGATGATCTCGTGGGTGCAGGCGACCAAGCTCGCGGTCGATGCGTACGTCGACAACGACACGCTGTTTGCGTTCGCGACCGAGCTCGCGACCGGCAAGCCTGCCACCGGTGTGTCACTGGAGATGCGGCCATCGGGGCTCAAGGCCACGACGAACGAGCACGGTATGGCGTCGATCGCGCTGCCGAGCGGTGGCGTCAAGGGCTCGAGCTTTCTGATCGCGAGGCGCGGTGATGACGTGGCGTTCGTCGCCGATAACGGCGGCTGGTGGAACGAAGTCGGGTCGTGGGTGAAGCAACCGCGGCCGAGCCAGCTCGCGTGGTACGTGATCGACGATCGCAAGATGTACAAGCCGGGCGAGGAGGTCTCGCTCAAGGGCTGGCTGCGCACGATCGATCCGGGCAAGCACGGCGACGTCGGCGGCATCGCGGGTGCGGTGAACCAGGTGACGTTCAAGGTGAACGACTCGCGCGGCAATCAGATCGCCGTGGGCTCGGCATCGGTCAACGCGGTGGGAGGATTCGACGCGAAGTTCACGCTGCCCAAGACACCAAACCTTGGCTACGCGCACATCGTGTTCCAGGCCCAGGGTCGGATGAGTGGCAGCTATGGCCACGGCTTCCGGATCGAAGAGTTCCGCCGGCCCGAGTTCGAGGTCTCCACCCAGGCGAGCCAGGGCCCATTTCTCGTCGGCGGTGCCGGCGACGTCACGGTCAACGCCAAGTACTACGCCGGTGGTCCGCTGCCCGGGGCGCCGGCGAACTGGAACGTGGTCGCCACGCGCACCAGCTTCACGCCGCCCAATCGCGATGACTACGTGTTTGGCGAGTGGGAACCGTGGTGGGGCTACCACCGCTACGGCGACGATGACGATGGTTCCGGAGGCAATGATCGCGCGCCGAAGACCTGGAACTTCGCCGGCAAGACCGACGCCACTGGAGCACACACGCTCCACCTCGACTTCTTGTCGGTCAAGCCGGCGCTGCCGATGTCGGTGACTGCGAGCGCGTCGGTGACCGACGTCAATCGCCAGACCTGGTCGGCGTCCTCCGCGCTGATCGTGCATCCATCGTCGCTGTACGTCGGGCTGAAGACCAAGAAGCCGTTCGTCGAGAAGGGCACGCCGTTCGACATCGACGTGATCGGCGTCGACCTCGACGGCAAGGCAGCTCCCGGCGCCAAGATCGAGGTCAAGGCGGTGCGGCTCGACTGGGAGTACAAGCGGGGCAAGTACACGACCAAGGAGGTCGACCCGCAACTCTGTAACGTCGTCGCCGCCGCGAATCCGGTGCCGTGCACGTTCACGACGACGCAGGGCGGCACGTACCAGGTCACCGCGACGATCTTCGATGCCAAGCAGCGGCCGAACCAGACCAAGCTGACGTTCTGGGTGTCGGGTGGCGATCGGCCGCCGGCGCGGGACGTCGCGCAGGAGGTCGTGAATCTGATCCCCGACAAGAAGGAGTACCAGGCCGGCTCCACCGCCGAGTTGCTCGTCCAGTCACCATTCTACCCGGCCGAGGGCATCGTCAGCTGGCGGCGCTCGGGCATCGTGAAGCAGGAGCGGATCTCGCTCACGGGCCCCACGACGACGATCCAGGTCCCGGTGACCGACGCGATGGTGCCCAACATGTACGTTCAGGTCGATCTCGTCGGCGCCGCTGCGCGTACCGATGACAAGGGCGATCCGGATCCGAAGTTGCCGAAGCGACCCGCGTATGCGGTGGGCGAGATCAACCTGCCGGTGCCCCCGAAGCAGCGCACGTTGCAAGTCTCCGTCACGCCGGCGGCGCCCAAGCTCGGCCCCGGTGAAGCGACCCAGCTGACCGTGATCGTGAAGGATGCGGCGGGGCGGCCGATGGCGAATTCGGAAGCCGCGGTGATCGTGGTCGACGAAGCGATCCTCGCGCTCACCGGCTATCAGTTCCCGAATCCCATCGACGTGTTCTACGGCGGTCGTGGCGAAGACGCGCGTGACTTCTATCTGCGTTCGTACGTCAAGCTCGCAAAGCCGGACCTCGGTGCGCTTGCGGCAAACGGCGCACCCGGCGGCGCCGCGACCGGTGCCGCGATGGCGCTGGAAGAAGCAGCCGCCGGAGCACCACCACCGACGGCAGCACCGATGGCTCCCGCTCCGGAGCCCGCGATGAAGCGCGAGAAGAGCGACGCGCCGAGCCCGAAGCGGATGCGGCGACAATCGGCCGATGATGCCGAGGCAGATAGCGGCGGAGCCGGCAACAACCAGGCGATCGCGATCCGCTCGAACTTCAACCCACTCGCGGCGTTCGCGCCAGCGGTGAAGACGGACGGCAACGGCAAGGCGACCGTCGAGGTCAAGGTCCCTGACAACCTGACGCGCTATCGCGTCGTGGCGATCGCGACGGCTGGCGACAAGCAGTTCGGCAAGGGCGAGAGCGCGGTGACCGCGCGGCTGCCGCTGATGGTTCGTCCGAGCCCGCCGCGGTTCTTGAACTTCGGTGATACGTTCCGGTTGCCCGTGGTCGTGCAGAACCAGACCGACGCGGCGATGACCGTGAAGGTCGCGGTGCGTGCGACGAACGCGGCGATCACCGACGGTGCCGGACGCCAGGTCACGGTGCCTCCCAACGATCGCGTCGAGGTTCAGTTCCCTGCGGCCGCCGAGATGGCGGGCACCGCGCGGTTCCAGATCGTCGGAGCGTCGGGGACGTACAGCGACGCTTCGGAGCTCGCGCTGCCGGTGTGGACGCCGGCGACGACCGAAGCGTTCGCGACCTACGGCGTGATCGATGAAGGCGCGATCAAGCAGCCGGTGGCGCTGCCGGGCAAGGTCGTCACGCAATTCGGTGGCCTCGAGGTCCAGACCGCATCCACCAACCTGCAGGCGCTCACCGACGCGATGTTGTACCTCGTCACCTATCCGTTCGAGTGCGCCGAGCAGCGCGCCTCCCGGATCATGGCGATCGCCGCGCTGCGCGACGTGCTCACCGCATTCAAGACCAAGGACATGCCGTCGGTCGCCGAGATGGAGGCCCGCGTCAAGGCCGACGTCGAGCGACTATCGCAGATGCAGAACTACGACGGCGGGTTCGCGTTCTGGGATCGCGGCTATCCGTCGGAGCCGTACCTGACGGTCTACGTGACCAACGCGTTGGTTCGCGCCCAGGCCAAGGGCTACGCCGTGCCGGCCAACATGCTCGCGCAGGCAAAGCAGTATCTGACCAACATCGAGAATCACTACCCGCATTACTACAGCCAGGAGATCCGGCGCACGATCTCGAGCTACGCGCTCTACACCCGCAAGCAGATGAACGACGTCGATATCGCGAAGGGACAGAAGATCATCGCCGAGGCCGGTGGGGTCGCGAAGCTCTCGATGGAGGCGAACGGTTGGCTGCTCGGTACGTTTGCCGGCAACGCCGCTGCCGCGACGCAGCGCAAGGACATCGTTCGTCATGCACTCAACAAGGTGTCCGAGACCGCCGGCGCCGCCAACTTCACGACGTCGTACGGCGACGGTGCGTACCTGATCCTCGCGAGCGACCGCCGGGTCGACGCGGTGATGCTCGAGTCACTGATCCAGGAGCAGAAGGATCTCGATCTGATCCCCAAGGTCGTCACCGGTCTGCTCGCGCATCGCAAGGCGGGCCGCTGGCTCAACACGCAAGAGAACACGTTCGCGTTGCTCGCGCTCGACAAGTACTTCCAGACCTACGAGAAGGTGACGCCGGACTTCGTCGCGCGGGTGTGGCTCGGCAATGACTACGGCGGCGATCACAGGTTCAAGGGCCGAACGACCGAGTACCACGCGATCTCGATCGCGATGAAAGACGTCGCGACGCACGACAAGCAGGACCTGACGATCCAGAAGGATGGCAAGGGCCGGCTGTACTACCGCGTCGGCATGACCTATGCGCCGGCCTCGCTCAGGCTCGAGCCCGCGGACTACGGCTTCGTCGTCGAGCGCGTCTATGAAGGCGCCGACGATCCGAAGGATGTGACGCGCGATCCGAGCGGTGCCTGGCACATCAAGGCCGGCGCGCGTGTGCGCGTGAAGCTGACGATGGTGAACGAGAACCGGCGCTACCACGTCGCGCTCGTCGATCCGCTGCCGGCCGGTCTCGAGACGATGAATCCTGCGCTCGCGGTGACCGGGCCGATTCCGCAGGACCCGAATCAGCAGAAGGCCAAGGGCGCGTACTGGTGGTGGTACGGTCCGTGGTACGAGCACCAGAACATGCGCGACGAGCGCGTCGAGGCGTTCGCGTCGCTGCTGTGGGAAGGCGTGCACAGCTACGAATACGTGGCGCGCGCCACGACGCCGGGTAACTTCGTCGTGCCGCCGCCCAAGGCCGAGGAGATGTACATGCCCGAGACATTCGGCCGCGGTGCGAGCGATCGCGTGATCGTCGAGTGACGATCGGCAATCCGTAGTAGGGTCGCCGCGTGGCGAGCCTGGTCTATATCGACGGAAATGCACTTCGCGCGGGCGAGTTGACTCGCGCGGTACCTGACCTCTCGGTGACCGTCGAGGCGCTGCAGACCGGATTCTCGACGAGCGCACCCGATCCGGGACAGCGCGCACGCGACAAGGTGCTCGCGCATCCAGTGGCGGCCGGCTGCTTCGCCGAGGCGGTCGACCTGACGACGATGGACGGCAAGAGCCTCCGCCTCGAGCTCGACTCGGAGAACGAGAACCGGTTCTGCAAGTGGTGGCGCGAGACGCCGGCGAAGATGCACGTCGTGCTCGCGTTGCGCCGTTCGCCGGATGCGGAGATCGAGCTGTTCACCGCCATCGGGGAGGGACGGATCGCCGACAAGCCGGCCGGGCCACACCTGCTCGGTTGGGATCGGCTCTTCGTTCCGGCGGGGGAGGACTACACGCTCGCGCAGCTCACGGAGGCCGGCGAGCTCGTCGAGCTTCGCCGCGCTGCGTACACGAACCTCGCCAACGCACTCGGTCTCGGCGTTCGCGAATAACTACTTCGCGGTCGCGGCCGCCGTCAGGCAGCGCCGCGCCTGGCGCACGGCGTTCGGCGAGGCACCGCGCGTCGCGACCAGCGTGCGGAGCCGCTTCGCACCCGCCGGGCCGAGGGCGGTGAGCACAGGTCCTGCCGGATCGATCGCCAGGTCGCTGCACAGGATCTGCGCTGCCATCAGCGCGACCTGCGGATCGCGATCATTGGCGATCACTGCGCCCAGCAGGGGCTGCATCGCGGCCGGAACCGGCGCGGGTGTCACCGCGATCGCGGCGCTGCGAAATGCCGGATCATCATCGGTGAGCGCGCGCGATACGTCGATGCCCGTCGGTGCCAGCGTGGCGACCACGTCGAGCGCGAGCGTGCGCAGCTCGATCCAGCGATCGGCGCGGAGCGCGATCGCGAACCACGTCGCGCGCCACCGCTGCAGATCATCGTCGGCGATGTCATCACCTCCGAGATCCTGTGGATCGCCGCCGACGCACGCGCCGCCCTGCGCACAGGCGAGCTGTCGCGCGATCGTGCGCGCAGCGTACGCGGCGGGGATCGCTGTTCGCCGATCGGGACCGGCAGCAGCGTTCGCGAGCGCGTCGAGCAGCGCGATCCGGCCATTGACCGCAGGTGCAGCGGCAGCACCCGCGAGCCTGACCTTGCGCTCGCTCGACACGAGCGCTTGCTCGACGACCTTCGCGCCGGCGATCGCGCCCTGACGCCCGGCCTCGTCGAGATCGCCGCGGTCGACCGCGGCGCGCATCGTTGCGATCCCCGCAGCAGCGAGCGCGATGTGAGCCCACGACACGAGGAGATCTTGCAGCTCCCGTTCGATGTCCCGAAGAATCTTGGCCAAAAAATTGACACCCGGATGATGCGTTCAGTACCGTCATTCCGTTCAGTAGATTGAATTCTCTTTCCTTCAAAGGGGCATATGGCCGACGCGCTAACCCTCCGGCAGCGAGAAATCCTCGACTTCATTTCGGCTTCGATCGTCGAGCGAGGCTTCCCGCCGACGCTCAGAGAGATCGGCGAACACTTCAACATTCGGTCGACGAATGGAGTGAATGACCATCTCAAGGCACTCGAGAAGAAGGGGCACCTTCGTCGCGAGGACCTGAAGTCGCGTGCAATGCGCCCGGTGCTGCCGGGACCTGATGGCAGCGGCGAGATCGTTCCGCTGCGGCGCGGGGCGACCGGGACCTCGACCACGCTGATCCCGCTGGAGGACATGGCGGAGATCCCGATCCTGGGTCGCGTGGCTGCGGGCCAGCCGATCCTGGCGGTCGAGAACGCGAGCGACACGGTGAAGATCGATCGCATGCTGCTCGGACCCGCTGCCGGTCGCGAAGTGTTCGGACTCCGAATTGTGGGTGAGTCGATGATCGAAGATGGGATCTTCGATGGCGACTACGTGTTCGTGAAGAAGACACCCACGGCGAGCACCGGCGACATCGTGGTGGCGATGATCGAAGGCGAAGCCACCGTGAAGCGGTACTTCCCGGAGGGCGACCGGATCCGGTTTCAACCGGCAAACTCGAACATGCACCCGATCATCGTCCGCCGCTCCGACTTCAAGTCTGTGGACATCCTCGGGATCGTCGTGGGTGTCTATCGCAAGCTGTCGTAACCGTCCCAGCGTTTCGGGGCCCGTGGGGGGCTGGATCCGGGTAAAGACCGGTCAGTTGGAGCGCGCGCGAACAGCGCCATCCCTGTGACATTTCTGGCCAACCAACAGATGGCTCGTATGTCAAACTGAAGCTCCGGTGGCCCGTCGGCAACGCGCATACCGCAACCGACGGCTGCTGTGGCCGGCTGTGTTGGCGTCGCTCACCGCACAAGGCGCGGTCCTCGCTGCGTATCAGCTCACGCGGCCCACGCCACAACCCTATCTGACCGTTCAAGTTTGGGGCGAGGGTGACGGCCACATCCTGGTCACCCGCGCCGGCGAGAGTGCGCCCGTCGCCCGCTGTACGGATCGCTGCCGGGTCCCGGTGCAACCCGGCCAGCAGGTGCGGCTGACCGCCGTGCTCGGTGAACGCGCGACATTTGGTGGGTTTGCGCAGGTGCCGATGCGCCCGCCGCGTGCGCTCGTGCCCTATCTCGGCGATCCGCTCGCGTCCTGCATCGATCGCGATCTGCTGGCGGCGGGAGACGTGCTCGATTGCACGGTCTCGATCGTTGCCGACACGCAGGTGGCGGTCGAGTTCGGCGTGCCTCCGGAGGTGGTTCAGACGGTCGTCGAAGATCTCGACGTGACACCCAGCGAGCCCGACAAGCCCAGACCGCCGCCGCGGCCGATCGAAGCCGAGAAGCTGGAGACTCCCCAGGTCGCGATCGCTCCACCACCGCCTCCCCCACCGACCATCAAGCCACCAACGCCGCCGCCGCCCCCGGAGCCCCAGCAGCCCAAACCCAAGCCGGAGCAGCCGCCGCCAAACATGGTGATGGTCGAGGTCAAGGACGACAAGAGCGTCGTCGACAAGGCGCCCGACGACGCCACCAAGCTATCCGACAAGAATCGCGACGTCGCCGAGGAGACCCGGGCGACCGAGACCAACCTCGAGAAGGAATCTCAAGGCAAGGTGACGGCCTCGGCCGAGAGCGACATCAACAGCAGTGAGGTCGGCGGGCCGGACGACAAGATCCGCCAGCTCGAGGAGACCAAGGCAACCACCGACGAGCGATCGAAGGAGACCGACCACTCGGGCGACAGCGAGAAAGCGAGCGGCGTGGTGCTCGGAGAGGGGGGCGAAAACGGCGAGTCGGGGACCGGCGCGCTGGCGATGCGTGGCATCGAGGGTCGCGGCTCGATCGTCGAGCAAGGCGACGGTCGCAAGATCGGCCGCAAGGGAACACCCGGCGTCAACCGTTCGCTCTCGTTCCAGGATTACGAGCGGATCATGGGCAAGGAGCGGATCGACGAGGAGCGCCAGGTGGCGGCGCGCAAGATGTCGAGCAAGAAGGGCAGGTGGGAGCGCAAGCTCGCAGCGATCAAGAGCTCGCTCGAGAACTTCGTTCCCGATGTCCGCCCCGGCAACCAGACGGCGCTCAAGACCCGTGCTCATCCGTTCGCGCTGTACGTCGCTCGAATGCACCGCCGGATTCACGAGCTGTGGGGCTTCGGCTTCCTCGAGCAACTCGACGACCGAGCGGCGGATCATCCGCTCAATAACCCCGACCTTTGGACCAACATCGAGGTCTCGATCAACCCGGACGGCTCCGTGCACAAGGTCACGATCGCGAAGACCTCCGGCAAGACCGAGTTCGACGTGGCCGCGGTGGACACCATCCTGTCATCCGCTCCCTACGAGGAGACCCCCGAGGCGATCCGATCGGTCGATGGCCGGGTCTACTTGCGGTGGGGCTTCTATCGCAACTGGCGCCAGTGCGGCACGTTCAACGTCGAGCCGTACATCCTGACCTCGGTGCCCGACGATGGCGGCGTCGGTGTCCTGGACGATGGAGCGATGGTGAGGAACACGGCGAAGCTGCCCGGCAAGGCGAAGCCCCCGATGGGCAACAAGCCCGTCACGCCCGACGATGGCCGCGCCAACGAGCCGGTGTCGCCCGCATCGAGCGTGACCGACAAGGAGGCCTTGTTCGCGGCGAACAAGTGGGTGTCTGCGTTCGCGACTGCGGCCGTGGACAAGCTGGTCGAGCGATCCACGGTGCCGTTCTACGCGGGTGGGCAGGTTGCGGCCCAGACTGGCGCTGATCTCAAAGAGATGTATAGCGGTCTGGTCGTCGAGTCGGGCCCGATGAAAGACTGGAAGTTATTGAAGCCGTCCGAATACGGAGGCGACCTCCCAGACGGCAACGTCGTTCTTCAAGTTAGGACTGCCAAGACGTCGTTTGCGGTAGTCCTCACCCGAACCAAGTCCGGCGAGTACCGCGCAACCCAGCTCGCGCGGTAGCCGCCCGACTCGCGGCAGCAGCCACCAGGCTCGAGCTACTGCTGGACCTTGAGGACCTTGGCAGCGAACAGCCCCTTGGGACCATGCTGCTCTTCGTACTCGACGGTCTGTCCCTGGTTGAGGGTTCGAAACCCTTCGCCAGAGATCGACGAGTAATGCACGAAGACATCCTTGCCATCATCCGCACGGCTGATGAAGCCGTAGCCCTTGGCATCGTTGAACCACTTCACGGTACCGAGCGCCATGTTACTGCCTCCTCGACAACTGTTCCGCTCGACCACAACCACAACCACACGTCGCCACGCACCTGTTTTGCCCATTCGGCTGGCGAGCGCTCAACTAGAAAGTCCTAGAAAGCGACTGCAATGTGCAATTCTTCATTGCTACCGAAACATCGAAAACACCTCGAGTAATGTGCACTGCACAGCCGACCAGAGGTGATTCAAATCAGTCGAGCATGTTGATGTTCGCCACTCACGGTCGCCTCACGCTCGTGATCGTTTCCGTGATTTCTCGTCGAGATCGGTGTGCGCAAACGCTCGGTAATTGATCGGCGGTTGTGAACACGCGTCGGCTGCACTCGAAGTGCAGTGCTTCGTGTGACGTCGATCGCGAACCAACGAACGCGCCGTGATCGCGATGCACGAGCTCCTGAGGATCGCCGGTGCATCGCAACCGGCCTCGCTCGAAATTCCTCCAGCAACTTGATTGCAACTGGATCGCGGCGAGCCCGGGCCGCGTTATCGGAGCAATCACCACCTTCGAAGACATCCGCGCAGGTGATGAACGACGCGCGGCAGCTCCTCGCTTCAAAAGATCGGCTAGCATCATCCCGCGTGGAGGTCCTGGTCGCTGATCCGGAGCGCACCACCGGCGTGGCAGACGACCTGCCGTCGCGTGATGCATTTCTCGGAACCATGGGCGTCGCCGATGGTCGTGCCGCCGGGCTCGTGCGCGTGCTGCTGGCGCGCTGCACGCCTGGCGCGCCGCTGACCGAGCAGCTGCTGGCGATCGAGCAGCTCGGCCGGTTCATCGTGGCCGGACCCAAGGTCCCCGGGATGTCCGATAGCGGTGCGCTCGCGCGGCTCGAGTTGCTCGTGCTCGCACTCGAGCGAGTCCCGGCCGCGGCACAGCGGTTTCAGGGAACCATTCGCGACGTGCTGACCCAGACCCGCGCGGTCAAGCTGCTCGGCGAGATCGGGCTGCCCAACGATCGCGGCTTGCTCGCGGAGACCACGGATCGGCTCGCGCGACGATTGCTGCCGGAGGCGCCGCAGATCAACGAGCTGTGGCGGCTTGCCGGTCACATCGTGCGCAGCCTCGATGATCTCAGCTGGATCGGGCCCGCCGCGGATCCCTTGCTGTATCGGTTGGCGCAGGCCGGCGGAGACGCGTGGGAACCGCTCCGCGCCTCGGTGCTCGATGCGATCAGCCTGATCACGACGCGGATCGCTGCGCTCGGCATGGCCGAGGGATTCCGGACCCGTACCACCGCCGGTGAGATCCGCGAATCGCCGCTGTATCACCTGACGCGGGTGCAGCCGGCGGCGATGCCCGAGCTGATCGACGCGTCACGCGAGCACCTCGACCAGGTGCGTGTCGCGCTCGAGGATCACGGGGTCTCGATCGATGTCGTGTATTCGCTCGACTCGATCGAACGCGGCCTGGCGCGGCTCGAGATCCTGTTGCCGTTCGCCGACCCCGATCGCTGTCCGGCCACACCGTCGAACGAGATCCGTGCGGTGATCGCCGCGATCGGACGCGGGCTCGTCGGTGGCCGTAGCTTTGTTCAGCTGCTGAGCGACAACCTGCGGCTGCTCGCCCGCAAGGTGATCGAGCGCGCCGGCCGGACCGGCGAGCACTACGTCACCTCATCGAGGCGCGAGTACTGGAAGATGCTCGGCTCGGCAGCGGGCGGCGGCGTGTTGACGCTCGGAACGGCGGCGGCCAAGTTCTTCGTCAAGTGGGGTCAGTGGCCGCTGTTCATCGATGGCGTGCTGTCATCGATCGTCTACGCCGGCAGCTTCTTGGTCATGCAGCTGGTCGGATTCACGCTCGCGACCAAGCAGCCGTCGATGACGGCGGCGGCGCTGGCGGGGACGATTCGCGACCAGGACGGGCCCGGCCGGCTCGATGACCTGGTGCGGTTGATCGCGCGGATCGCGCGATCGCAGTTCGCCGCCGCGGTGGGCAACGTGTCGGGCGTGATCGTCACCGCGACGCTGTTCGACTTCGTCTGGCGCGGTGCGTTCGGTGCGTCGTTCCTCGGTGCGGCCGAGTCGCTCAAGGTCACGAAGTCGTTCGACCCGCTGGGATCGGGAACGATCTTGTTCGGCGCGTTCACCGGCGTGCTGTTGTGGGTGTCGAGCTTGTTCGCGGGTTGGTTCGAGAACTGGGTCGTCTATCGGCGGCTTCCCGAGGCGATCGAGCATCATCGCATCGGCAAGCGTGTCGGCCGCGAGCGGATGGCCAAGCTGGCGCGGTTCCTCGAGCGCGAGGCCGCCGGGTTCGGCGGCTCGATCTCGCTCGGCGTCTTGCTCGGCATGATCCCGGTGTTCGCCAAGTTCACGGGCCTGCCGCTCGACGTTCGCCACATCACGCTATCCACCGGCTCGTTGACGCTGGCGATCTCGTCGGTCGGCATCGAAGGGGTCGGCTGGAACTTGTTCATCTCCGCCGCCGTCGGCATCGCGATCATCGGAATGCTCAACTTCGGCGTCAGCTTCGCGCTCGCGCTGATCGTGGCGCTGCGCGCCCGCGACGTTCCCCACGGCGAGCGCCGGATGCTTCCGGGCGCGGTACTCCGGCGGTTCGCGCGGCGCCCGCTCGAGTTCTTCTACCCGCCCCGGGAGGACGGGAGCCGAGCGCAGACGCAGCCGGTCCATCACTGACCGCATCGGTCCTGGGGATCGGGCGTGTGGCGTCCGGCTCGGGCGTCGGCTCCTGCGTCGGGCCCGCGGCCGGGTCTGACGAACCCTCACACGTGTCGCACCCCGCCGAATTGCATCCCGCGGACGATTTTCTGTCAGTCCTGACCCGCTGGCTGCACTACAGAGGGTCATGCGAGATGAGTCTGCCAGCGATGTCGAGCTGATCACCGCGAGCCGCAAGGGCGACGCGGTCGCATTCGGCGAGATCGTAAGGCGCTATCACCGAAGCGTGTGCGCCGTCGCGTACAGCGGCACGCGTGACGTGACCCTGAGCGAGGACGTCGCACAGGACACGTTCATCACCGCCTGGCAGACGCTCACGCAATTGCGCGAGGTCGAGCGCCTGCAAGCGTGGTTGTGTGGCATCGCCAGAAACCGGGCTCGTCTGGCTCGGCAGCGGCGCGGTCGCGAGCTCGAAGCCGACGACACGGAGCTCGTGGCGGAAGGCACGCCGTTCGATGCGGTGAGTCAGCGAGAGGACGAGGTCGCCGTGGCCGCGGCACTTTCGCGCGTGCCCGACGCATACCGCGAGCCATTGGTGTTGCTCTACACCGAGGGGAGCTCGGTGAAGGCGGTCGCGACTGCGCTGGGAATCAGCGAAGACGCGACGCATCAGCGACTGTCGCGTGGTCGGCACTATCTCGCAGGGCACGTCCAAGATCTCGTCGAGCGGACGCTCCGTCGCCGCCGCACGAACCGCGATCTCGTCGCCGTGGTGACCGCCAGCATCGTGGTGGCGGGTGCATCACCGGCACGTGCAGGCATCGGGACCATGAAAGGATCGACCATGTGGAAGCTTGCGAGCAGTGTCACCGTGTTTGTGGCCATCACCGGAGCTGGCTTCGTCGCCAGCTCTCAAGCCGATGGGCGGCCGGCCAGGCCGAACGCTCCGCAGCGCGACGTGCGCTCCAACGATCTCGCTCCAGCCGATCGGCGCCCGCCGATCACCACCGCTCGGACCGCGCCGGCACTGCCAGCGCTGCGCTCGATCGCAGCAGCACCGAGCCCGGTGTCCCCGGACCGACCCACCATCACGCTGGGCGCTGACAACACGATCGAGATCACATTCCCGGGTTGTCCGAGCTGCACCCTCGAGCAGCTCGCGACGCACTACGCCGCCAGGCTGCGCGCAGCCGATCGAGCCGACGTTGCGGAAGCGATGGGACGGCTGTCCGGTATCGCCGCCCCGGTGCTCGGCCAGCTGACGTCACACGCGCCGGACGAAGCGCGGGTCGCCATCGTCGATTATACCTCCGCGCTGGGGCTCGACCTGAACGACGTCGCCGCTAGCGCAACCTCCAGCACGAATGCGCAGCCGAGCGCGCGGCCGAGGATCATCGTCAACGGCCACGTCGTGACCAACGACGATGGCTCGCTGCAGCGGGCGTGGGCCGTGCTCGACGATGCGCTCGGCGAGATGCTCGCGCCGGCACCATAGCCGCCGCGCGCCCGGTTGGCTACCAGCCGGCGACGATGTACGTCCCGCTCGCGAGGACGAGCCGCGAGTCGTCGACGCCGTCGATCACGAGGTGAGCGCCCGTGTCGAGTGCGATGCCGAGCGGGCCGAACAGGACCAACGTCGTGCGAATGCCCGCGCCGACGAGCGGCGCGCGCTGATCGAGATCGAATCCGGCATCGGCGTGAAGGTCGAGCGCGAGCAGCGGGCGTGCGGCGCCTGCCTCGTACAACAGGCCCGCGCGAACGATACCCGAATGATCGGGATCGAAGCCGTGCCAGCCAACCAGGATGCCGAATCGGCTCTGCGGCTTGATGTCGAGCTGTGCGTCAAATCGCCAGCGGTCGCCCTGCGAGCCGGTGAGCAGGAACGAGCCACCCGCGCCCGCACTGCCGTGCCAGCCGCGGTCGGCATGCGCGGTCGTCGCCGCACCGGCGATCGCGAGCGTGACGAGACAGTGGACCGCGGGGCGCATCGCCGACGTTATACGGTGATCCGACCGGCGGCGCGGATCTCGGTGCCGGGCTGAAGCTCGTGTGCGGCCAGCACGGCAATATCCGGCAGCTCGGGCTCGAGCAGAGACCGCAGGTGACGTCGCACGTCACCGCTGGTGAGGATCACCGCGGGGCCGCTGCCGAGGTTGGTCCTGACCGCCGTGACGATATCGGCTGCGATCGCGGGCTCGAGCGCGAGCACGTGGGTTCCGCCGCGGCGATCGATCGCGGTGCGCAGCGCATCCTCGATCATCGCGTCGATCGTGTAGACCGCGAGCTGTCCGCGGTTGGCCCAGCGCGCGCTGATCTGGCGGCGCAACTGACCGCGCAGGTGCTCGATCAGCTCGGGCGCATCGCTTGCCTTGAGCCCGCCGCTGGTACCTGGCGAGACCGCGATCGCTTCGAGCACGGCCGCGAAGTCGTGGACGGGAACCTGCTCGCGCACCAGTCCGCGCACGACTTCGGTCAGCACCGGCAGCGACACGACGCGAGGTACCACTTCGCGAACCAGCACCGGCGACGTCGACGCGGTGCGCTCGATCAGGCTCGCGACGCGGTCGATCGAGATCAGCTCGGGAACGGCGGTGGCGAGCGCATCGGTGAGCTTGTCACCGAGTGCGGAGAGATCGTCGATGCGGAGCCACACGATCGGTGTGCCGTCGATGGCGAGCGCGGTCTCGCGATCGGCGAGCTCGCGATCGCGCTGGATCGCAAACGCCGGGATCGGGATGCCGGTGCGTGCTTCGATCGTCGCGCGCGCCGCCGCGGTCACCGCATGGAGCTCGTCGAGTCGCGCGGCGAATGCGCTGTATAGCGGTCCCGACACGCGCAGGCTCAACCGGGACCCGCGCACCGCGTCGGCGCTCGGTTCATCGAGTGACGCGACCACCGGCGGCCGCCGGCGTGCGGCGATCAGCGCGAGCGACCCCGCGATCATTCCGAGCACCGCGAACGGCAGCAGCGGAAGGCCGGGAACCAGGCCGAGCCCGATCAGCAGCCCCGCCGCCGCCGTGAGGGCGTGCGGTTGGCCGCCGAGCTGGATCCCGAGATCGTCGCCGATCCGGCGGTCGCCGGCGCTCGCAACACGCGTGACGAGCAGACCGGAGGCCACCGCGACGAGCAGCGACGGGATCTGCGCCACCAGGCCGCTGCCGATCGAGAGCAGCGAGTAGGTGCGAATCGCCTCGGCGGCGGTCATGCCGCGGCTGCCGATGCCGATCGCCAGCCCGCCGATCAGATTGATCGCGACGATCACGATCGCCGCGATCGCATCGCCTTTGACGAACCGCATCGCGCCGTCCATGGCGCCGTAGAGCTGCGATTCTCGCTCGAGCTCGCCGCGCCGCCGTCGCGCCGCCTCGGCGTCGATCACGCCGGTGCGCTGCTCGGCGTCGATCGCCATCTGCTTGCCCGGCATCGCGTCGAGCGCGAATCGCGCCGACACCTCGGCAACGCGCTCGGCACCGCGGGACACGACGATCAGCTGGACGATCGTGATCACCGCGAACACCACGACGCCCACCACCAAGCTCTCGGCCACGACCGACGAGCCGAACGCATGTACGACACTGCCGGCGTCGGCATCCGCGAGGATCAGCCGCGTGGTCGAGACTTCGAGCCCGACCCGGAACAGCGTCGTCACCACCAGCAGCACCGGGAACGAGGTGAAGCTCGCGGGACGCGGCGAGAACACCGCCGCCATCAGCAGCGCGACGCCGATGCCGATGTTGAGCGTGAGCAGCCCGTCGAGCAGCGGGGTCGGCAGCGGCACGATCAGCATCGCCACGACGCCGATCACCAGTCCCGCGATCGCGAGCTCCGCCGGACGCACGCCCACCCGATCGGTCACGTCGGCTCGATCTCTTCGAGCTCGCTGGGATCGAGCTCGGTGACGTCGTCATCGACCTTGTCGCCGGGGCCACCGAGATGGCGGATCACCGACAGGTGGATCTGACTGCGGATCATCCGCAACACGCTGTCGAGCTCGCTCGCGGGGAGCTTGAGCCGCGCGCGCAACAGCTCGAGCGTGGACGTGACCAGCAGCTCCTTCGCCTTCTCGAGCCAGCGAAACGCCGTGACCCGGTGCACGCGATAGATCGCGCCGATCTCGTCGATGTTGAGGCCGTCGACGTGGTGATACCGCAGCAAGGTCTGTTCGCGGGCGCCAAGCTGGCCGAGCGCTTGGGCGAACGCCGCCTTGAACTCGGTCGCGTACGTTCGCTTCATGTACTCGATCTCGGGATCATCCGCGGCGACCGCGTGCTGCGCGATCAGATGATCATCATCGACGAGCACCTCGCGCTTGCCCTTGCGCATCTCGTTCAAGCACGTCCGCACTGCCACCGAGCGCACCCATCGCCGCAGGTCACCGCGGCCTCCGTATTCGGAGATCTTTCCCGCGCTCGTCGGTTCACCCGAGGTGCCGCCTCCGACGAATAGCCGCTGGCGCACCAGTTGCTTGACGTCGGCGACTCGCGGTTGACCGATTCGCATCCGTGCGAGCGCGACATCCACCTCGCGCATGTATTCGCGGTCGAACGCCTGCAGGGCGGCGGGCAACTGCTTCGCACACGCACATGCGAGGTAGATGTCCGCCGGCCGGAGACCTTCGAGCTCGGCTTCGGCGAGCTCGAAGGTGGCCTGGCGTGCGACGAAGGTCACGACGTCAATGGCATCGAGTGGCAGGGCGGGCCACGCCGCTCGACCTTCGGCGACGATCGTCCACAACCGGCGATCGAGGTCTGCGATCGCTTCGAATGCAGCCCTCACCGTTGCGGGAGCAGCATCGAGAAACGGACCCACCAGGCTCGGCGTGCTCACCGTCACCGATTAGAGCGCAGGTCTGAACCCAATGTCGAGCGAGACCAAGCGGTTCGCAGTGGCCTCAAGGCGTACGCCCGGAGCAGCGTGACCGCCAACCATGTCGACCGCCGGGCGCGGCCCACGCGCCGCCCCCCCACACACGCCGATTGGTCAAACGATCTCGCATCGGCTACGATCATCGAATGAGCGCGCGCGAATCGTCCTTGCGCCCTCTGGAGTAGCGGATGGAGCCCAACCGCAAGGTTCGAAAACAGGGTCTCGAGCACTTCATCAAGTTCGTACGCGAGCTGCCTTCACCGTCGCCAAGCGCGATGTTCCAGGCCCTCCACGAGATGGGGTATCGCGGGCAGGACTCGGCGCGTCGCGCACTGTGCCTGATGGCGTACCGCCACGTGCGGCGGATCAAGCGGATCTATGTCGACGGCGTCGATCGGGCGGAGCTCCCGCGCAAGTCGAACTTTCTATGCGTGGGGCCGACCGGCTCGGGCAAGACGTTTCTCGTCGAGACCCTGTTCGGCAAGATCCTCAAGCTCCCGACCGCGCTGGTCGACATCACCACCTACTCGGAGACCGGCTACGTCGGGCAGGATCCCTCGACGATCCTGACGCGGCTGCTCCACGCCGCCGACGAGAATCCGATGCTCGCATCGATCGGGATCGTCTGCCTCGACGAGTTCGACAAGATCGCCTCGGGGCAGAACAACGCGATCTTCGCCGGTGCGGGGACCACGAAGGACGTCACCGGCATGGGTGTCCAGCGCGAGTTGCTGAAGATGCTCGAGGCTTCTGAGGTGGTGGTCCCGCTCGATCTGACCCACAGCTCGTATGCAGACCACGTGGTCATGTCGACCGCAGACATTGCGTTCATCGCGGCCGGTGCGTTCTCGGGGTTCCAGCAGATCGCGCACCGCCGGGCGATGCGCGATCAGATCGGATTCGGCCGCGATCAGGCGGCGGCTGGTGTCGATCCGGATGCGATCGCCGTCGACTTCTCCGCCGAGCAGGTCGAGAACATCGCGAACTTTCAAGCCTACGGATTCTTGCCGGAGCTCGTCGCACGATTCACGCGCGTGGTGCCGTTTCGCGCGCTCGATGCCACCACGCTCAAGGACATCTTGAAGACCGATGTCGTTCAGCGGATGAACCGCGAGTTCAAGCTCGAGGGCTTCGAGCTGACGATCGATGAGGAAGTGCTCGACCACGTGGTGTCGGATGCCTTGCGCCGCGAAACCGGCGCACGCGGCCTTGCATCGACGCTGACCCGCGAGCTCGAGGATGTCGCGTTCGGCGCGTTCGGCAACGATCAGGCCGGCAGCGTTCGCGTGCGGCTGCGCGGCGGCGAGATCGCCGTCGAGGTCGGATAGTCGATCCGCACTACGTTGCGAGCGTGACGTCGGTGGATGACGCGCGGGCGCGCCGCGATGGCTTGATCATGCCGCCGCAAGTGGTCTCGTATTCGCGAATGAGTACATCTCTTGAAGAAGTTCGTGCCATGGTGCTCGACCAGTACCAGGCACTCGTTGACCTCAAGGTCAAGACCATCGACGGGGTCGTGTTCGGGGACCAGCGCGACCAAGACCCAGCGCAGTTCACCGCGCTCGTGAGCAACCTCGAAGACGAGCTGGAGCTCGAGCCTTCAGACGACGACGCGCCCCGCGATCTCGCAAAGCTCGCGGCGTGGCTGCACGCTCGCACCGAGGCGTAGCCGCGCGGAGCTCGAGTCTGGTCAGCGCGGGAGGGCGCGCTGGACGACCGGAATGCCAGGAGCCCGATGGTGGCAGTCACCGCGGATAAGATGCCGAGCGCGAGCGTGACAAATGGGTCTCGCTTGCCGCGGGTGTTGTCCTCCAACGAGCGTGCACTGGAAAGCCGCAGGTGCGGCGGCGGAGTTGGCTCGATGTTGTCGAACGATTTCGTGGTGGGGCCTGTTTCGGTCTCGTGGATGCGGCGAAGTGCTGCATAGGCTTCGTCGCGTTGGTTTCGCGCTTGGTCGAGCTCGCGTTGCAGCGCTTCGGCTCGGGCGAACGCAGCGGTCGCTGCAGCTACGCTTCGCCGGCGCCGCTGCGTTCGCGGGTCTGCAGGATCGAGGTCATCACGCCCGGTGCCATGCCGGTGACGCCGCCCGGGCCGGACTTGCCTTTCGCGAGCTTGTCACCGACCCACTTCATGCCGACCACGGCTTTCGCGGTGACTTCGTTGACTAGGCGCTCGGATTTCTCCAGCTCCTCCGTGGACGGAGTGGCCGGTCGGAGGCCACCTTGAACGGTGGAGAGGTCGCAGGATTCGAAGGCGGGAAGACGGCGCATGGTGATGTCCTGAGGTAGTCGATGAGCTGCATTGCAGTCTTGGTGCCGCTGCGTCGAGCGGCTTCGTCGCCGCGCGTAGCCGGCTAATTCGTTTCGAAACGTGGGTTTGGCCTGCTAGCTGGCCGAGTTGTCCGGTAGACAGCCATGGTCGCTGGCGGATCCACCGCGTTGCAAAGCGAGTAGTCGTGATGGCGCTCGCCGGTCGCCCACAGGCGCGTGCCCACCGACTCGCAACGAGTGCTCGCGGTGCATACCGGGCCGCGGGCGTGAGCCATCGCGATGAGCTAGCGAGCGTCGACAGGTGGCTCGCTGATCTGGCGAGCGCGACGCCCTGAACGTGGTTGGGACCCCACGATCTGGCGCGGTGCCCTGCGAGTTGACGAGCTGGGGTCCGACGGCTGATGTTCGGCGCAGTGAATCGGCGGTCCGAGGCGGTAGGCGAGCGCGAGTGGACGGCGCCGGAGGCCTTTCACGTCGTCAACCCGGTCTGGGATCGTTCGCCGGCGCTGCTCGGCCAAGGCCAGTGGAGCGATGGGGAGCGGGTGAGGCTCGGGTTCTTGCCGCTGACGTCCGGCCGGCCGTACATGTTGTGGAACGGCTTCATCTCCGAGCTCGATGCGACCGCGCTCAGAGCCATGCTCGCGGCCAAGGGACGTGTGCTGAGCGGCGGCTTCGACTTCATGCGATCCACCCCGTGGCGCGTCGCGTGGGCGGCAGCCCCCGAGCATCTATCCATCTACTCCCCGCGCGGGATCCGCAGCATGGTGTACGCCGATCGGATCGAGGTTCGGCTGCCAGGCGCGGGCATCCGGCGAGTTCCGCGGGACACCATCGCGGACGTCCGCGGCGACGTCGGTCTGTTCCAGGCGATGACGCGCGTGCGCGCGCGGCTCACAGCTGGCGGCGAGGTCTCGCTGGTGACGTCGTATGACGTTCGTGCGTGGTTCTCGGGCGACGATCGCACCGCCTACGAGCAGTGGCCGCAGCGCGTCGCAGAAGCGGTGAAGACCCATCTCGATATGGCGACCTGAGCAAGCGTTGCCATGCCGTTCGTTGTCCGTCCATCGCAGTCGCGACGACAGGGGCCCGTTGCGATCTTTGTCAGCGGTTCCGGCACCCATGCAATACCGAGCGATCCCGGCGCGTTCTCTCCGTGAACACGTTCGTGTAACGTCCGCAGGGTCGTATGGACAAGATCGTCGTCGAGGGTGGCCAGCGTCTCGTAGGCAAGATTCCGATCAGCGGTGCCAAGAATGCCGCGCTGCCGTTGCTCGCCGCGGCGCTGCTGCCGACCGGAGCATCGACGTACAAGAACGTTCCGCAGCTCGCCGACGTGCGCACGATGGCGAAGCTGTTGCGCATGCTCGGCTGGGACGCGGACGGCACGAAGACGCTGACGATCGGCCCGCCCACCGGTAAGAAGAAGCCCAAGCTCGAGGCGCCGTACGAGCTGGTCAAGACGATGCGGGCGAGCGTGCTGGTGCTCGGCCCCCTGGTCGCTCGGTATGGCCGCGCGCGCGTGTCACTCCCTGGCGGCTGCGCGATCGGTGCGCGCCCGATCGATCAGCACCTCAAGGGCCTGCAGGCGATGGGCGCCAAGGTCACGCTCGATCACGGCTACGTCGATGTCGAGGCCAAGCGGCTGCGCGGTGCGACGATCGTGCTCGACGTTCCGACCGTGACCGGCTGCGAGAATCTCCTGATGGCCGCCGCGCTCGCCAAGGGACGCACGGTGATCGAGAACGCCGCACGCGAGCCCGAGGTCGAAGAGCTGGCGCTCGTCCTCAACAAGATGGGCGCGAAGATCCAGGGCGCCGGCACGCCGATCATCACGATCGAAGGCGTCGACGAGCTGTTCCCGATCGAGCACGCGATCATTCCGGATCGGATCGAAGCGGGGACCTTTGCGGTCGCTGCCGCGATGACACGCGGCGACGTGCTGCTCGAAGGCGCGCGCCCGGAGCATCTGGACGCGGTCGTCGCGAAGCTGCGCGGTTGTGGCGTCACCGTCGCTGCCGAGGCCGGCGGGATGCGCGTCCGCGGCGGCGGGGATATCCGGCCGGTCGACATCGTGACCCAGCCGCACCCGGGATTTCCGACCGACATGCAGGCTCAATTCATGGTGCTCGCGTGCCTCGCGAAGGGCCAATCGGTGATCAAGGAGATGATCTTCGAGAACCGCTACATGCACGTGCCCGAGCTGGGCCGGATGGGTGCTGACATCCAGATCAGCGGCCGTGTGGCGGTGGTGCGCGGCGGCGCGAAGCTCAACGGCGCATCCGTCATGGCGACCGATCTGCGCGCATCGGCGAGCCTGGTGCTCGCGGGCTTGGTGGCCGAGGGCAAGACCGAGGTGCTTCGGGTCTACCACCTCGATCGCGGGTACGAGACGATCGAGAAGAAGCTTCGAGCCGTCGGCGCACGGATCAAGCGCGCGAAGCAGTGACGAGGCTCGTTCCAAGCGGCCGGCAACCGGCGGCGGCCAGTTCCGTGTACTATCGACCGCGAGGTGTCCTCCGATCTGCGTCCCTTTGTTGCCGAGGAGATCCGGTTACATCCCCGGGTCGCCTACCAGGGTCTGCTCTCTGAAGAAGGCGCGGCCACCCGGGTCGCAGCTGCACTCCCGCCGCTCGCGCGGTTTCGGCACGACTACGTCGGCGCGATCGCGATCGTGGACTGGGATCATCGATTGCCATCGAACAACCTCGTGCTCCGGGTGTACGGCTACTACGGAGACGACACGCTGGACGCCGGGCTGGAGGCATTCGACGATCGCCTCGAGCAGATCGCGGAGAAGGACAAGTACCCCGAGTTCGACGTGCCCGATTTCGATGGGCTCGTGGCCGACGAGGCGTACGAGATCGAGCTGTCGACCGACGGGCAGATCGGCCGATGCCGGCTGACCTCGGCATGGCGTCGCACGGTGTCCACGCGCGATGCGTCGACCGCGGTCGGATTGGTCCAGGCCTCCGACGAATACCGAAAGCTCGTCGCCGGTTCTCCGTCTCGTCCCAGCTACCTCGGTGACCTGGAGGCGGTATCGTGGACCCCGCCGTGCGAGACCGAGCACGTCCGGTGGACGCTCGATGTCTGGTACTTGCTCGCGTTCGATGGCCGGGTGGGGACGGGCCGCAGCTTTCTGGCCGACCTCGAGACCAAGCAGATCATCTCGGTTCGCGACTTCTCGGTGCGCACGGGCTGAACGCCGGTAGCGCACTCGCTGCGATCGCTGTAAGCCAGATCTCAACGGCTACGTGGCTCGACGAGCAGGTCTTGCAGAACGCAACGATCCTCGACGATTGCGCGCGCCTTATTGGCTTGCGCGCTGCAGCTGGTTGGCAGCATTGTCACGCCCCCCATGCTGGCTCGTTCGCTTTCCCGGTTGGTGGTCATCGTGTCGCTGGCTTCTGTGGCTGCTTGCGGCCCCGGAGGAGGAGAGCGCCGGTGCAACGGCGAGGAGACCGACACGGCCACCGATCCGATGAACTGCGGCTCGTGCGGGACGGTCTGCCAGGACGGTTTCTCGTGCATCGGCGGCAAATGCTTTGCCGGCGAGTGCGAGCCAGGTCAGGTCGAGGACTGTTACACCGGCAAGGACGGAACCCTCGGCGTCGGACCGTGCGTCGGCGGCACCCGCACCTGCGACCAGACCGGTGTGTGGTCGGCGTGCCGAGGCCAGGTGATTCCCGTGGGCGAGGAGGGGGCGAAGTGCTCGGACGGGATCGACAATAACTGCAATGGCGCGGTCGACGAGAACGACGACTTCGATGGTGACGGGCTCACCACGTGCAACGGCGATTGCTGTGACTCGACCGAGTGCGACCAGCCGGCGCTCGTGAACCACGGCGCGTTCGATGCACCCGGCAACAACTTCGACGACGATTGCAACGGCGCGGTCGACGACACCCAGCTGCTCTGCGATCAGAACATCGCGTCGAACACGACCAACGGTCTCGACTTCGCGCGTGCGATCGATCTGTGCCAGACCGCCACCGAGAATGAAGCGAAGTGGGGTGTGATCAGCGCGACGCTGACGCTCGCCGACGGCACGGGCGTTCCGGATCCCAACGGGCATTCGGTACGCGCGCAGTTTGGTAGCAGCCTGTTGCCGCAAGGTGGGGTGAACCTCGCGATCTTGTCGACCGGTGGAGCGGCGGCGCCCATGGACATCAACCCCGGGTTCCAGCCGTTCGATGGCTACGAGCACACCGGCACCAACGAGTCCGACTTTCCCCAGGACTTCTGGATGGCCAACGGCAACGCGCTGCCCAACGCCCCCGGATGCCCCGGCCCCGAGGGCGACAAGGCCAATGATCCGGTGATGCTGACGCTGCGCGTCCGCGTTCCGACCAACGCCAAGTCGTTCCGGTTGGCGAGCAACTTCTTCAGCGCCGAGTTCCCCGAGTACACGTGCAGCGCGTTCAACGACTTCTTCGTGGTGCTGCTCGATTCGACCTACAACGGGATGCCCGCGAACCCGATGGACAAGAATCTCGCGTTCTACCAACCCATGGGCACGATGGATAAGGTGCCGGTCGGCGTCAACCTCGGCCATGGCAACACGGGTCTGTTCACGCAATGCGTGAACGGCTCGACGGGCTGCGCGGGCCTCGGCGGATCGATCTCGACGTGCGTCGGCACCGAGCAGCTGACCAACACCGGGTTCGACAAGCCGGCGCCCAACCAGTGCGACGGCGGTAGCCTGCTCGGCGGCGCGACCGGCTGGTTGATCACCAGCGGAAACGTGACCCCCGGTGAGATCATCACGCTGAGGATCGCGCTGTGGGACACCAGCGACCACCGTTACGATTCGCTCGCGGTGATCGACGGGTTCCAGTGGTCGGTGGACCTGGCGAACCCGGGCACCGTCATCTTCTGACCGGCGAACGAGCGTTGGCTCAGTACTCGAGCCAGCGGCGCATCAAGCTCGCCTCGCTGGTGCCGACCCAGTCGGGCTCGTACTGCTCGATCGCCTGAAACGTCTCGACCGTCGCCGAGAACATCCAGAACATGATCTCGACGCGCTGGCTGAGCAGGCCCTCATACTGCGCATCGTTGAGCCACTGCGGATGCGCCTCGATCAGCGAGATCGGGATGCCAGTGTAGTCGCTGATCGGATGGCGGGTCTGCGGATCGAGCGGCCGCGGGATCCCGTAGAACGCGCTGTAGCGGTAGGGGGTCGGCGTCGACCCTGGCGCGCGCGCGACCATCTCGCGCAGCAGGGATGGCTCGAACGAGCCGAACACGACCTCGACATCGCGCGCGTTGGCGACGGCTGCGGCGGCCACCCGGGAATAGACGTCCCACGCGCAATCCGCGTGCATCGTGCGCTGCTCGGGGCTGTGCCACGAGGTCTTCGATGGCGCCACATGAGGCTTGAGCTCGATATACACGCGGAACGGTCCTGGCGTTGCGGTGAGCGTCGCGGTCGCGGCGATGTGCGCGGCCAGCTCGTCTGCGACCTCGGTGGCCAGCGTCGACCGCGTGGCCTCGAGATCGTGCGCGAACAGGCAGGTGGCATCCGAGCCGCGCCAGAAGATGTCGATCTCGATGCCATCGATCGCAGGTTTCCCGCCGATCGTGAGCGCGAGCGATTCGTGCAGCGTCGCCAGCGAGTCATCGTCGGCCGGATCCGTCGGCTCGACGCAGTTGGCGTTGTGGCACAGGACGCGCGGCGCCGGTCGAGAGCACGCACCGAGCGCGATCGCGGCGAGGAGGCTAGTAGCTCGCATATTCGATCGTGATGAAGGCGCCGAAGTTGACGAGGTCGACGAAATCGCGGCCGCTGGCAAACGAGATCCAGTCGGTCGGCAGATCCGCACCGTGCTTGACCAGCACCGTCGCGAGCTCGAACGCGAACCGCGTACGGAGGTGCTTGCCCAGGCGCGGCAGCGGCGCACCGACGCCCAGCACCAGCTTGTGCTGGTACTGGGTTCCGCCCAGGATGCCGATGGCGCTGGTGCGCCAGCCCCCGAGCAGGCCCCAACCCTCGGGGCAGGGCGCCCAGAACGCAAAGCCGTCGATGTCGTGCTGGCCGTCGGTCCAGAACATCGGATCGAGCACGAGCATCGTGTCCACCGGCCCGAGCTCGAGGCCACCACCCGCCCGGATCGGATGCGTACCCAGATCGGGGCGCACGTTGAGGCCCGCATGCCAGCGCGTGTCGGCGTGCGTCGCCAGCGGTGCGCCGCACAGCGCGAGTAGCACGAGCAGCCCTCGAAGCATCCGGCGGGAAGCTAACACGCAGCAAAGCCGCGGTCGTGACGAGGACGCCCAACGACCGAGCTACGAGGTCGGCGCTGGACGCTTGAGCCGTCGTTGCACCGATGTCCGATTGATACGGAGTCTTCGTGCAGCCTCCGAGATATTGCCTCCGCAGTCCGCTACCACACGCGTGATGTGCTCCCACTCGACGAGGTCGAGGCTCGGCGTCTCCAAGTCGGAGATGCTCAGGTCAGTTCCTTCTGCGCGGAGGAGGACTTCTCGCGCAGAGGCTGATTTGTAAACGACGTCGTCCGCTCCTGCACGTATTGCCGCGAGAGTCACCTCGCTCGAAACGTACGCAGAGCAAAGCGTGATGAATGTCGACGGGAGCTCGAGTTTGAGAGCCCGGATGACATCGAGTCCAGACTCGTTCTTGAGCCGCAAATCGATGATCGCGAGCTCCGGACGCTCTCGAACTGCGATCTCGTGTGCTTTCGTTGAATCGCGCGCGGTGAACACCCGAAGCGGCCGCTCGTTACCAAGTGCTCGTGCGAACAGGTTCAGGAAGACGTCGTTGTCGTCGACGACGAGGACCTTGTGAAACACACGGTCCTTCGTCATGAGCTGCACCCCATGCCGACCCAATCTAAGGCATCAGGCAATTCACGGACCAGGGGGTGATGCAACAAACAGCAGCCAATGCTGTTTTCGATCCTCCGTGATCAAGATAGTGAACCTTTGGGGGGGCTCATGAGAACAGTCGCTGGGCTCGTTATCTTCTGTGTATTGCTCGCAGGCTGCACTTCCAATGACGGCGATAGCCGCAAGCGCGAATGCGAGCGACTTCGTGACCATCTGGTCGACCTTAGGGTCGCACAGGCAAACGTCGACGAAGCGGCGCATCGGGAAGCGATGATCAAAGCGTTGGGGGAATCGTTCGCTTCCAGCTGCGAAGCGTTGAGTCAGCGCGAACGCGACTGTGCCTTCAAGGCAACCGATGCAGCCGCAGCTGCCGCCTGCAGCGCTTCGAGTCGCTGATTCCACAACCTGTGGATCTCAACTGACGTGCTCGTCCTTCGGAGGACAACATGAAATCCAGGTGCACACCTCCCGTTTCCTACCGTGTTGCGTTCACTCGCGGCACGGCGGCACTGCTCGCCGTGCTTTCAGTGGTCCAGATTCGACCAGCACACGCCTCGCCGGCTGACATCTTTCAGAGCCCAGCGCCGGTCATCGGCTCGGATCCGCCGAAGGCCACCGATCTCAAGGACGGCGACTCGTCGGTGTCGACGCAGACGGGGGCGTTTCAGTACAGCTATCCCATCGTGGTGCCGCCTGGACGTAACGGCATGGGCCCGAGCCTCGCCCTTTCATATTCGTCGCAAGCACCGCTTTATGGTGGCATCGCGGCCGGCTGGAGCCTCTCGATTCCGGAGATCCGCGAAGACACCTCCCACGGTCGGATGCGGACCCATTATCCAATCGATGAGATTGCGCAAGGCGCGAACGCGCCTGCCGACGATCGGTTCGTCAGCTCGCTGGCGGGAGGACGTCCGCTGATCGCCGTCACCGAGCCGACATCCGCGGGCGTCTACAAAACGTACAGGGCACAGAACGATGCCAGCTTCGCGCGCTACGAGCGGCTGAATCCAGGAACGGGGCCGCGGTGGCGAGTTCTCACGACCGACGGGACGACGCTCCTATTCGGTGAGTCAACGCTCGTCGGGCCCTGCTCGGGCCTCGTCGGCGACGGTTATGCACCGCTCACGAGTGTCACCGACGCATTTGGAAACCAAGTCCTCTACAACTACGAACAGGCGGTCGACGGAGAGTGCCGGATCGCCAACATCACGTGGGGCCAGAACGCGAATGCCGGCATTACCCAGTCGTTCGCGAAGGTGGAGTTCGGATGGACCACCAGCACCTGTAATGGTCAGTATCCGGGCTCGCAGATCAGCTACACCATGGGCAAGAAGCTCGTGACCGGGGCAAGCAAGCTTGCAACGGTGACCGTGACGGCATTCCCGATGGGCGGGTCGCCAGAGCACACACGACTGATCACGCTGAGCTATTCGGCAACGGATGAGGCATGCAACGTTTTCCATGCACCGCTACGCCTGCTGACCTCGATCCAGGAGAGCGCATGGGGTAACGACTCGCCACGAGTCGATCTTCCTGCGACCACGTTCGACTACGGGCCAGCGACGAACACGCTTGTCACGCCAGGACCGGGGCATTCCTATGGAACTCCGTGGGTGGATACGTCTGGTCCGCACCGGTTCGCCCACCCGGATAATCTCGGATGGGGGTACCGACGCAACGACGATCGTGGGCCAAGCGTCGAGGCGATGATGCTCGACCTCGATGGCGACGGCCTGCTCGACCGCATGGTCAATTACTCGATTGATGCGAGCGGAAATATCGCGTCTTGCCAAGGACAATGGCAGCGCAACCTCGGACCGGATCCGCTGACTGGACATCCCCAATTTTCGGGCTACGAAACGATCGCGTTCCCGCGTCTGAAATGGGGTGGACCGACGTATACGGCCGCCGGCGCGGCGCACGCAGATCGCGGCTATCCGAACTACGAGGGTTGCTCGCTCAATGGACAGGTGACGGCGTTTCGCAACAGTCCTCTTGGGACTGGGGTTCTGACTGGGGGACCGTACGGCTACTGTCACACGGCGGGGAACCCTGCATGCACCGTCGGTGGTGATCCAACCGAGCCCTCGACCTATTGCCCCGGCGGGCAGGAGTGCCCCGGTGTCCAGACGAGCGTGGTGCGCACCTCCCTCGCCTATCGCTGGCTCGACATGGATGCGGACGGCTTGGTGGATCTCGTGGCCGCCGTGCACGGAAACATTCAGCGCTACGACATCGATCATGGCTACGGGCTCGATGAGTTCGGAAACCCGCTGCTCCCGGAGCCGCACTTTTGGGGATCATCCCCCGCTGACTGGCCTGCCTGTCCGAGCCCTGTCGACCGCTGCAAGGACGTCGGAACCTGCATCAGCACCGCGATCGATTGCTCGGGATTCCCGTGCTCAATCAACTGGAACACGGTGAGTAGCTGCGTGGCCTCCGCGCCGACCGTCAGCTGCAATGCACTGATCCAGCAGAACGGCCCCAGGCAACCATACACCCGCTGTGAGGGGCTGTTCCCGTGGTTCATCTACAAGAACCAAGGCAACGGCGTGTTGGCGTCGGCTCCGATCATCAAGTATTCGCCGGTCCCGCTAGAATCTGATACCGGCGATTCGGCGTTTGGAGGACGAGGCATCTCCTCGACCAACTACGCCGTGACCGATTTCGACGGTGATGGATTTCTCGACGCTGTCCTTCGGGCGGGAACCGGCGCGCAGGCGTACTACGTTTGGCTCGGAGATGGTACTGGCGGATTTGGGACCAAGCGCTACACGTTCGTTACCCGACCCGCGCCGGGCAACAAGATCAGTGAGGTCGGCGGAACGTGGGGCCTCGCCTCCGAGAGCACTCAAGGGTTAGTCGATCTGAATGGCGATGGGCTTCCTGATCACTGGAAGCTCGAAAGCCAAGGCAATGCCAACATCAACCTGAACGCCACGTCGAACTCCGACTTTCTCGCGGGAGGCGTCTTAACGCCGTACCTGTCCGGCACGTACGCGGTCAAGCCTGGCAACGACGCCACGCTCAACGTGACCAAGCCGGTTGGCGTTGTGCCCAATCAACCGATCGAGGAAGGCACTTCGATGGCGAAGACTCGGCTGGTGGATCTCGATGTCGATGGCCGGCCTGACGTCGTTCAGTTCTCACCCACGGGAGGGCCGATTGCCTTCTTCAACCTCGGAGGTAATTTCAACGCGCCGGGCGTGGCTTTCGATGCCTTTGCCGACAACGCGGGCATGTTGCGTACCGCGACGGCCTCGCCAAGCGGAGAAACCGGCCCGGACGCGCTGATGTGGGAGCTGTCCTCCGATCTCATGGACCTCGATGGTGACGGCATCGCCGAGGGCGTCTACTGGGGTTCGTCCGGATTCGTGCGCGCCAATCGTTCGTACGCGAACCCCCCGCGTCTGATGATCAGCGTGGCGAATGCGCGTGGTGCGCAGACCAACGTCACCTACGCTGGGATGCATGACAAAGACTCCACCGTAGAGCAGGACCCCTCGCTGACCTGGAGCGACGGGCGCCCGAAGGCGATGCCGCGCACGCAATGGGTGGTCAAGTCACTATCGGTGGTCGATACCGTCGCAGGAACGACGTCAACGACGAGCTATTCCTACAGCAATCCGCGCCACGGCGCCGACGACCAAGGCCGTTACGCATTCCGAGGTTTTGAGGAGGTCACGACGACCGCGCCGAGCGGCGCAACGACCGTGCAGCGTTATGGCTACGACCCCGACTGGAGTGGTCGTCTGATTGCGACACTCGTGGTTCCCGCGGAGGCGCCGACCGAGGTGCGCTCGATCGACAAGACGACGTGGGAGGAACGGACGTTGTTCGGTGGGCTCCTCAAGACGTTTCATCCCATCGTCACTGAGCGTCTTGTTTGCGCGAATGGTCAGGATGAAACGACATGCACGCCATCGGCCGCCGCAGCGTATACGCGCACGACCTCCACGTTGACAGAGCTTGCGAGCACGATGCCCGGTGCTGCGAGCACGACGTTGCTCTGGCAAGAAACGAGCTCGCTGCTGCAGGCTGGCACCGTCGCAGCGGATGGCGACCGACAGACGGCAACGACGTATGCGCTCCATGCGGACGAGGACGTGTACTTGCTGCGCCCTCTGACGACGACTGGCCAGCATCGCGTGAGCGGCGTGATGACGATGTTCTCAAAGACTGCCAAGACCTGGGACACCGACTATCTCGTCCCCCTGACGGATGAGGTCTGGGTGGACTCTGTCGATGCCAATCGCGCGATCACTCGACGCGTGTTCGACATGGATACTGGGAATGTCTTGGAGCATTGGAAGCCCAAGCAGAACGCAGCCAGTACGACCAAGACGACCTACACGTATGACTCCCGCGAGCTATTCGTCATCAAGGAAACCAACGAGGTCGGACACGAATTCGATTATGGGTACGAATATGGAACCGGCACGAAGTTATTCACGGCTGGACCTAACGTAGCGCCGTGCTCGTTGAACGTTCCCCCGAACTGTCCGAGTGGCACCGAGCCGAAACAGAAGGGGATGATTCGTATCGATGGACTCGGCCGAACAATAGAACGCTGGGACACGTTCAGCGAAGAGGGCACGACCTTCAACTTCTACCTGGTAGAAAAGAACTCGTACAACGACACAAGTTTTGCTACGTCATCAACGCCCACCTCGGTAACGCACGAGCAGGCGTACAAGCTCACCAGTAGCGGCACGATGCTGTGGCGCATGGATAAGTCGGAGCTCGATGGGCTCGGTCGTCCGATCCAGACGACGTTATACGCCAATGGCTCGGCTCCGCTCGATGCCATTACGACGTTCCAGTACACAAACGCAGGAACACTCGGCAGTGTGACAGTTCCCGACCCTTCGGTGAACAATGCCAGCACTGTCTCGTACACGTACACGTTTGACAGTCTTGGCCGTCCGATCGGAATTCGTCGCCCAGATGCCGCACCCGGATCGAACCAGAGCGGCGTCAATATTTCCTATGATGGCGTCACCACAACGACGAGCGAATACGTTGGAGGTGCTGGCGGACTCCCGGCCGTCACGCGAACGCTAAACGACGACTTTGGCCGATTGATCCAAGTAGACGAACAGCTCGAATCTAGCCCCGCATCGTGGGCGACAACGCTGTACAGCTACGGACCGGACAACAACGTTCAACAGATCACCGATCCAGAGATGAACGTCACGGCATTGACCCACGACTTCGCCGGAAACCGCACCGCTATTACGCGTGGCTCACGGACGTGGAATTACACCTACGACAAGAACGGAAACGTGATCGCCGAGCTCGTCCCAGGATGGACCAGCGCGCTCGATCAGCCGAACTTCACTACGACGACGTCGTACGACGACCTCGATCGGTCGGTGTCCCGGTCCATCGGCCAACGGAACCTCTCGGTAGCGGATCAGGCACTGTTCGGGGCCGGCACCGAGACGTTCATCTGGGACTACGGCCCCAACCGTGTGGGCCGGCTGCGCTACTGGCGTACCTTCGCCCCAGGCGCTGGCACCGAGATGATCAACATCAACCTGGCCAACAACAGCCAGGGGCAACGGACGACGACCACGCAGACAGGTTCGATCGCTGGCTTCCCATCGATCACTCGCCAGTTCCAGCAGCGCTATTACGTCGATGGCCAGCTATTCTCGAGCGCATACCTGGACCAGGTCGGCGGTAACAATCGCACCGCCAGTGAGGTTCGCCTTGATGCCGCGGGGCGGCCAAACTCGGTCTTCGTAACTCGAACCGGCGAGCCGAACGCGACCATCGCCGTGCAGACGCGCAACGTCGCTGGTCTCGTCACTAACCGGAAGACCACAACGTCCGGCGCCATGACGTTCGTCGAATCGAACTGGACGTATGACAAGCTCGGCCGCGTGACCAGCCAGGTCGTCCAGAAGGGGCCAGGTCCAACCCAAGTTGTGCGTCAGGACTTGGCTTACTTCGGGAACGACGATCCAAGCACACTGACTCACTACCTCGGCGCGAGCTCGAAGACCTTCGCGTTCGGCTACGACCCGCGCCATCAGCTCACGAGCGCCAATGAGACCACGACGACTGGATACTTCGAGTCCAGCTATTACTACGGCGATGCTGGCCGATTCGTTACCGCGACGATCGAGCAAACCAGCACACCTGCGGGCAGCGAGGTCAGACCGCGCGAGGTCACGTACCAGTACGGAGGCGCAGATCCCGAACAGATAACCGCGCTTATCAATGCCGGCCCGGTCGATACTGGACTGCCGTACGCGAGCTACACATATGACGGCGCCGGCAATCAGACGTCACGCTGCTACGGCACAGTGACAACGCCAACATGCGCCGGCGAATTGACCGAGTATGTCTACGATGGAAAGGACCAGCTGCGTCGCGCCACGAAGAAGCTAAACGGCGTTGTTCAGGGCAGCGAAGAGTATTGGTACGACGGATCCGGGCAACGCATGGCGATCGTCAAGCGAGACAACCTCGGCACCAAGACCGAGATGATCTGGTTCAATGGCGATACGCAAGCGCACTACGACAGCACCGGCGCATTGACGCACGTGTATTCACACCTCTCGCTCGGAACGCCCGTTGCGCGGGTGGACCGTACCGCCAATACTACGACTGCCATCGAGTACCAGTTCCATGGGCTGGCGAGCAACACGATCGCCGCCGTCGACCACGGCGGAACAATCAACGCTAGCTTCAGCTACGCGCCGTTCGGTGAGGTCATCGAAGCGACGAACGCCGGTGGCGCGGGTGCCGGCACGGCAGCCCACAGGCGACGGATGAATGACAAGTATGAGGACGATGTATCCACTCTCTCATACTATGGGGCCAGATATTACGACAAGACATTGATTGCCTGGACGCAAACCGATCCTATTTCTCGTTTTGCTCCAGATGCCGCTTGGAAGAGTCCGAGGCGTAGTGGCCTGTACGTGATGAGTCTGAATAATACGCTTCGCTATATCGATCCTGATGGCCGGCAGGCTACTCTGGCGCTCCCTGCAGGAGCCACACCCGTCGCACAAGGAGTGACAGCGGCGACGTTAATCGAGGAGGCGATTGCTCTGGGCCCCACCGTTCTAATCGCCGTGGGTGCCGCGGTAGCAATAACGTCGCAGATAGAACCGGACAGGGCCCAAGATCTAGGGTGCAGCGCGGCAGGCCACGGATGCGTTGACCTCTATGAATCGTACAAGCAGTGGCGCAAGGAAGGGGCCGGCGACCCTCCGCCAGATATTGATTCGCCCCCGGATTCTCCCGGCGTTGGCTCACGCACTGCGACGGCCGCAGATGAATCGTACGGCGGGCCGGTGGCGCGACCGGCGCCCAATACGGCCAAACCCGACATCAAGCGTGGACCCGGCGGTGCCAAGAAGCACACTCCCGGTCATCGACCGAAGCATATCAAGCAGCAGAACAAGAAGAAGGCAAACGAACGCAATGCGAAGGTCAAAGCGGCGAAGGAAGCTCGTCAACGGGAGCTCAGGGCAGAGTGGAATGGCCTTACTGACGAGCAGAGAAAGCTGCACGGTGATAGCTATGAACGCTGGTCGAAAGAAAAGCTCAAAGAAAAACAGTAAAGCCTCCAATGAGCGTGCGCGACCACCCAAGACTCGTCGGCGTTTCTCCGATGACCGAGACGAGGCCCAATATTTGCACGACAAGCTCGTATACTGGCTTTACGCCACCAACACCAGCCCGGTGCGCGTTCGCATGTTCGCCAACCGGCTTCGGCGACTGATTTCAAAACATCCGTGTTTCATGAACACCATCCGTGGAAACCAAGATGGGGCGCTTATTTGCGAAGCGCTTCTTGATTGGGCAGGAGTCGTTCGCCACAAGCGCAAGGAGATTCGTCTTTGGTACGAGCTTCGTGCAACTTCTCAGCCGGGTGATTCCATCGCTAGGGGAAAGGTGGCCTCAGCAGCCGACCTGTCATTGGCGTACAACGAACTCGCGCATGGCCTCTGGAAACGCGGACGTCGAAGCGAAGCGCTCGCTACATTGGAGCGTGCCAAGGCGCTCTGCAAAACGGAGGGTACGGAGTACGACGATCTAGGTTTAGAAGAGATGATCCGAGAATTGTGACGCTCAGACGGGTGA